>NZ_JAXHOL010000002.1:0-415290 GCF_034519335.1 Rhodoferax sp.
TGCGCAGCGCTTCAACAGCGGCATGGGCACCGAATTCCTGGCGCGCATTGGCGAGCTCGCCAGCGCCGCGCTCTCGCGCCTTCGTTAAGCCTTATCTGCCGTGACTGCGGACGATACGGCCCTGGTAGAAAAATACCTGGAGTACGTCCGCGTCGAAAAACGCCTGGCCACGCGCACGGTCGAGCTGTACGCGCTGGACCTAGGTAAGTTGGCGGCCAACGCCACCCAGGCCCAGGTGGCGCTGCGGGACGTCAAAAACAACCACATCCGCCGCTGGGTGGCGCAGATGCACAGCGGCGGGCGCAGCGGCCGTGGCATTGCACTCATCCTCTCGGGCTGGCGCGGGTTCTACACTTGGCTGGGCCGCCAAGGCCTGGTGGCCAGCAACCCCGTGCAGGATGTGCGCTCCCCCAAAGCCCCCAAGCCCCTGCCCAAGGCCCTGGGGGTGGACGATGCAGTCCAACTGGCCGACTTCGAGAGCGACGACAACGCCTGGCTGGAAGCACGCGACGCAGCCATGGTGGAGCTGCTCTACGGCAGCGGCCTGCGGGTCGGCGAGCTGGTGGGGCTGGACGTGGTGGCTGGCAAAGACGCCAAAGGCTGGGTCGACCTGCAAGCCGCCGAGGCCCATGTGCTGGGCAAGGGCAGCAAGCGCCGTACCGTGCCGGTCGGTGCCTCCGCCCTGGCGGCCCTGCAACGCTGGCTTGATTTGCGCGGCCCCAGCGGCACGGCCAGCGCCGCGCCGTTGCCTGCCGCCCTGGCAGATGCCAGCACGGCGCTGTTCACGGGGCGCAATGGCACGCGCCTCACCGCGCAAAGCATTTGGCAGCGTCTCAGGCGCCGCAGCCAGCTGGCCGGCCTCAACGCCCCGGTGCATCCGCACATGCTGCGCCACTCGTTTGCCAGCCATGTGCTGCAAAGCAGCGGTGATTTGCGGGCGGTGCAGGAGCTGCTGGGCCACGCCAACATCACCACCACACAGGTCTACACCCGGCTGGACTTTCAGCACCTGGCCAAGGCATATGACGCGGCACACCCGCGCGCGAAGTTGAAAAAAGGGTCTTAACTCCCTTTCGCTTGCCGAGTCTCCGAGCCTGCGGAGCGGGCCTGCGGGCGGCCGATTTCTGCGCGTTTGGCAGTATGAGGCCGCCCGCAGGCCCGCTCCGCAGGCGGCGCACTCGCAAGCGACAATACCCGGCTATGAAAACCATTCGCCTGCGCGCCGGCAAAGAGCGCTCCCTGTTACGCCGCCATCCCTGGATTTTTGAGTCCGCCATTGCCAAGGGCGGTGGTGACAGCGGTGAGACCGTGCGCGTGGAGTCGGCTGAAGGCCAGTTCCTAGGCTGGGCAGCCTTCAGCCCGCAGTCCAAGATCCGCGCCCGGGTCTGGAGTTTTGATGAAAAGCAGCGCATAGATGCTAGCTTTTTCATAGCTGCTTGCGCAGCATCCGTGAGGGCTAGAGTCCGATTTGACATAAAAAGTGACGGCGTGCGCCTAGTCCACGGTGAATCCGACGGGCTGCCCGGCCTCATCGTGGACCGCTACGGTGACACGCTGGTGGCCCAGTTCACCTCGGCTGGGGTGGAGAAGTGGAAGGATGTGATTGCCGATGCGCTGTTGGCGGCCACCGGCCTGAGCAAGCTCTACGAGCGTTCTGATGCCAGCAGCCGGGCTCTGGAGGGCTTGCCCGAAGCCACTGGTTGGCTGCGCGGCGAGGGTGCCATCGAGCTCGTGCTGCAAGAGCACGAATGGAAGCTGGCGCTGAGCATTGCCGAGGGCCACAAAACCGGTTTCTACTTGGACCAGCGCGACAGCCGCAAACGCTTTGCCGACACCACGCGCCGCCTGGGCTTCCAGACAGTGCTCAACTGTTACTGCTACACCGGCGGTTTCACCGTGGCGGCGCTCTCGGGCGGCGCGGGCCATGTGACCTCCATCGACTCCAGTGGCCCGGCCATTGAGAAGGCGCGCGCCAACGTGGCGCTCAACGGCTTTGACGCCAGCCGCGCCACCTTCATGGATGCGGACGTGAACGCCAGCCTGCGCGCCTTTGCCGCCGAGGGGCGCACCTTTGACGCCATCATCCTGGACCCACCCAAGTTTGCGCCCACCGTGGCCCACGCAGAGCGCGCCGCGCGCGCCTACAAAGACATCAACCGCTTGGCCTTCAAGCTGCTGGAGCCGGGTGGCGTGCTGTTCACTTACAGCTGTTCGGGGGGCATCAGCGCTGATCTGTTCCACAAAATTATTGCCGGGGCCGGGTCGGACGCCGGGGTGGATGGCTATATCACCGAGCGCATGGGTGGCGCCCCCGACCACCCGATGACGATTGCCTTTCCCGAGGGGGAATACCTCAAGGGCCTGGTGGTCATGCGCCGCTGAGCCACCTACTTGTAGGGTGGGTAGGGGCTTGACAGGCTCGCTACACTCCCCAAATAGCGTTTTTGCACTGCACCATTTTTGGAATTTGAACATGAGCTTGATTCCCGCCACCATCCTGACCGGTTTTCTGGGTTCCGGAAAAACCACGCTCTTGAAGCGCGTGCTGGCCGAGGCCCATGGCCAGAAAATTGCCGTCATCGAAAACGAGTTCGGTGAGGAAAACATCGACAGCGATATTTTGGTGAGCGACACCAATGAGCAAATCATCCAGATGAGCAACGGTTGCGTCTGCTGCACCATCCGCGAGGACCTGCGGACCACGCTCAAAGACCTGGCCGAGAAAAAGCGCAAGGGCGAATTGGACTTTGAACGCGTGGTGATCGAGACCACGGGTGTCGCCGATCCCGGCCCGGTAGCGCAAACCTTCTTCATGGACGACGAGATCGCCGAAACCTATTTGCTGGACTCCATCTTGACCCTGGTGGACGCCAAGCATGCGGTGCAGCAGCTCAACGACCGCCAGGAGGCGCGCCGCCAGATCGGTTTTGCCGACCAGATCTTCATCAGCAAGTCGGACCTGGTGTCCAAGGACGAGCTCGATGCCCTGACGCACCGCATCAAACACATGAATCCCCGCGCGCCCCAAAAGGCGGTGCACTTTGGAGATGTGTCTTTGAAAGAGGTGTTTGATCTGCGCGGCTTCAACCTGAATGCCAAACTGGATATCGATCCCGACTTCTTGAAGGAAGACGATCACGACCACCATGACCATGACCACGCCCATGGAGAGCATTGCGACCACCCCTCGCACCAGCACGGCCATGCGCAAGGTGACCACGGCGGCCATGGCCACCACCATCACCACGATGACGACGTGAAGAGCTTTGTTTTCAAGTCCGACCGACCGTTCGATCCGGCCAAGCTGGAAGATTTTTTGGGCGCCATCGTCAACATCTACGGTCCGCGCATGCTGCGCTACAAAGGTGTGCTCTATATGCAGGGCACCGAGCGCAAGGTGATTTTCCAGGGCGTGCACCAGCTCATGGGTAGCGACTTGGGGCCGGCTTGGGCTGAGGGCGAGCAGAAGTGCAGCAAAATGGTTTTTATCGGCATTGACCTGCCCAAGGACATCTTCCTGCAGGGCATGGAGCAATCTCTCGTCTGACCCACCTTCACAAGACCACCCCAAACACCGGCTGGGAGCCAAATGATTGTCTCGCTTTTGCAACTGATGGGTTTCCCGATGGGGAAACCTGTACACTCGCGCGCCGAAGAAACCCGCGTTTCACCGCCTGCCAAGGCGGCCAAAGCGGCAGCAGCCACCAGGGACCATGCGCAGGCGAGTACTGCCAGGAGACAAGAAGTGAAAGCGACATCCGGGAAAGATTCCAAGGCCAAGGCCGTGACACCCAAAAACGCCAAAGCCAAGCCCGCAGCCAAAGTGGCTGCCAAGCCGGTAGTGAAGGCGCAAGCCAAGACCGCGGCCAAGGCGCCCCCCAAAACTGCGAGCAAACCCGTGGCCAAAAACGTAACTGCGAAAGCCAAAGTGGCGGCCAAGCCGGTGGCAAAAGTCCCTGCCAAACCTGCGGCCAAACCCGCAGCCAAAGTGGTTGCAAAAGCAGCCGCCAAACCCATCGCAAAACCGGTGGTGAAAGCTCCGGTGAAGGTGGCTGCCAAGGTTGTAACGAAGGTGTCCAAGGCAGCCCCCGCTCCAGCCGTTAAAATCAAGGCAGTCCCTGATAAACCGGCGTCCAAGCCCGCTGCCAAGGTGCAGACTCCTGCCAAAGCCACACCTGTCAAAGCGGTTGCCGCCCCAGCAGTGGTCAAAACACCTGCGGTGGCTTCCGTACCCGCTCCTGCGGTTGCGGTGCCTGCCAAGTCAGGCCGCCCTTCCTCCCGGTTGGCACAGCTTACTGTGCCCTCCATGGCGCAATCTGTGGCCTCCACAGCCGCCAAAGCCAGCTATACCCCTACCATGACATCCCCCGTGATTGCCCCTGTGATTCCTGCCGCCGTCAAGAAAGACGCCAAGCTTGTCAACAACTGGAAGACCAAGCCGGTAGCCGAATTGACCGATGCCGAGTTGCTGGCCATGCCCGACTCCGAGTACATGAACGATGTGCAGCTTGCGGCTTTTCGCCTCAAGTTGTCGATTCTCAAGCGCGATATCCTGAACAGTGCCGGTGAGACGACCGAGCATCTGCGTGAAGACACTTCAGTCGTGCCTGACCCTGCAGACCGTGCGACGATTGAAGAAGAGCATGCTCTGGAGCTGCGCACCCGTGACCGCGAACGCAAGCTGCTCAAAAAAATTGAGCAATCCATCTCTCGCATTGATGCGGGGGACTATGGATACTGCGATGAGACCGGTGAGCCCATTGGGGTGGGCCGTTTGTTGGCCCGTCCCACGGCTACGTTGTCGCTGGAAGCTCAGCAGCGCCGCGAGCTCAAACAGAAAATGTTTGGCGATTAATCGCAATTCCTAGCCTGCGGAGTACACCCACTAACTTATGGCGACCAAAGACGACCGACCTGGTTTATTGTCCAAGGTGGCGATGTTTGTGCGCAACCCGACCAAGGATTGGTCGGAGTTGGACCGCGCTGAGCCTGAGCCGGATAGTGGCTATGACAAGCAGGCCTTGAAGGCCATGATTGAACGCAAGCGGCAAAATGATTTTGTTCGCAAGCGGGAATTCGATCAATTGCGCAAGTTACGCAACCGCGATCCGTCTGCTACCGCAGCGCTGGCTCGGCCCTCTTTTTTTCAGACCAGTATCCCCACGGATCCCGACGGCCGTGCGGTCACCCTGAAAAAAATTGATGAAATCGAAGCCCAGATGTCCAAGCAGTGGTGGAAGGGCAAGCAAGACGCCGCAGCAGCTGCACAAACAGGCTTTCCTGTGGCCGGAGCTGCGAGTGCGGTCGTGGCGCCCCCGTCACCCTATGCATCAGCCCCCACGGTGCCAGCGCCCATATCGTCCCGGTTTGAGCCTACCGAGTCGTCTGAGCTGCATTCCAGCGTCTCTGGTGCGGCGCCTTCTGAATATGCCCCCACACAAATGGGGCGGGGTATGCCGCCGCCTATGTCCAGCCATGTTCCCTTGCCAGCGCGCGCGCCGCAAGGTGTTGCAGGTAAGGGCGGCGAGTCTGGAGCTGATCTGACGTTTTCTACCTCCGAGCTTTTTGCTATTGAGGTGGATGACATGGCGACTGACCCTGAGCTGGAGGAGGCCGCCATTCGATTTGCCAATGGCGATGATGCTGGCGCCGAGACTGGTTTGCTCAATGCCTTGCAGAGCATTACGGCCACACCGGAGTCTTCTGTGTCTTGGGCGGCTGCGCTGATGGACTTGTACCGGGCCACCAATAACCGGGCACGATTTGATTGGGCTTTGATGGAGTTGGCCCATGTGTGGGGCAATGCAGTGCCGACATGGGTTTCACTTGCAGATGCATCCCAGGGCATGGACACCACTGCCGCTGCACCGTTTGCCGCCTCAGGTTATGCGCGTCATGTGCAGGCGATAAACAATGCAATTTGGCACTGTCCTTCTCGATTGACGGCCCAGGCGATGGAAGAATTGCGCGAGGCCATGTCTACGCAGCCGATGCCGTGGGTGATTGATTGGTCAGCGATTTCCACTCTGGACGCTGAGGCCATGCCTTTGCTGGGCGGTTTGTTCGGCAGCTTGTGTGACGAACCAGTCGCTCTGCAGTTTGGCGGTACTGACAGCCTGGTGCTGGCACTGCGTGCCGCGACCCCTTCCGGGGATCGTGCGGTGGACCCTGACTGGTGGGCGGTACGGCTGAATGCGCTGCGAACCATGCAGATGTTGGATGAGTTTGAGTTGGCCGCGCTGGATTACTGTGTGACCTACGAGGTTTCTCCGCCCGCGTGGGAGCCTGCTCGTTGCATGTACGAGCCAGCAGAAATTTCTGCGGCTGGTGCTGCAGGGGCCTCGTCAAACTACGAGTCAGCTGCCACGGTACCGATGGGGTTGGACAGTGTGTCAGTGTCGGGCCTGGAGTTGCGCGGTGATGTACTGGGCGATGCCACGCAGGCCTTGGCGGGGCTGGACGCGGCGCGAGACGAAGGCGGTCGAATCGTGGTGTCTTGTCGCAATTTGATCCGCGTGGATTTTTCCGCTGCGGGCAGCATCCTTAACTGGGTGGCCATGCGCCAGTCAGAAGGCAGCACGGTGCAGTTTCAGGATGTTCATCGTCTCGTCGCTGCATTCTTCAACGTTATTGGCATCAATGAGCATGCCAGGGTCGTTCCTCGCGCCATGTGAGTGCGCGCGCACGGTGTGCGCAACGGCTTGATTTGGGTGCGATCCACCCCACATTCACACCATGGAACAATTTCACGGCACCACCATCATTAGCGTACGGCGCAAGACTCCGCAGGGCGACCAAGTTGCTATCGGCGGCGATGGCCAAGTTACCCTTGGAAATATCGTGGTCAAGGGTTCAGCCCGCAAGGTGCGCAAGCTGCACCACGGCAAGGTGCTGGCCGGGTTTGCGGGTGCCACGGCTGATGCGTTCACCCTTTTCGAGCGTTTTGAAGCCAAACTCGATAAACACCAAGGGCATCTTGTGCGGGCCGCCATCGAGCTCACCAAAGACTGGCGTACCGACCGCGTGCTGCGCCGGCTGGAGGCCATGCTGGCAGTGGCTGACAAGGATGCCTCTCTGATCATCACCGGCAATGGGGATGTTCTGGAGCCCGAAAACGGCATCGTGACCATCGGGTCGGGTGGCGCTTATGCGCAGGCTGCTGCGGTTGCGTTGCTCAATCACACCGAGTTGCCAGCAGCGGATATTGTGAAGCGCTCGCTAGAGATTGCGGGCGAACTGTGCATTTACACCAATATGCACCACACCATTGAGACCCTGTGAACGACATGCAAGCATTGACTCCCCAAGACATCGTTGCCGAACTGGACAAACACATCGTCGGGCAGGCACAGGCCAAGCGCGCGGTGGCCATTGCCTTGCGCAACCGCTGGCGTCGGCAAATGGTGGATGCTGCGCTGCGCAGTGAAATTACACCGAAAAATATCCTGATGATTGGCCCCACCGGCGTGGGGAAAACCGAAATTGCCCGCCGTCTGGCGCGCTTGGCGGATGCACCTTTCATCAAGGTCGAAGCCACCAAGTTCACGGAGGTCGGTTATGTGGGCAAGGATGTGGATGCCATCATCCGTGACCTGGCCGACATTGCTGTCAAACAAACGCGTGAGGCAGAAAAAGCCAAAGTGCGTGCCCGGGCCGAAGACGCAGCGGAGGAGCGCATTCTGGATATTCTGGTGCCACCACCGCGCACCGAATTTGGCGTGACGGCCGCCAGCGAGACACCAGAAAACACGGCGCGCCAGACCTTCCGCAAGAAGTTGCGCGAGGGCCAGTTGGCTGATCGCGAGATTGAGGTGGATGTGGCTGCGCCTGCCCCTCAGCTGGAAGTCATGGGGCCAGCTGGCATGGAGGAAATGACGGAACAGCTGCGTGGCATGTTTGGCCAACTGGGCCAGAACAAGCGTCAGACGCGCAAGCTCAAGATCAGCGAGGCGCACAAATTGCTGGTGGACGAAGAGGCCGCCAAACTCGTCAACGAAGAGGACATCAAGACCCAAGCCTTGCATCTGCTGGAGCAAAACGGCATTGTGTTCATTGATGAGATTGACAAGGTGACGTCGCGCAGCGAGGGCAGTGGTGCCGAGGTGTCGCGTCAGGGTGTGCAGCGTGACTTGCTGCCCCTGGTGGAGGGGACGACGGTGTCCACCAAATACGGCATGGTCAAGACCGACCACATTCTCTTCGTGGCTTCCGGTGCTTTTCACCTGAGCAAACCCAGTGACCTGATTCCCGAGTTGCAAGGGCGTTTTCCTATTCGCGTTGAGCTGCAATCCCTGTCGGTGCAAGACTTTGAAGCCATCCTGACGCAGACCCATGCCTCATTGGTCAAGCAATACCAAGCGCTGTTGGCCACTGAGCAGGTGGCGCTGGCCTTCATGCCCGAAGGCATTACGCGTTTGGCCCAAATTGCCTTTGAGGTGAATGAGCGCACCGAGAACATTGGTGCGCGCCGCCTGTCTACCGTGCTGGAGCGCCTGCTGGATGAGGTTAGCTTTGATGCCACGTCTCTGGCGGGACAAACTGTGACCATTGATGCCGCCTATGTCGATGCACGCTTGGGTGAGCTGAGCCAGAACGAAGATCTTTCGCGTTACATCCTGTAAGCCGTTCGGACGAACGGTGCGTGAAATTCTTGTTTCATGCATCACTTTCATAAGGCGCGCTAAGTGCTTAATTTAGAACGATTTTTGCTTGCTGCTCGCCTGCAAAAACGCTTCTAAGTCCTTGATTTCATTGGAAAAAATTCGCGCAAGCCCTCTTGCAAGCGCGGCTTTTGCTGATACAGTGCAAAAAAGTGCAATTTAGTGGTGAAAAGTGCCGCGCAATTGCTATTTCTACGCTGTCGCAACAAAAGTAGGTATTTCACGGTGTTCCAAGGGGCTTCGTCACTCAGTTTGGATGCAAAGGGTCGGTTATCTGTACCGACCCGGCATCGTGACGTCTTGAGTGCGACGGCGGCAGGCCAACTCACGATTACCAAACACCCGCATGGGTGCCTGATGGTGTTCCCCCGCCCCGAGTGGGAAAAATTCCGCGAACGTATTGCGGCACTGCCCATGTCTGCCCAGTGGTGGAAGCGCATTTTTCTTGGCAATGCCATGGATGTGGAAATGGATGCCACGGGTCGCGTGCTGGTATCGCCTGAGCTGCGCGAAGCTGCAGGCATAGCCAAAGACACCATGCTGCTGGGCATGGGGAACCACTTTGAGCTGTGGGACAAGGCCACTTACGACGCCCAAGAGGCGAAGGCCATGCAGGGCGAGATGCCCGATGTCTTCAAAGACTTTTCTTTCTAAGGTGTGACGGTGGAAGCTCCTTGGACCCACACCACCGTCTTGTTGAACGAAGCAGTCGACGCATTGTTCAGCAACGACGGTCAGCCGTATGCGGGTGCGGCTGATGGCACTTATGTGGATGCCACTTTTGGCCGTGGCGGCCACTCGCGCCGCATTCTGGAGCAATTGAGTCCTGCCGGCCGCTTGGTGGCCTTTGACCGCGACCCTGACGCTGTAGCCCAGTCAGCCAGCATCACCGATCCCCGGTTTTCCATTCGCCACGAAGGTTTTTCTCACTTGGGGGAATTGCCTCCTGCCAGTCTGGCTGGCGTATTGATGGACTTGGGCGTGAGCTCTCCCCAAATCGACAACCCACAGCGGGGCTTCAGCTTCCGCTTCGAAGGTCCTCTGGATATGCGCATGGATACCACGCGCGGTGAGAGTGTGGCCCAGTGGCTGGCAACAGCCGAGATCAATCAAATCACGGAGGTGATACGTGAATACGGTGAAGAACGGTTTGCTGGGCCAATTGCAAAGGCGATTGCTGCTCGCCGACAGGAACGGGGGCCAATTTCAACCACCTCCGAGTTGGCCCAGCTCGTGGCTGACACGGTCAAAACCCGCGAGCAGGGCCAGAACCCTGCAACGCGCACATTTCAGGCTCTTCGGATTTTCATCAACGCCGAGCTTGAGGAGTTGCAACAAGCGTTAGATGCGAGCCTGGATGTGCTGGAAGTGGGCGGGCGCCTGGCGGTGATCAGCTTCCACTCGCTGGAAGATCGCATCGTCAAGCAGTTCATCGCCAAGCACTCCAAAGACGAGTACGACCGACGCGCACCGTTTGCTGCCCCCAAAGTCATGAAACTCAAGGCGCTGGACCGCATCAAGCCTAGTGCGGCCGAAGTGGCGGGCAACCCGCGTTCGCGCAGCGCCATTTTGCGTGTGGCACAAAGGATGGCCGCGTGATTCGCTTGAACCTGGTGCTGCTTTTGGCCGTGGTAGCCAGTGCCCTGTATTTGGTAGGAATGCAGTACGAGTCACGTCGAGTGTTTGTGGAGCTGGAGCGTGCGCGCGCTGAGGCGCGTCGGTTGGAAACCGAGTTTGAGCGGCTGCAGGTCGAAAAACGCGGCCAGGCCACCCCTGCGCGCGTGGAGCGCTTGGCCAAAGACCAGTTGCAAATGCGCCAAGCCACGCCGGGCATCACGACCTACGTGACTTACAGCGCTCCCGGAGCCGCACCATGAGCCGTAGCGTGCTCTACACATCCAGTCCCTTGCTGGCCAGCCGCACACCGGTCTGGCGCAGCAAGTTTGTGGTGGGTGTGATTGCGCTGGGCTTTGTGGGGCTGGCGGCGCGTGCGGCCTATATCCAAGTGGTGGCCAATGACTTCTTTCAGCGCCAGGGTGAAGTGCGTTTTGCCCGTACGCTGGACTTGCCGGCCAACCGCGGTCGCATTCTGGATCGCAATGGCTTGATTTTGGCCTCCAGCGTGCCGGCGCCCAGTATCTGGGCGATTCCCGAAGATGTGGAAATGGACAAGGCCCAATTGCAGCGTTTGGCGAAATTGCTGGAGATGCCGGCTGCCGACATCTCGCGCAAGTTGGCCAATGAAGACAAGACTTTTGTCTGGATCAAGCGCCAAGTCGATGCTGCGGTTGCCAAGCAAATCGCAGAACTCAATATCAAGGGCATTTACCAGCGTAAGGAATACAAGCGCGAGTACCCCGAGGGTGAGTCCGCTGTGCATGTGGTGGGCTTTACCAATGTGGAAGACAAGGGCCAGGAGGGGGTGGAGCTCACCTTCAACAAAGAACTGGCCGGACGCAGCGGGTCGCGCCGCGTGATCAAAGACCGTCTGGGGCGCGTGGTGGAAGATGTGGGCGACCAAATCCCGCCTCTTGAGGGCAAGGATCTGCAGCTCAGCATTGATAGCAAGGTGCAGTTTTTTGCCTATCAAAAGCTACGTGATGCGGTGCTCGAAAACAAAGCCAAAGCTGGCAGTGTGGTGGTGCTGGATGTGTTGACCGGAGAGGTGCTGGCCTTGGCCAACTACCCCAGCTACTCGCCTGCCAAACGTGCCAACCTCACTGGCGCACAGTTGCGCAACCGGGCCCTCACGGACACCTTTGAACCCGGTTCCACCATGAAGCCATTCGTGGTCGCCCTGGCGCTGGAGCAGGGCATGGTACGGCCCGAAACGCCGATACAGACTGCGCCCGGCCGTATCACCATCACCGGCTCCACCATTACCGATTCGCACCCCCATGGGGTTTTGTCGGTGAACGAAGTCATCCAGAAGTCCAGCAACGTGGGCACTGTCAAATTGGCCATGCAAATGGAGCCCCACGAGATGTGGGATATGTTCAGCCAGGTGGGGCTGGGGCAAAAGCCCCAGGTGCCTTTTCCTGGTGTGGTGAGTGGTCGTCTGCGCGCCTACAAAACTTGGCGCCCGATTGAACAGGCCACCATGAGTTACGGCTATGGCCTGTCGGCCAGCTTGTTCCAGTTGGCGCGCGCCTACAGTGTGTTTGCGCGTGATGGCGAGCTGGTGCCGGTGACCTTGCTCAAAACCTCGGAGCAGGTGGCCGGTGTGCGTGTGTTTGAGGCGCGCCACGCCAAGGCGGTGCTCAACATGTTGCACATGGCCGCCGGCCCTGGAGGCACTGCGCCCAAAGCCCAGACTATGGGGTACTCCGTAGGAGGAAAAACCGGCACGGCCCACAAGCAAGAAGGCAAGGGGTATGCGGAGAAAAAGTACCGCGGTTTCTTCGTGGGCGTAGCCCCTATTGATAACCCGCGCATTGTGGTGGCCGTGATGATTGACGAACCCAGCAACGGCAAATATTTCGGCGGTGATGTTGCTGCGCCCGTATTCAGCGAAACCGTGCAGCAAACCCTGCGCATGCTGGGCGTGCAACCTGACATGGCGGTGCGCCCCCAGATCGTGACTGAAGCGGTGGAGGAGAGTTTCTGATGCGCCACCTCACGTCACCTCTAGAGGCCGTGCAATGGCTTCGCGAGCGGGGCGCCATTGCCTTGTGCACCGATAGCCGGCAAATTGCTGCGGGTGAAGCCTTCGTCGCTTGGCCCGGTGGGGTTGTGGACGGCCGCGCTTTTGTGGCCCAGGCGCTGGACAGCGGCGCCGTGGCCGCGCTGGTGGAGCAGGACGGTGCGTCCGCCTTCGCGCTGGATGCCACCCGTGTAGCCAGCTATACGGGCCTGAAGGCCGACGCCGGCCTGATCGCCGCCGCGTTCTATGGACAACCATCTGCCGTTCTGCCCGTGGTGGCTGTGACCGGTACCAACGGTAAGACCAGCACGGCCTGGTGGCTGGCCCAAGCATTGAGTGCTTTGCCTGCCGCGCACGCGTTGCCATGCGGTGTGATTGGCACTCTGGGAGTCGGGCAGCCGCCCCATGTGCAGTCCACTGGCTTGACCACCCCGGACCCGGTGCGGGTGCAGCAGACGCTGCGGCAATTTGCAGACCAAGGTTTGCGCGCGTGTGCTATGGAAGCCTCCTCGATTGGGATCGAGGAGCACCGCATGGCGGGGACCCAGATTCGGGTGGCCGTGTTCACCAACTTCACCCAAGACCACTTGGACTACCACGGCAGCATGGCCGCCTATTGGGTCTCCAAGCGCAAGCTGTTTGCCTGGCCCGGTCTCGGCCACGCCGTGGTGAATATCGACGACACACAAGGCGCAGTCTTGGCCGATGAACTGGCGGGCGCGCTGGACCTGTGGACGGTGTCCAGCCAACAGCCTGCACGCCTGCGCGCGCAACAGCTGCGCCATACCGCCAGCGGTATGGCCTTTGACGTGGTGGAGGGCGACCTGTCGTGCCCGCTCCAAGTCGGGGTCGTTGGTCACTACAACGTGTTGAATTTGCTGGGTGTGATTGCCGCCATGCGGTGCCTGGGCGTACCCCTGGCTGACGCAGTCGGCGCCTGCAGCACTTTGTTGCCCGTGCCGGGTCGCATGGAGTGTGTGGGCGGGCAAGGCGCACCGCTGGTGGCCATCGATTACGCCCATACGCCGGACGCCTTGGCCCAGGCTCTGCACGCGCTGCGCCCCATGGCCCAGGCCCGTGGCGGGAACCTGTGGGCGGTGTTTGGCTGTGGTGGAGACCGTGACGCATCGAAGCGCCCCGTGATGGGAGCGATTGCCGCCCAGCATGCCGACCGCGTGGTGGTGACCAGCGACAACCCGCGCAGCGAACGTCCCGAGGCCATCGTGGCACAGATCCTGTTGGGATTGGTGGACAACAAAGGTGTAGAGGTGGAAGTGGACCGCGCTTTGGCTATCCGTGACACGGTTATGCAGGCCGCGGCCAATGACGTGGTCCTGCTGGCTGGCAAGGGCCACGAGGAAACCCAGGAAATTGCGGGTGTGAAACATCCTTTCTCTGACCAGTACCATGCCCTGGCCGCGCTGCGGGCGCGCCAGTCCTCGACCGGAGGTGCCGCATGAGTGCCATGATGACACTGGCCCAAGTCGCCGCATGGCTGGACGGCGCACATCTCGTGGGCCCTGCAGACCCAGCGATTCTGCGGGTCCACACCGACACCAGGACCCTTGCCAGTGGTGACCTGTTTGTGGCTTTGCAAGGCGAGCGGTTTGATGCCAACGCCTTCTTGCACGACGCCCAAGCCCAGGGTGCCACCGCCGTACTGTGCCACGCTGGCTTGCCCGCAGCGGCCTACCCTGTGGGCCTGCCACGCATCGAGGTGCCTGACACCAAGCGGGCTTTGGCCCAGCTGGCTGCCGCATGGCGTGCCCAATTCACTTTGCCCTTAGTGGCGGTGACCGGCAGCAATGGCAAGACCACGGTGACCCAGATGGTTGCTGCCATTCTGGAGGCACAGGCCCCCGGCGGTGCGGCCTTGGCCACCCGTGGCAACTTCAACAACGACATCGGCGTGCCCCTGACCCTGCTGCGCTTGCGCCGCGAACACCGCCTGGCCGTGGTCGAGTTGGGCATGAACCACCCCGGCGAGATCGCCGGGCTGGCCGCCATGGCACAGCCCACGGTGGCCCTGGTCAACAACGCGCAGCGTGAGCACCTGGAATTCATGCACACGGTGGAAGCCGTAGCCCAGGAAAACGGCACCGTGATTGCCGCTTTGCCGGCCGAGGGTGTGGCAGTGTTTCCGCTGGACGATGACTACACCGCCGTCTGGCAAGGCCTGGCAGCGAACCGCAAGACGGTGCAGTTTGGATGGCACGCTGCCGGTTCTGCGCAAGAGGTGCTATGCACTGGCGCCGAGTGGGTGGAAGGTGCCTGGCAGGTTCAGGCCAGCACGCCTTGGGGCGCACTGCAGTACCGCCTGGCCATTGCCGGGCGCCATAACGTGAAGAACTCGCTGGCCGCAGCCGCATGTGCCTTGGCTGCGGGTGTCAGTCCCCAGGCGGTCGTGCAGGGACTGCAGGCCTTTGTGCCAGTCAAAGGCCGTTGCCGTGCCTTGCAGATCACCCACAGCGGTCTGCACGCCACGCTGGTGGACGACACCTACAACGCCAACCCCGACTCCATGCGCGCCGCCATCCAGGTGCTGGCGGATCTGCCGGGCCAGCGCCTGCTGGTGCTGGGGGACATGGGCGAAGTCGGTGAACAAGGCCCTGATTTCCATGCGGAAGCTGGGCGGTTTGCCCATGCCCAAGGCATTTCCCATGTCTTGGCACTGGGAGATATGGCTGTCCACGCCGTTGCCGCCTGCCCCGGTGCCGAACATTTCCCTGATGTCGAGACCTTGATCGCGCGTGCCAGGGGCTTGTTGCCCGGTGTGGCCAGCGTGCTGGTCAAAGGGTCCCGTTTTATGCGCATGGAGCGCGTGGTAGAGGCCTTGGCCCAGCCCGCGCCCGCTACCGGAGGTGGCAACCATGCCGTTTGATATTTTTGGAGCGTTTTCATGCTGCTGAGCCTGGCCCAATGGCTGCAAACTTTGTCGCCCGAGTTCGGGTTTTTCCGCGTGTTCCAGTACCTCACCTTTCGTGCGGTGTTTGCAGCGCTCACCGCCTTGTTGATTGGTCTGGCTGCTGGCCCCTATGTGATTCGCCGCCTGCGTGAGCTGAAGATCGGCCAACCCATCCGTGGCTACGGCATGGAAACCCACCTGAGCAAGAGTGGTACGCCCACCATGGGCGGGGTGTTGATTTTGCTGTCGATTGCCGTTTCCACGCTGTTGTGGGCGGACCTGTCTAATCGTTTTGTTTGGATCGTGCTGCTGGTGACGCTGGGCTTCGGTGCCATTGGCTGGGCCGACGACTGGCGCAAGGTGGTGCATAAAGACCCTGAAGGCATGCGCTCGCGCGAGAAGTATTTTTGGCAGTCGGTCATTGGCCTGTTGGCTGCGCTCTACCTGGTGTTCAGCATTTCGGAGAGTTCCAATCTGCGCGTGATTGAGCTGTTCTTCAATTGGGTGCGCTCGGGCTTTGACGTGAACCTGCCGCCCAAAGCCGGCCTGTTGCTGCCGTTCATCAAAGAGGTGAGCTACCCGCTGGGCGTATTGGGCTTTGTGGTGCTGACGTATCTGGTGATTGTGGGCTCCAGCAACGCCGTGAACCTGACTGACGGCTTGGATGGCTTGGCCATCATGCCGGTGGTGATGGTGGGTTCTGCACTGGGTGTTTTTGCCTATGTGACCGGCAGCGCCGTGTACTCCAAGTACCTGTTCTTCCCGCACATTCCCGGCTCGGGCGAACTCATGATTTTCTGCGCCGCCATGGCGGGTGCAGGCCTGGCCTTTTTGTGGTTCAACACCCACCCCGCACAGGTCTTCATGGGGGATGTGGGCGCACTCGCCTTGGGTGGCGCCTTGGGCACTATCGCCATCATCGTGCGCCAGGAAATTGTGCTGGCCATCATGGGCGGCATTTTTGTGGCCGAAGCCCTGTCGGTGATGTTGCAGGTGACGTACTTCAAATACACCAAGAAGAAATACGGCGAAGGCCGCCGCTTGCTCAAGATGGCGCCGCTGCACCACCACTTCGAAAAATCGGGGTGGAAGGAAACCCAGGTGGTGGTTCGTTTCTGGATCATCACCATGCTCTTGTGCCTGGTGGGCCTGTCCACCCTGAAACTGCGATGAACGAACACGAAGCACACCGCCCCGGCGAGCACCCCGCAGCGTCCCCCCAGGACGGCGGGGTGCTGCCGCATGTGCAAGAGGCTGTGGCAATCGAAATGGTGCCGCTGCCTCCACAAGAGGCGGAGCCCGTGGTCGATCTCGCTACGGCAGACGAGCCTGTGGCGCAGGACATGACCGGGATGCAGGACGTGCCGACGTCGGTGGAGCCCGAGGTGCACGCTGCGCCATCGGTGTCTGAGCCCGCCAAAGACGCCCGGGGCTTGCCCACCACGCTCACGGCCGCGCGCGATGCAGCCGCCTTTGTGGCGCAGATATTTGCGGACACCCAGGCCGAGAAGGTGGAATCTGAACTGCTGGTAGGCGCTACCGTGCCCGAAGCGGATGCGGTCCCGGCCGATGGGGAGACCCAGCCCGACACAGCGGATACCCCTTTTGCGCCGGTGGCAGGTCAACACATTGTGATCTTGGGCTTGGGCGCATCGGGCTTGGCCATGGCGCGCTGGTGTGCCCGCACCGGGGCTGCCAGCATCACCGTGGCCGACACGCGCGCCGCGCCGCCCCAGCTGGCTACGCTGCAGCAGGAGCTGCCCGATGTACGTTTTGTCCCGGGCCCCTTCTCTGCGGCCCTGGTGGATGGGCAGACCCTGCACGCGGTGTACCGCTCACCCGGCTTGAGTCCAGAGGAAATTGCTCCTGTTTTAGGAGCTGCTCGCGCAGTGGGTATCTACGTCGGGGGCGAATTAAGCTTGTATTCCATGGCGCTGCAGGCCCTGCGCAGCCGCCAAGGTTATGCGCCAGCGGTGCTGGCCATCACTGGTACCAATGGCAAAACCACCGTCACCTCACTGACCGGCCAACTGGTCGCCCATGCGGGCAAAAGCGTGGCCGTGGCCGGCAATATTGGCCCCACGCTGCTGGACACCTTGTCTGGGCATCTGGATGCCAACACCCTGCCCGAAGTCTGGGTGCTGGAGCTCTCCAGCTTCCAGCTCGATGGCGTCAGCGGTTTTGAACCCACGGCCGCTGTGGTGCTCAACATCACGCAGGACCACCTGGACTGGCACGGCAGCATGCAGGCCTATGCTGAAGCCAAGTCGCGTATCTTTGGCCAGACCGGCCTGATGGTGCTGAACCGCGACGACGCGACCGTGATGGCCATGTTGCCTCCGCCGGTGCGTGTGAAGCTGCAACGCCCGCAAGAACGCGCCCACACCACTTTTGGTAGTGACATGCCGCAGCGCCCTGGCGACTTTGGCCTGGAAGAAGTGAACGGCATGGTCTGGCTGGTCCGCGCGCTGGAGGCGGACGAAACGCGCCGCAAGCGCAACGAAGCGGCGGAGGAATTGCACTTCCAGCGTTTGATGCCGGCCGACGCGCTGCGCATCCGCGGCCGCCACAACGCCAGCAACGCGCTGGCCGCGCTGGCGCTGTGCGCCGCAGCCGGTTGCGCGCTGGGTCCCATTTTGTTTGGGTTGCGCGAGTACCGGGGCGAGCCGCACCGCGTGGAGCCCATCGGCATCCTGAACGATGTGGAGTTTTTTGACGACAGCAAGGGCACCAACGTGGGCGCTACCGTGGCTGCCTTGCAGGGCCTGGGCGCCGACCGCAAGCTGGTGGTGATTTTGGGCGGTGAGGGCAAGGGCCAGGACTTCACGCCGCTGGCGGCGCCCCTTGCGCGTTACGCGCGTGCCGTGGTGCTGATGGGCCGTGATGCACCGCTGATCCGCGAGGCGATTGCATCTGCAGAGGTGCCGCTGGTGGATGCGGACTCGATGGAGGCCGCTGTCACCCTGGCCAACGCACGCGCCCATGCGGGCGACGCGGTGCTGATGTCGCCCGCCTGCGCCAGTTTTGACATGTTCAAGAACTACGAGCACCGGGCCCAGGTTTTCTGCGCTGCGGTGAAGGAGCTGGCCTTGTCCAGCGGTGTGGACATGGAGCACATGGCATGACCGCCTTGCGCCAAACCCTGATGGGCTGGTTCAGCGCCAAGCGTGATGCGAGCACGGGGCCGCTGCCGGTGCGCCTGGGCGGGCGCGGCTCGTTTGCGGCCAGCACCATGCCCACCCAGGTGAAAGGGTTCGACCAGCCGCTGGTCTGGGTGACGGTGGCGCTGTTGCTATGGGGGCTGGTCATGGTGTATTCCGCATCGATTGCCATGCCGGACAACCCCAAGTTCTCGAACTACACCCACACCCACTTTGTCGTGCGGCATGCGCTGTCCCTGGTGGTCGCCTTTGTCGCGGCGCTGATCGCGTTTCAGTTTCCCTTGCAGACCTGGGAAAAGCTCGCCCCTTGGCTGTTTGTGCTGTCGCTGGTGCTGCTGATTTCCGTGTTGGGGGTAGGGCGCGGCGTGAATGGCGCCAAGCGCTGGATTTCTTTGGGCATCATGAACTTCCAACCGTCCGAGTTGGCCAAGTTTGCGGTGCTGCTGTATGCGGCCGACTACATGGTGCGCAAGATGGAAGTGAAAGAGCGCTTCTTCCGCGCCGTGGCCCCGATGGCTGTCGCTGTGGCGGTGGTCGGCCTGCTGCTGCTGGCGGAGCCCGACATGGGAGCCTTCATGGTGATTGCCGTGATTGCCATGGGCATCCTGTTTTTGGGTGGCGTGAATGCCCGGATGTTCTTCCTGATCGCCGCCACGCTTTTGGTGGCCTTCTCTTTGATGATTGCTTTCAGCGAGTTCCGGCGGGAACGTATCTTTGCCTACCTCAACCCCTGGAGCGAAGAGCATGCGTTGGGCAAGGCCTACCAGCTGACCCATTCCTTGATTGCCATTGGGCGCGGTGAAATCTTTGGCGTGGGGCTGGGCGGCAGTGTGGAAAAGCTGCACTGGCTGCCCGAGGCGCACACCGACTTCTTGCTGGCCGTGATTGGTGAGGAGTTTGGTCTGCTGGGCGTCGTCATGGTCATTGGCCTGTTTTTGTGGCTGACGCGCCGCATCATGCACATCGGCCGCCAAGCCATCGCCTTGGACCGTGTCTTTGCCGGGCTGGTCGCGCAAGGGGTGGGTATCTGGATGGGTTTTCAGTCCTTCATCAACGTCGGTGTGAACCTGGGCGCTTTGCCTACCAAGGGCCTGACCCTGCCGCTCATGAGCTACGGTGGCTCCGCCATCTTGCTGAACCTGGTGGCCATTGCCGTGGTGTTGCGGGTGGACTATGAAAACAGGCAACTCATGCACGGAGGCCGTGTATGAGTTGCCTGTTTCGCCAAAACCGGCACTGCGCGCAGCGCAGCATGGTGCGGAACGCGCCATGGCTGATGCACGGAGGCCGTGTATGACGCAGAAGTGCGCACTCATCATGGCTGGTGGCACCGGTGGGCACATCTTCCCCGGTTTGGCCGTGGCGCAAGCCCTGCTGGATAAGGGCTGGCGTGTGCATTGGCTGGGTGCGCCCGGCAGCATGGAGAGCCGCATTGTCCCGGCCCGTGGTATTCCGCTGGAGCTGGTGGACTTTGGTGGCGTGCGCGGCAAAGGCCTCAAGACGTTGGCGCTACTGCCCTTCAAGCTGTTGCGTGCCTTCTGGCAAAGCCTGCAGGTGGTGCGCCGCGTAAAGCCCGATGTGGTGGTGGGCCTGGGCGGCTACATCACTTTCCCCGGCGGCATGATGGGCGTGCTTTGCGGCAAGCCTCTGGTGTTGCACGAGCAGAACTCGGTGGCTGGCATGGCCAACAAGGTGCTGGCCGGCGTGGCCGATCGGGTGTTTGCAGCCTTCCCGAATGTGCTGAAAAAAGGGGAGTGGGTCGGCAACCCGCTGCGCACCGAATTTCTGAACCTGCCCGCGCCCGAACAACGCTTTGTCGGACGCAGCGGCCCGCTCAAGGTGCTGGTGGTGGGTGGCAGCTTGGGCGCGCGTGCGCTCAACACCGTGGTGCCGCAGGCGCTGGCCTTGATTCCCGAAGCGCAGCGCCCCGTGGTCACGCACCAAGCGGGTGAGAAGCAGATCGACGAGCTGCGCGCCAACTATGCAGCCGCAGGCGTGCAGGCCACGCTCACCCCATTCATCGACAACACCGCGCAAGCGTTCGCCGATGCCGATCTGGTGATCTGCCGCGCTGGTGCCAGCACCGTGACCGAGATTGCGGCTGTCGGCGCAGCTGCCGTCTTCGTGCCCTTTCCGGCTGCGGTGGACGATCACCAGACTTTCAACGCCCGCTTCCTGGTCGACCAGGGTGGCGGCTGGCTGCTGCCGCAGGCGGAAATGACGCCTGCAGCACTGGCAGAAATGCTACAGAAAACAGAGCGGTCCGCGCTGATGCTGCGCGGGCTGGAGGCTAAAAAGATGCAAAAACTCAACGCCACCCAGGCTGTGGTGGCCGCTTGCGAGGAGCTCGCAACATGAAACACGCGGTGAAACATATCCACTTTGTGGGCGTCGGTGGCTCAGGCATGTCCGGCATTGCCGAGGTGCTGAGCAACCTGGGCTACGTCATTTCTGGTTCCGACTTGGCCGACAACGCGACCACTCAGCGCCTGGCGGCCCTGGGTATTCGCACCTATGTGGGCCACGCGGCCGAGAACGTCGCCGGCGCGGATGCGGTGGTCACCTCCACCGCCGTGCAGTCGGATAACCCTGAAGTCATCCGCGCACGCGAGATGAAGATTCCCATCGTGCCACGTGCCCTGATGCTGGCCGAACTCATGCGCCTCAAGCAGGGCATTGCCATTGCTGGCACCCACGGCAAGACCACCACCACCAGTCTGGTCGCCAGCGTACTGGCCGAGGCCGGGCTGGACCCCACCTTTGTGATTGGTGGTCGGCTCAACAGCGCCGGTGCCAATGCCCGCCTGGGCAGTGGCGACCACATCGTGGTCGAGGCCGATGAGTCGGATGCGTCTTTCTTGAACCTGCTGCCCGTGATGGCCGTGGTGACAAACATTGACGCCGACCACATGGAGACCTACGGGCACGACTTTGGCAAGCTCAAGAAAGCCTTTGTTGATTTCCTGCACCGCATGCCTTTCTACGGTACCGCCATCTTGTGCACCGATGATGCCGCCGTGCGCGAGATCTGTGAGCAGGTGACCTGCCCCATCACGAGTTACGGCTTCAACGAAGACGCTGAAGTGCGCGCCGTCAACGTGCGCGCTGTGGGCGGCCAGATGCACTTCACCGTGCAGCGGCGCAACGGCGTGGTGTTGCCTGACATGGAGGTGGTGCTCAACCTGCCGGGCCTGCACAACGTGCTCAACGCGCTGTCGGCGATTGCCGTGGCGGTGGAGCTCAATATTCCCGATGCAGCCGTCGTCAAGGCCTTGGCCGAGTTCAAGGGCGTGGGCCGGCGCTTCCAGCGCTATGGCGATCTGGCGCTGCCCCAGGGCGGCACGGTCACGGTCATCGACGACTATGGCCACCACCCCGTGGAGATGGCGGCCACGCTGGCGGCAGCGCGCGGCGCCTTCCCCGGCCGCCGTCTGGTGCTGGCCTTCCAGCCACACCGCTACACGCGTACCCGGGATTGCTTCGAAGATTTTGTGAAGGTGATTGGTGCGGGTGCTGACGCCGTGCTGCTGGCCGAAGTCTACGCCGCTGGCGAGGCGCCCATCGTGGCTGCCGATGGCCGTTCGCTGGCGCGCGCACTGCGCATAGGCGGCAAGGTGGAGCCCATCTTTGTGGACGAGATTGCCGCCATGCCACAGGCCGCCATCGACAACGCACGCGACGGCGATGTGCTGATGTGCATGGGTGCCGGCTCCATCGGCGCCGTGCCCGGAAAGATTGCTGAAATGCTACAAAAACAGGAGCTGCTTGCGCAGCATGGATGAGGGCTATGGGCCAATTTGATGTAAAAACTGTGAGCGCCGCCGGGCCGTCCCAAGGTGCGAGAGCCCCCTCGGGGGGCAGCGAACCACGCGAAGCGGGGAGCGTGGGGGCCACACTCGGAAAGGTGGCCGTGCTGTTCGGCGGAGATTCCGCCGAGCGTGAGGTGTCGCTGATGTCGGGCGCCGGCGTGCTCAAGGCCTTGCAGTCCAAAGGCGTGGACGCGCACGCTTTCGACCCGTCCGAGCGTCCGCTGGATGACTTGAAGCGCGAGGGCTTTGACGCGCTGCTTCATCGCACTGCACGGCCGCCATGGCGAGGACGGTACGGTGCAGGGCGCGCTGGAACTGCTGGGTATTCCTTACACCGGTTCTGGCGTCATGGCTTCCGCCATTTCCATGGACAAGGTCATGACCAAGCGCATCTGGCGCTTTGAGGGACTGTCCACCCCGGCCTGGCAGCAGGTCAGCAGCGCGGCCCAAACCCACGCGGCGTTTGCGGCGCTGGGCGCGCCCATGATCGTCAAGCCAGCACGCGAAGGGTCGAGCATTGGCTTCACCAAGGTGATGTCCGCCGACCAGTGCGACGCAGCCTATGCCCTGGCGTCGCAACACGACCCCATGGTGCTGTGCGAGCAGTTCATCGCGGGCGACGAGGTCACCTGCCCGGTGTTGGGCTCCAACGAAGCGCCCGAAGCCTTCCCGGTGATCCGCATCGTGGCACCCGAAGGCAATTACGACTACCAGAACAAGTACTTCACCGATGTGACGCAGTACCTGGTGCCAGCCGGTCTGCCCGAGGGGGAAGAGGCCGCCATTCGTGCCCTGGTCAGCAAGGCTTACCAGGTGCTGGGCTGCCGTGGTTGGGCGCGTGCCGATGTGATGATCGACGCCAAGACGCGCACGCCCTACCTGCTGGAGATCAACACCTCGCCCGGCATGACTGGGCATTCGCTGGTCCCCATGTCGGCCAAGGCTGCGGGCATCAGCTACGAAGACCTGTGTGTGCGCCTGCTGCAAGCCACGGCGACCGATGGAGGCGTCTCTGCATGAACTCTCCGGCAGCCACACCGCTGGACGTCAAACTCATGAACACCACCGCTGCGGTGCTGTTCCTGGCGTTTGCCGGCCTGGCCATGGTGGCTGCGGCGCGCTGGGTGTCACGCCTGCCGGCGTTTGACCTGCAGGGCATCAGTGTGTCGGGTGACATGAACCACAACAACCCGCTCACCCTGCGCGCCAATGTAGCGCCCAGTTTGGGTGGGACTTTCTTCACCGTGGACTTGGCGCGGGTGCGCTCCGCATTTGAGTCGGTGCCCTGGGTACGCCGTGCGGTGGTGCGCCGCGAGTTTCCCAATCGTCTGCATGTGAGTTTGCAAGAACACCAAGCCGTGGCGTATTGGGGAGCGGAAGCGGAGTCGCGCCTGATCAACAACCATGGTGAAGTGTTTGAGGCCAATGTGGGAGAGGTGGACCAGGAGAGTTTGCCCCGCCTCCATGGGCCCGAGGGGCAGAGCGCTGAGGTGCTGGCGATGTACCGCACGCTACAGCCGCAATTCGCCAAGATGGACATGCCGCTGGAGCAGCTGGAATTGACCGGCCGAGGCAGCTGGCGCGCCCGACTGGACACGGGTGCCAACCTGGAGTTGGGGCGTGGCACGGCGGACGACGTGGACGCCCGCGTGCAACGATTTTTGAAAACCCTGACGCAGGTGACATCCCGCTACGCACGGCCCTTGACGGCCGTGGAGTCGGCCGACCTGCGGCATGAGAACGGGTATGCCATCCGGCTGCGCGGCGTGAGCACGCTGGCTGCGGATGCGCCCAAGAAGTAGCGCACAAGGTATTGCAGGACCCTATATGGCAAAAGAGTACAAAGATCTGGTAGTGGGCTTGGACATCGGCACCGCCAAAGTGATGGCGGTGGTGGCAGAGGTCATGCCCGGGGGCGAGCTCAAGCTCGCGGGTTTGGGCATCGCGCCCAGCAACGGTTTGAAGCGCGGCGTGGTGGTCAACATCGATGCCACGGTGGCCAGCATCCAGCAGGCGCTCAAAGAGGCCGAGCTGATGGCCGACTGCAAAATCAGCCGCGTCTACACCGGCATCACGGGCAGCCACATCCGCGGCATCAACAGCAGTGGCATGGTGGCGGTGAAAGACCGCGAAGTGACACAGGCTGACGTAGCCCGAGTGGTGGAAACCGCCAAGGCCATCAACATCAGCACCGACCAGCGCCTGCTGCTGGTGGAGCCCCAGGAATTCATCATCGACGGCCAGGACGTGCGCGAGCCCATTGGCATGAGCGGCATTCGCCTGGAAGCCAAGGTGCACATCGTGACCGGCGCCCAAAGCGCAGCGGAAAATATCATCAAGTGCGTGCGCCGCTGCGGCCTGGAAGTGGAGCAGCTCATGCTCAACCCGCTGGCCAGCAGCTTGAGCGTGCTGACCGAAGACGAGCGCGAGTTGGGGGTGGCGCTGGTGGACATTGGCGCCGGCACCACCGATGTGGCTATCTTCACCAACGGCGCGATCCGCCACACCGCAGTCATCCCCATCGCCGGTGACCTGATCACCAGCGACATCGCCATGGCATTACGCACGCCCACCAAGGATGCCGAAGAAATCAAGGTCGAGAGCGGCCACGCCAAGCAACTGCTGGTGGACCCCGAAGTGCAAGTGGAAGTGCCCGGCTTGGGCGACCGTGGCCCGCGCATGCTGAGCCGGCAGGCCTTGGCCGGCGTGATTGAGCCGCGTATCGAGGAAATCTTCAGCCTGGTGAACCAGGTGATGCGCGAGTCGGGCTACGAGGAGGTGCTGTCTAGCGGCATCGTGCTCACGGGCGGCAGCTGCATCATGCCGGGCATGGTCGAGCTGGGTGAGGACATCTTCCTCAAGCCCGTGCGCCGTGGCATTCCCAAATACAACAGCGCGTTGGCCGACATGGTGGCGCAGCCGCGTGCTGCTACTGTCATGGGCCTGCTCGAAGAGGCCCGTCTGGCCCGGATGCGCGGCTACAAGGTGGCGCAAAAAGCCGGCTCGATGAAAACCGCATTCGGTACCGTCAAGGACTGGTTCGTGGGGAACTTCTAACCATGAAACACAAGACATTCCATGCCGCCGGACCGCCGCTGTGCGTGCGGGCCCTGTGGCTTGCGCGGGGGAGTCCACCTTCATAAATGAACACCGACTTCACACCCCCCTTATCCAGTTTTCAAGCATTCATTCAAATAGTTTTTCAGGAGTAACAACATGGCCATCGAAATGATCGAAGAAGAAGCGTTTAACCAAGGCACCCAAATCAAGGTCATCGGCGTGGGCGGCGGCGGCGGCAACGCGGTCGAGCACATGATCCAGACCGCCGTGGGCGGCGTGGAATTCATCTGCGCCAACACCGACGCGCAGGCGCTCTCGCGCAGCACCGCGCACAAGACCATCCAGCTGGGTGGCAGCGGTCTGGGTGCTGGCAGCAAGCCGGACAAGGGCCGTGACGCCGCAGAGCAGGCCGAGGCTGACATCCGCACGGCCATCGAAGGTGCCCATATGTTGTTCATCACCGCCGGCATGGGCGGCGGCACCGGTACCGGCGCTGCTCCCGTGATTGCACGCGTGGCTAAGGAAATGGGCATTCTGACCGTGGGGGTGGTGACTAAGCCCTTCGACTTCGAAGGTGGCCGCCGCATGAGCAATGCCGATGCCGGCTTGTCCGAACTTGAAGCCAATGTGGATTCGCTGATTGTGGTGCTCAACGAAAAGCTGCTCGAAGTGCTGGGTGACGACGTGAGCCAGGACGAAGCGTTTGCCCATGCCAACGATGTGCTGAAAAACGCCGTAGGCGGTATCGCCGAAATCATCAATGTGCCTGGCCATGTGAACGTCGACTTTGAAGACGTGCGCACCGTCATGGGCGAACCCGGCAAGGCCATGATGGGCACTGCGGTGGCCAAGGGCCCGGACCGCGCCCGTATTGCCGCTGAACAGGCAGTAGCTTGCCCCCTACTGGAAGGCATTGACCTGTCGGGTGCCAAAGGCGTGCTGGTGTTGATCACTGCCGCCAAGGGCAGCTTGAAGCTGTCCGAGTCCAAGCTGGCCATGAACACCATCCGCGCCTACGCATCGCCGGATGCGCATGTGATTTACGGCACTGCATACGACGACTCGCTGGGCGAAGAAATCCGTGTGACCGTGGTCGCCACTGGCCTGAGCCGCCAGGGCGCACGCCGCACCGCGCCTCCGCTGCAAGTGTTGCGCACAGGTACCGACAACGTGCCTTTCCATGTGCCTACCCTCAACACCATTGCCCAGCCTTCTGGCGCGGCAGCGGCTCTGGGCGGCACCGGCCACGCGGCCAGCCAGCCCGATTACGGCAGCATGGCCACGCCCAGCGTATGGCGTACCAACCGCACGCAAGCTGCAGCCAAGGTGGACGCACTGTCCAGCGGTGGCATGGACGACTACGAAATCCCCGCGTTCCTGCGCAAGCAAGCGGACTAATAGTGCCCCCACGCTCCGCCGCTGCGCGGGTCGCTGCCCCCCCAAAGGGGCGCGTTTCCCCTTGGGGCGGCCCGGCGGGGAAACCTTGGCATCGTTTGCGTGTGGCCGCTTTCCCCTTTGCAGGGGGCAACACCTGTGGCCCGGCCTAGCCAGGTCCACGGTGTTTCTGGCGGAATACACGCGCTTCGGAGGCCTTTTTGCGCTACTTTTACAATAGACCGGTGCTGAAACAACGAACCCTCAAATCCCTGACCCGCGCCGTTGGCGTGGGCCTGCACAGCGGCCAGCGTGTGGAAATCACGCTGCGCCCGGCTGCGCCAGATACGGGCATTGTGTTTCGCCGCGTGGATTTGCCCAATGCGCCGGACATTGTGGTCTCGGCCGAGTCGGTGACCGATACGCGCCTGGCGTCAACGCTGTCCTGTGGCAATGCCAAGGTGCACACGGTGGAACACCTGATGTCAGCCTGCGCTGGCCTGGGGGTTGATAACCTGTTTGTGGACATTACCGCCGAGGAGATTCCTATCCTCGATGGCTCTGCCGCCTCCTTTGTGTTCCTGCTGCAAAGTGCGGGCATTGAGATGCAAAACGCACCGCGTCGCTTCATCCGCCTCACCAAGCCGGTGGAGGTGCGCGAAGGCGAGGGTGCCAACGAGAAGTGGGCGCGCCTGGACCCGTACCACGGCTATAAGCTGAGTTTTGAGATTGACTTCAACCACCCGGCTGTCGACTCCACCGGACAGCGCGTGGAGTTTGACCTGAGCACCGGCTCCTACTCACGCGACATTGCGCGCGCCCGCACCTTTGGTTTCACCAAAGACGTGGAAATGATGCGCTCCAACGGCCTGGCCCTTGGTGGTGGGCTGGACAACGCTATCGTGATGGACGACTACAAGGTGCTCAATGCCGACGGGCTGCGGTACGACGACGAATTCGTCAAACACAAGATCCTGGACGCCATGGGCGATCTCTATATTGTGGGAAAGCCCTTGCTGGCGGCCTACAGTGCTCGCCGCTCCGGCCACGCGCTGAACAACAAGCTCTTGCGCGAACTGCAGGCCCACCCTGAATGCTGGGAAGTTGTGACGTTTGAGGACGTGAAGCAAGCCCCAGTGGGTTTTGCCCTGCCTGTGCGGGCCTGGTGAAATATGTCGCTCACACTCCGCCATTGCACGGGTTGCTGCCCTCCTACCGTAGGGGGCGCTACACACCGGGAGCTCACTCGCCTTGTGGCGGCCCGACTGCGAGTCGTCCACCCGAGCTAGGCGCATGCTGCTGCTCCGCTGGCTGATTCTGTTGTGCCTGCTGGGTGCGGCTGTGTGTTTTGCCTTTTATGTGGGCAGTGGTAACCCCCGGTTTAAGCACTATGGCTGGGTCACGTTGAAATGGACCCTGTTGGCGGCAGGGGGATTTTTCGCCGTACTCATCCTGGAGCGGGTAGCCTAAGTACCGCAGGGCCCCTAGGAAATGGTGATTCTTGGGTTATATTTTCTGGGTGCAGGCAGGCAGGCAGGCAGGCTGGCAGGCAGGCAGGCAGGCAGGCTTTGGGTTTGGTAGCCCGTCTCACCGGCACGGATTCTAAAAAATATTCACGGAATAAGGGATGGGTATGTTATTCAAGTTGTTTACTTCGCTCGCGGTTTCTCTGGTATTGATGTCTGGCGCTGCCATGGCCCGGCAATCGGTGCCGGTGGTCAATTTCGAAAATGTGGCCATCACCAGCGCATCTGGCAAAACGCCGTCCGCAGAAGCCATCACACAGGCCATCAAATTGGCGAGCGCAGCCAAGGGCTGGACCATCGTTGCCGATGCAGGCTCGGCTCTGTCGGCAACCTTGGTGGTTCGCGACAAGCACACCATCTCGGTCCAGATCAGTACTGCTGGCGACAAGTACTCCATCCGTTACAAGGCCAGCGTGAATATGAACGCCGAAGAGCGCGCAGGACAGATGGAGATCCACCCCAACTACAACAAGTGGGTCAAGGATCTGAATGATGCGATCCGTATTGAGTTCTTGAAGCTCTGATGTCGCACGCCGCAGCAGTTTCTGGCGCGGTGATTTAAAACGAGAGGCTGTAGAGGTCGGTCGGAAGGGTATTCCCTCCGGGCGGCATCTGCTACAGCGTGGGCCATGGTAAATTTATTCTCGGTGGATGAATGGGCTGCTTGGGCGCCTGGCTTGGTAGACCAGGCTGCATGGCGAGCCTGGCTTGCGAATCCCAGTCCGCTGCCTTCTGACGGCAAGCCTTCCCTTGAAGAGATGCCGGCGATGATGCGGCGCAGAGTCGAGCGTCTGGGACGCGCTGCGTTGCAGGTCGCCTATTGGTGCCAAGGTGACACAACGGGTGAGCCTGTCATTTTTGCGTCGCGTTATGGGGACATGCAGCGCGCGGCCGATTTGCTGCAAACGTTGAGTGCCGGTGACGGGCTGTCTCCCGCATCTTTCAGTGTGTCGGTACATAACGCCATTGGTGCGTTGTACTCCATCGCGCGCGGAGACACGGCAAACTATCTTGCCATTGCAGCGGGAGATGCTACTGTGTCCTCCGCATTTACGGAGGCCATCGGGCACTTGGCGGATGGCGCCCCTGCAGTGATGGTCGTTGTGTATGAAGAGCCTTTGCCTGGCGTGTATCAGGCCTACGCAGGTCAGGTCCTTTTTCCGCGGGCTTGGGCTTGCAGACTTGTGCCTGTCACGCAGCAAGGCATTTCCCTGGAATGGTCTGAAAATCCAGCGTCTGAGGCGGCTGAAGCCACGGATCTTGCAATCCTCAAGTTTGTCACGTCTTCCGCTCAGGCCGAGCTGCGTGTGGGTCGTTGCCTTTGGACGCGGCATGCGTAGTCAATGCGGACGTGCTTGGCGGGTATTTGCGACAGGGCTTGCATTTGCCACCTTTGGTCTGGGAGGCTTGTTGCTGAGGCTGATGTACTTTCCGGCCTTGAAGCACTGCTTCTGGCTCAGTCGCCAGCAGGAGTCCCGCATGGCACGCAATGCGGTGCAGCGGACCTTCCGCTGGTTTGTATGGTGGATGGCTGCCCTGGGCGTTATGAGTTTTGAAATCCGCGGGCAGGAACGCCTGAATCGCACGGGGTTGCTGGTGTTGGCGAACCACCCGACGCTGATTGATGTGGTGTTTCTGATCTCTCTACTGCCCAATGCCGATTGCATTGTCAAAAGTACGTTGGCACGCAATCCATTTACGCGTGGGCCCGTCAGGGCGGCAAACTACATCTGCAATGATTCCGGTGCTGGCATGGTGGAGGACTGCATACATTCCTTGCGGCAGGGCAGCAATTTGATTATCTTCCCTGAGGGGACGCGCACGGGTGTAGACGGCAAAATCACCTTGCAAAGAGGGGCCGCAAATGTTGCCGTGCGCGGGGGGCGGGACATTACGCCGGTGCGCATTCATTGCGCCCCCAGAACCCTGACCAAAGGGCTTGCTTGGTGGCAGGTGCCCAGTGCGCGGGCGCATTTTGTGATCGACGTATGTGACGACATTGATATTCAGTCCTTCCTGGATGAAGGACCCGGCGATGCGCTGGCAGCGCGGCGATTAACCCATTTTTTGACAAACTATTTTTCGGGAAGCGATTTGAACCATGGCCTTGCTTGAACAAGAGTTGAAAGAGATCATCATTGAAACGCTGAATCTCGAGGACATCCGGCCGGAGGACATTGACACCTCCGCCGCCTTGTTTGTGGATGGCCTGGGACTTGACTCCATTGACGCACTGGAGTTGGGGCTGGCTCTGCAGAAGCGCTACGGTATCAGCCTTTCTGCAGACTCCGCAGAAACCCGCTCTCATTTTGCGAGTGTGCATGCTTTGGCTGCCTTTGTTGCATCCGCCCGGACACGCTAAATAAACCCAACTCGCAACGCACGGTCCCAAAGACACGAGACACTTATGACGAAACAGGAACTATTTGAGCGCCTCCGCACCATCCTCCAGGATACTTTTGACGTGCCCTCCGAGAAAATCCATCTGGAAGCAAGGCTCTATGAAGATCTGGATGTGGACAGCATTGACGCGGTGGACATGATTGTCCAGTTGCGCCCCTTGCTGGGCAAGCGCCTGCAACCTGATGCCTTCAAGTCGGTGCGCACACTGCACGACGTGGTGGAAACGGTGTATGGCCTCCTTAACGACCCGACGACCTGAGCTGCATGCGTGCAGTGCTTCTGAGTGTTGTTACCCTGCTGTATCCCCTGATGGTGTATTGGGGGCTGGGGCATGCCGAGCCACGCTGGCTGGCCTTGTTGCTGGCGGGCATGGCGATTGCACGTGCCCTGACAACACGTGACAAGGTCTGGCTTATGGCCGCCGGCGGAGCATTGTTATTGTCTCTTGTGAGTTTGTTGGGCAACCAGATCTGGCCCTTGAAGCTCTACCCCGTGCTGGTCAGTTTGCTGCTGCTGGTGGTGTTCGCGACAAGTTTGATCCAGACTCCCACGGCCATTGAACGGATTGCAAGAATTCGGGAGCCGGACTTGGACGCCGCTGGCGTCGCCTATACCCGTACTGTGACGAAAGTATGGTGTGCATTTTTCATCATCAATGGAAGCATTGCTCTGGTCACTGCGGTGTGGGCCAGTGAGGCGATCTGGGCCTTGTATACCGGCTTGATTTCCTATGGTCTGATGGGCGTTCTCTTTGCTGCGGAGTTGCTGGTGCGGCGGCGTGTGAGGGCGCGTCATGGTTAGTTTCTTGCATGTTGCGGAACTTCTGGCCGCAGGCCGTCCCGGCGATCACCTTGTCGCTTGGCAAGGTAATACGCCTGTCTTGTACCGGGAATTTTTGTCCAAAGTGGGTGGCTGGCGCGCCACCTTTGAGGCGCAAGCCGGGAGCAAATGGGCGCTGTACTTTGACGATAGCCTAGAGTTTTCTGCTGCCCTCTTGGGGGCTTGGCATGCCGGCAAGATGGTGTATTTGCCGGGGGATAACTTGCCGGCAACGTTGGCGAGTTTGCGTATTGACGTAGATGGTTTTGCCGGAGATTTCCCGACTGATACCGGTAACGTCCTGCACCCTGTCGACTGCTTTCCGGAATGCACGTGGGCCCCATTGGCCTTGGACACGCTGGTGCTGACGGTTTACACATCCGGCTCCAACGGGGCTCCATCTGCCATTCCCAAATATCTTCGCCAGCTCGATGCCGAAGTGGCAACTCTGGCGCAGAGGTGGGACTCAGATCTGGGTGATGCCACAGTACTGGCGACCGTGTCGCACCAACACATATACGGCCTGCTGTTCCATGTGCTGTGGCCGCTTGCTTCAGGGCGGCCATTGCTGGCTATGCGGCTGCCGTACCTCGAGTCGGTTGTGGCTGAGTTGACGCTGCGGCCTGCGGTGTTGATTGCCAGCCCGGCCCATCTCAAGCGCTTGCCTGTGGGTCTGGATTGGAAATCTGTGCAGCATAACCTGCGCGCCGTGTTTTCGTCGGGCGGGCCATTGCCCGAGGAGGCTGCACGGCAATGCCATGCGTTGATGGGCGGGACGCCGACTGAGATTTATGGAAGCTCGGAAACAGGCGGGATTGCGTGGCGCCAAAACCAATCAAATGGCACTGCGTACTGGACGCCGCTGCCGGGCGTTTCTGTGCGATTAGAGGGCGAGGCTCTCCAGGTGCGCTCACCTCATTTGCCTGATAAGACGTGGTTCCAATCTGCGGACAAGGCCCAGTTGCATCACAAAGGGTTTGTTTTGCTTGGGCGTGCAGATCGCCTGGTCAAGATTGAGGAAAAGCGTATTTCGCTGACCGCCTTGGAACGCAGCTTGATGGCGTCGGGCTACCTGGACAGTGTGGCTCTCGTCTTGTTGCCTGGTGAGCGTGTTGGCCTGGGCGGTATTGCGATTCTGAACGAAAAGGGCTGGGCAAAAATCCAGCTGCATGGCAAGCAGGCACTCAACCAGGCCTTGCACGCCTGCCTAGTGGGGCAGGTGGAGACCATTGCCATTCCGCGCCGGTGGCGGTATGTCTGGGCTTTGCCTGTGAACAGCCAGGGCAAGACAGCGCAGTCTGCCTTGGTCGAGTTGTTTGATCCCCGTGATCCTCAGGCGCAGCTGATGGCGCGTGAGCCTCTGCGCGCGCATCTGCGTATCCCCGTGTCTGCACGCTTACCTTACTTTGAGGGGCACTTTCACCAAATGCCTATCCTGCCGGGTGTTGCGCAGGTGGAGTGGGCGATTGCGTACGGAAAGAAGCTGTTTTCATTGCCACCCCATTTCTTGCGCTTGGAGACTATCAAATTCCAGCGTGTGATTTCGCCAGGGGATGTGGTGGATCTGTATTTCGTGTTTCTGCCCGAGCGTTCGAGCCTGGAGTTCAAGCTGCAATCTGCCGAGGGCCAGCACGCAGCCGGGCGCATCGTATTTGGAGCCCGTCCGTGAAAGTGTGTGTTGTGGTCCCCGTATATAACCACGGTGCAACTGTGGGGGCGGTCGTCGCCAGCTTGCAGGCCCACGGTGTGCATTGCATCGTGGTGGACGATGGCAGTGAGCCGGTGTGTGCTGCCATCCTGCACGATTTGCATGTGCGGGCACCTGCGAATGTGGGGTTGGTCCGCATGCCGCACAACGGCGGCAAGGGTGCGGCGGTGATTGCGGGCATGCAGGCCGCGTGGGCGCAGGGATTTACCCATGCGCTGCAGGTGGATGCGGATGGCCAGCATGCAATGGAGGACGTTCCCCGTTTCATTGCGCTGGCCCAGACCCTACCTGATGCCGTGATCTGTGGCTGCCCGGTGTATGACAACACCGTGCCCAAAGGGCGCTTGTATGGCCGCTACCTGACCCACGTCTGGGTATGGATCAACACCCTGTCTTTTGACATTCGTGACTCCATGTGCGGCTTTCGGGTCTATCCCTTGGCAAACACCGTGGCCTTGCTGAATGAGGTTCGCATCGGCCGGCGCATGGATTTTGATACCGAAATCATCGTACGCCTGTATTGGCGCGGCGTGCCGGTGGTCAACCAACCCACGCGTGTCCGGTACCCGCAGGGCGGCATTTCCCATTTCAGGGCCTTGCAGGACAACGTGTTGATCAGCCGGATGCATGCAATGTTGTTTCTCGGCATGCTGTGCCGTGCGCCTGCATTGGTGATGCGCAAACTGCGACAAAGGACCGGATGACAAAACGGGTACCAAGCCAGCATTGGGCGCATATTGGCGAGAGCACGTTTGTCTGGGGCATCTGGTTTCTGTACGGCGTGCACCGGCTGTTCGGCCGTTGGCCGTTCCGGGTGTGCCTGTACCCCGTGGTGTTTGCCCTGTGGTGCATGCATTCCCGTGTGCGGCGGGCCTCCATGGAGTATTTACAGCACATGGAGCAGAGTACGGGGGCACTGGGGCACGCACCGCGCGCGCGCGACAGCCTGCAGCACCTGTTGCTCTTCGCCGAAACCCTGCTCGACAAGCTGCTTGCAGTGTCCGGGCGCTACCGCTTTGAACATGTTCAGACCGAGGGACGGGAGTCTTTGTACGAAGCTGCGCAACAGCGACTGGGCGGCGTGATTGTGGTGGCACACATGGGCTGCCTTGAATTGTGCCGGGCGATGGCCGAGCACAGTCAGGCGCTGAAGCTTAATGTGCTCGTGCACACTAAGCACGCCACCGAATTCAATCGCGTCTTGCAGAAACTCAATCCTGCCAACAGCATCAATCTGATCGAAGTAGAGACCATCAACCTCGCGACATCTCTGGTGCTGTCCGAGAAAGTGGCGCGTGGTGAATATGTCGTGATTGCTGGTGACCGGATTCCTGTGACCGCTAGCCAAACGGTAGATGTCGAGTTCTTGGGCCGGCAGGCCCCCTTTCCGGTGGGGCCGTATGTTTTGTCGAGCCTGCTCAAATGCCCGCTGTATTTCTTGGGTTGCATTCACGCGGGCCGGGGTTACATCGTGCATTTCGAGCTGCTGACCGAGCAGGTCGTTTTGCCGCGCGGGCAGCGGCAGGCGCATATGGCGCAATACGCGGCGCTCTATGCCCGCGCATTGACGGCTTTGCTGGTGCGATCCCCTTATGACTGGTTTAACTTTTTCCCCTTTTGGGATCAATCTCATGACATACGACTCCCTTGACCCTGTTGTTTTTGACGGGCAGCGCCTTTCCATTGAAGACGTGGTGGATTTGTCGCGTCGCAGCCGTGGCGGGCAGTTGTCTGATGCACCAGACTTTCGCAAGCGGATTGCCAAGGGTGCAGAGTTTCTGGATCGCTTGTTGGCGGAGGATGGCGTGATTTATGGCGTCACCACAGGCTACGGGGATTCGTGCACGGTGACCATCCCGCCCGATCTGGTGCCCGAGCTTCCGCACCATCTGTATGCCTACCATGGCTGCGGTGCCGGGCGCTACCTCACCCCCGAAGAAACACGCGCTGTGTTAGCCGCACGTCTGGCCTCCCTTTCGCAGGGCATGTCGGGTGTCAGCGTGGGGTTGCTGGAGCAGATTGCCCATTTGCTGCAGCACGATGTGCTGCCCCTCATTCCTGCGGAAGGGTCGGTGGGGGCTAGCGGAGATTTGACGCCGCTGTCTTACCTGGCGGCGGTACTGTGCGGCGAGCGGGATGTCCTTTTCCAAGGCTCTGTGCGTCCTGCCGCCGAAGTGCTCAAGTTGCTGGGCATCCAGACCCTGCGCCTGCGCCCTAAAGAGGGCTTGGCCATCATGAACGGAACTGCCGTCATGACTGCCATGGCTTGTCTGGCGTGGCAGCGAGCGAACTACCTGTGCCAGCTGGCCACGCGCCTCACTGCCATGAATGTGTTGGCCAGTGCCGGTAATGCGCACCACTTCGACGAAGCCCTGTTTGCCGTGAAACCGCATGCCGGCCAGCAAATGGTGGCCGCCCGTATTCGCGAAGATCTGGCGTCTGATCGTCCCAACCGCAATGAACAGCGTCTGCAGGACCGGTATTCGCTGCGTTGTGCTCCTCATGTCATTGGGGTGCTGCAGGACACTCTGCCATTCTTCCGGACCCTGATTGAAAACGAGCTCAATAGTGCCAACGACAACCCCATCATTGATGGTGAAAACGAGCGAGTTCTCCACGGTGGTCATTTCTATGGCGGACACATTGCCTTCGCCATGGATGGATTGAAGAACGCGGTTGCCAACGTGGCTGACCTGCTGGACCGCCAGCTGGCATTGTTAGTGGATACGCGCTTCAACCATGGACTTCCGTCCAATCTGTCCGGGGCCAAGGGGCCTCGGGCTGCCATCAACCATGGTTTGAAGGCGTTGCAGATCAGTGTGTCGGCCTGGACCGCAGAGGCCTTGAAGCAGACTATGCCGGCCTCCGTGTTCAGCCGGTCCACGGAGTGCCATAACCAGGACAAGGTCAGCATGGGAACCATTGCCGCAAGAGATTGTCTGCGTGTGCTGGAGCTTTCCGAGCAGGTGCTGGCATCCATGCTGATTGCGGCGCGCCAGGGCATTGCGCTGCGCAGGGACATCGGTTCGCCTTTGGCGCTTTCTCCTGCGTTGGCGCGCATGCAGAGTGCGCTCGAAGCGCAAATTCCCTTGCTGGAAGAAGACCGGGCGTTGGACGCGGAGTTGCGCGCCTTGGTACAAGGCATTCGGGCTGAACAGTGGGCCTTGTATGAAGCCTGATCTGAGTCACGAGATTACGCTGACGCCGGCGTTCCATGACCTTGATCCCATGGACATCGTCTGGCATGGAAATTACGTCAAATACCTGGAGGTGGCGCGTAGCGCACTGCTGGCCAAGTTCGGATACGACTATGTGGAGATGCGGGAGTCCGGTTATGCCTGGCCGATTGTCCATTTGCATCTGAAGTATTCAGGCATGGTGGTGTACGGGCAGCAAATCAGAATCCAGGCGAAAATCACGGAATGGGAAAACCGCCTGCGCATCGAGTACGTGATCTCTGATGTGGCAACGGGGCGGCGCCTCAACAAGGCGTACACCATCCAAGTGGCCCTGGAGATTGCGTCGCGCCAGATGCAATATGTCTGCCCGCAAGTACTGTGGACCAAGCTGGGAGTGCAGCCATGATGCGCTGGCTTCTGTGCTTGGCCATGGCCGGTGTTGCCTTGTTGGGGCATGCGGGAGAGCTGTCTGCAGATATTGCGGCACGCCTCGCTGATGCGCCGGTGATTCGGGGGCAGTTTGAGCAGAAGAAGACGCTGGTCGGCTTCCGTCAGCCGCTGGTGTCCAGGGGCGATTTTTTATTGTGGCGTGACCATGGTGTGGTGTGGCATACGCTAACGCCATTCGACTCCCGCCTGGTGCTGAGTCGGCGCCGCATGACGAGCACACAAGGTGGAGCCACCTATCAAATGGATGCCCAGAAAGAACCCGGACTGCTGATCGCGAACGAGGTGATGTTTGCGGTGCTGGCGGGCAATGTGGGCGCGCTCAGCCAGCGGTTCCAGATCAGTGGGAGCTTGATGGGGGCCGACGCGTGGCAGCTCAAGCTGGTGCCTCGCGATGCCGGATTGGCCAAGGTATTCAGGGCCATTGAGCTCAGCGGTGCCCGCTATGTCCAAGAGGTCAAGCTGGAAGATGGCAGTGGGGACGTCACTGCCATCCGGTTCAGTCAGCTCAAGTCCGCTACCGAAGTGGCGCCTGATGAGGTAAAGAACTTTGCTGACTAGACCCGTCGTCTCTCGTTGGCTGGCCTTGATATGGGCGGGCCTGATGTTGCTTGTTGTGGTGGATCAGTTCCATTTCTGGCAATCGTCCCGGCTCGATACTGATGTACTCGCCTTGCTGCCGCCGGATGAGCAGCAACCCGTCATCGATGCCATCACGCGAAAACTCACGGATGAGAATGGTCGGCAGCTGGTGCTTTTGGTGGGAGCCAAAGATTGGGCTCAGACCCGTAAGGCGGCATCTGTCTTGCGTGAGTCACTGGCATCTCAGGCGGCCTTGCTTCAGCCTGCCGAACTCAATGCCGGATCGGTGGATGCCGCCCTGGCGTTCTACAAACCTTGGCGCGATCGCCTGCTGAGTCCGGGACAACGCCAGCGCCTGCAAGACGCAACGCCAGAGCAACTGAAGTCCATGGCCTTGATGCGACTGTACCAGCCTGCAAGTGCTTCGTTGACCGACTGGCGCCAAGACCCATTGGGCTCCTGGCAGGACTGGTGGATCGCTCGCGGAGGGGAGAGCGACGTTCGCTTGCGTGATGGTGATCTGTGGCTGAACGGCCAGGGGCAGGAGTGGATTCTCATGCCGTATGAAAGCCGCTCTGCTGCGTTTGCGGTGAGCGGGGCCGCGCCATTGACGGAGGCCCTAAACCTTGCCCGTCTTGCGGTTGCCCATGCCTTGCCGGACTCGCGGGTGCTGGCGGCCGGGGTGCCTCTGTACGCTGAGGCTGCAGCAGCGCAAGCCAATGATGAGATGTCGACCATTGGCCTCGGGTCTTTGCTGGCGGTTTTGCTCCTAGTGTGGCTCGCGTTCCGGTCCATACGGCCCATTCTGCTGGTCGGGCTTTCCCTGCTGGTGGGCTGTGCTGTGGCGCTTAGTGTCACGGCCTTGCTGTTTGACAAGGTGCATCTCCTGACACTGGTCTTTGGCTCCAGTCTGGTGGGGGTGGCTGAGGACTATGGGTTTCACTATTTTTCTGCGCGCCAGGGCAAGGCCGAACATCAAAAATACAACGTGTTGCGGGCTTTGCTCCCCGGCCTGTTTTTGGCTTTGGCTACCAGCGTCCTTGCGTACCTCACCTTGGGCATTGCTCCATTTCCGGGTTTGCAGCAGATGGCAGTCTTTTCTGCAACGGGCTTGTGCGCCGCGTTCCTGACGGTGCTGTGCTGGTTTCCTAGTCTGGACCGTGGCCCTTTGGTTCAGACGCCTTTCGCAAGCAAGGTTGCTGACATTTTGCAGCGGTGGCCACGCCTCCAGTTTCGGGGGCGGCAAGCGCTTGTCATTGCAGTCATTTCTCTGCTAACTGTAGTCGGCTTGCTCCGCCTGGACAGTCAGGATGACATTCGGCAGCTCTACAGTGCCCCCAAGGCTTTGCTGACGGAACAGATCGCTATCAACCAGTTGCTAGGTTTGCCCAGCCCCGCGCAGTTTTTCCTGGTTCAAGGGGATTCTGCCGAGCAGGTGCTGATACATGAGGCCGCATTGACTGCGAAGCTGGAACCCCTGGTTGCACAAGGCACGCTGCGCGGGTACCGGGCGGTATCTGACTGGATACCAGCGCTGGCTGTGCAAGCGGAAAACCGGGCATTGACCCAGAAAGCGGATGCTGCGGCTTGGAAGGCCATCGAAGACGCGACCGGACAGGCGCACGTGCCAGCACCCTCGGCTTCGGATGCCCTGTCGCCAGAGGTCTGGTTTGCCAGTCCTGTGTCCGCAGCCATTCGTGCCCAGTGGTTGGGGGCCTTCCAAGGGCAGCACTATAGCGTGATGCTGCTGCGTGGCTTGCCCGCAAAGGAGCTGCGGACGGTGGCGGACGTCGCCCTTGGCCTGCAGGGTGTCCAGTGGGTGAATCGCACGGAGCAGATATCCGGTTTGATGGCGCGCTACCGGTTCGTGATGGCGGGCTATCTGGCTGTCGGCTATGTCGCGGTACTGCTGGTGTTGCTGTGGCGCTTTCGCCGCCAGGCGTGGCGCGCCTGGATGCCTACCTTGCTGGGCAGTTTGATGACTTTGGCTATCTTTGGCTGGACGGGGCAGCCCATCCAGCTGTTCACCGTACTGGCCCTGCTGCTGCTGCTTGGCATGGGCGTGGACTATGGCATCTTCCTCTTGGAGCACCCGGAAGATGGCAGCGCCTGGGTGGCGGTGGCACTGGCCGGGGTCAGCACCCTCTTGTCCTTCGGGCTGCTGGCCTTGTCCGCCACGCCGGCCTTGCGTGCCTTTGGCCTCACCATGCTGCTGGGTGAGGTGCTGGTCTGGGTGCTAACACCTTTCTTTCGACCTTTTCCGCCCCCTGTGCCAACAGTGAGCCCCTCTCATGCTTGATGTCCTGAATAAATTTGTACTTACCCATATCCGCACCATCGAAATGATTGGTGTGCTGATGCGCATCTTCAGCTTCAGTCTGGTGAGCTGGCTGGGCCCTCAGAGCCCGTTCATGTTTGTATGGATTTTCAACACCATTGATGCCGTCATGCTGGCCTGGTGTTCTCGTGCGCGCCGAGACTCTGCGTACACCCTGCTCAATACGTTCTGGATATTGGTCGGGGTCGTCGGCATTCTCAGAGCCGGAAACTGGGTCCACTGAATAGAGAAAAAGGGAAAACAATGCGTGTTGAACAAACAGAAATACTGATCATCGGTGCGGGCCCGGCTGGAGCTGTGGCGGCAGGCCTGTTGCGCAAGCAGGGTCGTCAGGTGTTGGTGCTAGAGAAAGAACAGTTCCCTCGCTTTTCGATTGGTGAGAGCCTGCTCCCCCAATCCATGGCGTATATCGAGGCTGCAGGCTATTTGCAGGACGTCGTGGAGGCTGGGTTCCAGTACAAGAACGGCGCCGCCTTTCAGCGTGGTGACAAGTACACGGCGTTTGATTTCCGCGAAAAGTTCTCCAGCGGCTGGGGCACCACCTACCAGGTGCAGCGTGCGCATTTTGACCAGGTACTTGCAAATGGCGCAGCCAAGGCGGGCGCGGACGTGCGCTACCAGCATCAGGTGGTCGCCGTGGATGTGGCGGGTGAGACGCCGTTCGTCAGTGTTGTGGCACCCGACGGGGAGACCTACCGGGTCAACGCCCGGTTTTTGTTGGACGCCAGCGGGTTTGGGCGCATTCTTCCGCGATTGCTGGATCTGGAAACGCCGTCAGCATTTCCGGTGCGCGGCGCCTATTTCACCCATGTGGAAGACAACATCCCGCCAGGGACTTTTGACCGCAGCAAGATTCTGGTGAGCGTGCACCCCTTGCACGTGGATGTCTGGTTCTGGACCATTCCGTTCTCCAATGGCAGATGCTCCCAGGGCGTGGTGGCACGTACCGATTTTCTGGACAAGTACAGTGGCTCCGAGCTGGAGCGTCTGCGAGCGATCATTGCCGAGGTACCTACGCTGTCGGGTTTGCTCAAGGGCGCGAACTGGGATACGCCGGCGCGCAAATTGACCGGGTACGCTGCGAATGTGAAATCCCTTGCAGGACGAAACTTCGCCCTGCTGGGCAATGCAGGCGAGTTTTTGGACCCCGTTTTTTCCAGCGGCGTCACCATCGCGTTCAAATCTGCCAGTCTCGCCGCCGCCGCGATTGACCGTGAATTTCAGGGCGAGACCGTCGACTGGCAGGCAGACTATGCAGTGCCCTTGAAGCAAGGAGTGGATGCCTTCCGCGCCTTTGTGGAGAGCTGGTACGCAGGCGGCTTCCAGGACGTGATTTTCAAACCGGACCAATCTGTAGAAGTCCGCAAAATGATCTCGGCCATTCTGGCGGGCTACGCCTGGGATCGGCGTAACCCCTATGTGGCTGAGCCATGGCGGCTGAAGACCCTGGAGCAGCTGTGCGCCGTCTGATCTGCCTATGGCTCGTCGTATTGTTGGTGGCGTGCACGCCGCAGCGCCCAGCGACGGGCATCGTGCCCGAGTTGCGCCTGTCGCCTGCGTCGTTTGGCGCTAGCCTGAGCCTGACCCAGCGCTTGACGGTGGTGCGGATTTCCAATGGCGCGCAGCCGCTGGCGGCACAGGCCCCCGTACTGGACGCCGTGCTGGAGGTAACCCCTGATGCTCTGCAACTGATCGCCATGGCGATCGGGCAGCGGCTCATGACGTTGAAGTGGGATGGCAAGGAATTGCAACTCCGGCGTAGCCCGATGCTGCCGGCGGAGGTGGATGCGTCTCACATCCTGCGCGATGTGCAGTTGCTGTACTGGCCTGTGGAGGTGATCCGCAGCCACTTGCAGCCTGGCTGGTCTTTGGTGGAGTCTGCCCAGCAACGCCAATTGCTCCTGAATGGGAAAATGCAGGTTGACATCCGTTACAGCGATGCGTTGCGGTGGTCGGGGCAGGCTGATCTAAACAACCTTGCGGAGGGCTACCGCCTGCAAGTGGAGTCCCGCGACAACGGAGGCAATGTGCCATGAGCTCTTCTGCCCTGTACCTGAACGCCATGGGGATGGTGAGTGCGCTGGGCGCCGACAAGGAGTCCTCTCGCGCCACCCTGTGGGCAGACGCCTGCGGCGGCGTGGCGCCGGGGGGGGGCTGGCCTGCTGATCGCAGCTTGCATCTGGGGGCTGTTCTCGGGCCCTTGCCTGATCTGGATGTGTTGCCTACATCGCAGCGCAGCCGCAACAATGCCCTGATGCTGATAGCCCTGTCGCAAATCCGCCAGGAGGTGGATGCTGCCCTGTCGACATGTGGAGCCAACCGTATGGCCGTGATACTGGGCACCAGCACCTCTGGCATAAGCGAGAGCGAGGCCGCGATGGCACAGCACCATGCAAGTGGTGCACTGCCCGAAACATTTGACTTGGCGCAGCAGGAGATCGGTTCCCCAGCTGAGGCCTTGGCGGGCCTTCTGGGTGTGACCGGGCCGGCCTACGTGGTCTCCACTGCTTGTTCTTCCAGTGCCAAGGCATTTGCCAGCGCCGCACGTCTTTTGCGCGCAGGCGTGTGCGATGCCGCCATTGTGGGTGGCGTGGATTCGTTGTGTCAGTTCACCATTGCCGGGTTCTCCGCGCTCGAGTCGATCAGCGTGTCGCGCTGCAATCCGATGAGTGCGAACCGCAACGGAATCAATATTGGTGAAGGCGCCGCCCTGTTCCTGGTGACTCGGAAACCCGGCCCTGTGCGCCTGGCCGGTTGGGGTGAGGCGTCAGACGCGCACCACATCTCTGCGCCAGACCCCTCGGGGAAGGGTGCTGTGGCCGCCATGCGGGAAGCCTTGCAGCGCGCACAGTTGCAAGCTGCAGAGGTGAACTACCTCAACATGCATGGCACGGCCACGCTGCAAAACGACGCGATGGAAAGCAAAGCCATCTGGGAGCTGTTCGGTGACCATGTCCCTGTGAGCTCTACCAAGCCTTTGACCGGGCATGCCCTGGGTGCGGCCGGGGCCATTGAGGCGGCCATCTGCTGGCTAAGCCTGGTGGACAACCCGACGGGTCTGCTGCCACCCCATTGGTGGGATGGTGCGGTGGACGCGAGCCTGCCCGCCATCAGCCTGGTGAAGCCCGGGCAACTGCGCGGGCAGGCGCTGGACTATGTGATGAGCAACTCTTTTGCTTTTGGCGGAAGCAACGCCTCCCTGGTCTTCGGGCGGGTTGCCTCTGCTGCGCAAGACGCCGATTCGAGCCTGAACGCCGCCGGCATTGCACCGGTGGAAAGTCTGGTGCCGCATTCCGGCAGCATGAGCCTGCTGACCCGTGTGGTGCAGGCCGATGCGCAGGGGCTGCAGGCCGAAGTGCACATTCACGCAGAAGACCTGTTCTGTGTGGACGGCGTGGTCGGCGGTTGGGTGGGCTTGGAGTACATGGCCCAGGCGATTGCAGCTTGGGCCGGGTGGCATGCCCGGCAGCGCGGCGAGTCGCCCCGCATCGGTTTTTTGCTGGGGTGCCGCAAGTACACCAGCCAGCGCAGTGCGTTTCTCCCAGGGGAGCTCTTGCACGTGCGTGTGCAGGTTCAGTTTCAGGCCGACAACGGGTTGGGCCAGTTTGATTGCCAGATCGAGATTGCCGATGAGCTTGTTGCCACTGGCGCGCTGACGGTGTTCGAGCCACCGAATGCCAATGAGTTTTTGCAGGAGACAAACCTTGGATGACAAGACCGTACTAGTGACCGGCTCCAGTCGTGGCATAGGGCGTGCCATTGCCTTGCGCTTGGCGCGGGATGGCTACAACCTGGTGCTGCATTGCCGCAGCGGTATCGCTGCTGCCGAAGAGGTCGCTGCGCAGATTCAGGCCATGGGGCGTTCTGTGCGTGTGTTGCAGTTTGATGTGGCGGACCGGGACACCACTGCTGCGGTGCTGCTGTCCGATGTGGAGGCGCACGGCTGCTACTACGGGGTGGTGTGCAATGCCGGTATTGCCCGCGACAACGCGTTCCCCGCACTTTCTGCGGAGGACTGGGATATGGTGATATACACCAATCTGGATGGTTTTTTCAATGTGCTGCACCCCCTGAGCATGCCCATGGTGCGTCGCAAAAAGCCCGGACGCATCGTCACGTTGGCGTCGGTGTCGGGCATCATGGGCAACCGTGGGCAGGTAAATTACAGCGCCGCCAAAGCTGGCATCATGGGTGCTACCAAGGCGCTGGCTGTTGAGCTGGCCAGTCGCGCCATCACGGTCAATTGCGTGGCACCAGGTCTGATAGATACCGAAATGCTAGATGCCCGCCTAGTGGAAGAGGCGCTCAAGATCATTCCGGCCAAACGCGTAGGCAAACCCGAAGAGGTTGCCGCTGTGGTGAGTTTCTTGATGGGGGAAGACGCGGCGTACATCACGCGTCAGGTGATTTCCGTGAATGGGGGGATGGTGGGATGAAGCGTGTTGTGATCAGTGGTATCGGGGCCATCAGCCCATTGGGGCACGATTGGGCGACGGTGGAGTCGCATCTGCGCGAAGGACGCAATGCAGTTCAGGTCATGAAGGAATGGGCTGACTTCGACGGCCTGAACACCCAGGTGGGGGCACCCGCCGCACCGTTCTCCTTGCCAGCGCATTACAACCGCAAAACCTTGCGCAGCATGGGTCGGGTTGCCGTCATGGCCACCCGCGCCAGTGAGCTGGCACTGGAAGATGCCGGCCTGCTGGGGGATGCTCTGGTCAAGAGTGGGCGCATGGGCATTTCGTATGGCTCCTCCGCAGGAACACCCGCCTCCATCGGCGACTTTGGCCGCATGATCACCGAGAAGTCGACCGAGGGCATCAACGCCACTACTTACATCAAGATGATGTCCCACACGGCGGCGGTCAACATTGGCGTGTTCTTCGGCATCACGGGGCGCATCATTACCACCTCCAGTGCCTGCACATCAGGCAGCCAGGGCATTGGGTACGCCTTCGAGTCCATCCAGTCGGGCAAGCAGGTGGCCATGCTGGCCGGTGGCGCAGAAGAGCTCGACGCGACCGAGGCTGCCGTGTTCGACACCCTGTTTGCTACCAGCGTGAAGCACAACGACTCCCCCGAACTGACGCCACGCCCCTTTGACGCAGACCGCGATGGTCTGGTACTTGGGGAGGGCGCGTGTACCCTGGTGCTGGAGGAACTCGAGCACGCTCGGGCCCGGGGCGCCAAGATCTATGCAGAAATCCTGGCCTACGGCACCAACAGCGATGGCCGCCATGTCACCCAGCCCAACACCGAAACCATGATGACAGCCATGCGCTTGGCGCTGGAGGGTGCGGGGCTGGAGCCCTCGGATATCGCCTACGTCAATGCCCACGGAACGGCCACTGACCACGGCGATGTGGCGGAATCTGCAGCGACGCATGCAGTCTTTGGTGAACGGATGCCCATCTCCTCCCTCAAGAGCTATATGGGCCACACCCTGGGTGCATGTGGGGCGCTGGAGGTGTGGATGAGCTTGGAAATGATGCGTTCGGGCTGGTTTGCCCCCACGCTCAATTTGCGGACAGTGGACCCACGCTGCGCAGCGTTGGACTACATCATGGGCGAGGGCCGGCGCATTGAGCACGACACCATCATGAGCAACAACTTTGCGTTCGGCGGCATCAATACCTCGCTGATCCTGCGACGGTGGCCGTCATAGCCCAAGGGGTATTTTTGCTGGCTACATGCGATGCCTTGCTGGCCCAATGCCCAGCGGGGTTTCTCGCCTTCTTGACTGCCAGCGAGCGCAAACGGCTAGATGCCATGGAGGGGAATCGGCGGCGTGAACAATTCATTGCCGCGCGCTGGCTACTGCGCAGTGTCTCCGTGGCCCAGTGGGGCGGCCACTGGATGGATTGGCAAACCACTGCAGAGCGGGGGCATGTGCCGCAACTTCTCGCGCGGAGTGATTGCCACCTTTCACTCTCGCACAGCGGTGACGTGTTGGCTGCTGTTGCAGGCAATGGGCCACTGGGAGTCGATCTGGAGTGTGCGGGAGTTCGCGTGCGACCAATCCTGGCCATGGCGCAGGCGGTATGTCATCCCGTGGAGCAGCGGCACCTGGAGGTGCAGACCCTTGAGCAGGCTGCTCGAGATTTCCTCGTTTTTTGGACTCAAAAAGAAGCTTGGCTAAAGTGTCAGGGCTATGGATTGGACTTCGGGCGTATGGCCTCTGTCGCCTTGCGGGACTCCGGGGCGGCAGAAGCCAATACCTGGAGTTGGCAAACCCAGTCGCTTACCCTCAGTCTGCATGGCTTATTGGCGGGTAACGTCCGTTGTGCTGGTTGGCTGGGAGGCTGCCATGCTCCTCCACCTGTGCGCGTCGGGCGAATGGTCGAGCTGTCTTGAGCCTTGGATGCCGCTGGTGGCAGGGGCATTTTCGTTGGCGGTTTTGGACGGGAATTGCACAATAGAGTTCACCCGGACCTTCGCCGGGAAGGATTGATCCATGAATTCTTTGTCTTCGATCGCTTTGTCGGGCATGAATGCGGCGCAAACCTCGCTCAACGCCAGTGCCCACAACGTGGCTAACCTGGCCACCGATGGTTTCAAGCGTCAGGAAGCAGTGCAAACCGAGCAACCGCAGGGGGGCGTCAGCACCACGGTGCGGCAGGCTGAGGTGGCTGGCAATGCGCTGGAAACCGATGTGGTGACCCAGTTGCAGGCCAAGCACAGCTTTATTGCCAATCTTGCGGTTTTCAAGACCAGCAACCAGATGGCTGGGGCCTTGCTGGACACCAAGGTCTAGGGTGCTGGCTCGTAGTTTTTGACGATAGCGTCCAAGCGGCCCTCGGCACGCAGTTTGTCGACGGCCTGCTGCAGCTTGCGTACCATGAGCGGGTTGGTCTGCCGGTTCAGGGCAAAGTAGTAGCCGCCATCGTCACTGAGTTTGAGCAATTTGGTGACGCTGCCAGCAGGGCGGCCCACACTGCGCAGGTTCCAAGCCATGCCAACCTCCGTGTCCACCATGGCTTGGACCATATCCCCCATCAACATCCGAAAAACAGCGTCGTTGGAGCTTTCTTCAACCAAGGCGCTGGCCGGTACCCCCGCTGCTTGCAAGTCTTGCTGCGCGGCTTCTTCGCGCACAACCCCAATGCGCAATTGCGCCAGCTCTTTGGCGTCGCGCACAGGTTGCCCTGAGATATTGCGTGTGTAGACCCAGGTGGTGCGCGGAAGCAGGGGGCCCACCCACACGAAGTGGTCTTCCCGTGAGGGCTTGCGCGCCGTGGTGTAGAGCACGGTATTGGGCGTGTTGCGAACCACGCGGTAGCCACGCGCCCAAGGCACGACCTGAAAGCTGCAGCGCAATTCGGCCAATTCACAGGCTGCGCGCAGCACATCGGTGGCAATGCCTTGTACTTTGCCTGACTCGGCAAAGTTGTAAGGGGGCCAGTGTTCGGTGTATGCCACCAATCGTTGGCCCAGGGCCTCGCTTGGCGTGGCACATACGCTGAGTGACGCAACGCTGGCGAGCGCAAGCAAAACGCAGTGGGGGACCCGACGAAGAGGCATGGGGATGACGAATGTAAAGACTCGTCATCGTAACTGCGATTTATTTAATGGCGCTGACTTGCATCAACTTGGTGCGTTTAGCGCTGTCGCCCGGCCCGGTACGACACTTTGCCATTGCCCCCAACCCCGTCAGCCGCCGCGAGACGGGCCATGGCCTTGCCCGCATGGGCGTGGGTGATGGCCAGGCCCAGCGCATCGGCGGCATCTGGCCCGGGCAGGCCGGGTAGGCTGAGCAGGCGTTTCACCATTTCCTGGATCTGGTCCTTGTGCGCGCGACCGTGGCCGGCTACTGCTTGCTTCATTTGCAGCGCTGTGTATTCAGCCACTGGGAGTCCGGCCGTGACCAGCGCGGTGATCAGTGCTCCGCGGGCCTGCCCCAATAGCAGGGTGGACTGCGGGTTGACGTTGACGAACACGATTTCAATCGACGCACAGGTGGGCTGGTAGCGCTGCACCACCTCGCCCATGCCGTCAAATAGCACCTTCAGGCGCTCAGGCAGGGCACGCGTGTCCAGGTGTTGGGTGCCAATGGTGCCACTGGCCACGTAGCGCACATCAGCGCCCACCACATCCACCACGCCGAAGCCGGTGGTGCGCAGTCCGGGGTCAATACCAAGGATTCGCATGCTATGAATTCAGGAGCTGCTTGCGCATGCTGCACAAGGGCTAGAGATCAAAATACCATCTCGCCGAATGGAAGAAAACGGGCGCAGCAAAACACAGTGCATCGACCCGGTCGAGCAGGCCTCCAGCACCGGTTACGCCGTTGCCCTCGCTTCCCCAGCTCGGAATGCCGCGGTCGCGTTTGAGGGCCTTCATCACAAAATGTCCCATGGACCCGGCCACACAGGCAATGAAGCTGAACGCAAACGCGGTGCCCGGCACCCATGGCGTGATGCCGGCCAACAGCGCGCCGAACACGCTGGCGACACCAATCCCAATCCACCAGCTGGGCCAGTTGAAGCTCTGGCTGATGGCGGGCGCAACAGGCGCACGTTGCAGCTTGCGCGAGACCAGGTGCTGTGTGGCCATGCAGGTCTGCACTACCAGCACCAGAAAGAACACCATAAAGGCGTTTTTGTTGTTGTAGCCGGGGAACTCGAGCATCAGCAGCGCGGGCACGTGGCTCATGCCGTAGATGCACACCATGATGCCCCATTGCAGCTTGGCATTGCGCTCCAGAAAGCGCTGCGGGTCATTGGCCAGTGCGCTGGTCAGCGGCAGGGCCAGGAATACATAGACCGGAATGAACACCGCAAACATGTCGAAGTGCTCAGTGCCCACCAGCCAGTACTGCAATGGCAGCACTACAAAAAAGGCCAGTACTAGGCTGCGGTGGTCGCCGCGGCGGGTGGGTGAGAGTGTCAAAAACTCGCGCAGCGCGAAGAAGGACACCAGGCCGAACAGCGTGAGCGCCACCCAGTCGCCCGCCACCCAGCCGACCCAGAACACAAACATCATGAACCAGCTGGTGCGGATCACGCCGTCCAAGCTTTTGAGCTCCTTGCGACGCAGATCGCCCGCAGCATCATCGCCATATTCGCGCAGCGACAGCACAAAGGCCACGATGCTGGAGAGCAGCAAGAGGCCAAACACGATGATGAACAGCGCGCCAATCTGCTGTGTGGCGGTGAGGTTCTTCAGATAGAAATACATAAACGCCTTTACACCTCGCGCAGCGCGATCACGGCGTTGCGCGCACGCGTAGCGAAACTGCGGTGGTCTTCCCCGGCTTCGACCTGCATGGGCGCACCGAAGGTGACGGAGCACAGCACCGGCACCGGCACCACCTCGCCCTTGGGTAGCACGTGCTGCACGTTGTTGATCCAGGCGGGCACCAGCACCACATTCGGAAAGCGGGTGGCCAGGTTGTAGAGCCCGGCCTTGAAGGCCTGGGGTTCTTCGGCATGGCCGCGTGTGCCTTCGGGGAAGAGAATGATGGAATCCCCGTTGGTGAGCGCCTCCACCAGTGGCTCCAGCGGGTCTTCATCGGCCGTGCGGTCGCGCGAGACGTAGATTACGTTGAAGACGGCGCTGGTCAGCCATTGTTTGAACGGTGTCTTGGTCCAGTAGTCTTTGGCTGCGATAGCGCGGGTGATGTGGCGCAGCTCCTTGGGCAGGGCGGCCCAGATCATCACCAAGTCAGCGTGGCTCTGGTGGTTGGCAAAATAAATGCGCTGTTCGGCCTTGGGCGGGCAACCGTGCCAGCGCGCCTGCGCACCGGTCAGCACCCGGATCAGACCGAGCAAAAAGTAACTCATCAACTTGGCTAGCATGGCGGGGATGATACCTACCGAACTTCCCTGTTGAATTCGGGGGTTTGTGCGCGCTGTCTCCGGCGGGCAGGGTACTCCGTTCCGTTCGTGTCTCCCGGCCCTCCAGGGCCGGGGGACACGAACGGCGGTGCTCACCCCTGGTCCGCTGCGGGTGAGCACCAACACGCTGCGCTAGAAACGGGAGTCAAGGCAGTTGCGCATCCGACATGCGCGCCACAATCGTCCCCGCTCGGTTGGCCAGGTAGCCCGAGTTGGGCACCTTCTCAAAGTACTTGGGCCTCGGCAACATCACGGCCAGACGTGCCGCCTCGTAAGCGCTGAGCTTCGCTGCAGGTTTGCGGAAATAGTGCTGGGCTGCAGCCTCCGCACCAAACACGCCTTCGCCCCACTCCACGCTGTTGAGGTAAATCTCCAGAATGCGCTGCTTGCTCAGCAACTGCTCCAGCAACAGCGTCAGTACAAACTCCTGGCCCTTGCGCATCAGCGTGCGTTCGCCCGAAAGAAACAGGTTCTTGGCCAACTGCTGCGTGATGGTGGATCCGCCCACAATCTTGGGCGGTTTGGGCAGGGCCTTGCCCGTGGCGGCGCGCGACTCGGCGCGCTGCTCGGCCTTGGCATTCTTGGCCCAGGCTTTCTCCAGTGCTTCCCAGTCCACCCCGTCGTGCTGGCTGAAACCGTCATCTTCTGATGCAATCACCGCTCGCTTGAGATTGTCCGAAATCTGCGCGTAGTCCACCCACTGCTGGCGCCAGCGTAGCTCGCCCTTTTCGGCGGTGACGCGCCAGGCTTCGGAGCGCTCAAAGGCCGTGCTCTGCGGGGCCACCACGGCCATGGCGGCAATGCGGCCCACAAAGTAGAGTTGTAGTGCCAGCAAGGCCAGCACACACAGCCAAATCCAACGCCACAGGCTCTTCATTGCGATGCCGAAACCTTGGCTTCCAGGGTCTCGTCACGGGTGAATTTGAAGCGCGAGACCACCAAAATCTGGTCGGCCTGGCGGCGCATGGCCGCGCTGAAGTTGCCAAATGGGCCTGCGGTCCGGGCAATGGCTTCGGCCCGTTTGTCCAGTACTGTATTGCCGGAACTTTGCACTACGTCGGTGTCGATCACGCGGCCGTCATGGTTGACAGTGACGACCATGGTCAGCTCGCCATAGAGTTTTTTGCCACCGCTTTGGGGAAAGTTCTCGGTGCCGCGGTCTTCAATCGCACGGCGCAGGCTGTCGTAATACACCGCGTAGACCTCTTCCCGCACGGCCGGGCTGATGTAACGCTTCTTGGGTCGCGCGTTCTCCATGTTGATGCGCCGTTCGATCTCGGCCAAGAGCTTGACCAGCTGGCGGCGTTTTTCTTCACGTTCGGCTTGCTCGGCCTTGTTGGCCGCTTGGCTGGGGTCGGGTGGGGGCAGGGCGGCCAGCTGGTTTTTCACCTGGGCCAGCAGGAGGTTTTGCTGCTCTTGCAGTGTCTGCAGCTTTTTTGCCGACTCTTCCTCTAGAGAGTCACCCACGTCGGTCAGCAGGGACGGCGGCAAAGGGCTGGTGGCCCGGCCTTTGTCTGCATCACCACCGCCAGCCAACGAGGTCTGCGCGATGGCAGTCGCCTTGTCGGGCTTCTCGTTGCTCTTGGCATTCACCAGAATCACTTCCAGCGGCTGGTCTTCGAACACGCGGTTGAAGGCCTCGGGGTCCACAAAACGCACGGTCAGCAAGACCGCGTGGACCGCGATGGAGGCGCCCAGCGCCCATTGGAGGGTGGTGATGTTGTGCAGCTTCACGAGGCAGAATTATCGCTGGCGCCTTCGGGGGCCTCATTCACGTCCACGGCAATCGCAATCGGGCCGGCCACATCGTCTTCGTCTTCACTCTCGTCCGCCTCGGTGCTCGGGGTTTCGGCTGGCGCATCCAGTCGCTCCACCACCGTGCCGTGCACGTCCAGCGTGATCAGGTCCATCTCGCCGAGCTTCACGCGCACCTTGGCGTTGCGCGGCAGGCCTTGCGCGCCCATCACGGGCAGCACCAGCGGAATGTCGTCGGCGCGCACCATGTTTTCCTTGAACACGGTGGCCACCAGCTCGGTGATGCCGTGCTGCTGCACATAACGCATGGTCCAGAAGCGCTCCATGGCGCCCTGGTAGCCGTTGTAGGCGCTGTAGGCCGCATCGAACTGCGAGATGATGGAAAACAGGTCGGCGTCCTTGGGCTTGAAGGGCGCCACCAGGGCTGCAGTCTTGCCGTGGCGCGCGCAGGCGATGATTTGCCACTGGTTCACGAGGTCGGTGTAACGCCGCAGGGGTGAGGTGGCCCACGCGTAGCTCTTGACCCCAATGCCCGCGTGCGGCAGCGCCTTGGTGCCCATGCGCACCTTTACGCCGGGCGCCAGGCTGGCCTGGCTGCGGTAGATGGCGGGCACGCCCATCTCGGCCATCAGGTTGCCCCAGGTGCTGTTGGCCAGGATCATGGCCTCGGCCACGATCAGGTCCAGCGGCGCGCCACGTTGGCGGATGCTGATGAGCACGGTTTCGTCGCCCTGCGGCTCGGCGCCATCGTTGCTGGTCAAGGCCCCCACGCTTCCCGCTTCGCGTGTTGCGCTGCCCCCCGATGGGGCTTCTGCCGCTTGAGGCGGCTCGGCGCGGCGGAGGCGGAAGTTGTAGTCCGGCCGGTTGAAGGTCTCGGGTTTGCCGCGCACCACCTCGCGTTTGGCCTTCAGGTCACGCGCCAGGCGGTATAAAAATGATAGCTGCTCGCGCAGATTCGACGCGGGTTGGGTGGCATTTTGATGCTCAAATTCCGTGTCGGTCAGCCATTGCTCGGTTACCACCGCGTCGAGCTGGTCGTGGCGCAGGTTGTGCGCAATGGGGACGCGCTCCAGCTTGGTCTCGCTGGCCTTGATCTCCAGCGTGGCTTCATCCAGCGTCACATACAGCGACACGGCGGGGCAGTCGCGCCCTTCCTGCAGCGTATAGGTCTGCACCACGTCGTCGGGCAGCATCGTGACCTTGTAGCCCGGCATGTAGACGGTGGACAGGCGGGCGCGGCCCAGCGCGTCCACGGGGCTGCCCGGCAACACGGCCAAGCCCGGTGCGGCGATGTGGATGCCGATGGTGACCGTGCCACTGCCCAGGCCCTGCAGGCTCAGTGCATCGTCAATTTCGGTGGTCTGCGAATCGTCGATGGAGAAGGCTTGCACCGGCGCCAGCGGCAACTCATCGGCAATGGCTGGCGCGGCGATGGCGGGAAATCCCGTGCCCTTGGGGAAGTTCTCCAGCAAAAAGCGTTTCCAGTGGAACAGGTAGGGCGACGCGATGGCGCCGGCTTTTTGCAGCAGTTCCAGCGGTGCGGTGTGTGTGGCGCGGCTGGCTTCGACCACGGCCTTGTACTCGGGCGCGTTTTTGTCGGGCTTGAACAGGATTTTGTAGAGCTGCTCTTTGATCGGTTCGGGGCAAGTACCTGCGCCCAGGTCCACGGCCCACTGGGCGATTTGCTCGGCCTGCAGGCGCTTTTTCTCAATGGCGGCCAGGGCTTGGGCAATGATGTCGGCGGGGGCCTTCTTGAAACGGCCCTTGCCCGCGCGGCGGAAGTAGTGCGGTGTGTCAAACAGCTTGAACAACATGCCAGCCTGCTCGGTCAGCGTGGCGTTGGTCGAAAAATAGTCTTTGGCCAGGTCGGCAAAGCCGAACTCGGTGTCCGGCGCAAATTCATAGGCCATGTCCAGCTCAATGGCTTGCGCCTGGGCCTGGGCGGCCGCCATCAGCTCTGCCGGGGCAGGCTTCTCGAACTTGATCAGGATATTGGCGCCCTTGACCTTGACGCGCTTGCCGGAATCCAGCTCCACCTGTGCAGAGGCTTCCGCCTCTGACAGCACACGACCGGCCATGAACTTTCCGGCTTCTTCAAACAGTACAAACATAGGGGCAGATTGTCCCTGCAAATGGAGGCGGGCCCGGGAAGGCGGTTTCAGACCAGATGCAAAAAGGCCAGCAGGCGGGGCATATGGGATTCAAAGTCACTCAGCGCGTGGTCTCCGCCCTCCAGGAGCACCTGGGGGCTGTTGGCATACCGCGCATGCATTTCGCGCCAGTCCAGCACCTCGTCGCCCTTGGCGATGAAGGCCAGATAACGCTCCGGGTGGCCCAGGGGGCCGCAGGCAAGCGCCTTCAGCTCGTCCACGTACTCCGGGCAGAAAGAAAAAGCGCTCGGCTGGGTCGTGCCAGCTGGTTTGCTCACCGATGTACTTGGCCAGGTCCCGCGCCGGGGCCACCGCCGGGTTGACCAGCACAGCGCGGCAGCCCGTGTGTTCGGCCACATGGGTGGCGTAAAAGCCGCCCAGGCTGGAGCCCACCACGGCCATGGTGTCCCATGGCCAGGTGGCAATGCCGTCCAACAGCAAGGCCATGGCGTCTTTGGGCGAGGGTGGGAGCTGCGGGCACCACCACCGCACCTGCGGGTGGTGCGCCGCCATGTGGGCGGCGAGTTGGCGCGCCTTGGTGGACTGGGGGGACGACCGGAAGCCGTGCAGGTAAAGCAGGTGGGTGGTCGGATGTTTCGTGGAATCGGATGCCATGGGGCCATGATAGTTGGCGGGATAATTGCCCTCTTATGTCTTACCAATTCGGAAAAGTCCCTCTGCGCCAGCGCATCGCGCCCTGGTTTGCAGGTTTTGATGGGCCGCTGGCGTTTGCGGTTTTCATGCTGGCTTGTGCGGGCATGCTCACCATGTACTCGTCGGGTTACGACCATGGCACCCGCTTTGAGGACCATGGCCGCAACATGCTGATCGCTGCCACCATTATGTTTGTGGTGGCCCAGGTGCCGCCGCAGCGGTTGATGGCGGTGGCCGTGCCTTTGTATTTGGTGGGCGTGGCGCTGCTGATTGCGGTGGCAGTGTTTGGCATTACCAAAAAAGGTGCGCGGCGCTGGGTGAATGTGGGCATCGTGATCCAGCCCAGCGAGATTCTCAAAATTGCCATGCCGCTGATGCTGGCCTGGTGGTTTCAGAAGCGCGAGGGCCAGTTGCGCCCGCTGGATTTTGTGGTGGCAGGCTTGCTGCTGCTGGTGCCAGTGGGGTTGATCATGCGCCAGCCGGATCTGGGTACTTCGTTGCTGGTGCTGGCCGCGGGCCTGGCGGTCATCTTTTTTGCCGGCATGAGCTGGAAGCTGGTGATTCCGCCGGTGGCGATTGGCTTGGTGGGCATTGTGCTGCTGGTGGTGTTTGAGCCACAGTTGTGTGCCGACGGCGTGCGCTGGGCGGTGCTACACGATTACCAGCAGCAGCGCATCTGCACCCTGCTGGACCCGACGCGGGATCCGCTGGGCAAGGGCTTCCACATCATCCAGGGCATGATCGCCATCGGCTCGGGCGGGGTCACCGGCATGGGTTTCATGAAAGGCACGCAAACCCACCTGGAGTTCATCCCCGAGCGCACCACCGACTTCATTTTTGCGGCGTTCTCGGAAGAATTTGGCCTGATTGGCAACCTGTGCTTGCTGGCTGCCTTCGTATTCCTGATCCTGCGCGGCTTGGCCATTGCGCTGGAAGCGCCTACGCTGTTCTCGCGCCTGCTGGCCGGGGCAGTGACCATGATTTTCTTTACCTACGCCTTTGTCAACATGGGCATGGTCAGCGGCATCCTGCCCGTGGTGGGTGTGCCGTTGCCGTTTATCAGTTACGGCGGTACCGCGATGGTCACGCTGGGGCTGGCGCTGGGGATTTTGATGTCGATCTCGAACTCCAAACGTCTCGTTCAGTCATGAACATTGGTATCGTTGGCGTGGGCAATATGGGCGGCGCCATGGCGCAGCGCCTGTGCAGCCTGGGCTGGGCGCCTTGGGTGCACGATGTAGATACGGTCAAAGTGCGGAATTTATTGTCTTTTGGTGCTCTAGCCCCCTTGGATATTGCGCAAGCAGCTACTGAATCCATAGCAACTATCGTCTGTGTGGTGGATGCTGCCCAGACCCGCGATGTGCTCTTTGGCGCGGAGGGTCTGGCGCCCCACTTGCCCCCAGGCCATGTGGTGCTGCTGTGCCCCACCATTGCCCCGCAAGACGTCGAATCTATTGCCGCCCAACTGTCTGAGCGCGGCATCCACACCATCGACGCCCCCATGTCCGGCGGCCCTGCGCGGGCACGCGATGGCAGCATGAGCCTGATGGTGGCTGGCGAAGATGCTGCAGTAGAGCGGGTGCAGGCCTTGCTGGATGCGTTGTCCACCAAAGTCTTCCGCATCAGCCAACGCGTGGGTGACGGCGCGCGTACCAAGCTCGTCAACAACCTGTTGGCTGGCATCAACCTGGTGGGTGCGGCCGAGGTCATGGCGTTGGCCGGCCGTATGGGGCTGGATTTGAGCCGCACACTGGATGTGGTGGAGCAGTCTAGCGGCCAAAGCTGGATAGGCAGCGACCGCATGCGCCGCGCTATCGCCTGCGACCTGGCGCCGCGCGCCCACTTGACGCTGCTGGCCAAGGACACTCGCCTGGCGCAGGAAGCGGCCGAGCACGTCGGCTTTGCCGGCCCACTGGGCGCCAGCGCCAGTGCGGTGTTTGCCGCCGCAGTAGCCGCAGGCATGGAAGGGCTGGATGACGCGGCCCTGCTGACCTTTCTGCAGCGGCCTAAAATGGCCGAATGATCACCCGCGAACCCACCATCGAACGCTTGGCCACGGCCAAGTCCCTGCTGCTGACCCCGTTTGGGCTGGACGAGAGCCATCTCACCAAAGCCCTGAACGAAATCAAGGCGCATCAGGTCGATGAGGCAGACCTGTACTTCCAGTACACCCGCTCCGAGGGCTGGAGCCTGGAAGAAGGCATCGTCAAAACCGGTTCTTTCAGCATCGACCAGGGCGTGGGCGTGCGCGCGGTGAGCGGCGAGAAAACCGCCTTCGCCTACTCTGACGACATTTCCGAAGCCAGCCTGCTGGACGCGGCGCGTACCGTGCGCACCATCTCCAGCGCGGCCCAGTCCAAGCGTGCCAAGACGCCCGCCACCAAGATCGCCAGCAGCCGCAAGCTGTACGCCGGCCTGGACCCGATTGCCACCCTGGACAGCACCACCAAGGTGGAGCTGCTGGGCAAGGTGGAAAAGCTGGCGCGCGCCAAAGACCCGCGCGTCATCCAGGTGATGGCCGGTTTGGCCAGCGAATACGACGTGGTGATGGTGGCGCGGGCTGATGGCACGCTGGCCGCCGATGTGCGCCCACTCGTGCGCCTGTCGGTCACCGTGATTGCCGAGCAAAAGGGCCGCCGCGAGGTGGGCTCGGCCGGCGGTGGCGGTCGTTTCGGCTTGGCTTATTTTGCCGACGCGCAGATTGAAGAGTATGTGAATCAAGCGGTGCACGCGGCGTTGACCAACCTGGATGCGCGCCCCGCACCTGCCGGCGAAATGACCGTGGTGCTGGGCTCCGGCTGGCCCGGCATCCTGCTGCACGAAGCGATTGGCCACGGGCTGGAAGGCGACTTCAACCGCAAGGGCAGCAGCGCCTTCAGTGGCCGTATTGGCCAGCGCGTGGCCGCCAAGGGCGTGACCGTGTTGGACGACGGCACGATTGCGGACCGCCGTGGTTCGCTGAATGTGGACGACGAAGGCAATGCCACCCAGAAGACTGTGCTGATCGAAGACGGCATTTTGAAGGGCTACATCCAGGACAACATGAATGCCCGCCTGATGGGCGTGAAGCCCACCGGCAATGGCCGGCGTGAGAGTTACGCCCACGTGCCCATGCCGCGCATGACCAACACGTACATGCTGGGTGGCGACAAGGAACCCGAAGAAATCGTCAAGAGCATCAAGAAGGGCTTGTATGCCGTCAACTTCGGTGGCGGCCAGGTCGACATCACCAGCGGCAAGTTTGTCTTCAGTGCGTCTGAGGCCTACTGGGTGGAGAACGGCAAGATCTTGTATCCCGTGAAGGGCGCCACCATTGTGGGCAGCGGCCCGGAGTGCCTCAAGCGCGTCTCCATGATCGGCAACGACATGAAACTCGACAGCGGCGTGGGCACCTGCGGCAAAGAAGGCCAGAGTGTGCCTGTGGGTGTGGGCCAGCCCACGCTGCGCATTGACGGATTGACCGTAGGTGGAACTGCGTAAAGCAGATTTTGAAACCTGTGCTACATTGAACCCCATGCATTCCGCACGTTTCTTTTTTAGCTACTTTTGGTTCTCACGCGCATCCGGCGGTCGAGAGATCTGAACGTACCCACAAGAAACGTCCTGAATCTTCCCAAAAACCGCCGGCACCCCCGGCGGTTTTTTTTATGCCTTTTTCTTTTTAACTTTGACCTCAGGAGCGACCCATGAATGCAAATGCAACGGCTACCGGTGACTGGTATGGCCAACCCCAACCCGCCGACCGCACCAGCAAGACCGACGACGAACGCATCAAGGACATCACCGTGTTGCCCCCTCCTGAGCACCTTATCCGCTTCTTCCCCATCCGTGGCAGCGCGGTGGAGAGCCTGATCACCGACACGCGCGGCGCCATCCAGAACATCATGGCTGGCAAGGACGACCGCTTGCTGGTCATCATCGGGCCCTGTTCCATCCACGACCCCGCCGCCGCGCTGGACTACGCGCGCCGCCTCAAGGCCGTGCGCGAGCAGTACAAGGACACGCTGGAAATCGTGATGCGCGTCTATTTCGAGAAACCCCGCACCACCGTGGGCTGGAAGGGCCTGATCAACGACCCCTACCTGGACGAGAGCTTCCGCATTGACGAAGGCCTGCGCATTGCACGTCAGTTGCTGATTGAGATCAACCGCCTGGGCCTGCCCGCGGGCAGCGAGTTTCTGGATGTGATCTCGCCCCAGTACTTGGGCGACCTGATTTCCTGGGGCGCCATCGGTGCGCGCACCACCGAAAGCCAGGTGCACCGCGAGCTGGCCTCGGGCATCTCGGCGCCTATCGGCTTCAAGAACGGCACCGACGGCAATATCAAGATCGCCACAGATGCGATCCAGGCCGCAGCCGGTGGTCACCACTTCCTGTCCGTCCACAAAAACGGCCAAGTGGCGATTGTGCAAACCAACGGCAACCCGGACTGCCACGTGATTCTGCGCGGCGGCAAGACGCCCAATTACGATGCCGCCAACGTGGCCGCGGCCTGTGCGGATTTGGCCAAGGCCAAGTTGCCCCAGACCCTGATGGTGGACTGCAGCCACGCCAACAGCAGCAAGCAGCATGAGAAGCAGCTGGACGTGGCCAAGGACATCGCTGGCCAGATCCGCGGCGGATCGAAGAGTATTTTTGGTGTGATGGTGGAAAGCCACCTGAACGCTGGTGCCCAGAAGTTCACCCCCGGCAAGGACGACGCGAGCAAGCTGGAGTACGGCAAGAGCATCACCGACGCCTGCCTGGGCTGGGACGATTCGATCGAGTCGCTGGAAGTTTTGTCGGCCGCCGTGCAGGCACGCCGCGCGCTGAAGTAAGCGCCGCGTTTCAGGTGGGTGCGGCGTCGCCCGTGCCCGCCTGTTCAATCATGGCCTCGGCCCATACTTGGGCGGCTGCCATGGTCTCGAAAATCTGGAAGGGCCGGTCAATGTCGGCATAAATCTTGGCGAACTGGGGCGCCATGATGCGACCGCCTTCCACATCCGGTGCGATCACAAACGCGGTGGCCACGGGAATCATGTTGTCGGGCTTGGGGGCGGCCATGATGGCGGCGTAGCGCGCAATACCCTCGGGGCTGCTCATCGCGTTGCCCACCAAGGTGCACACACTGACCCATGCCCCTTCGGGTCGGGTGGCCAGCAGGTAATCGCGCTGCGCAATCGCCAAACAGTCCACCAGCTCGGTGTTGAACGGGCCGGTGGCTTCGTAGTGCATCAGGCGGCCTTCCATCCAGATGTCCACCACCCCGTGGGGCGTGAATTGCGAGGCCTTGATTTGGTTGGTGCTGCGCTTCTTGGGCTGAGCTGCTGAGGACATGGTGTGTGGAAAAAGCGACTGGGTCTGCTCCCCGTCTTAGCGGGCACGGTCGTTCTTTTTTAGTCCGTAGCCACAGTCTACGCTCAGGGTATTCCCGCAATATTTGAAGCCAAAAATGGCGCTAAGCGCCGTTGATATTGCGCGAACAGCTATTGTTTTTGTAGCAGATTCAGTAATTTGGTGTGGATGCCCCCAAAGCCTCCATTGCTCATGCACAGAATGTGGTCGCCCGGGCGCACTTGTGCTGCCACTTGGTGGGCCAGGTCGTCAATGGAGTCGGACACCACCGCGCGCGCGCCCATGGGTGCCAGCGCCTCGGCGGCGTCCCAGCCCAGGCCACCGCTGTGGCAGAAGGCCAGGTCGGATTCCTCCAGGCTCCAGGGCAGCTGGGCCTTCATGGCGCCCAGTTTCATGGTGTTGGAGCGTGGTTCGAACACGGCCAGGATGCGCGCGCTGCCCACCTGGCGTCGCAAGCCATTCACCGTGGTGCGGATAGCCGTGGGGTGATGGGCGAAGTCGTCGTACACGGTGACCGGGTCGCCCCCAGAGGGGAGTGTTACCGCGCCGCGCACTTCCATGCGGCGTTTGACATTCTCAAAACTGGTCAGCGCCTTGGCCGCGATGGCGGTGCTCACGCCCACATGGTCGGCCGCGGCGATGGCGGCCAGCGCGTTGAGCTGGTTGTGCACGCCGCCCAAGCCCCACTGCACGCGGGCCACGACTTTGCCCTGCTGCAGGACGGCAAAGTCGTGCGGTTCGCCCTCGGCGCTGAAGTCGCTCACCGCAGCGCCAAAGCTGCGCACTTCGCTCCAGCAGCCCTGGTGCAGCACGCGGGTCAGGCTTTCTTCCACGCCATTGACCACCACGCGCCCGCTGGGTGGCACGGTGCGCACGAGGTGGTGGAACTGGCGTTCGATGTCGGCCAGATCATCAAAGATGTCAGCGTGGTCGAATTCCAAGTTGTTTAGCACTGCGGTGCGCGGGCGGTAGTGCACGAACTTGCTGCGTTTGTCGAAGAAGGCGGTGTCGTATTCGTCGGCTTCGATGACGAAATAATTTGTTCCGGAGGGGCGGTGGGGCACCAGCACCTTCTGCTCCGTGTCCCCCGCCCGCGTCGCGGGCTCCTCCTTTACCTGCGCAGAAGGCACTGGCACCCCACCGCCTAGGCGTGCCGATATGCCGAAATTCAAGGGGACGCCGCCCACCAGAAAGCCGGGTTGCAGGCCGGCGTATTCCAGAATACAGGTCAGCATGCTGGTGGTGGTGGTCTTGCCGTGCGTGCCGGCCACGGCCAGCACATGGCGGCCCTGCAGTACATGCTCAGCCAGCCACTGGGGGCCGCTGGTGTAGGGCGCGCCAGCGTCCAGAATCGCCTCCATCAGCGGGAATTTGGGGTTGCCGTCAGGCAGGCGGGCGCGGCTCACCACGTTTCCGATGACAAACATGTCGGGCTTCAGGGCCATTTGGTCGGCGCCAAAGCCCTCAATCAGTTCAATGCCCAAGGCGCGCAGCTGGTCGCTCATGGGGGGGTAAACGCCGGCGTCACAGCCGGTGACGCGGTGGCCTGCCTCGCGGGCCAGGGCGGCCAAACCGCCCATGAAGGTGCCACAAATACCAAGGATGTGAATATGCATGGGCGTATTTTACGTGTCTGGGGAGATCGAAATTTTCAAGCCATTTCTGCCTCTAGCCCTCGTCTAGTATGCGCAAGCAGCTATCAAAATTGAAGCAATCCCGTTGTGACGCCGGGGGCACAGGGGGCGCGGTACCATGGCGCCATGGACGATCTGAAAGAAGAAATCGCTGCCACCGCCGCCCGTTTGGTGGTGGAAGAGGGGCTGGAATACGGCCCTGCCAAGCGGCGTGCGCTCAAGCAGTTGGGAGTGGCTGGCCGTGCGGCCTTGCCAGACAATGCGCAGCTGGATGCTGCGGTGGAGGAGTACATCGACATTTTTTGTGCGGACACGCAACCTGTCGAACTGCGAGCCCTGCGCGAACTCGCTTTGGAGTGGATGGAGCGACTAGCCCCGTTTCGCCCACACGTGGGCGGCGCAGTCTGGCATGGCACCGCCACACGCCGTTCTGATATTTATCTGCTGTTGTTTTGTGATGACCCCAAATCGGCCGAAATCGCGCTGATTGATGGTGGCGTACGTTTTGAAGCCCGGTCAGTGCCAGGCTTGCATGGTGAGATGGTGGACGCGCTGAGTGTGCATGCCCTGTGCAGGCCCTTGAACGAGCAGGTGGGCGTACATCTGTTGGTGAATGATCTGGATGACGTGCGGGGCGCCCTACAGCCCGATGCTCGCGGGCGACGTCCCCGTGGAGATGCGTCAGCGCTGCGCCGTTTGTTGGGTGATGTAAGTCATGATTGAACCGCCTTCCTCTTCCCAGCCTGCTTCAGAGGCTAGCTCCCGTCGCTGGTTGTTGCGTGGGCTGGCGGGGGGGGCTGCTTTGGCGGGTGTGGGGGTTGCGGTGTGGCGCGGCGTGGGCGACACGCCGGCGGTGGCGGAGCCGGTGGCCGGATTTTGGGGGCAGCGCTGGGAGACGCCAGACGGCAAGCCGCTTGCGCTCCAGAGCTTCCAGGGGCGACCGTTACTCATCAATTTTTGGGCCACCTGGTGTCCGCCGTGTGTAGAAGAGTTGCCGTTAATCAACCAGTTTTTTCGGGAACATCGCACTAACGGCTGGCAAGTGTTGGCATTGGCGGTGGACAAGACTGCGCCCGTGCAAGCTTTTTTGCAGCGCATGCCCCTGGATTTTCCGGTGGCCATGGCAGGTATGTCGGGTGCAGACTTGGGCCGCAGCTTGGGGAATTTGACGGGTGGACTGCCGTTTACCGTGGTCTTGTCGGGCGATGGTGTAGTGCGGCAACGCAAGATGGGGCGGGTTCTGCCTGCCGACTTGCAGGCCTGGGCTGGGCTAAAATAGAGCGCACTCCCTAGGCGGGGCGCGCTCTGATGGGGGCGTTTTCCGCCCGTCATCTCTTGTGAGTTGTTATAAATGACCTCATTTGCAAAGAGATAAATAAAATTATCGGCAGATATCGACATTTTTGCGGTAAATTCGCCGCTTCTCAAATGTCGGTTGTTGGAGATTCCATGGATTTACGCAAACTCAAAACCCTGATCGATCTGGTGTCGGATTCCAATGTATCGGAACTCGAAATCACCGAAGCCGAAGGCAAGGTGCGTATCGTCAAAGGTGGTGGCGCGATGGTGCAGGGTTATGCCCAGCCGGTGTACGCCAAGCCCGCTGCTGGCGTGCCCGCGGCTGCGCCCGCTGCCGCGCAGGCTGCTCCTGTTGCCGCCCCCGTTGTGGAAGTGGCTGCAGGCCATGCGGTGAAATCGCCCATGGTCGGAACGTTTTATCGCTCGTCTGCTCCTGGCGCCAAGCCCTTCGTGGAAATTGGCGACACCATTAAGCAAGGCGAGACGATTTGCATTATCGAAGCCATGAAGATCCTCAACGAGATCGAAGCCGACAAGTCGGGTACTGTGACCCAAATCCTGTGTGAAAACGGACAGGCCGTGGAATACGGTCAACCTTTGTTCACGATCGAATAAGTACACGCACCCATGTTCAAGAAAATCCTGGTCGCCAACCGTGGCGAGATTGCCTTGCGGATCCAGCGCGCGTGTCGTGAGCTGGGTATCAAGGCTGTCATGGTCTACTCCGAGGCGGACCGCGAAGCCAAGTACGTCAAGCTGGCCGAAGAGGCCGTGTGTATCGGGCCTGCACCTTCTGCGCAAAGCTACCTCAACATGCCGGCCATCATCTCGGCCGCCGAGGTGACGGATGCCGAAGCCATCCACCCCGGCTACGGTTTTTTGAGCGAAAACGCCGACTTTGCCGAGCGGGTTGAGAAAAGCGGCTTCCAGTTTATTGGCCCTACGCCTGAGTCCATCCGCATCATGGGTGACAAGGTGTCGGCCAAGCAGGCCATGATCCGCGCGGGCGTACCTTGCGTTCCGGGGTCTGAGGGCGAGTTGCCAGACGATCCCGTGCTGATCAAGCGCATGGCCAAATCCGTGGGTTATCCGGTCATCATCAAGGCGGCTGGCGGCGGCGGCGGTCGTGGCATGCGCGTCGTGCATACCGAGGCTGCGCTGGTGAATGCCGTGGCCATGACGAAGGCCGAGGCGGGTGCCGCATTTGGCAACCCTGCGGTGTATATGGAGAAGTTCCTCCAGAACCCGCGCCATATCGAAATCCAGATCCTGGCCGACAAGCACAAGAACGCAGTCTACCTGGGTGAGCGGGATTGCTCCATGCAACGCCGCCACCAGAAGGTGCTGGAAGAGTCGCCTGCGCCGGGCATCAACCGCAAGCTCATCGAGCGCATCGGTGAGCGCTGCGTCGCTGCCTGCAAGAAGATTGGCTACCGCGGCGCAGGTACCTTTGAGTTCCTCTACGAGGACGGCGAGTTCTACTTCATTGAGATGAACACCCGCGTGCAGGTGGAGCACCCGGTGACCGAGATGGTGACAGGCATTGACATTGTCAAAACCCAGATCATGGTGGCGGCCGGCGAGAAGCTGCCCTTCACACAGCGCCAGATCGAGGTGCGTGGCCATGCCATTGAATGCCGCGTGAATGCCGAAGATCCTTACAAGTTCATACCCTCGCCCGGTCGCGTGACCATGTGGCATGCGCCCGGCGGCCCTGGGGTACGTGTGGATTCTCACGTCTACACCAACTACTTCGTGCCACCGAACTACGACTCCATGGTCGGCAAGATCATCGTGCACGGCGATACGCGTGAGCAGGCCATGGCCCGCATGCGCACCGCTCTGGCTGAGACGGTGGTGGAAGGCATCAACACCAACATCCCGCTACACCGCGAGCTGATGGTGGATGCCAAGTTCATGGACGGTGGGACCAACATCCACTACCTGGAACACTGGCTGGAACAGCACAAGCGATAAGGTCTGGCATGTTTGAATTGCGTTTGATGTGTCCCGAAGATCGGGTCGAGAACCTGAGCGATGCGCTGGATGCGTTGGACGCCCTGAGTGTGAGCGTGGAGGACGCAGACGCGCAAACCGATGCAGAGCAGGCCTTGTTTGGCGAGCCAGGTATGCCACCGCCCAAAGACGGCTGGCAGCGGTCCCGGGTGATTGCCCTGTTTGCCGACCAAGCGTTGGCCGATGATGCCGCGCGTCTGCTGCAGGCGCAGGACTTTTTCGCAGGTTGTCAGGTCTTGGGCATCGCCGCCGTCGCCGATCAGGATTGGGTGCGCTTGACGCAGTCGCAGTTCGCGCCTGTGGAAATCACACCGGAGTTCTGGATTGTCCCCACCTGGCACGAGCCACCGGCGCAAGCCAAACAGGTTATTCGCCTGGATCCAGGGCTGGCTTTTGGCACTGGCACCCACCCAACCACACGCATGTGCTTGCGCTGGGTGGCAGGACATCCTAACCAGCCCGAGGTGTTGGACTATGGTTGCGGCTCTGGCATTCTTGCCATCGGGGCGGCTAAGTTTGGTGCACAACACGTGGTGGCGGTGGACATTGACGAAGCCGCCGTGCAGTCCACGGTGCTTAATGCCGATGCCAATGGCGTGCAATTGTTGGCGGGCTTGCCCGACAAGGCCGATGGGCACTACACCTTGGTGCTGGCCAATATCTTGGCGACACCCCTTAAAGTGCTCGCACCGTTGCTGTGTGCGCATGTGAAGGCGGGTGGGCATTTGGTGTTGGCTGGTATTCTTGCCCGGCAAGCGGATGAGTTGATCGCTGCCTACTCGCTCTATTGCAAGCTGTCAGTGGCGGACGAAGAGGACGGCTGGATTCTGATGACCGCCACCCTCTGATCGCAGCGATCACGGCTCTACAATGTGACGCGATGAGCCTGATTACCCAATGCCCAGCCTGCGCCACGATGTTCAAGGTCGTGCCGGACCAATTGCGTATTTCGGACGGTTGGGTGCGCTGTGGGCAGTGTGATGAGGTCTTCGATGCCAATGCCCACCTCTATAACGATCCCGAGCAGCAGACAGATTCCATCGTTCAAGAAAGCGTCTTGGCGGACGAGAGAAGCAGTGATTGGAAGTCTTCACTGAAGTTCACTGCAGACCAGCAAGCGCCGGTACCGTCCGAGCCTGAGCCTGCTTTGGCGCCAGATGATGCTGACGTTGTGGGCGTGTTTGAAATCCAGGCCGAAGTCTCGGAGGGGCATTTTTCCCCAGAAGCGCGCGCTTACCCTGCAGAGCAAAAGCCGGATCTGGATTCCCTGCTGGACTTGCGACCTGGCCATGCGCGTGACGAGCTTGAAGCGCCTGCTGATGATGTGCAAGAGAATACCAAGACACTGCCCGTGGCAGAGCCAAGGTTTGCGCAGGCCCATGTCAAGACAGTGGAGCCTGCCGACGCACCCAAACTCTCATTCATGCGCCAGTCTAGGGGCGGGGGTGTTTGGCAAGGTACTGGTGTGCGCGTGCTTCTGGCATTGATGGCGCTGTTGCTAGTCGCCACATTGGGATTGCAAGTGCTGGTCCACGAAAGAGATCGCATTGCTGCCACAGAGCCGGCCGCCAAGGAGGTATTGTTGACGGTTTGTGCTTGGCTGGACTGTGGCATTCAGCCGGTGCGCCAGATTGAATCCGTCGTCATCGACAGCTCCTCGTTTACCAAAGTGCGAGCAGATGTCTATCGCCTTAACTTCACACTTAAAAGTACGGCCGCGATTGCTTTGGCGGTGCCTGCGCTTGAATTGACCTTGACCGATCTGCAGGACCAGGCGGTGGTGCGCCGTGTACTGTTGGCGTCTGAGTTGGGCGCAGGCAAGGACACATTGGATGCAGGCTCCGAACTCACCACGGCGATTCCCATTACGGTCAAGCCCGGTGCTAATACCGAACGTATCTCTGGTTACCGATTGCTGGCCTTTTACCCCTGAGTTGCCCATGAAAAAAGCCCGAAACCTTACGGTGTCGGGCTTGGGCGCCTAAGTCGTAAACGCTTAAGGCTTGCTGGAAGTCGGAAACGGCCAAGCCGCTTGCGGATTCAGCGTGGTTTGCGCCGCAGGGGCTGCTGGGGCAGCTTTGGCAGCGGGTGCTTTCGCGGCTTTCTTCGCAGCGGGCTTCTTCGCTGCTTTTTTGGCTACAGGCTTCTTCGCTGCAGGCTTCTTCGCTGCAGGCTTTTTGGCTACAGCAGCTTTCTTCGCTGGAGCTGCCTTCTTTGCTGCTGCCTTTTTAGCGGGAGCGGCTTTCTTGGCTGGAGCTGCCTTCTTTGCTGCTACCTTTTTAGCGGGAGCGGCTTTCTTGGCTGGAGCTGCCTTCTTCGCTGCTACCTTTTTAGCGGGAGCGGCTTTCTTGGCTGGAGCTGCCTTCTTTGCTGCTACCTTTTTAGCGGGAGCGGCTTTCTTGGCTGGAGCTGCCTTCTTCGCTGCTACCTTTTTAGCGGGAGCGGCTTTCTTAGCAGGAGCTGCCTTCTTTGCTGCTACTTTTTTAGCGGGAGCAGCTTTCTTCGCGGGAGCGGCCTTTTTTGCGGCCGGTTTTTTTGCAGTTGCCATGATTTTCTCCTTGATCAATTTACAAAGAGCACTTCTTGCCAGTTGGTCGCAAGGAGTGATTCATGCTGTTGGGCGCAATCCCAGCAACATGAACGCGGTGACACGCTCCCATTCCGCAGTCTTGGCTGCGGTGCTGAGGGCGTGAAATTCTAGAAAGCATAGTTAGCGCTTTAGTCCCAAGACAGGGCGCCGCCCGATTGGTACTCGATCACGCGTGTCTCGAAGAAATTGCGCTCTTTCTTCAAGTCAATCATTTCGCTCATCCAGGGGAAGGGGTTTTCCTCATTCGGGAATAGCGGTTCCAAGCCAATCTGTGTCGCGCGACGGTTGGCAATGTAACGCAGATAGCCCTTGAACATGGAGGCGTTCATGCCCAGCACACCTCGCGGCATGGTGTCTTCCGCGTAGCGGTACTCCAGCTCCACGGCCTTTTCGAACAGGCCTTTGATTTCCGCTTTGAACTCAGCAGTCCACAGTTGAGGGTTCTCAAGCTTGAGCTGATTGATCAGATCAATGCCGAAATTGCAGTGCATGGACTCGTCGCGCAGGATGTATTGATACTGCTCAGCAGCGCCCGTCATCTTGTTCTGGCGGCCCAAAGCTAGGATTTGCGTAAAACCCACGTAGAAGAACAGGCCTTCCATGAGGCAGGCAAACACAATCAGCGATTTGAGTAGTGTCTGATCAGACTCTTGGGTGCCGGTGTGGAAGTTTGGATCCATGATGGCCGCGATGAACGGAATCAGGAACTCGTCCTTGTCGCGGATCGATTGGACTTCGTTGTAAGCGTTAAAAATCTCGCTTTCATCCAGGCCCAGTGATTCCACAATGTACTGGTAGGCGTGTGTGTGAATCGCTTCTTCAAACGCTTGGCGTAGCAGGAATTGGCGGCATTCGGGAGCCGTGATGTGGCGGTAGGTGCCCAGCACGATGTTATTGGCAGCCAACGAGTCTGCGGTCACGAAGAAACCGAGGTTGCGCTTCACGATGCGACGCTCGTCTTCGGTCAGGCCATTCGGGTCTTTCCACAGCGCGATGTCGCGGGTCATGTTGACCTCTTGCGGCATCCAGTGGTTGGCACAGGTAGCCAAATATTTTTCCCAAGCCCATTTGTACTTGAAGGGAACCAGCTGATTCACATCGGTTTGGCCGTTGATGATGCGCTTGTCGTCCGCGCGCATGCGGCGTGGGGTTCCGGTCTGCATGATTGCCGCTACGGCTGCAGGTGTTTGCAAGGGAGTCGGGGTGACTGGCGCCTGCGCAACCGACAACTGTTCAGACGGGTTGCGCGCAAAATTATTCGGCGATGTGGGCTTGACTTCTTCGTCCCAGGTCAACATAGATGATTCCAATCAGCGGATTATGAGAGCAGCGAAATGAAATGAAAAGAAGTCATGCATTTCGTTGCCCATTTGTGTTGCTCTATTGCATCGCAATCTCACTCGCGATGCGCCTTTCTATTACTGGCAGGACTCGCAGGTGGGGTCGTCCACACCGCAAAACTTGATGTCTGTTGCGGCATTGGTGGACAGCTCGATCTGCGCTTGTGCTGCAGCAGCGGCGGCTTCCAGTGCGCTCGACATTTTGGTCGAACCCTGTGCGTCGTTGCCAGATGACACTGCGTTCATGCGGCCGGCAGTCACTGTAGATTTCTCTGCGTGGGTGGCCGACATGGTGCGGAGGTAATAGGTGGTCTTGAGTCCACGCAACCAAGCCAGTTTGTAGGTTTCGTCCAGCTTCTTGCCCGAGGCTCCGGCCATGTAGATGTTCAGCGACTGTGCTTGGTCGATCCACTTCTGGCGACGTGCAGCGGCTTCCACCAGCCAGCGTGTTTCCACTTCAAATGCAGTGGCATAGAGCTGTTTGATTTCTTGCGGCACCCGGTCAATCGGGCTGAGCGAGCCGTCGAAGTGCTTCAAGTCCATGACCATCACGTCATCCCACAGTCCCAATGCTTTCAGATCACGCACCAGGTAGCTATTGATGACGGTGAATTCGCCCGACAGGTTGGATTTCACCGACAGATTGCCGAAGCAGGGTTCAATGGATGCATCCACTCCAATAATGTTGGAGATGGTGGCTGTGGGGGCAATAGCGACGCAGTTGGAGTTGCGCATGCCGTCCTGTGCAATTTTCTTGCGCAGCGCATCCCAGTCCAGCGTGGAGGAGCGATCGACTTCTACATAGCCGCCGCGGGCCTGAGCCAGCATGTCCAAGGTGTCGGGAGGCAAAACACCCTTGTCCCAGAGCGAGCCCTTGAAGCTGGAGTACTTGCCGCGTTCACGTGCCAACTCGGTGGAAGCCCAGTAAGCGTAGTAGCTGATGGCTTCCATGGATTTGTCCGCAAATTCCACAGCTGCATCGCTGGCGTAAGGGATACGCAGGGCATACAAGCTGTCCTGGAATGCCATGACCCCCAAGCCCACAGGACGGTGGCGCAGGTTGGAGTCGCGTGCTTTCTTCACTGCGTAATAGTTGATGTCAATCACGTTGTCCAGCATGCGCATGGCCGTCGCAATGGTGCGCTTGAGTTTGTCGTGGTCCAGTGCACCGTCTTTCAGGTGCTGACTCAGGTTGACAGAACCCAGATTGCACACCGCGGTTTCTGTGTCGCTGGTGTTCAGTGTGATCTCGGTGCACAGGTTGGACGAATGCACGACACCGGCGTGTTGTTGGGGGGAGCGCACGTTGCAAGCATCCTTGAAGGTGATCCAAGGGTGGCCGGTTTCGAACAGCATGGTGAGCATCTTGCGCCAAAGGTCGCTTGCCTGGATGGTGCGTGACGGTTTGATTTCACCGCGGGCTGCCTTCTCTTCGTAGGCTACATAGGCTCTTTCAAATTCAGCGCCAAACAGATCGTGCAAGTCTGGAACATTCGAGGGCGAGAACAGGGTCCAGGTGCCTTTCTCCATCACGCGGCGCATGAACAAGTCAGGAATCCAGTTGGCCGTGTTCATGTCGTGTGTGCGGCGGCGGTCGTCACCCGTGTTCTTACGCAACTCCAGAAACTCTTCGATGTCGAGGTGCCAGGTTTCCAGGTAGGTGCACACCGCACCCTTGCGCTTGCCGCCTTGGTTGACCGCAACGGCGGTGTCATTGACCACCTTCAGGAAAGGCACAACACCTTGCGATTCGCCATTGGTACCCTTGATGTGGGAGCCTAGGGCGCGCACACGAGTCCAATCATTACCCAAGCCGCCGGCAAATTTGGACAGCAGGGCGTTTTCCTTGATGGATTCGTAAATGCCGTCCAGGTCATCGGGCACCGTAGTCAAGTAACAGCTGGACAGCTGGGAACGCAGCGTGCCACTATTGAACAACGTTGGTGTGCTGGACATGAAGTCAAAGCTGGACAGCACTTCGTAGAATTCGATGGCCCGGGTTTCGCGGTCGATCTCATTGAGCGACAAGCCCATGGCGACACGCATAAAAAACGCTTGGGGCAGTTCAATACGCGTCTTGCCTTCGTGCAAGAAGTAGCGGTCATACAGCGTCTGCAGACCCAAATAGTCAAACTGCAGGTCACGACTGGCCTTGAGAGCTGCTCCCAAGCGTTTCAGGTCAAACTGCAGCAGTTTTTCGTCCAGCAGCTCGGCATCGACACCGCGCTTGATAAATCCTGGGAAGTAATCTGCGTAGGCCTCTTGCATGTCTGCTTGTGCGACATCACGCCCCAGCACTTCGCGGGAAATAGTGTGGAACAACAAACGTGCAGTGGCGTAGGTGTAGTCGGGGTCTTTTTCGATTAACGTGCGGGCGGCCAAGATGGATGCCTTGTACACCTCGTCCATGGGCACGCCGTCATACAGGTTGCGCATGGTCTCTGCCACGATGGGGCCTGGTTTTACGTCAGCACCCAAGCCGGCGCAGGCTGTTTCAATGCGGGACTGGAGTTGTGCCAGATCCAATGCGACGCGCTCGCCTCCTTCCAGAACATGGATGGTGGGCATCGCCGGTGCCGTTTGCGCCACTTGTTTGGCGCGCTCTTGGGTGCGGCGCTCACGATAGAGCACGTAGGCGCGAGCGATCTCATGGTGACCACCGCGCATCAGACCCAACTCCACTTGGTCTTGCACATCTTCAATATGGAATGTGCCGCCGCCGGGGCGTGAGCGCATCAATGCGCGAATCACCTGCTGGGTCAAGCCGTCCACCGTCTCGCGCACGCTAGCTGAGGCAGCCCCTTGGGTGCCGTGGACAGCCAAAAAGGCCTTCATCATGGCAACCGCAATCTTGTTGGGCTCGAAAGGAACTACGGCGCCATTGCGGCGAATGATTTGGTAGTGGGCCAGGGTGTTAGCCATGCCGGCCTCGGCATTTCCGCTGCTGTGGGCTGTAAGCAGTGTGCTGGATGGGCTGGGTGTTGCGGTAGAAACAGATTCCATGATTTCCTCGTCTAAATCAGTATTTTGGGGGCTTGTCTTGGTGCATAAACAGCCCCGTGTTTTGTTTGTGTGGGGCAGTGGTTGAAACTGACAGCGCACACTATATCTGGGGTCTGCAGTGGATACAAGCCACTACCGGTAGTGTACAGGCGGCAATCGGTGTGTTCTTGCCAGGAGCCGGCGTTTCAACCCCGTTGCACACCGTAAAACAGGCCTGTGAGGCGCGCGTGAAATAGGGCTTTGTGTGAGAAGCGCAAGCACTGGTGCGTACTTTGAGAGGGTTTGGCCGGCAAACGCGCGTGAAATCAGCGCTGGGGGCGGACGGAATATTGCGTTTTGGTGGCCGCGGCGTACACGGCAAGGCAGAAAAATATTTTTACTCGTGTTCCAAACCTGTGGCTTTTGGATAAAAACTGGCAGGGAGTTCGAGGCTGTCGCGCAAAAGGTTCCATCGAAAACCGGGGCCGGGATCTTCCTTGCGGCCGGGCGCGATGTGCTCGTGGCCGGCCAGGTGGCGGATGGGGTAATGGGCCCCCAAGGCAGGAATCAGCGATTGCAGAGTCTTGTACTGTGCCGCCGCAAAGGTGTCGCCCTCCAGTCCTTCCAGTTCGATGCCAATCGAGTCGTCGTTGCAATTGCTTCTGCCGCGGTAGGAAGAGACACCCGCGTGCCAGGCGCGGTCATCGCAGCTTACAAATTGCCACAGGTCGCCGAGGCGGGTGATGAAAAAATGGGCGGATACCTGTAGCCCCTCGATCGATTTGAAGTACGGGTGGGCGTTCCAGTTCAGCCGGTTGGTAAACAGTTCGGCCACATGCGGTGTGCCGTATTCCCCGGGTGGGAGGCTGATGGAGTGCAGTACGACCAAGTCCACCAAAGCCCCGGCAGGTCGAGGTCCAAAATTGGGTGAAGCGCAAGCATGGGCGAATCGGTACCAGCCCTCGTGCCATAGCGGTGAGGTGTCGTCAGGCATCGGAGGGTTCATCGGATGCATTGGGTGCATCAATTTGCAGGCGTGCCATGCGGTAGCGAATTTGCCGCAGGCTGATGCCCAGTCGCTGGGCAGCGGAGGTGCGATTGAATCGGGTTTCGCGCAAGGTACGTACCAAGATGTCACGTTCAATACGGTCCAAGTGCACTTGCAGGTCACTTGGAATGGGCTCTGGCACGGCCGCTGGAGGCGGTGAGGGAGCAAAAAAAGTACTTGGATTCTCAGCCGGGCTGGATTCTTCGGGACCTTCCTGCAAAGGCTGCGGCTGTGTGAGCAAGGCGTGCGTGTCGAGTTCCAGTACCGGGCCTTCAGACAGGGCCATGGCACGGTGCAGCACGTTTTCTAGTTCACGGACATTGCCAGGTAATGGCAACGTACAGATTTGTGCCAAGGCTGGCGCGGAAAGCTTGGGGGGCGGCAAACCTGATTCTGCGGCAATCCTTGCCAATAGTGCTTGGCACAGGGCCGGCAGATCTTCGCAACGTTCCCGCAAAGGCGGAATATAGATATCAATGACGTTCAGGCGGTAATACAAGTCTTGCCGGAAGCGGCCTGCCTGAACTTCAGCAGCCAAGTCCTTGTGGGTGGCGCTCACAATGCGCACATCCACCAATTCCTCCTGCAGAGCGCCAAGAGGCCGAACGCTGCGCTCTTGGATAGCCCGCAGCAGCTTGGATTGCATGGCCAGTGGCAAGTCACCGATTTCGTCCAGAAACAGGGTTCCGCCGTGGGCAGCCTGGAAAAAACCGATGCGGTCTTGGCTGGCTCCGGTGTACGCGCCTTTGCGGGCGCCAAAAAATTCAGCTTCCAACAGGTTTTCCGGTATGGCGCTGCAGTTCACCGGGACCCAGGGGCCTTGCGAGCGATGGCTGTTGGCATGGATGGCGCCCGCGACCAGTTCTTTGCCAGTTCCCGACTCCCCGCGGATCAGCACCGGCGCCATGCTGCGTGCCACCTTGACAATCCGGTCTTTGACTTGCGCCATGACATTGGAACTGCCGACCATTTTGGCCATTGAGATCTCTGCGTTGGCAATGGCGTTGCCAGCGACGGTTTTTAGCGTTGTGTTGCGCGCGGGCACCGGCGGAGACGCAACATTGCCCTGTAAGGCATTGGCCACCACTGCCCGGAATTGCTTCAAGTCCACCGGTTTGGAGAGGTAGTCAAAGGCCCCTGCTTTCAGTGACTCGACGGCATTTTCTGCAGAGCCATACGCCGTAATCACCACGCAGCGCTCCGCGCGTTGCTCTGCACGCAGTTGCGCCAAAATGTCGGTTCCCGAGCCGTCGGGCAAACGCATGTCCGTGATGATGGCGTCGAAGCGTTGCTGTTTGAGTTGTTCCCGCGCCTCTTGCACGCAGCCCGCGGTTTCCACGCGGTAGCCCTCACGCAGCAAGGTCAGCTCATACAGCGTGCGCAAGTCCGGCTCATCATCGATGACCAGGATGCGAGCGTCGTTCAGTACAGGGAGGTTTGCCATGGTGCTTCTGTATTGTCGTCTGTCCCGGTGTTTTCGGTCAGTGGCAGCGTGATCGAAAACGCATTGCCCTCTGTGGGGCGGCCGGCCATGTCTTGTGTGCTGCGGTGGTAGCTCAACGCAGCACCGTGGCGTTCGCACAGTTCTCTGCAGATGTACAGTCCCAGCCCGCTCGATCGGCTCTCCGAGGAGAAAAAAGGCTCGAACAAATGGCGCTGGACGGAGGCATCCATGGGCGCACCGTCACTCCATACGGTTACGTGTGCCACCTTGGCGTTGCAGTCGCTCTCAACCTGAATGCTGGCAGCGCGTTTGCTCGCATAACGCTGCGCATTGTCCAGAAGATTGACCAGAACTTGCCGCAGGTGGTCCGCGTCAAATCTCACGGAAAGCGCCTCCGGGGAGGCCTTTATCTCGAGCTGGGCCAAGTGCCCAGTTTGCTGGGCCCAGTCAGACGCAATGCGGTGAACCTGTTCATGCCAGTGGATATGCTGTGCCAGAAGGGCTGGGTCATTGCCGCGGACGCGGGACACATTCAGGATGTCGTCCACAATTTTTTCGAGCCGTTTGGCATTTTGGGACACCATGCCCGTGAGTTTCTTGTGTCGGGCGTCTGTGATGTCTTCGTCCAGCAGCGCATTCGCCTGCGCGATGGCCGCAAGAGGGTTGCGTATTTCGTGCGCTACCGCGGTAGACAAGCGCCCCATGCTGGCGAGCTTCTCGGTGCGCAGGCGAGCCTCTAGTTCACGCTGATCTTGCAGAAACAGCACGCACAAACTGTCCTGCGCAATGCCTTGGGGCGCTGCCAGGCTGGTGCGTACCAAAACCCTTCGGGGGCCGCTACCGGCGTGGTGGATGGTGATCTCCGCCTGTTGGGCGCGGCCGCTGCCCATGCTCAGACGGGTCAGGTGCAGCAGGGCCTGCCATGCAGGATCGCTCTTGAGATCAAACATGGTGGTTCGCAATTGCGATTGCGCGCTTCCGAGCAATAGCCTCGCAGCAGGGTTCGCAGCACGCACTATGCCTTGTGCATCCACAATCAGCACGCCGTCGGGCAAGGACTCAATCACTAACTCATTGACCTGCCGTTGGACCGTGGCCGCCAATTGGCTCAGGCGCGCGCGTTGTCCTTCGCTGGCCAAGCGCGATGCCAGCTGGTTTGCCAACAAGGCAATCAAAAAATAGCCGGCACCCGCCAGAGCGGCTTGTACAAAAGCTGGTGTGGCCTCGCCCGGTGCGTCACTGTGCATCCAGTAGGTGCCGCCCAACAGCAACATGCTGATGCCAGCGGCAGTGCCGAGTGCCAGACGCAAAGAGCCCAAAACGGATGACAGCAAAACGGGCAGTGCAAACAGCGGGGTGTAGTTGAGGTTGTTGCCCTGCAACCACTGCAGACCCGAGAACACCGCAATGTCCAAGCCGATCAGTACGCCCCATGCGCGATTAAAGGCCTGCCCCAGGTGGCGCGGCCGGACAAACATCCGTGTCGCCAAGGTGCCCAGAAAATAGGCCACGCAAATGGCCATGAGCGACCGGCTTTGTGCGGACCCTGCAACGTACAAGCCCGCTTGCAAAACTACCAGCACCAGCCCCAATGTGAGCCTGGCGGTCATGAAAGCTTGCCAAAGGCGCGAAAACTCCTGCGTGCCTTCGGGCGGTTCGGGCGCCGGCTCCAGCGCGACAGGTCCGAACCAAGAATGTTCGGGGAGCGGATTTGGCATTAGCCTTCCGCCGCGTGGCGGTGTGCCGGGCTGCAGTACATCCCCTGTTGGCCTCGCAGCGATTCATCGGTGGGCAGATGCAAACCGCAATGGCGGCACGCCACCATGTCCGTTGGCTGTGCCTGGCTTTTGGCGGAGGGCTTCGGGGCTGCGACAGCAGTGCGCGCACTGCGCCAGCGCCAAGCCACCAATACCACCACCACGAGGACGATGAAATATTTCATGCACCGCGCCCCAAGATCACTTCCATCACAAAACGCGAGCCCACGTAGGCCAGCAGCAGCAGCAGGGAGCCGGTGTAGAGCATGCGATTGGCTTGCTTTCCACGCCAGCCAAACTGGTAGCGCCCAGCCAGCAGAATGGCAAAGGTAAGCCATGCCAGCACGGAAAACACGGTCTTGTGGTCCCACCGCCAGGCATGGGTAGGCCCGTACAAAACATCGCCAAAGCCATATCCCATCACCAAGGTTGCGCTCAGCAGCACAAATCCCGCAGCGACAAACCGGTAGGTCAAGCGCTCTAGCGTCAGCAGCGGCAGTCCGCTATGGGGGTCGGCCGCTTGGCGGATACGGGCTTCGGTCCGTGTCATGAACCAGGCATGGACCACCGCAGTCCCGAACAGGCCATAGCAGGCCACGCCAAACAGCAGGTGCAGCGGAAGCCACACCGAGGCTGTGGCGGCCAGCGGCACGCCGGGGAACACAAATGCGAGCACTACGGCCAGTGCCCCCAAAGCAGCCAGCGCCCAGCGCGTTTGCAGCTGCGGAAAGACCTGACTTTCGACTGCGTAGACCGCGGCAACCAGCCAAGCAGTGACCGACAAGGCTGGCGCAAACCCGAAGTGGGCTGTGCTTCCCATCAGGCTCCAGGCGAGCAGGGCACCATGTAGCACCCAAGCAACGACCACCCAGCCGCGCGCTGCGTTGGCCGAAAGATGGGTCGCGCGCAGAGCCGTCCATGCGTAGGCACTGGCGGCCAAAACCGAGAGGGTCAGGCTGATGGGAGTCGCACTGGCTAAAATCATCCCCACAGTTTAGCGTTTTGCTCCCTGCCAGCCCCGGCTGGCCTTCACCACAGGTTCCGCTTGCCGGAATACGTCATATGGCCTCCGCCCTTACCGACAAACTCTCCCGCCTCGTCAAAGACCTGCGCGGCCAAGGCCGCATCACCGAAAGCAATGTCACCGACATGCTGCGCGAAGTGCGCATGGCACTCTTGGAGGCCGACGTGGCCTTGCCCGTAGTGCGCGATTTCATTGCCCGGGTGAAAGACAAGGCGTTGGGCCAGGAAGTACTGGGCTCCTTGCAACCCGGCCAGGTGCTGGTGAGCATCGTCAACCGCGAGTTGGCCGCCACCATGGGTGAGGGCGTGAGCGACATCAACCTTGCGGCCCAACCGCCCGCCGTCATATTGATGGCAGGCCTGCAAGGTGCCGGCAAAACCACAACCACGGCCAAGCTGGCCAAGCACCTGATCGAGAAGCGCAAGAAGAAGGTCCTGACCGTCTCGGGTGACGTGTACCGCCCCGCCGCCATTGAGCAGCTCAAGACTGTCACGGCCCAGGCCGGTGCCGAGTGGTTTCCCAGTACGCCAGATCAAAACCCGGTCGACATTGGCCGCGCCGCACTGGACTACGCCAAAAAGCATTTCTTTGATGTGCTGCTGGTGGACACCGCAGGCCGCCTGGCGATTGACGAAGCGCTGATGCTGGAAATCAAAAACCTGCACGCTGCGCTCAACCCGGTGGAAACGCTGTTTGTGGTGGACGCCATGCAGGGCCAGGATGCGGTCAACACCGCCAAGGCGTTCAAGGAGGCGCTGCCACTGACCGGCATCATTCTCACCAAAACCGATGGCGATTCGCGCGGCGGTGCGGCGCTATCTGTGCGCCAAGTCACCGGTGCGCCCATCAAGTTTGCTGGCACCAGCGAAAAGCTGGATGGCTTGGAGGTGTTTGACGCCGAGCGCCACGCCGGCCGCATTTTGGGCATGGGCGACATCGTGGCTCTGGTGGAGCAAGTCACCGCCGGTGTGGACATCGAAGCCGCCAAAAAGCTGGCCGACAAGGTCAAGAGTGGTGGCGGGTTTGACCTGAACGACTTTTTGGCCCAGATCCAGCAGATGAAACAAATGGGCGGTCTCTCCAGCCTGATGGACAAGCTGCCCGCTGCCATGGCGGCCAAGGCCGGTCAGGTGGACATGGACAAGGCCGAGAAAGACATCAAGCGCAAGGAAGGCATCATCCACAGCATGACGCCGCTGGAGCGCCGCAAGCCCGATCTCATCAAGGCCACCCGCAAGCGCCGCATTGCCGCAGGCGCCGGTGTGCACGTGCAAGAGGTCAACCGCATGCTCAAGGAATTTGAGCAGATGCAGGACATGATGAAGAAGATGAAGGGCGGCGGCATGATGAAAATGATGAAGCGCCTGGGCGGCATGAAAGGCATGCCCAAAATGCCGTTTTGATGGCGGACCAAGCCCGTGCGCAAGTCTTGAAAGGTATCGGCCTGGCCATCGCGGCCATGGCCTGTTTTGCCGCCCTGGACACCACCACCAAATGGGTGTCGCTCAGCGCCCCGCTGATGGTGGCCATGTTTTTCCGTTACGCGTTCCAGGCCGTGGCCACCACGGCCATTGAGCTGCCCCGCCAGGGGCGTTCCTTGCTGCACACCGCACACATCGGCCTGCATGTGCTGCGCGGCGGCCTGCTGTTGATGGGCGGGATGGGCAGCCTGGGCCATTTCATCTTTGTCCAGGCCTTCAAGCGCACCCCCGCCGCCGTGCTCATGCCCTATATGTACGCCCAGATCGCGTTTGCCATGCTGGGCGGCTGGCTGATGTTCTCGCACGTGCCCGACGCCTGGACCATCGCCGGCATGGCCCTGATTGCGGTGTGCGGTGCCGCAGGTGCGTGGCTCACGGCGCACGAGAGCCTGGCATCGGCAGAGGCACCGGAGCACTGAAGGTGCTCAGAATGATTGGTTTGAGTTTCGAATTGGCCTCTGGTGCCCGTGGAATATGCGCTAGCAGCTCCTGATTTAATAGCAAACTATTGCTCGAACGTGTGGGTGGCAGAGTGGGGAGTCCGGGCCCCCGCCTCATACTGCCAAACGCGCACAAATCGGCGGGGCCCCGGACTCCCCGCTCTGCGGGTGACGTGGTTGGTGCGCTGGGTTGGGTCGGTTAAGGTTGGGAGCCGCTTTGCAGCGACAACAGACATCCGCCGTCACCCCAAATGGTAGGGTCGCAACACACTGACAATCCAATCACTCGGTAAGCTTCTATGCCCAATTCAATCCCTGCGCTGTACGTCTCTTTGGTTGTTGCGATTTCGGCATTTTTAGCAATAGTGGCCCTTGTGGTTAGCGCAGTTACTACGCTACATCTCCGACGTCGATACAAAAAGGCTGAATGGATTCCTGTACCCGTCACAGTAGAACACTCCGAAATCGTAAAGAATGGCAGAGTATTTACTCCTTCGATTAGGTACAGCTACTCATTTGATGGTTTGCAGTACACATCTTCGATCATCAGTCCAGATCTTCACTACGCAAGTTCAAACGATAAAACTGACCCTCAGAAGTGGGTAACGCTCTTCCCTGTTGGCACTAAAGTAACTGCATACCTCGACAAGGCGAACCCTAGCGTAGCTGTCTTGTTTCCTGATTTTCGCTATGGCTGGTGGTATATCTTTCTTGTCGCTTTTGCCGTGTTTGGAGGAAGTAATTTCATTTTGCTTGTTATCCCCTTGATTCGGCCTTAGTGGAGTTCCATCGCTTTACACATTCGCTGACATCGCTCAATCAGTTCACTAGGTGGGCTGCGTTGATGTTTCCAGACATATGGGGGCGTTCCACTCCGACGGTCTCTTCGCTGATCCTCGGAGGTTCTAGTTCTTAGCCCGGCGAAACTGTTGCTAAGACTGCTTTGGAGCGAAACGGAATTCCGCAATCAGCCTAAAGCGGACCACTCTCCCTACGCTGTACCGCTCGCCTCCCCCCCACAGGCGGGCAAGAAATTCCAAGCCAAATCAGCCTCTAGCCCCCGCACTGATTGCGCAAGCAGCTCCTAATTCAATAGCAATCTAAAGCATCCGCCCGGTCTTCACAAACCGGTAGTGCCACGACAGGGCCTAGCTCAGGATGTGTGGGGTGCGGCGGCCGAGGGCTTCTTTCGGGGTGCGGTCAAAGTGGTCGCACAGGGCGGGGCGGGAGTCCGATGCGCTTGCGGTACTGAGCGTCAGGCCGCGTGTTCTGCCACCAGCACTTCGCCACGCAGGGTGTAGCTGCGGGTCTCGGTGATCGTCACATCCACCAGCTGCCCCACCAAGCGCGGCTGACCGGCAAAGTTGACCACGCGGTTGCACTCGGTGCGGCCCATCAGTTCGCCGTTGTCGCGCTTGCTCATGCCTTCCACCAGAATGCGTTGCACCGTGCCCAGGCGCTGGTTGCTGATGGTGGCAATGTTGGCGTTGATAGCGGCTTGCAGCTCTTGCAGACGCGCCAACTTCACTTCGTGCGGGGTCTCGTCCTGCAAGTTGGCGGCAGGCGTGCCGGGGCGGGGGCTGAAGATGAAGCTGAAAGAGTTGTCAAAGCCTACGTCAGCGATCAGCTTCATCATCTTGGCGTGGTCTTCGTCCGTCTCACCCGGGAAGCCGACGATGAAGTCCGAGCTGATGCTCATGTCGGGCCGGATGGCGCGCAGTTTGCGGATTGTGCTTTTGTATTCCATGGCGGTGTAGCCGCGTTTCATGGCCATGAGGATCTTGTCGCTGCCGTGCTGCACGGGCAGGTGCAGATGGCTCACCAGCTTGGGCAGCTTTTCGTACGCGGCAATCAGGCTGGGCGTGAACTCGTTGGGGTGGCTGGTGGTGTAGCGGATGCGCTCGATGCCGGGGATGTCGCTCACATACTCCAGCAGCGTGGCAAAGTCTGCCATCTCGCCGCCCGCGGTCAGCGGCGCACGCCAGGCGTTCACGTTCTGGCCCAGCAGGTTCACTTCTTTCACGCCCTGGTCGGCCAGGCCGGCAATCTCCACCAGCACGTCTTCAAACGGGCGGTTCACCTCTTCGCCACGGGTATAGGGCACCACGCAATAGCTGCAGTATTTGCTGCAGCCTTCCATGATGCTCACGAAGGCGCTGGCGCCGTCCACTTTGGCGGGCGGCAGGTGGTCAAACTTTTCAATCTCGGGGAAGCTGATGTCCACCTGGGGCTTGTTTTGCAGTGCGCGCTGGTTCAGCAGCTCGGGCAGGCGGTGCAGGGTTTGCGGGCCAAACACCACGTCCACATAGGGCGCGCGTTTGATGATCTCGGCCCCCTCTTGGCTGGCCACGCAGCCGCCCACGCCAATTTGCACGCCCTTGGCCTTGAGGTGCTTGATGCGGCCCAGGTCGCTAAACACTTTCTCTTGCGCCTTCTCGCGCACCGAGCAGGTGTTGAACAGAATCAGGTCGGCCTGCTCCACATCGTCGGTGGGCTCGTAGCCTTGGGCGGCGCCCAGCACGTCGGCCATCTTGTCCGAGTCGTACTCGTTCATCTGGCAACCAAAGGTTTTGATAAAGACTTTTTTAGACATGGCGTGTCCCATCGAATGCTATAAATTCAGGAGCTGCTTGCGCAGACGGGGCGGGCGCTAGAGCCCTAAAATGCATCAAGCCTGGCCGGTCAGGGCGTGGCTGGAATGAGTTTGGCTTCGACGTCGGTCAGCACCCACACCTCATGCAGCATGCCCTGCGGCTCGCGCAGGTACACCACGGGCACGGTCTGGCCAATCAGGGACGCCGACATGGCCAGCATGCCATTGGCCCCCCGAATGCGGGCGCCGGGCGAGAGGCGGGTCACTTGGTTGTCCAGCAGCACCTCGGGTGGTGCCACTACCTGCAGCGTGCCGCGCACGGCTTTGGGTGGGAAGGTGCGCACCGCCACGACCACCGTGCCGGTACTGTCGGTCAGCTGTTGGGAGGTGGGGCTGGTTTGTGCCAGGCCGCCCAGGGGCAGGGCGGCCAGTAGGCCCAGAGCGCAGAGGGTGTGAATGCAGCGATTCATGGTGTGTATCCAGAGGCTGTGAAGGAAGGCGCCGATTTTACCGGTGCAGGGCAAACTGCAAAGAAAAACCCGCAGGGCTTGCGCACTGCGGGTTTTCAATCTGGTGGTCGTAGGTGGATTTGAACCACCGACATCAGCATTATGAATGCTGCGCTCTAACCAACTGAGCTATACGACCGAAGCCCAGAATTATAGACCAAAAATTATTGGTGGGTAAAGTGGGCCGGGCGCTTGTTGACGAAGGCGTCCATGCCTTCTTTTTGGTCGGCGGTGGCAAACAGGGAGTGGAACAGGCGGCGTTCGAACACAATGCCGTCGGCCAACGTGCCCTCAAATGCGCGGTTCACGGCCTCTTTGGCCGCCATCGTGGCTATTTGCGAGAAGGCGCAAATTTGCAGTGCCGCGCCCAGGGCTTCCTCTTGGAGTTTGTCCAGCGGTACCACGCGGCTGACCAGCCCCGCGCGTTCGGCCTCGGCGGCGTCCATCATGCGGCCGGTCAAGGCCAGGTCCATGGCTTTGGCCTTGCCCACCGCGCGCGGCAGGCGCTGCGTGCCGCCGGCGCCGGGGATGATGCCCAGCTTGATCTCGGGCTGGCCGAACTTGGCGTTGTCGGCGGCGATGATGAAGTCGCACATCATGGCCAGCTCGCAGCCGCCGCCCAGTGCAAAGCCGCTCACCGCGGCGATGACCGGTTTGCGGATGCTGCGGATGGTTTCCCAGTTGCGGGTGATGAAGTCGCCCTTGTAGGCATCGGCAAACGTGAACTTGGCCATGGCGGTGATGTCGGCGCCCGCGGCAAAGGCCTTTTCGCTGCCGGTGAGCACGATGCAGCCAATGGCAGGGTCGGCGTCAAAGCCCTTGAGCGCGGTGCCCAGTTCGTCCATGAGCTGGTCGTTCAGCGCGTTCAGCGCCTTGGGGCGGTTCAGCGTGATGACGGCAACCTTGTCGCCTTCGATACGGGTGGTGATGCATTCGTAACTCATGATGGGGTCTCCAGATTTTTGCGTCTTGGCACTATAGCGAAGAGGGTTTGCACATGACTGACACCGCGACGACTCCCACCCCGGAAACACCGGTTTTGTATGCCGAGTACGGTGCCGTGGCGCTGGTGACGCTGAACCGCCCGGCGGCGCTCAACGCCTTCACCCGTGAGATGCACCACGCGCTGTGGGCCGCGCTGGACCGGGCGGAGGCCAACCCAGCCATGCGCGCCGTGGTGCTAACCGGGGCCGGGCGGGGTTTCTGCGCAGGGGCCGACCTGAATACCGGCGAGCTGGGGCCTGACGCTCATCCTACTGGCCGGCCCGACCCCGGCGTGAGTATTGAGCAGGCTTTCAACCCTACGACGCGCCGCCTGCAGGCGCTGCGCATGCCTACCGTTGTGGCGGTGAATGGTGTGGCGGCCGGGGCCGGTATGTCGTTTGCGCTGGCCTGTGACATCGCCATTGCCGCGCCGGGGGCGAGTTTTATCCAGGCCTTCAGCAAGATTGGCCTGATTCCCGATGCGGGCAGCACCTGGTTTCTGCCGCAGCGCCTGGGCATGCCACGCGCGCTGGCTTTGGCCATGACGGGTGACAAGCTGATGGCCGCGCAGGCCAAGGAGTGGGGGCTGATTTGGGACGTGGCCGACGATTGTGTGGGCGCGGCGCTGGCCATGGCGCAGCGTCTGGCCTCCATGCCCACGCAGGCGCTGGTGGCCACGCGCCATTTGCTGCGGGATGGTGCTGCGCGCACTTTGAACCAGCAGCTGGATGCCGAGCGTGATGCCCAGAGTGCGATGGGGCGGACGGATGACTATGTGGAAGGGGTGCAGGCTTTTCGCGAGAAACGGGCGCCCAAATTTACGGGGAGCTAGTTGCTGCGCGCCTGCAGGGTTGGGGCGCCGAAGCGGGTGGGGCCAGGCTCCTCATACTGTCCTGCTGGCCAGAAATCGGGGCCCGGCCCCACCCGCTTCGGCGTGCGGTGCGTGTCTGTGTTGGTCAGGCAATACCGGGGGTGCCATCCAGCCATTTGGCGACTGCTGCTGCGTCGCGGATGGACAGGCGCACGGCGGTGCTGGGCGAGGGCATGGCCAGTGTCAAGGTCATCAAACGTTTGTCGCGGGACACCAGTGCGCTGACCTTTTTTGCTTTGCCGGTGTAGAGCGTCAGGTCGTCCAGTACTTGCATGCGCCATGGTTCACCCTCGCCCTTGCCCTCGGTTTGCACCGCAATCCATTCGTCTCCGGCGGCAAAACCAGCCTTCTCGGCGACTCCGCCGCGCAGCACTTGCTGGATGAACAGGCCGCCGTTTTCTTTGACGCGCAGGCCCAGTTGCTGGGCCACCTGGTCGGGCTCGCGGTTCACCTGCACGCCGTGCTGCTCCAGCAGCTCGGCCACGGGCAGCTCTTTGGTGCTGTGCACCCAGTGGGCGATGTCTTTGGCGTAGCTGCGGCCGCCCAGTTCCTGCAGCACGGCCAGCAGGTCGGCCTCGGCCATGGGGCCGCCGGCGCAGCGGGTCCACAGGCCGCGCATCACGGCGTCCAGCGTGGTTTTGCCCTCTGCGCGCAGCGTCAGGTCCAGGCACAGGCCTACCAGTGAGCCCTTGGTGTAGTAGCTCACCGTGGCGTTGGCGGTGTTTTCGTCCTGGCGGTAGTACTTCACCCAGGCGTCAAAGCTGCTTTGTGCCACGCTTTGCACCAGGCGCCCCGGCGTCTGGGCCACCTGGTTGATGGTTTTGGTCAGCAGCTTGAGGTAGGTGGCGTTGTCGATGCGTTTGGCGCGGCGCAGCAGCAGGTCGTCGTAATAACTGGTGAAGCCCTCAAAGAACCACAGCAGCTGGGTGTAGTTCTCTTGCGTGTAGTCGTAGGTGGCCAGCTCGGACGGACGCAGGCGCTTGACGTTCCAGGTGTGGAAGTACTCGTGGCTGATCAGGCCCAGCAGCGTGGTGTAGCCCTCGGGCTGCTTGTGGGTGGTTGGTGCCAGCGTGCTGCGCGGCTGGCGCGGCAGGTCTTTGCGGTTGCAGATGAGGGCGGTGGAATTTTTGTGTTCCAGGCCACCGTAGCCGTCGTGCACGGCGTTCAGCATGAAGACGTAGTTTTTGAAAGGAATCGGGCTCTGGGGCCCGTCCTTCTTGCGCAAGCTGCTCACTTTTTTGACATCAGTGTCGACTGCATCACCATGCCAGAAGCGCAGCTCGGCTTCGCAGATGGCCTGGGTGTCGGCCAGCAGCTGGGCGCCGTCAAAGCTGGGCGGCGCACCCGCCACCACAAAGCGGTGCGGAATGCCGCAGGCCATAAAGTTGCCGCTCCAGAACGGGCCCATCTCTACCGGGCAGTCCACCAGCGTGTCGTAGTTGTCGGCGCGGTACAGGCCAAAACCGGCCTTGTCGCACTTCACGGGCTCCAGCCCTGTAGCCACGCTCCAGCCTTTGAGTGCGTCACTGGCGATCAGCCCCATCGTGTGCGGGGCCTGCGCTTGTTCTGGCACTTGCAGGCACAGGCTGGTGCCGTTGAAAAAGCCGCGCGAGTTATCCAGCCAGGCGGTGCGCACCGAGTTGTCAAACGCGTACACCTCGTACTGCACCTCCAGCGGTGTGCCGGGGGTACAACTCACTTCCCAAGTGGCTTTGTCGTGCTGCAGCACGGCCATGCGTTTGCCGGCCTGGCGGACTTCCAGCTTTTGCAGGTGTTTGGCAAATTCACGCACCAGGTAACTGCCCGGAATCCACACCGGCAGGCGCAGAGTCTGCGTGGCAGCGGGCGTGGGCACTGTGAGCGTGACCCGGAACAGGTGGGCGTGCACATCCAGCACCTCCACCTGGTAGTGCACGGGGGCAACGGTGGCGGTGGAAGTGCGAGATTTCATGTCAAATTGGCCTCTGGCCCGCGCGGAATGTGCGCGAGCAGCTATAAAAATGGGAGTGCTTTGCGCTGGCTGGATCAGCCCTTGGCGGCAGCCAAGTGCTTCTCGATCTGCGGCGCGTCAATGGCGCCAGGCACGCGGCTGCCGTCCTGGAAAATCAGTGTGGGGGTACCGTTGATGCGGTAGGTCTTGCCAAACTCCACATTGCGGGCCAGCGGACTCACGTCGCACATGGCCGCCGCTGTCGGGGCGGCTTGGTCGCGCAGCATCCAGTCTTGCCAGGCGGTGACTTTGTCCTTGCTGCACCAGATGGCTTTGGACTTCTCGGTCGAATCGGGTCCCAGGATGGGATAGAGAAACATGTAGATGGTGACGTTGTCGACCTTCTGCAGGTCGCGCTCGAAGCGTTTGCAGTAGCCGCAGTTGGGGTCTTCAAACACCGCGACTTTGCGCTGGCCGTTGCCACGCACGATGGTGAAGGCGTCCTTGAAGGGCAGGCTCTCAAACTTGACAGCGGTGAGCTTGTTGATGCGCTCTTCGGTCAGGTTGCGCAGTTCTTTGCCCTTGGTCGCGAACAGATTGCCCTGGAACAGGTGATCGCCCTTGGCATCGGTGTAATACACCTCGGCACCATTCACGCGAATCTCGTAAATGCCGGGAATGGAGGTCTTGCGCACCTCGTCAATGTCTTTGAGCTGTGGAATGCGTTTGCCGATGTTGGCGCGGATGGCTGCTTCTTGCGCGTGCAGGCTGCTGCCCAGGGTACACAGCGCCAGTGCGGCAGCCAGAAGGGAGGTGGAGAGTTTCACAGGCGAGGTCTCGTGGTGAGGGAATAGATTGCATTTAAAGGGGCGAACTGCCCATGGCACGCCGTGCGACCCAGTGCTTGAGCAGGCCGCTGGCGTTGAAGCCTTGCATGCCCCAGTTGCGCAGGCTGGCCGCGGCCGCATGGGGGTGAGAAAACAGTTGCTGCAGGGCGTCGCCGGTGCCGCCTACCAGCGCAAAGTCCGCCTTGCGGGCGCGCTCGTAGCTGCGCAGCAGTTTGGGATCGGCTACGCTGCGCCAGTAGGGGCGGGTGTCCAGCACGCGCACCAGCTCGGCCACATCGCCCAAGCCCAAGTTCAGGCCCTGGCCGGCCAGCGGGTGCACATTGTGGGCGGCGTCGCCCGCCAGTACCCAGGCGCCAGTGGTGTCGGCTTGGGCGAATCGGCCGCTCCAGCGGCGTGCCAGGGCATGCTGTAGCGGCCACACCTTGCGCGCGCTCTCCAGTGTCACGGCGCCCAGGGCATCGTGGCTGGCGGTTTGCAGGGCATCTGTAAATTCCATATCGGAGGCAGCTTGCAGGGCGGAGGCGCGGTCTGGAGAGACTGACCAGACCACGGCGCATAAGTTCCCACCGGGGCCACCCATGGGCAGAAAAGCCAGTATCTCGCCCTGCGAGAACCACTGCCGCGCCACCTGGCCGTGGCCCTGGGCGCAGCGTACGCGCGCAGCCAAGGCCCATTGGCCGTAGGCCGTCACATCAAAGTCCACGCCCAGTTCTTCGCGCGTGCGGCTGGCCCGGCCTTCACACACCACGGTGAGCGTGGCGGGGGGCGGGGTGTCCACCACCTCAATCAGGGGCTGAAAGCGAACCGCTTCTGCCAGTTGGGCTTCCAGTGCGGGCACATCCACAATCCAGTTCAAGGCATCGCCGCCTTGCAGCGCGGCGTCAAACGCCACTTCGCCACCGTTGTCGCCATGCACTTCCATGCGCAGTACGGGCGTGGCCTGGGCGGTGTCGGGCCAGCAGCGCACACCTTCGAGCAGCGCACGGGCGGGTTGGTTCAGTGCGTAGGCGCGCACATCGGACTCGGCCGGGGTGGACGGCGCTGCGTACAGCGCCACGCGCAGCCGTTTGGCGGCCAAATGCAGGGCTAGCGTACGGCCCACAATGCCGGCGCCGCGGATGCCAATGTCGTAAGTAGAAGCCATCCGGCCATTGTAGGAGGCCGGGTACCATGCCCCTTTGACTTGAGCAGGAAGACCCCTATGCGCGAAGGTGCCAGCGATGTACAAGGGCAGATTGCCCGCCTGATGATTTACCCCGTGAAATCCTGCGCCGGTGTGGCCGTCTCTGAAGCCGTGCTGCTGGAGACTGGTTTGCAGTGGGACCGCCACTGGATGGTGGTGGATGCCGAAGGCCTGTTTGTGAGCCAGCGCGAATGCGCGCGCATGGCCTTGATTCGCCCGCAAATTGAGGCTGACGCCTTGCTGCTGCAGGCGCCTGGCATGCCGGAGTTGCGCGTGCCGCTGCAGGCGAGCGGCCCCGCGCTGCGTGTGCAGGTGTGGGACGACGTGGTGGACGCGCTGGACATGGGACCGGAGGCCGCCCAGTGGTTGCAAGCCTTTCTGGGCGCGCCAGCCCAGCGCTTGTTGCGCTTTGACCCGGCCGCGCGGCGCGCCTGCAGCACCAAGTGGACCGACGGCGTGCCGGCCAGTACCCAGTTTTCCGACGGCTATCCGGTGCTGGTGACCACCGACAGCGCCATGGACGAACTCAACACCCGACTGGCAGCAATGGGCCACCCGGCAGTGGGCATGGATCGGTTTCGGCCCAATGTGGTGCTCAGCGGCCTGCTGCCGCATGACGAAGACCACCTGGGCCCATTGGAGGTGTGGGACAGCGGCGCTGCCGTGGCGGGTCTGCAGTTGGTCAAGCCCTGTGCGCGTTGCCCTATCCCGAACATTGATCCTGCCACCGCAGAAAGCCATCCGGGGGTGGGCGATGCCCTGCAGGCCTACCGCCAGGATGCACGGGTGAGTGGCGCCATCACCTTTGGCATGAATGCCATCGTGACCCATGGCGCCGGGGCCGTGCTGCGTGTAGGGCAGGCCGTGCAGGCGGATTACACATTCGGTTGAGTAGGCATTTCGCTGCTTGCCCCGTGCGCCGAGTGCATCGACGACAGAGGTGCAGGCAGCGTGGTGGCAGGTTCCAGAAAACGGATGGGGCGGCGGGTGCGCGGCGAGATGCCCTCGAGCACATTGCCCAGCTCTTCCAGGATAGTCCGCGGGTCGGGGATCACCTCGCTGAGCAGGACGCACGCGACGTGGAACTGCAGGGTGACCTCGGGCTTAAGCCCGGGCAGGGGAATCAGGCCCGAGGCGATCAGGCGCACCATGCGTTCGGTCAGAGCCTGGCGGTCCTGTACGCCATCGAGCACCAGACCAAAACGCGCACTGTCCAGCCGCCCTGCGGGGTCCACATCCCGCAACACGCGGTGCAATTTGACGGCAGCGCGCAGCAGGCACTGCTCCGCGATCGCATCGCCGTATGAATCGCGCAGGTACTTGAAATTGACCACGTCGACCAGCACGATGGCGGATGGCTCACTGTCGTGGCGTGCCCGGGCCAAGGCATGTTCCACCTGCTGCTGAAGCAGGGGCGCAGTCAGCAGCCCCGTCAGGGCATCTTGCGCGGGCAGGGCTTTGGCGCGTTCTTCAGCCTCGCGGCGTTCGCGGATACGGGTGTGCAAGGCCTGTTGCAGCAAGGGCACCATCATGGCAATAGCGACGACAAGCAGGTAGCGGGTTTGCCACCAATCGGGCACGATGAACCACAACTGAAGGACCTGAAGCAGCACCACTGCGCACTGCGGCAGGTACGCCATAAGCAACCATTTGCTGACGGCGTACCCGCGTCGCCAAGTCAGAGTTGCGGTCAAGATGGTCAGCACGGGCCCGGCGAGCAAGTACACCGAATTGACATTCAACGCCAGCCGCCGGTCTATCGCAATAGACAGCAAAGCCACTGGCAAGGAGGTCAAGCCAACGGCGTAGACAATTTTTGCAAGACGCGGAAATCCCACGTCCAGAGACGCAATGTGGCGGACGAATAGAAGCGTGCCGCCCACTCCCAAAATGGGCAGTGCCATGTGGGCAAAGTTTGACCACAGGGGCGAGGTGGGCCACAGCCACAACGCGGCCAAGCCGGTGATGTTGGCAATGATGACCAGCACCAAAGCCGCATATGCGGTGTACCAACCGTCTGCACGGTCTTGGCTTTGCAGGTAGTGGATAAAGCAGACCCCTATCAGCATGATCAGCATGCCGATCAACACACCTAATCCCAGATTTTCAAGCTCCCGTTGACGGTCGCGCTCGCTTTTGGTTACCAGCTGCAGCGGCAGTGCAATCGATTTGAAATTGCGCACTTCCAGGTAGGCCTCATGCACTTCCTGTTCAGGCAGCGTGATGTCAAAGTCCGGGTAAAGCGACGGGTGATTCCATTGCGCTACGGCAATCGTGTCGCCAGCCACTTGTTTGTTCCAGCCACCCTTGCCATCGGGTTGATAGAGTGCGGCGTAATCCAGGTAAGGCAGTGGCACATGCAGTGTCCATTCGCTGGGTGCAGCAGCATCTTTTTTAAGGACCAGACGGACCCATACCGTGCGATCCTCGCGCAAAGCAAACCGATGGTCTGCGGGCACCGGTGAGAAGCTGGCCCGAGCTTTTTTGCTGATGGCGTCTATTCCGGCACTGGTTCCGCTTTCCGTGAGCACCTCCAGCGTACCGCCAATCTGCAGGCGAGAGAAAGAGCCGTCCAGCACGATCCGGTTGGTGACTTGTGCATGCGCCGCGCCCATGCACAGGCAACACAGAATCCAACACACCGACAACCAGTGGCGCAGCGTGGTGGGCCGTCTCATGCCGGCTCCGTTAGCGGGGCCAAGGGAGCGGCCTGGGTCGGCACCGGCTCCAAGAACCTGATGGGGCGGCGCGTGCGCGGCGAAATCCCAGCCAGCACTGCGGACAAATCGTCCAGCACCCGATCGGGTGGTACCGGGTTGTCATGCAGCAGCACGCAGGCCGCCTGGAACTGCAAAGTAACTTCTGGCTCCAGGCCCTGCAGCGGGACCAGGCCTGAAGCGACCAGTTTGACCAAACGTTCAGTCAGTATCTGACGAGAATTCACCCCCTCCAGCACCATGGCGAAGCGCTCGGTGCCAATGCGTGCTGCCGGGTCCACATCGCGCAGGATGCGATGCAGTTTGATCACGGCGCGTAGCATGCACTGCTCGGCGGTGGTGTCGCCCATGGTCGCGCGAATACGTTCCAGGTTGATCACGCTGACGAGCACGAGCGCTACCGGCTCCCGGGTGTCAATCGCACGCTGGTAAGCATCTTCCACATGGATTTGAAAGGCCTGCGCGGTCAGCAGGCCGGTCAGCGCGTCCTGGGTGGGTAGTTGGTCGGCGCGCATGGCGACTTCCTTGCGGTCATGGGTGGCTCGGCTCAGGGCATAGATCAAGGTAGGCACCGACAGCGCCACGCTGAAGGACATGAGGTAGCGCATTTCCCAGTGGGTGGTGACCAGGCCAAAGGATTCGGCCACCAGCCACATCAGGCACATAAATTGGGGCGCATAGGCCAGCATGAGCCAGGTGCCAATGACCGAGCCGCCGCGCCAGCTCATCACCGTGATCAGTAGGCCAGCCGTGGTGGCTGCCAGCAGGGCAGCGGTGCCAATGCGGTCGGCCATCTCACGCCCCAGCAGCACATACCCCACCACGGCGCCTAGGGTGCCCCAGGCGATCAGTACCAGGGTCTTGTCGTAGCGGTGGAAATGGGTTGACAGCGCATACAGCTTGCGCACAAACAGAAGCGAGGTACCCACCGCCACCAACGGCAGGATGCTGTTGGCATAGTCGGCCCAGGTGGGCCAGGTGGTCCACAAAAGGGCGTTGAGCACACCATTGACTTGTGCCACCGAGATGGCGACCAGCAGCCCGTACCAAGCGGCTTTTAGGTCGAAGGGGTTCTTGTGCTCGTAGTGCCGGATGACCGAGAGCGCGGCCAGTGTGAGCAGGGTGCCGATCACCAGGCCCAGCCCCACGCTTTCCAGCTGGCGCTGGCCTTCGCGCAGTGGTGTGGTGGCTAGGCGCAGCGGCAGGCTCAGGTGTTTGAAGTTTCGTACTTGCAAATACACGTCTTGCGGTACGCCGCTGGGCAGGTCTAGCGTGAATTCTGGATAGAGGCCACGCCGGCTCCATTGCACCTGCGGTAGCGTGTCGCCAGCGGACTGGGCCTGCCACTGCTTCCCGTCGCTGCTCTGATAAAGCGTGACTGAGTCCACGTAGGGAGCTGGAACGTTCAGAGTCCATTGGGCGGTGTTGCCAGCCGCCCGCACAACACGCAGGCGCATCCAAAGCGTATTGCCAGTATGCAGGGCGTGGCGGGTGAGTGCGGGTGCCGATGTGAAGGCGGTGGGGGTGTTGGTGACCTCTTCGATGGTGGCACGGGTGCCACTTTCCAGCCAGACAGATACCGGGCCTGTCAGTTCCCAAGCAGGGTTGCCATCGCCCAAAACCAGTGCCTCAGGTGCGGCAGTCGCTGCCGCCCCAGCAGGTCCTCCAACCATGCCAAAGGCCAGTGCCAGAGCCAGCATCAAGCGCAAAAGCAGGTATGGCATACACTTGGCACCCAGTTTTTAGAGGTTTGTTATGAGTTTGAAGTGTGGCATTGTAGGCCTGCCCAATGTGGGGAAAAGTACCCTGTTCAACGCCCTGACCAAGGCGGGCATTGCTGCAGAAAATTACCCGTTTTGCACCATCGAGCCCAATGTGGGCGTGGTGGAAGTCCCAGACCCGCGCCTGCAGCAGCTCGCCGAGATCATTACCCCCGAGCGTATCGTTCCAGCGATTGTGGAGTTTGTGGACATTGCCGGTTTGGTGGCGGGAGCCAGTACCGGTGAAGGCCTGGGCAACAAGTTCCTGGCCCACATCCGCGAGACGGACGCCACCATCAATGTGGTGCGCTGTTTTGAAGATGACAACGTGATCCACGTGGCCGGCAAGGTGGACCCGATTGCCGATATCGAAGTCATCCAGACCGAGCTGTGCCTGGCCGACTTGGGCGCGGTGGAAAAGGCCCTGCACCGCGTGACCAAGTTGGCGCGCTCGGGTGACAAGGAGTCCGTCAAGTTGGTGGCCATCCTGGAGAAATGCCAGGTCGCGCTCAACGAAGCCAAGCCGGTGCGCACGCTGGACTTCAGCAAGGAAGAGCTGCCGCTCCTCAAGCAGTTTTTCCTGATCACTGCCAAGCCCGCCATGTTTGTGGCCAACGTGTCGGAAGACGGCTTTGAGAACAACCCCCTGCTAGACCGCCTGACTGCCTTTGCCAAGGCGCAGGGCGCGCCCGTGGTGGCTATTTGCGCCAAGATGGAAGCCGAACTCTCCGAGATGGACGATGCCGACCGGCTGGAATTCCTCAAGGAGCTGGGCCAAAGCGAGCCAGGCCTGAATCGCCTGATCCGCTCCGCCTACACCCTGCTGGGCTTGCAGACCTACTTCACCGCGGGTGTGAAGGAAGTGCGCGCCTGGACCATCCACGTGGGCGACACCGGCCCGCAGGCCGCTGGCGTCATCCACACCGACTTTGAGAAGGGCTACATCCGTGCCCAGACCATTGCGTTTGACGACTTCATCGCCTTCAAGGGCGAGCAAGGCGCCAAGGACGCGGGCAAGATGCGCGCTGAAGGCAAGGACTACGTCGTCAAGGACGGCGATGTGATGAACTTCCTGTTCAGCTCCTGATGCCTTTCGCGTCCCTGTGACCCTGTCCTACGACTGGTTGGCCTTGGGGGCAGCGGCCTGCTGGGCCGTCACCGGGCTGCTGTCAGCCCCACAAGCGCGCCATCTGGGCGCGTTTGCATTTACGCGCTGGCGCATGGGGCTGGTGTTTTTGATGTTGCTGCCAGTAGTGGTGGCCAGCGGAGGCTGGCACACGCTGTCCTGGGCCTCCTTTGGGGTGCTCGCACTCAGCGGACTGATTGGCATTTTTGTGGGCGATACCGCGCTGTTTGCCTCCATGAACCGGCTTGGCCCGCGTCGCACGGGGGTGCTATTTGCCACTCACGCCTGTTTCAGTGCGCTGCTGGGGTTTGCGGTGCTGGACGAGCGCATGGGCGCCCAGGCCCTGCTGGGCGGCGCGCTGGTGGTGGGCGGTGTGATGATGGCTGTGGCCCTGGGGGCGCACAAAAATGAATCGCATGCGCTGGAAGTCACGCGCGGCCATTGGCCGCTGGGTGTGGCGTTGGGACTGCTGGCCGCACTGTGCCAGGCCCTGGGCTCGCTGATCGCCAAGCCCATCATGGCTTCGGGGGTGGACCCGGTGACGGCCACCGTGGTGCGCGTCGGCGCAACCTGTGTGGCCCATCTGGTGCTGCTGTGGGCGGGTGTGGGGGTAGCGCGCACGCAGAACGCCCTGTCGTTGCGTGTGCTGGCATGGGTCGCCTTGAGCGGCATGATTGGCATGGGCTTGGGCATGAGCCTGATCCTGCTGGCATTGCGCCATGGCGACGTGGGCATGGTGGGCATCCTCTCGTCAGTATCCCCGGTGCTGGTGCTGCCGCTGTTGTGGTGGCACTTGGGGCGTGCGCCAGCGCGTGGGGCCTGGTGGGGTGCTGCACTTACGGTGCTGGGTACTGCACTTGTTTTGGTGCGCTAAGGCCCATGGATTCTGCGCGGGCAGCTATTAAATTTGTAGTGTGTGGCGCAGATGTGGTGTGCGTTACCAGAGGCTGACCAGGCCCGTGAGGGCTGCAGTCATCAGGGTGTAGCGTGCCAGTTTTCCCACCGCCATGTAGGCCACGCAGGGCCAGAATGGCAATTTGAGCCAACCCGCCACGGCGCACAAGGGGTCGCCCACCAGCGGTAGCCAGGCCATCAAGCAAGCCTTGGGGCCTAGGCGGCGCAGCCAATCCAGTGCGCGCAAGTGATGTTCGCTTTTCCCGTAGCGGTCGGCCACGCGGTGTGCGCCGTAGCCCATCCACCAGCTCACCGCCCCCCCCAAGGTGTTGCCAGCCGTAGCCACCAGCACCACGGGCCAGAACAACGCGGGGTTGAGCTGCACCAGCCCGAACACCACCGGCTCCGAGCCCATGGGCAACAGCGTGGCTGAAATAAACGACACCACAAACACCGTGCCGAGGCTGTATTCGGGCAGCGCGAGCAAGTGCAAGAGGGTGGGGATCCAGGTGTCCATGGCGAGCGCAGTATAGGGAGTGCGCCAATTCGCTGCGCTGCAGCAGGCGAATTTCAATTGCTGAAATTTTGGGCAGTTAGAATGCAGTCTGGCCCCAACGTCTTGGGGCCCTTGTCTTTTTAAGCCACCCCCGTTTCACCCACAGTCCATGCACATTGGCCCGTTCGCTTTGGCGAATCACCTCTTTGTCGCTCCCATGGCGGGAGTGACGGATCGCCCGTTCCGGCAGCTGTGCAAGCGCCTGGGCGCGGGCTACGCGGTGAGCGAAATGGTGACCTCGCGCAAGGACCTGTGGAACACACTCAAGACCTCGCGTCGCGCCAACCACGAGGGTGAGCCCGGCCCGATTGCGGTGCAGATTGCAGGGACCGAGGCGGCCATGATGGCCGAGGCCGCTGCCTACAACATCGACCGCGGCGCGCAGATCATCGACATCAACATGGGCTGCCCGGCCAAAAAGGTGTGCAACAAGTGGGCGGGCTCGGCCCTGATGCAGGACGAGCAACTGGCCATTGAGATTGTGGAAGCTGTGGTGCAAGCCTGCGCGCCACGCAATGTGCCGGTCACGCTGAAGATGCGCACTGGCTGGTGCCAGGCCGAGAAGAATGCTGTGGTGCTGGCGCGTGCCGCCGAGGCTGCAGGTGTGCAGATGGTCACGGTGCATGGCCGCACACGCGAGCAGGGCTACAAGGGCGCTGCCGAGTACGACACGATTGCAGCAGTCAAGGCCGCGCTGAAGATCCCGGTGGTCGCCAACGGCGACATCACCACGCCCGAGAAGGCGCGCGAGGTGCTGGCCGCCACGGGCGCCGACGCCATCATGATTGGCCGTGCCGCCCAAGGTTACCCGTGGATCTTCCGCGAGGTGGCGCATTACTTGGCTACTGGCACGCACCTTGCGCCACCGCTGGTGAGCGAGGTCAAGCGCCTGCTGGTTGAGCACCTGTACGACCACTACAGCCTGTACGACGAATTCATCGGTGTGCGCTCGGCGCGCAAGCACATTGGCTGGTACCTGCGCGAACTGCCGGGCGGCGAGGACTTCCGCCAGCGCATGAACCTCATCGAGGACAGCACGGTGCAGGTGGCTGCGGTGGAAGACTATTTGGATCAACTGAACGAAAAAATGGACCGCATCCCGCGCCGGGAGCACGCGTCCAGTCTGGCAAGGGGACATGACATGATGGAATTGGCAGCATGAGCAAGAAGCACATTGATGAGTGCGTGCGCGCGAGCCTGGAGCTGTATTTCGCGGACCTGGGCGGCACCGAGCCGGATGGCATGTACGACATGCTGGTGCGCGCGGTGGAGAGGCCGCTGCTCGAAGTGGTGATGGCCCAGGCCGACCACAACCAATCCAAAGCCGCCCAGTGGCTGGGCCTGAACCGCAACACCCTGCGTAAAAAACTGGTCGAGCACAAGCTGCTCTCTTGACCCTCCCTGCCAGGCCCCGCCGTGGCGCGGGTCTGGTGAATCGCTTTCTGCTTTTAACTTCACCCCCGCACCATGAACGCACAAAAAACCGCACTGCTGTCCGTCTCGGACAAGACCGGCATCGTCGAACTCGCCCAAGCCCTGCACGCCCAGGGCGTCAAGCTGCTGTCTACCGGTGGCACTGCCAAGCTGCTGGCTGAACAAGGCCTGCCCGTGACCGAAGTGGCCGAGATGACCGGCTTTCCCGAAATGCTTGACGGCCGCGTGAAGACGCTGCACCCCCGCGTGCATGGCGGCCTGCTGGCACGCCGCGACTTTCCCACCCACATGGCGGCGCTCAAAGAGCATGCCATCAATACCATCGACTTCCTGGTGGTCAACCTGTACCCGTTTGAAGCGACGGTGGCCAAGCCCGGCTGCACGCTGGAAGACGCGATCGAGAACATCGACATCGGCGGCCCTGCCATGGTGCGCAGCGCTGCCAAGAACTGGAAAGACGTGGCGGTGCTGACCGACGCAGCACAGTACGACACCGTGATTGCCGAGCTGAAAGCCAAAGGTGTGGTGAGCGACAAGACCAAGTTGGACCTGTCGATTGCCGCTTTCAACCGCATCAGCCAGTACGACGGTGCCATCAGCGACTACCTGTCCGCCATCCAGATCGGTGACGACGTACCCGCCGGCGACAAGGCTCCCGTGCTGGATCTGTTCCCCGGTCAGAGCAACGGCCGCTTCGTCAAGGTGCAAGACCTGCGCTACGGCGAAAACAGCCACCAGCAGGCTGCGCTGTACCGCGACCTGTTCCCCGCCCCCGGCTCGCTGGTCACTGCCAAGCAGTTGCAGGGCAAAGAACTCAGCTACAACAACATCGCTGATGCCGACGCGGCGTGGGAATGCGTGAAGAGCTTCAATACCCCTGCTTGCGTGATCGTCAAGCACGCCAACCCTTGCGGTGTGGCCATTGGCGCCAACGCGCGGGAGTCGTACAGCAAGGCCTTTCAGACTGACCCCACCAGCGCGTTCGGCGGCATCATCGCGCTGAACTGCGAGCTGGACGAAGCCGCTGCGCAGCAGATCTCCAAACAGTTCGTCGAAGTGCTGATGGCCCCGAGCTTCACGCCGGCGGCGCTGGAAGTCTTCAAGAGCAAGGTGAACGTGCGTATCCTGGAGATCGCCTTGCCCAAGGGCGGTAGCACCGCGTGGGACCAGGGCCGCAACCTGATGGACATGAAGCGCATCGGTTCCGGCATCCTGCTGCAAACGGCAGATAACCACGAGCTGGCGCTGAGCGACCTGAAGGTCGTGACCACCAAGCAACCCACGGCCGAGGAACTCAACGATCTGCTGTTTGCCTGGACCGTGGCCAAGTACGTCAAGTCCAACGCCATCGTCTTTTGCAAGGGCGGCATGACCATGGGCGTGGGCGCTGGCCAGATGAGCCGTTTGGACTCTGCCCGTATCGCCTCCATCAAGGCCGGCCACGCCAACCTGTCGTTGGCTGGCACGGTGGTGGCGAGCGACGCCTTCTTCCCCTTCCGCGATGGCTTGGATGTGGTGGTCGACCATGGTGCGACTTGCGTCATCCAGCCTGGCGGCTCCATGCGCGACCAGGAAGTGATTGACGCGGCGAATGAGCGTGGCGTGTCCATGGTGTTCAGCGGCGTGCGCCATTTCCGCCACTAAAAAGTAGGTAATTCCATGCTGTCTTTTCGTACCCTCACGGCCGGCATCTCGCTGCTGCTGACCCTTTCAGCGGCCTCGGCGCAACTGTCTGACAAGCCTATTCGTCTGATCGTCCCGTATGCTGCTGGCGGGCCGCTGGACATCACGGCCCGTGTGCTGGCCGAGCGCGTGAAGGACAGCCTGGGCACCGTGGTGGTGGACAACCGCCCCGGCGCCGGCGGCAATATCGGTGCGGACGCGATTGCCAAGGCGGTTCCCGATGGCTACACCATTGGGCTTGCCGCCACAGCCACCCATGCCGTGAACCCCTGGCTGTTTGCCAAGATGCCGTACAACGCCGCCACCGACTTTGCGGCCATCACCCAAATGGTGCGGGTGCCCAATGTCCTGGTGATGAACGCTGAGGCAGCGCAGCGCCTGCACATCAAGAGCCTGGCCGACCTGATTGCCTACGCCAAAGCCAATCCCGCCAAGCTCAACTACGGCAGCGGCGGAAACGGCAGTGCCGGCCATCTGGCGGGTGAAATGTTCAAGAAAGAAGCCGACATCTTCGCGCTGCACATCCCCTACAACGGCGGTAACCCGGCGCAACTGGCGTTGTTGAGTGGGCAGGTGGATTTCAACATCGACAACCTGGCCACCGCTGCACCGAACATCCGCTCCGGCAAGCTCAAGGCCTTGGCTGTGACTTCGCTGGCGCGCAGCAGTGCATTGCCCGATGTACCGGCCATGTCGGAAACGCTCAAGGGCTTCGGCATTGACACCTGGTGGGGCTTGGTGGCGCCGGCTGCCACACCCAAGGAACGCATTGCGCAACTCAACCAGGCTTTTGTGGCGGCCCTGCAGGCGCCGGAGACCAAAACGCGCTTTGCCACGCTGCTGGCAGAGCCCGCGCCCAGCACGCCCGTGGCCTTTGATGCCCTGATGAAAGCCGAGCGCGCCAAGTACGAGAAAGTGGTCAAGGCCACCGGTGCGCGGGTGGATTGATACCTTGGGCTGCCAAATCCGCGGTTACCGCATGGTTTCGGCGCGACCGGGAATAATTGCGACATGAAACACCATATCGAATCGAGCTTGCAAGAGGCGCACTCTGCATTAACCAACTTGCTGGCCAACCCGGCCGCCTTGGCCACGGTGGAGCAAGCGGCGCAGCTGCTGATCCGTACGTTTGAAAAGCAGGGCCGCGTGTACTCCTGCGGCAACGGCGGCTCAATGTGTGACGCCATGCACTTTGCCGAAGAGCTGACCGGCCGCTACCGCAAGGACCGCAAAGCCCTGGGGGCCACGGCTATCAGCGACGCCGGCCACCTGACCTGCGTGGGCAACGACCATGGTTATGAGCAGGTGTTTGCACGCTATATCGAAGGCCACGGCCGCCCCGGCGATTGCTTGGTGGCCCTGAGTACCAGCGGTACCAGCAAAAACGTGGTCAAGGCCGCCGAGGCTGCCAAAGCACTGGGCATGACCGTCATCATCCTCAGCGGCAAGCGCAGCGAGAAGCTGGAGCCCCTGAGCGATGTCTACATCTGCACCCCCGGTGGCACCTACGCCGACCGTGTGCAGGAGTTACACATCAAGGTACTGCACATCCTGATCGAGCTGATTGAGCGGCACTTCTTCCCCGAGAACTACGTGGGCGAGTGATGTTTGCCGGTGACCCAGCGCGCTGAAACAAGCGGGGTCTAGAGGGGAAAATTGCCCCTAGCCCGCGTGGAATATGCGCTGACAGCTTCTATTTTGATAGCAAATTAAAGACCTCACCTGCAGCTGCTACAGTTTCAGCGATGTCTGCATCGGTGTGCGCTGCACTCATGAAGCCAGCTTCGTACAGCGCAGGTGCGATGTAGACGCCGCGGTCCAGCAGGCCGTGGAACAGGGTGTTGAAGCGGGCGTTGTCCGTGGTCATCACCTTGGCGTAGTTCTGTGGCAACTCCTTGAACAGGAAGAAGCCGAACATGCCGCCCTCGCTGTCACCACAGAAATCCACACCGGCCTTGTCAGCCTCGGCTTGCAAGCCACGGATCAGGCTCTGGGTCTTGCGGCCCAGGTCTTCGTAGAAACCGGGTTTGCCGATCTCCTTGAGGGTCGCCAATCCGCAGGCGGTTGCCACCGGGTTGCCGGACAGGGTGCCGGCCTGGTAGACCGGCCCCAGTGGCGCGAGTTGCTCCATCACCGCGCGCTTGCCGCCAAAGGCCGCCAGGGGCATGCCGCCGCCAATCACTTTGCCCAGCACCGTCATGTCGGGCTCGAAACCGGGAATGCTGCGGGCATACACGCTTTGCGCGCTACCCAGGGCCACACGCAGGCCGGTCATCACTTCGTCGAATACGAATAGCGCGCCGTACTCGGTGCACAGCTCGCGGCAGCGTTGCATGAACGGCACGCTGGCGCGCACAAAGTTCATGTTGCCAGCGATCGGTTCGATCATCAGGCAGGCGAGCTCTTTGCCGTGCAGGGCAAAGGCTTCCTCGAGCTGTTGGATATTGTTGTATTCCAGCACCAGCGTGTGCTGCACCACTTCGGGGGGCACACCGGCGCTGGTGGGGTTGCCAAAGGTGGCGAGACCCGAGCCAGCCTTCACCAGGAGCGCATCGGCATGGCCGTGGTAGCAGCCTTCAAACTTCAAAATCTTGCTGCGGCCAGTGGCGCCACGCGCCAGGCGGATGGCGCTCATGCCGGCCTCAGTGCCACTGCTGACCAGACGCACCATGTCCATGCTGGGCACGCGTTCCAGAATCGCTTCGGCCAGCTCTACCTCGCGCTCGGTTGGCGCACCAAACGAGAAGCCATCCAGCGCGGCTTTTTGCACGGCTTCCAGCACAGCCGGGTGGCCGTGGCCCAGGATCATGGGGCCCCAGGAGCCGATGTAATCAATATGGCGCTTGCCATTGGCGTCCCAAAAGTAGGCGCCTTGGGCACGCTGCACAAAGCGTGGTGTTCCACCTACGGCCTTGAAGGCGCGGACAGGTGAGTTCACGCCGCCGGGGATGACCCGTTTGGCGCGGTCAAAGAGTTCTTGGTTGCGGTCTGTAGGCATAGGAGATGGAAAAGAGATCAATGACGGGTAGCGTGTGGGGGCAGGTCGAAGTCCACGTCGTCGGGGGCTTCGTCGTCGTCTGCATCGGGGTGGGCCCAGAAAAGACGGTCCGGGATCACCTGGCCCATGCCAGGCCGAAAGCCACTTTCCAGGCAGCGATCCAGGTAACTCAGAGCCTCGGTCACGGCTTCCGTAAGCTCGGTGCCACTGGCAATCAGGGCTGCCAAGGCTGCGGACAAGGTATCACCCGCACCAGTGAAAACGGCTTCAAACCGTTCAAACTTCTCGCTGCACATTACCGCGGTAGGTGAGGCCAGCACGTTGTCGATGAACTGGTCGGGCAACGGGATGCCGGTGACCAAGGTGTATGGCACACCAAAGGCATTGGCCGCTTTGGCGATGTCACGCGCGCTGGGGCTTTTGTCGGAACTCCAGTCGGGCAAAAGCCAGCGGGAGAGCGTGCTGTGGTTTCCAACCAACACTGTGGTCTGCGGCAAAAGTAACTCTGTGCAAGCGTCTTGGTAGAGGTCGATCTGGTCGTCCTGCCACCAAGAGAGGTCGGGCATGTACGCCACCAAGGGGATGTCAGCGTAGTCCGATGCCAGCTCGGCGATGGCGCTGAGGTTCTCGGGGGTGCCGACAAATCCGACCTTGAAAACTTGGGCGGGGACGTCCTCCAGAATCACCCGGGCTTGCTCCGTCACAGCCTCGTCATCCAGAGGGAAGTGGTCTACGATTTCCGAGGTATCCCGGGCATAAACGCCGGTCACCACGGGCAGCGCGTGGGCACCCACCGATGCGATGGCACTGAGGTCTGCGGAGGTCCCGCCACCACCACTTGGGTCGTTGGCATTGAATGCCATGACACACGCCGAGGGGCCGTCGTCGTCAATTTCTTCTTCGGGAGCGAGGGGGGGAGTTGCCGACATCGAGGGGGCCTGTATTGGGGTTTGTCATCAGGCAGAATGGCGAACTTTCAGCGGGCGGCCCGCATTTTCGCAAGAGCTGCTCTATACAATCGTTGCATTCTATTCGAAGGCCCCTTAAGCTGTGACCGATACTAAAACTTGGATGTGCTTGATTTGCGGTTGGATTTATGACGAGGCTACCGGCGCGCCGGACCACGGCATTGCGCCAGGTACCCTCTGGGCTGATGTGCCCATGAACTGGACCTGCCCTGAATGCGGTGCACGCAAAGAAGATTTTGAAATGGTGCAGATCTGATGCTGCATCGCTGGTGCGGATTTGACCCATCCTGACCTTCCACGCTAGTACTGGAGCAAAGCCCCTTGAGCACCACAGCATCTACCTTCAAAGTTCTGGTTATTGACGATAGCAACACCATACGTCGCAGCGCGGAGATTTTTCTCAAGCAGGGTGGGCATGAGGTGATGCTGGCCGAAGATGGCTTTGATGCGCTGGCCAAGGTCAACGATTACCAGCCCCATTTGATTTTTTGCGACATTTTGATGCCCCGTTTGGATGGTTATCAGACCTGCGCGATCATCAAACGCAACGCCAAATTTTCCGGGGTTCCTGTGGTCATGCTGTCTTCCAAGGACGGCGTATTCGACAAGGCGCGTGGCCGCATGGTTGGTGCCCAAGATTACCTGACTAAACCCTTTACCAAAGACCAGCTGTTGCAGGCAGTGCAGCAGTTCGGAGCTGTATTGCAAGGAGCTAACTGATGGCCATAACAAAAGTACTGATCGTTGACGACTCGAAAACCGAACTGATGTTCCTGACCGAGTTGCTGCAAAAAAATGGCTTTACCGTGCGATCTGCAGAAAACGCAGATGAGGCGTTCAAGCGACTCTCGGAAGAAAAACCCCATTTGATCCTGATGGACGTAGTCATGCCCGGTCAGAATGGATTCCAGCTCACCCGTGCCATCAACCGGACGCCTGAGTATTCAGAGATTCCAATCATCATGTGCACCAGCAAGAGCCTGGAGACAGATCGCGTCTGGGGCATGCGCCAGGGTGCCAAGGACTACATCACCAAGCCCGTCGATGCGGCGGAGTTGTTTGCAAAAATCAAGGCCTTGGGCTGATCAGCGTCATCCATGGCCAACAGAGAAGCACTTCGAGAACTCCAAGCCCGCTTGGCCAGCCGCCTGCAGGCGGCGCGCGCCGAGGGTATGTCCGTGGCGTGGCTTGCCGTGCGTGCGGGTGGCGGCAATTACCTGTTCCCTTTGGGTCAGTCGGGTGAAATCGTTCCCTTGACGCAGTTGCAGCCTGTTCCGTATTCGCTGGATTGGTTTCGTGGAGTAGTCAACATCCGTGGCGGACTATTTGGCGTAGTGGATTTGGCAGGATTTATTGCTAGCAGCGGAGGCGTTCCACGCCAGGAGCCTGCAGTGGGGGAGCCCAGCGTAGTGACTCTGAATGCGCTGCTGGAAGTCAATTGCGCGCTGCAGGTGGATGTGTTGTCCGGTTTGCGTGGACCTGATGCATTTGCGTCATCCAAGCCCGCTGCGGTGGATGCGCCAGCCTACTTTGGCAACCAGTTTTTCGACGCCGCTGGCGAGCAGTGGCAAGAGATCAATTTGCGTACCCTGTCCCAAACCCCCCAGTTTTTGAGCATCAGCGCTTAAGTATCACCAGTAAGGCCTCATCATGTCTGTTGTCGACCAATTGAAAAACCTGTTCTCCAAGAAGCCCCAGGAGTCCGAGTTGGATTCTCGTTTGAGTCTGGCCATGCCTGATGCGACGGTGGATGCTGTGGGGCAGGAAACGGTGCAAGAGTCCCAAAACGCTCCATTGCAACCACCAGTCACGCAGGAAGCCTTGGGTGAGGCCCCTTTGGTCAACGAAGGGGACCTCGTTTCTGTGCCAGGTTTGGGGCGCAGAACGGTGGCGCAACACCAACGTACGCTGTCCTTCTTGTTGGGGGGGGCGTTGCTGGTGCTTGCGGTAGTGGTGTTCATCGTGTTGAGCCAATCGGATCGCGTGGCTCAGCAGTTGGGTGCTACTGGCCAGTCTTTGATGCAGTCGCAGCGCTTGGCCAAGTCAGTGTCGCAAGCCGTGGTGGGCAGCGCTCAGGCTTTCCCGGATGTGTCTGAAAGTGCCGGTATTCTGGCCAAGTCGGCCCGAGGCCTGCTCTCTGGGGATGCCGAGATGCGCATCAACCCATTGGATGAAGAATATGCCCCCGAACTGGGTAAAGTGATCCCCTTGGTTGAGCGTGCAGAGAAGAACGCCAATGCCGTGATGGGCCAGCAGAAGATGTTGACGCAAATTGGTTCTGCGCTGCGTTTGATCAACCGCCAATCTTCGGATTTGTTGGAAATTGCAGAAACGGTAGCTTCCCTGAAGCTGCAACAAAACGCCCCTGCGGTGGAAATCTCCGCAGTGGGTCAATTGGTGATGCTGACCCAGCGTATTGGCAAATCTTCCAATGAGTTTTTGACCGCTGAAGGGGTGAGCCCGGAGGCCGTGTTTTTGCTGGGCAAGGACTTGAATACGTTCAAGGAAATTTCCGAAGCCTTGTTGTCTGGCAGCACTGAGCTGCGCCTTACTGCCACCAAAGATCCCGCGACTCGCGAGCAGTTGGAGGCATTGATCAAGATGTACGAAGAGACTCGTGTGCAAGCTGGAGCCATTCTGGGCAACTTGCAAGGCTTGGTCTCCGCACGTGAAGCGCAAGGCGCAATCATTGCAGACAGCGAGCCATTGCGTCGGAACCTTGAAGAGCTGCAATCCAAATTGTCTGGCCAGGCTGGTATCAGCGGTGGTTCCTTGGCCATCATGGTCGCTGCCGCCGCTTTTGCTCTGTTGTGTGCGGGCGGCTTGTCTTATGTGCAGCTGCAAGACAGTCGCAAACGCCAGGTACTGGCTGAAGACCAACGACTGGAAGCCGAACGTCAAGAACATGAAGCCAAGCGCGTAAACGACGCCAACCAAGCGGCTATTTTGCGTTTGATGAACGAATTGCAAACAGTGGCTGAAGGGGACTTGACCCAGGAAGCCACGGTGACTGAAGACATTACGGGAGCTATTGCTGACTCGGTCAACTACACGGTTGAAGAATTGCGCTCCTTGGTGTCTAACGTACAAAACACGGCGGCCCGCGTGGCTCAAACCACGGCTGATGTGGATGCTACCTCGACCGAGCTGCTGGCAGCTTCCAACGAACAACTCCACGAGATTCGTGAAACAGGTAAGTCCGTGGTGGACATGGCCGGACGCATTAACGAAGTGTCTGCCCAAGCGCAAGAGTCTGCGGCTGTAGCCCGCCAATCCCTGCAAGCTGCCGAGTCCGGTTTGCAAGCGGTGCAAAACGCCATCGGCGGTATGAACTCCATCCGCGACCAGATCCAGGAAACCTCCAAGCGCATCAAACGACTGGGTGAATCTTCACAGGAGATTGGTGAAATTACCGAGCTGATCTCGGACATTACCGAACAGACCAACGTCTTGGCTTTGAACGCTGCCATTCAGGCTGCCTCAGCCGGTGAAGCGGGGCGCGGTTTCTCGGTGGTGGCCGAAGAAGTGCAGCGCCTGGCTGAGCGTTCTGCCGATGCGACGCGTCAGATTGCTGCGCTGGTGAAGGCCATTCAGACCGATACCCAAGATGCGATTGGCGCTATGGAGCGCTCTACGCAGGGTGTGGTGGAGGGGGCCAAGCTGTCCGATAACGCCGGCACCGCGCTGACCGAGATTGACCGTGTGTCACGCCGTGTGGCCGACCTGATTGAGCAGATTTCCAACTCTGCGTCCCGCGAAGCTGGCTTGGCGAACGTGGTGGCTGACAACATTCAGCACATTTTTGCGGTGACCGAGCAAACGGGAGAAGGTACCCGTGCAACCGCCAACCAGGTGCGCGAACTGTCTCGCATGGCGGAAGAGCTACGCCAGTCGGTGTCCCGATTCAAGATCGCTTGATCCCCCGTGCACCGCGACCCCCCTTGCCCCGTGAGATCCAGGAGAGCCTGAGCCTATGTCATCGAATACAGCCGCTCCCGGCGACAACGAACTAGCGGTCAGCGATCTGGGCCCTTTGGCTTGGGTGTTGGACGAGCTGCGCAAGTCTTTGGACGGCGCGACCAAAGCGATGCGCCGGTTTGTGCGTGATGCCGAATTGGCACGAGGCTCGGATTTGACTGAGCTTGATGCCAGTCATTTGCGTATTGCTCGCCAGCAACTTCACCAAGCGGTGGGGGCGTTGGAGATGGTGGGCCTGGTAGCCCCGGCCAAAATTCTTCGTTCGATGGAGTCTCTGGCGCAGAAATTTGTGCAGCGTCCTGAACTCTGTAGTGATGAGGCCGCGAATTGCATGGAGCGCGCGAGCTTCGCACTTACTGAATATCTGGACGGTGTTCTGAAGGGTAAAACTGCTTCGTCGGTAGCGCTGTTTCCTCAGTACCGTGCGTTGCAGGAGTTGGCCGGCGCAGACCGTATTCACCCTGCAGACTTGTGGCCCCCTGAGTGGCGCTGGTTGCCGGTCCCGGTACCCGCCTCGGCGCAGCCGTTGGCCTACAGCGCAGAGGTTCGGCGTGACATGGACCATGGCGTATTGCGCTTGGTCAAATATGCAGACGTGAAGTCTGCCCGGCGTTTGCAAGATATCAGTTTGGGTTTGGCTGCAGGGCGCAGCGATCTTGAATCCCGTACGTTTTGGATGGTCTGCGCTGCGTATTTCGAAAGCACGGCTTTGGGCCTGTTGGCAGGGGACATCTACAGCAAGCGCGCTGCGTCACGCATCCTGCAACAGTATGTCAGTCTGGCCAAGGGTGACGTTGCCATCTCCGATCGGCTGGCGCAAGACCTGGTGTTCTTCTGCTCTTTGGCAATGCCAATCTCAGCTGCGGCGGCCCCTGTTTTGCACGCAGTCAAGAGCGTTTACGGCTTGGCTCGCAGCAAGGCGGTGGACTATGAAACGGAGCAATTTGGCCGGTTTGATCCTGCTCTCTTGGTGTTGGCTCGCAAACGTATTGCAGCCGCTGCAGAAACATGGTCCGCATTGGCGGGCGGAGACACCAATCGGCTCAAGGTTGCTGGGGAGCAGTTTGCCGCCGTAGCCGATACAGTGACGAAGTTGCATGCGGAAAGTGGTGAATTGGGCAAAGCCTTGTCTCGTGCCATCGAGCTCACCATTCGTGCTGGCACAGCGCCTGCCCCAGCAGTCGCCATGGAAGTGGCAACGTCTGTTTTGTATTTGGAAGCCGCCTACGAAGACTTGGACCCAACCGACAGCCAAATGGCCGATCGCAGTGCGCGATTGGCTCAACGTTTGGCCCATGTCACATCAGGCGGAGAGCCGGAGCCGCTGGAATCTTGGATGGAGGAATTGTACCGCCGTGTGAGTGACCGCCAGACCATGGGCAGCGTGGTGGATGAGTTGCGCACCACTTTGGGCGAGGTGGAAAAGTCTCTGGACCAGTTCTTCCGAAACCCGCAAGACAAGGCGCCTTTGCGCGAGGTGCCAAGCCAATTGGCCCAGATGCGCGGTGTGTTTTCGGTGCTGGGTCTGGATCAGCCTTCTATTGCCGCCTTGCGGATGCGTTCCAGCGTGGAGCAATTCCTTGTGGATGACATCGACGAGGCCAGTGCACGCTCCGGAATTTTCGAAAAGGTTGGCAACAGTTTGGGGGCCATGGGCTTCCTGATCGACATGCTGAGCTACCAGCGGACGCTCGCCAAGACGCTGTTTGTCTACGACGAGGATGCCGGTGAATTCCGTCCTCTGATGGGCCGCGAACGTGCGGAGGTGCAAACGCATGACGAGCCCCCTGCAATGGCGGACATGGCCATACAGGACGATCTTGCGGCGTTGCAAATGGCTGTGGCGCCTCAAGCTGCCCAGGTGCCGGTGGTTGCGCAAGCAACTGCGGTGGCACCACCTGCCGCAGATCCAGACGCGGATGACGATGCTGAGTTGCGTGACATCTTCCTGGAGGAAGCACGTGAGGTCATCCAGAATGGTCTTTCTGCGCTAGCCGCCTTGCGGGCAGAACCCACCAACCTGGCAGACCAAACCACTTTGCGCCGGGCGTTCCATACCCTTAAAGGCAGCTCCCGTATGGTGGGGCTCAATGATTTTGGTGAGTCCGCTTGGGCCTTTGAGCAGTTGCTCAACACGTCCTTAGCAGAGCAGCGCCCAGCCAGCGACGCATTGATGTCTGTGTCAGAACAGGCCATGCAAGCATTTGAGCGCTGGGTCGAAGATATCGCCAGCCGTGCAGACACGCCATGGAGCACCCAAGATTTCCGTAAATCTGCAGATGCTTTGCGTCTGGATGGTGCGTATCTTCCGCTGCAAGGGCCTGGAGCCGATGCGGTGCCCGTATCGCAGTCGCTGCCGGAACCGGCGGAGCCCGCTATGGACATGGTCATCGATGAAGCTCCGGCAACCTTGGAGCGCGACGCACCAGTCGATTTTGCCTCTACCCAAATGTTCAATGATTTGGACATGGCAGCTCCCGCCTCTGTGCCGCAGCCCGTGGAGTTCGCGTCGACCCAGATGTTCAGTTTCGAGAGCACCCAGGCGTTCGAAACAAGCAGTCCTGTGGGTGATGCATCCAACGCCTCTGCCACGGAAGTGAATGAGTTGGATTTGGGCGACTTCGATTTTGGCGACTTGGAAGCCAAGCCTGGGCAAGAAGATGCCCCGGACACGGTGATCGCAGATATTGCTGAGGTGCCATTCGAAGTCGAGCTAGCCGAGCCTGCCGAAGACGTTGCTCCCTCCACGATGTTGGACATGGTCGCCATGCCGGAAACCGAGGCAGCGAACGATGCACCGGAAGCAGTACTTGAATCCCCCACATCGGACAGCGATGATGGAATGAAGGTTATTGGCCCTCTGCGATTGAGTATCCCGCTGTACAACGTGTACCTCAACGAGGCTGACGAGTGGTCACGTCGCTTGCAGACTGAGCTCAGTGAATGGGCACTCGAGTTGCCCAAAGTATTGCCAGACTCAGTCATTGCGTTAGCCCATTCTCTATTGGGAAGCTCTGCCACCGTGGGGTTTGCCGCGTTGTCGGACATGGCCAGGGCCCTGGAACAGGCATTGCAGCATGTGCAACTTCACCGCCAAGGCACACCAGACCAAGCATCTGTATTCAACGATGCTGCAGAAGATATCCGCCGCTTGTTGCACCAGTTTGCGGCAGGATTTTTGAAAGAGGCGGACGCACGGGTGTTGATCGAGCTGCAGGCGATCACCGAGACAGAGTTTCCGGCGCCCTCGTTGGACCCAGCTCCACTCGATGCGATTGAAGAGCCTGTCGCGGAATTCGAGGACAGTGTGCCAACGATGCCTTTGGTGGAGGCCGATGCAGAACTGCCGGCTCCAGCCCTGGCGGTCGCTGCCCCGCTGACGATTGCTGACGCGCAAGACGATGAAATTGATGCGGAAGACCATCTGGATGATGACCTTTTGCCAATTTTTGAAGAAGAGGCCGCGGAGCTAATGCCGCAACTGGGGACTGCGCTTCGCCAGTGGGTATCCCATCCGGACAATATGGGGGCACGCAACGAAATCCTGCGTTTGCTGCACACCCTCAAAGGCAGTGCCCGCTTGGCAGGGGCTATGCGGTTGGGGGAAATGTCTCACCGTATGGAGTCCTCTATTGAGCAAATCGGCACGGAGGCGCTCCAAGCCGTTCAGTTGGAACCCTTGCTCACCCGTTTTGATTCGTTGCAATCTGTTTTTGCGGCTTTGGGCAAAGAGGCGATAGAGCAGGAGACTGCAAATGCCCCGGCAGCGAAGCCAGCACCCGCTGCGGCACAAGCCGCGGCATCGGGTGCACCGTTGAGCGTGCGCCCTGTTGTGCATGCCCCTCAGGTCGCAATGCCCCGTAGCACCGGTAATCAGTCGGTGCGTGTGCGTTCACAATTGCTGGATCGCCTGGTCAACCAGGCGGGTGAGGTCATGATCACCCGCTCGCGAATGGACGCTCGACTGAACCAATTGCGTTCATCGTTAGGGGAGCTTGGCGGCAACCTTGACCGATTGCGTCAACAACTGCGCGACGTTGAGTTGCAAGCTGAGTCCCAAATGCAGTCGCGTTTGGCCCAAACCAAAGACTCTGCCCAGGCGTTCGATCCCTTGGAGTTCGACCGATTTACCCGTGTGCAGGAGCTGACCCGGATGATGGCCGAGTCCGTCAACGACGTGGCCACGGTGCAGCGTAATTTGCAACGCTCCGTGGAAGGCACGGAAGATGACCTGATTGCCCAAGGTCGGCAGGCGCGCGAGCTTCAGCGCGATCTGTTGCGCACCCGTATGGTCGAATTCGAAGGCATTTCTGACCGCTTGTACGGGGTGGTTCGGCAGGCGGCCAAAGACTCCGGCAAACAGGTGAAGCTGGACATCACCGGTGGCTCCATTGAAATGGACCGAGGCGTCTTGGATCGCATGGCGCCAGCCTTTGAGCATTTGTTGCGCAATGCCGTAGCCCACGGCATCGAAAGCGCGGAAGCGCGGGCGGCAGATGGCAAGTCGGCGGCTGGCAACATCACTATCCATGTGCTGCAGGAAAGCAATGACGTATCCGTCTCGTTTAGTGACGATGGTGGTGGTTTGCATCTGGACCGCATTCGAGCGAAGGCCATCGCCAACGGCGTGATAGAAGCTGATGCAGCGTTGAGCGATAACGACGCCGCCAACCTGATTTTTATGCCTGGCTTTTCCACTGCAGACCAGATCACGGAACTCGCTGGGCGTGGCATCGGAATGGACGTGGTGCGCTCTGAAGTGAATGCTTTGGGTGGCCGCATTGAAACCCAAACAGAGCCCGGAAAAGGAACGACCTTCAAGCTGGTCTTGCCTTTGACTACCGCGGTTACGCAAGTCGTGATTTTGCGCATGGGCGAATTCACCATCGGGGTGCCGGCGAACATCATGGAGACAGTGCTGCGTGTGCCATCCGCGCGGCTTGAACAAGCTTATTCCGACCAGTCGTTCGACATGGCAGGCCAGCTGCTGCCATTCTTCTGGGCTGGCGCCTTGTTGCAAGTGTCTGCACGTAGCAATGAACCGTTGGCGAAGACCATGCCGGTCGCCATATTCCGCAGCGCGGGCCAACGCTTGGCATTGCACGTCGATGAAGTGCTGGGCAACCGGGAAGTTGTGGTGAAAAACCTGGGGCCTCAACTGGCGCGTTTGCCCGGTTTGGCTGGAATGTCAGTGCTGGCCTCCGGCGCGGTGGTCCTGATTTATAACCCGGTGGCGTTGGCTGCTGTGTATGGCGATCTGGCACGTGTGCTGGGTGCCACTGTCGATACAACTAACCTAGATGCCAATGTGGCGAATGCCGCGCCCAAAGTTGTCGAAGCCAGCAACCAGCTGCCCTTGGTGCTGGTAGTGGACGATTCGATCACTGTCCGCCGTGTGACCCAGCGCTTGCTTAAGCGCGAAGGTTACCGGGTGGCCTTGGCCAACGATGGCTTGCAGGCGCTGGAGCGCTTACAAGAAGAGGTCCCTGCGGTTATTCTGTCCGACATTGAAATGCCGCGTATGGATGGCTTCGATCTGGCGCGCAACATCCGCAGCGACGAACGTACCAAGGCTGTTCCCATCATCATGATCACATCACGGATTGCGGAAAAGCACCGTGAGCATGCGCGTGAACTTGGTGTCGATCACTACCTTGGCAAGCCCTACTCGGAAGATGAGTTGCTGGGCTTGGTCCGCAGTTACTGCGGTGACGCGGTGGAAGCCTAAACCGGCTTTTTCACCACGCCGTAGCGCAGGAGCGTTCGGGCCCGAGCCTTGGCATGGTCAACCACCGGTGCTGGGTAGTCTTGTCCCAGGGTAAGGTTGGCCGCCGTTAGCTCTAGCGGCTTAGCCAGCCATGGCGCATGGATGGCCTTGGGCCCCAATTTGGCCAATTGCGGCAGGTAACGCTGGATAAATTTGCCTTCGGCATCAAACTTCTCGCTTTGCGCAATGGGATTGAAGATGCGAAAGTAGGGCTGGGCATCGCAGCCGCTCGAGCTGACCCATTGCCAGCCACCGTTGTTGGCTGATAGGTCAAAGTCATTGAGCGTTTGCGCAAAGTAACGCTCCCCCCAGCGCCAGTCCACTCCCAAGTGTTTGACCAAAAAACTGCCAGTTACCATGCGCAGGCGGTTGTGCATGTAGCCCGTTTGGTTGAGCTGGGCCATGGCGGCATCCACCAATGGGTAGCCTGTCTTGCCTGTACACCACGCTGCAAATAGTTCATCTGCAAGTGGCCCCTCTTCCCAGTCAATCTGGTCGTACTCCGGCTTGAACGAGGAGCCGGCCACGTGGGGGAAGTTGGCAAGGATCTGGGCATAAAAATCGCGCCACACGAGTTCACCCAACCAGGTGGACGCGCCTTCGTCGCCCTGCAAATGGCGCGGGTACGCCGCATTCACCAGTTGCCGGATGGAGACCGTGCCAAAACGCAGATGTACGCTCAGATAGCTAGGGCCTTTGATCGCGGGAAAATTGCGGGTCTCTTCGTAGCGGCCCATACGCACCAGAAAATCTGTCAATAGATTTTGGGCGCCAGTCTCTCCTGTGGGAATACGCAGGGCATGCAGGTTGGTGGCTTCAAAGCCAATCTCTTTCAAATCTGGTACCGGTCTGCAGTAGAGATCCGGTCGTGGTGCAAGGCGTTGCGTGTGTGTTGGCGAAACATCAGGAGCGGGGTGCTGCGCCAAGCGTGCCAGCCAGGCGCGCATATAGGGCGTGAACACCCCATACGGTTTACCCATTTGTGTAAGCACTTCACGTTCTTCGAAAATGACATGGTCTTTGTGAAGCTGCAATGTTTTTCCGTCCATTGCCAGCGTTTGGGACACGGCGAGGTCCCGTGCGATGGCCTGCGGCTCATAGTCCCGTCCGGCAAATACCGCCTGCACCCCCAACGCCTTGGCCAGCGCAGGGATCTCCTTCTCCGCCCGCCCGTGCAAAACGATCAGTCCTGCATTGCCGTGCGGGCTGAGGGCTCTCAGCGTGGCATCCAATTCCACCAGCGATTCGCGGATGAACTCGACCCGCCGGTCCTGGCGTGGCAGCGGCGCAAGAATCTCTGTGTCGAATACAAAAACGCAATAAACCCGTTCACATTGCGCAAGGGCCATGTTCAAGGCGGTGTTGTCGTGTGTGCGCAGGTCTCGGCGGAACCAGACCAGCCCAGAGGCGAATTGTGTGTGCATGCCAGCCGTTAAAATCCGTGGATGTCCGGCCATTCTGCACCCTTCAATCTCACCAACCATTTTTTGATTGCAATGCCCGGATTGGAAGACGCCCTTTTTTCCAAAAGTGTGGTCTACGTGTGTGAACACAACAGCAAAGGGGCGCTGGGCTTGGTAATCAACAAGCCGGCAGACATGGACCTCAAGGCCTTGTTTCAGAAGATTGACCTACCCATGCAACGCAGCGACTTGCAGGGCAATCGCGTGTTCCAGGGCGGGCCGGTCCAAACTGAACGTGGTTTCGTCTTGCACGAGGCGACTGAAGTGCCCGGCGCTGACACTACCAAAGCCTCCCTCTACGCCTCCACCATGACCATTCCCGGTGGGTTGGAGATGACCACGTCCAAAGATGTGCTCGAAGCGATTGCCAGCGGCTCAGGGCCACGCAAAGTGCTGGTTTCCTTGGGGTACTCCGCTTGGGCAGGGGGGCAACTGGAAACGGAATTGGGTGAGAACAGCTGGATCACGGTGGACGCAGACCAGGCCATCATTTTTGATACGCCGGTTGAGCAGCGTTACGACAAGGCACTGGCCTTGCTAGGCCTGCAGGCCTGGATGATCTCCACGCAAGCGGGGCACGCATGAACGCACCGGCTGCGCCTGTGCCTGTGCCTGCCCATCTGACGACATTTATTGCTTTTGATTTTGGACTGAAGCGCACCGGAGTCGCGGTTGGCAATCGCTTGTTAAAGACTGCGCAGCCCCAGGGCTCCATCCATGCCGAGGGCAACGCCCGGTTCGACGGCGTAGCCGCCAAGCTCAAGGAGTGGCAACCCGAAGCGATCGTGATCGGTGTGCCTTATCACCCTGATGGCGCTGCGCACGAGAACACCGCGCGGGCCAAAAAATTTGGTCGGCAGCTCAGCGGTCGCTTTGGTTTGCCGGTGTTTGAGGTGGATGAGCGTTACAGCACCACCGAGGCTATCAGCTCGGGTGCTAAGGATGCGGATGCAGCATCAGCCTGCATCATCCTGGAACAATTTTTGAGGAGTTTGACGTGAGTATCCTGGCATTAGATGCGGAGGCGCTGTACCGCGAACTGCAGCGCGGTGTGCGGCAGTTGTGTACAGCGGACACCCGCTTGGTGGGCATCACCTCAGGTGGTGCCTGGCTGGCCGAGCGCCTGCAGGCTGACTTGAAGCTGCCGGGCAAGGCGGGCAGTATTTCTTCCGCCATGCACCGCGACGACTTCGCCCAGCGCGGCCTGTCCTCCGGCGGTCAAACCCAGCTGCCGTTTGATGTGAATGGTGCGCAGATCTTGTTGCTAGATGATGTGCTCTACACCGGGCGCACCTTGCGTGCTGTCATCAACGAGCTGTTTGACTTTGGACGCCCGGCCTCGGTGCAACTGGCCGTGTTGGTGGACCGCGGTGGTCGCCAGCTACCGATCCAGCCGGACTTTGCAGCGGCGCGGGTGAGTGTGGCGCCCACCCAGTCACTGGCACTGGCGCGCAGTGACGCAGGGGTGTTCTCCTTTGATGTGCAGGAAGCCTGACATGCTCTACAAACGCAACCCCCAACTCAACAAACACGGCGAGCTGGTGCACCTGCTGTCGGTCGAGGGCCTGCCCAAAAGCATCCTGACCCACATCCTGGACACCGCCTCCAACTTCGTATCGGTTAACGACCGCGAAGTAAAGAAAGTGCCGCTACTGCGCGGCAAGAGCGTGTTCAACCTGTTTTTTGAAAACAGCACCCGCACCCGCACCACCTTCGAGATTGCCGCCACGCGCCTTTCTGCCGATGTCATCAATCTGGATATCGCCCGTTCCAGCGCATCCAAGGGTGAATCGCTGCTCGACACCATTGCCAACCTGAGTGCCATGGCTGCGGACATGTTTGTGGTGCGCCACAGCGAGTCCGGCGCTCCCTACCTGATTGCCCAGCACGTGGCGCCCCACGTGCATGTGATCAATGCGGGCGATGGGCGTCACGCGCACCCCACGCAAGGCCTGCTGGACATGTACACCATCCGGCACTACAAGAAAGACTTTTCCAACCTCACGGTAGCGATCGTGGGTGATGTGCTGCACTCGCGGGTGGCGCGGTCCGACATCCATGCGCTGACCACCCTGGGCGCAGCTGAAGTGCGCGTGGTCGGTCCCAAGACACTGGTGCCCTCTGACCTGTCGGCCATGGGGGTGCGGGTGTGCCACACGCTGGAGGAGGGCATCAAAGACTGTGATGTCATCATCATGCTGCGCTTGCAGAACGAACGCATGAGTGGTGCCCTGCTGCCGTCCACCCAAGAGTATTTCAAGAGCTTTGGCCTCACGCCCGAGAAGCTGCAACTGGCCAAGCCGGATTGCATTGTCATGCACCCCGGCCCCATCAACCGTGGCGTGGAAATTGACTCTGCGGTGGTGGACGGGCCGCAAAGCGTGATCCTGCCGCAGGTGACCTTTGGTATCGCCGTGCGCATGGCGGTGATGGGCATCGTGGCGGGCAACGATGCAGATCCACGCTGAGAGAGGAATAAAAATGAAGCTGTTGATTCAAGGTGGACGCGTCGTAGACCCTGCCAGCGGTACCGACCAGTTGGCCGACGTGGCAATTGCCGACGGCCGCATTCTTGCCCTGGGTGATGTGCCTGCGGGCTTTGTTCCCGACCAGACCATTGCCGCGCAGGGCCATGTGGTGGTGCCCGGTTTGGTGGACCTGTGTGCGCGCTTGCGCGAGTCCGGTAAGCCGCAAGCGGGCCAGCTCAGCAGCGAGCGTGCCGCAGCAGCAGCAGGGGGGGTCACCACACTAGTGTGTCCCCCAGACACCCAGCCCGTGCTGGACGAAGCCGGTCTGGTGGAAATGTTGCACTACCGCACCCAGATGCAAGGCGGCCCGCGAGTTCTTCCTCTGGGGGCGCTCACCCGAGCCCTCGCAGGCGAGGTGCTGGCACCCCTGCAGCAGCTGGCCGATGCGGGTTGTGTCGGGTTTGGCCAGGCCGAGGTGCCTTTGGTCAATACCCAAGTCACCCAGCGGGCACTGCAGTACGCCAGCAGCTTCGGCTACAGCGTGTGGCTGCGCCCGCAGGAATACCACCTGGGCAAGGGTGTCGCGGCCAGCGGCCCGCTCGCCACACGCATGGGCTTGTCTGGTGTGCCGGTGGCCGCCGAGACCATCGCGCTGCACACCATTTTTGAGTTGGTCCGCGCCACCCAGGCGCGCGTGCACCTGTGCCGCATCAGCAGCGCAGCTGGTGTGGCCTTGGTGCGCCAGGCCAAGGCCGAGGGCTTGCCCATCACCTGCGACGTCAGCATCAATTCGCTGCACCTGACGGATCTTGACATTGGCTATTTCGACAGCCGTACGCGCCTGAACCCGCCCCTGCGTCAGCAGCGTGACCGCGACGCCCTGCGTGCCGGTTTGGCTGACGGCACGATCGACGCCCTGGTGTCCGACCACACGCCGGTGGATGACGACGCCAAGACCCTGCCGTTTGCCGAGAGTGAGCCTGGGGCCACGGGTCTGGAGTTGCTGCTGAGTTTGTCGCTCAAGTGGGCGCAAGACAGCGGCTTGGGCCTCAACGACGCCGTTGCTGTGGTGAGTAGCCGGGCGGCGCACGTTTTGGGCCGCGCTCCCGGTGCGTTGGCAGACAGCTTGGGCCGCTTGGTGGTGGGCGGTGTGGCTGATGTGTGTGTCTTCGACCCCAAAGCTGCCTGGGTAGTGCACCCTGCAGGCCTGCGCAGCCATGGGCGACACACGCCCTTCAGCGGCTACGAGCTGCCGGGTTGCGTGCGTGCCACGGTGGTGGCTGGGCGTGTGGCCTTTGTGGCCTGAGCCCATGGCCCGCATCCAGGCCTGTTGGCGACTCTGGCGCGTGCTGGTTCACGTGCTGGCGGGCGCCTGGCGTATCCGCTGGGTGTTCCCGCGCCTGCAACAACCTGAGCGTGATGCACAAGTTCAGGCCTGGGCCCGCGAAATGCTTGCGCGACTAGCTATTAAATTGATAGTGATTGGTCAGCCGCCGGCGGTTGGGCCGGTGCTGCTGGTGGCCAACCATATCTCCTGGCTGGACATCGTGGTCATGCACGCGGCACGGCACTGCCGTTTTATCTCCAAGGCCTCGGTACAGCACTGGCCCATCGTGGGCACCCTGGCCAATGGCGCGGGCACGCTGTACATCGAACGCGAGTCGCGCCGCGACGCCATGCGCGTGGTGCACCACATGGCCGAACGTCTGGCGGCCGGTGATGTGTTGGCCGTGTTCCCCGAGGGCACCACGGGCGATGGCACCACGGTGCGGCCCTTCCACGCCAACATGTTGCAGGCCGCCATTGCGGCCCAAGCGCCCGTGCAGCCGGTGGGTTTGCATTTTTGTGACGGCACTACCGGGCAGCACAGCTTTGCGCCTTGCTACATTGGGGACGACAGTTTGCTCGACTCGCTCTGGCGCACGCTCAAGACGGATGGTCTGCAGGCGGTGGTGAGTTTTGGGACAGTGCAGTTGCCAGAAGGGCGCGACCGCCGGAGCTGGGCGGCCGATCTGCACCAAGCCGTGGTGGACTTGCGCGCCGACCGTTAGCCCGCGGCGCAAGGCCTTCAGGCCGCCAGGCGGTTGAAGGTCACCACATGGTCCACCTGGGGACGAATGCCAATTTTTTCGCCCAGCTTGTGGTCGTGGTGGCTGGGCACATGGGCCATCACTGTCAGCCCGCTGTCCAGCCGCAGCGTGTACAAAAACTCAGACCCCCGAAACGACTTTCGCAGGATCTCGGCTTTCACCGGGGCATCGTCGTCATGCACGATGTCATCGGCCCGCAGCAGTACATCACACTCGCCCTTCGGGTAGGCACTAGGCAGCGGGCATTCGCTCACATCTTGCAGCACGCCCAGCGGGGTGTGCACCACCGGCGCACCGCCCTGCAGCGCGATCGTGGCGGGGGCGAACACCCCGTGGCCAATGAAATCTGCCACAAACCGGGTGGCCGGGCGGTGGTACAGCGTGTAGGCGTCGTCCCACTGGTGCAGCGTGCCTTCGTGCATCACGCCAATCATGTCGCCAATGGCAAAGGCTTCCATCTGGTCGTGGGTGACAAACAGGGCAGTAGCGCCTGCAGTCTTGAGGATGCCGCGTACCTCATGCGCCAAGCGCTCGCGCAGGTCCACATCTAGGTTGGAAAACGGCTCGTCCAGCAGCAGCAGCTGGGGGCGCGGCGCCAGCGCACGGGCCAGCGCCACGCGCTGCTGCTGTCCGCCCGACAGTTCATGCGGGTAACGCTGTTCCTGGCCGGAAAGGCCCACCCATTCCAGCACTTCTGCCACACGCGCTGCACGTTCGGCCGCAGGCAACTGGTGGATGCCAAAGCCCACGTTGCGGGCCACGTCCAGGTGGGGGAAGAGGGCGTAGTCCTGGAACACCATGCCAATGCGGCGCTCTTGGGCTGGCACACTGCTTTGGGCCGAGCTGACCATGGCCCCGCCGAGGCGGATATGTCCGCCGCTGGCGGGTTCCAGCCCGGCCACGGCACGTAGCAGGGTGGTCTTGCCGCAACCAGAGGGGCCAATCAGCACCCCGATGTCTCCGGCCCGCAGGCCCAGTGATGCGTTTTGCACCGCCGCCTGTGCACGGCCTGGGTAATGCACCTGCAGCTGAGAGACTTCTAGAAACATGCTGGCATTGTAGATGCTTACAATTCTCATTTAGTACCCATCCATCTGCCTGCGACCCCTACTTTCCCTATGTCTTTATCGCGCCTCACGCGCATCCCCTTGGTCTTGTTTGTTGCGGCGTTATTGCTGCCTGTGGTGGCCGTATTCGGTGCCTGGCTGCCCTGGGGCGAGTCGGGCGCGCAGTCGCTTCAGATCGTGCAGGAAATGGCGCGCACCGTGCTGCCCGAATACGCCTGGACCACCGTGCAGCTGTGCCTGATGGTGGGTCTGGGAGTGGTGCTGGTGGGCCTGGGCACGGCGGCGGCGGTCACGCTGTTTGACTTTCCGGGCCGGCGGGTGTTTGAGTGGGCGCTGCTACTGCCCCTGGCCATGCCGGCCTATGTGGTGGCTTACGCCTACACCGATTTTTTGCAGTTCAGCGGCCCGCTGCAAACCAGTGTGCGTGCCTGGCTGCAGGTGGAGGGGCGGGTGTTCCCCGAGGTGCGTAGCGTGGCCGGCGCCGCCTGGGTGTTTACTTTTGTGCTCTACCCCTATGTCTACCTGCTGGCGCGCACGGCCTTGTCGGAGCGGGCCAGCCATTTAATGGAAGCGGCCCGGCTCATGGGGGCAGGCTTGGGGCGGCGCATGGCGGTGGTCGCGCTGCCGCTGGCGCGTCCGGCCGTGGCGGCGGGGGTGGCGCTGGCGCTGATGGAGGTGCTGGCGGACTTTGGTGTGTCCAGCTACTTCGGCATCCAAACCTTTACCGCTGGCATTTACAAGGCCTGGCTGGCCATGGACAACCGCATTGCCGCAGCCCAACTGGCCACGCTGCTGCTTGCACTGGTGGCCCTGTTGTTGTGGCTGGAGCAGCGCGCCCAGGCGCGCATGCGTTTTGCCTCGGGCAAGGGCGCACGCGCTAACGCCAGCGATGCCCAGCCCGTGCGGCTCATGGGGCACCGCGCCGCATGGGCCTGGCTGGTGTGTGCGCTGCCCATCCTCATGGGTTTTGTGTTGCCGGTGGTCTTTATGCTGCGCCCGCTGTGGGTGGAGCAAAACGAGCTTCCCTGGAGCCGCTTTGGCGAATGGGCCCTGAACAGCGTGCGCCTGGCCGGTATCACCAGCGTGTTGGCGGTGGGCATTGCGCTCGCGCTGGCCTATGGCGCGCGGCGCAGCAGTCACTGGGCGCCGCGGGTGGCGGTCCAGCTGGCGGGTTTGGGCTACGCCATTCCCGGTGCGGTGGTGGTGGTCGGCCTGCTGCTGCCGGTGGGCTGGGTGCAGGCTTGGCAGCCCGAGTGGCAGGTGGGTTACTTTGTCACCGCCACGGCGCTGGGCATTGTCTGGGCTTACCTGGTGCGCTTTTGTGCGGTGGCGCTGCAATCCTTGCAAAGCGGCTACGCGCGCATTCCGGTAAGCATGGACGACGCCGCCCGCATGCTGGGCACCAGCGACGCAGGCACCCTGGTGCGTGTGCACTGGCCACTGCTGCGCCGGTCTACCGCCGCCGCGGCGCTGCTGGTGTTTGTGGACGTGATGAAAGAGCTGCCCGCTACCCTGGTGCTGCGCCCCTTCAACAGCGACACCCTGGCCGTGGTGGCCTACCAGCTGGCCCGCGACGAGCGCTTGGGCGAAGCCGCCGTGCCCAGCCTCGCGCTGGTGCTGGTGGGGCTGATTCCGGTGGTGATGCTGAGCCGGACCCTGCGCAGCAAGGTTTAAGAGCCAAATAGGGCTGTAGCCCGCGTAGATATTGCGCGAGCAGCTACTATATTGATAGTGATTTGAAGAGGCTGGTGCCCCCGACAGGAATCGAACCTGTATCTGTCCCTTAGGAGGGGACCGTTCTATCCATTGAACTACGGAGACCAGCGAGCCGGGATTGTAAGGGGGAGCTTCTGATCGGTTGGGGACAGAGCTGAAGGTCTGTCCCGCAAGGACATTACTTGGTCAGGTGGCGCATGGCCTCTTCCAGGCCCTTGAGGGTGAGCGGGTACATCTTGTGCCCCACGATCTCCTGGATCACGCTGATGCTCTGGCGGTACTGCCACACGCCTTGCGGCTCGGGGTTGATCCATGCGAATTTGGGGAAGGCGTGCAGCAGGCGCTGCAGCCACTCGGCGCCGGCCTCTTCGTTGTTGTATTCCACGCTGCCGCCGGGCTGCAGGATTTCATACGGCGACATGGTCGCGTCGCCCACAAAGATCAGCTTGTAGTCCTTGTTGTACTTGCGGATGATGTCCCAAGTCTCGAACTTCTCGGCAAAGCGGCGGCGATTGTTCTTCCACATGAAGTCGTAGACGCAGTTGTGGAAGTAATAAAACTCCAGGTGCTTGAACTCCGTCTTGGCCGCGCTGAACAGCTCTTCCACGCGTTGGATGTGTTCGTCCATGGTGCCGCCCACGTCCATCAGCAGCAGCACCTTCACATTGTTGTGGCGCTCGGGCCGCATCTTGATGTCCAGGTAGCCCGCGTTGGCCGCCGTCTTGGCGATGGTGGCGTCCAGGTCCAGCTCGTCCTCATGGCCTTCGCGCGCAAACTTGCGCAGGCGGCGCAGCGCCACCTTGATGTTGCGCGTGCCCAGCTCCTGGGTGTCGTCGTAGTCTTTGTAGGCGCGCTGGTCCCACACCTTCACCGCGCTCTTGTTGCGGCCCTTGTCCTGGCCGATGCGCACGCCCTGCGGGTTTTGGCCATACGCGCCAAACGGCGAGGTGCCGCCGGTGCCTATCCATTTGTTGCCGCCCTCGTGGCGTTCTTTTTGCTCTTCCAGGCGTTTTTTGAGCGTCTCCATCAGCTCGTCCCAGCCCATGGCCTGCAGCTTGGCCTGCTCTTCGGGCGTGAGGAATTTCTCCAGGTTCTTGCGCAACCAGTCGGCCGGAATCTCCTTTGTGAAGTCCGCAATCATCTCCACGCCCTTGAAATAGGCGGCAAAGGCGCGGTCGAACTTGTCGTAGTGCTTCTCGTCCTTCACCAGCGCAGTGCGGGCCAGGTAGTAGAAGTCGTCAATGCTGTAGCCGCTGGGCTCAGACACATCCTCGGGCTGTGGCGTCTTGGGCCCCACCACGCCTTTCTTCAGCGCTTCCAGCAAGGTCAGGTATTCCTTGACCGAGACAGGCAGCTTGGCGGAGCGCAGGGTGTAGAAGAAGTCGATCAACATCTACATGTCCTCAGGCATTGGAATTTCGGGCATTCTGGTAAGCCCTTTTCTAGATTCAAGGTATCACCCGCACAGATCCGCGTGTAGCGCGTTGACTTTGGTGGAATGGATGCTGTCGGGTAGTTTTTGTCGTAAGCCCAGACGTAAGAATCGGACTTCTTCTCGCTGTCTTCAAGCCACTTTTGACAAGCTTCGTCTTCATCTGCTCCAGAGGTCGATTCTGCCGATAGATTCCAATGTTTACTCGTGGTGTTGTGAATCCAGACCATACGGGGAATCAGATTTCCTTGCGCGCGCGGTGCGTCCTGCAGGCGTACGGTTCCGGTGGTGCTTTTTAGCGTCGTTGTGTATTGTTTGGGAGGTTTGTGAGCGGGCTTTTGCGGTGGTTCAAATTTATCTAGATGGGGACGGGTCCCTTGGATGCCCAGTTCGTAGTCTTTTAGGAGCACAGGTTCGTTGAACTTAGGTTGACAACGAGACTTCTCTTTCGGCGAGATAACTCCAGCGGATGTCTTTGTAAATACGCGCTCCCCACTGTCTGCAGCCAGAAGCTCTCCACGTGCCGAGATCTTAAATACCTCGACGTTGGCTTCACCGTATTCACGGTGGCCGTCAGCAACGTACAAAGTGACTTTGTCTCCCCGAACTCGACCAACGACTTCCCCAGAGTAGATTTTGTTGCAATTGAAGCCACCGCAGGCGTCAAAACTGCCGCAGATATTCTCACCGTTTTGCACTAGGGAATACCGCATGCCATGTTGATGCACATATCCCTCATAGCATGAAGCCATGTAGGCGGGGCCGTTCACTCCGTTGCTGCGGTCACACTTAGTTTGCTCTTGATGTACGCCCGTCAGGTCTGCAGGACTGCCCGCCTCGGAACAAAGGCTTGCAAAGAGCGCAGCTAAAGCGATAACGATCTTGGGCAACTGATTCATATGCCACCGCCCACCATTTCTTAGCGCGACTTGTCCAGCAGGTACAACAACTGGGCCTTGGCCTCGGCCCATTCGCCGCCGCGCATGCTGTACATCACGGTGTCGCGAATGGTGCCGTCGCGGCGCAGGGCGTGGCCGCGGAGGACGCCGTCTTTTTTGGCGCCCAGGCGTTCGATGGCGGCCTGGGATTTGAAGTTGAAGTTGTCGGTGCGCCAGCCCACCACGTGGCAGCCCAGGGTTTCAAACGCATGCGTCATAAGCAGCAGCTTGGCCGTGGTGTTGACATGGCTGCGCTGGACGCTTTTGGCATACCAGGTCCAGCCGATTTCCACGCGCTTCACCGCTTGCACGATGTCGTGGTAGCTGCTGCAGCCCAGCACGCGGCCGGTAGATTCCTCCAGCACCGCGAAGGCAAAGCGGTTGCCCGCCTCGCGCATGGCCAGCGCGTCTTCGATGTATTTGCGGGTCTGTTCCGGTTCGGGCACCGAGGTGATGCGCAGCTTCCAGAGTTCGCCATCGGCAGCGGCGGCGCGCAGGCCGGCTTCATGTTCCAGGCCCAGTGGCACCAGTTTGACACCGCGGGCGCTCAGGGTAACGGCTTCGACAAACGCCATGGGCTAGTCTTTCTTGTCTTGGTTGCGGTTGCGCCAGCGGCGTGCCAGTTGCAGGCCCAGGCCACCGCCCAAGCCCACCAGCACAATGCCGCCAATGCTGGCCGTGCCATAGCCGGGGGCAAACACATCGAGCCCCAGCAGGCGGCCCGCCCAAAAGCCGAGCAGCGCACCGCCTACAAAGCCCACGGCGTCAGACACGCCTTCGATGATTGGATTGTTTTTCATGGGGTGTGGCTCAGCGGTTGTGGCGTTGCATGAACATCAGTTTTTCAAACAATGTCACGTCCTGTTCGTTCTTCAACAGCGCGCCCACCAGCGGTGGCACGGCCATCTTGTCGTCCTTGCTTTGCAGCGCCTCTAACGGGATGTCTTCGGCCATCAGCAGTTTGAGCCAGTCCAGCAGTTCACTGGTGGAAGGCTTTTTCTTCAGACCGGGCAGGCCGCGCACTTCAAAAAAGGTCTTCATCGCGGCGCTGACCAGCTCTTTCTTGAGGCCGGGGAAGTGCACGTCCACGATGCTTTGCATGGTGGCGGCGTCGGGGAACTTGATGTAGTGGAAGAAGCAGCGGCGCAGAAACGCGTCGGGCAGCTCTTTTTCGTTGTTGGATGTGATGAACACCAGCGGGCGGTGCTTGGCCTTGATGAGTTCACGCGTTTCGTAGCAATAAAACTCCATGCGGTCGATTTCGCGCAGCAGGTCGTTAGGGAATTCGATGTCGGCCTTGTCGATCTCGTCGATCAGCAGCGCCACCGGCTTGTCGGCGGTGAAGGCTTGCCACAGCACGCCCTTGATGATGTAGTTTTGAATGTCCTTGACACGTTCGCCGCCATCGATGTCGGACAGCTGCGAGTCGCGCAGACGACTCACGGCGTCATATTCATACAGGCCTTGTTGGGCCTTGGTGGTGGACTTGATGTGCCACTGCAGCAGGGGCATGTCCAACGCAGCAGCCACTTCTTCGGCCAGCATGGTTTTTCCGGTGCCGGGCTCGCCTTTCACCAGCAGCGGGCGCTGCAGCGTGATGGCTGCGTTGACCGACAGCATCAGGTCCTGGGTGGCGACGTAGTTCTTGGTTCCGTGGAATTTCATGGCGGGTGCGAACAGGGCAAGGAGTGGTCGGACCAAACAATGCAGAAAAAGCCTGCAAAGGGCACGGATGGTGGTCGATATAATCGGCAAGCTGATTTATATCAATCACCGTCTGGATTGTCCCCGCAAAATGAACAAATTCCTCTTGTCCGTGTCCGCTGCGCTTGTCGCCTCTGTGACCGTTTTCGCTGCCCACGCCCAGGGCGTTCAGGGTGACATCAAGGCTGGCGAAAAGAAGAACGCCATGTGCATTGGTTGCCACGGCATCGTGGGTTACCAAGCCAGCTTCCCCGAAATCCACAAGGTGCCCAAGATCTCTGGCCAGGGCGGCAAGTACATTGCCTCCGCCCTGAACGCCTACAAAGCCGGGGACCGCAAACACGCCTCCATGCGCGGTATTGCTGCTTCCTTGACCGACCAAGACATCGCCGACTTGGCTGCTTACTACGAAGCCAGCGGTGTCGTCGAAGGCGCCCCGGCTTTGGCCAAGGCGCCTGACGCCTCCGAAAAAGTAAATGCCTTGTTGACCAAAGGCGCCTGCGCTTCCTGCCACGGCGATTCGTTCAGCAAGCCCATCGACCCCACCTATCCCAAGATTGCCGGCCAACACAGCGATTACCTGTTTGTGGCTCTGAAGTCCTACAAGGTGGAAGGCAATGCCCAAATCGGCCGCAGCAACGCCATCATGGGTGGTGTGGCCAAGCAGTTCACCAATGCCGAGCTCAAAGAGCTGTCCAACTACCTGGGCAAGCTGCCCACCGAACTGAAGGTTGTGCCGCAGAGCCGCTTCCGCTAAGCCGCACGCCCCTGACCCAAAGCCGCTTTTCAGCGGCTTTTTTTATGGCTCTTTCGGAGGCTTAGTCTTTGGTGGCGTGGCGTTGCACGCAGGCGATGTAGGCGTTGCCGTCAGGCGGCCGGCCCGCGCGCTGGCTTTCCCACAGCATGGTGCCCAAACATTCCATGGCTTCATGGTGCGCCTGGTGCAGCGAATTGCGCTTGTGGGTGAGCAACTCCACCGCCTGGCGGATGCCGCGCGGCTGATCGATGCTGCACTGCTCGCTGATGGAGAGGTGCATGCTCAGGTGCAAAAACGGGTTGGTGCGGCCCTCGGTCGCTTCGTACAGGGTGGCCAGCGCGGTGTCCACGTCGGCAAAGTCGGCGGCGTACTCGGGGTGCTCGTCCATCCACTGCGCTGCTATGGTTTCAATAGCTTCCAGCGCAACACCACTGCGTGCCTTGGCATAAGTGGCACAAAAAAATCGACGTACGTCTTCTTGGGAGGGGCTGAACATGGGCCAAGGTTAGCATGCGTCTGCCACTCCGGCATGGGCCTGCGGACATGCCCTTGGCGGAGCGGGTACCCAGCCCTGTGTACCATTTGCACCAGTGTGGAGCAGGGCAAGGCGCTGGTACTGGCACGCGTTTGGCGTGACGGGTTGCTATGATTTTGGAAGCTGCTTGCGCAATATCCACGGGCTCTAGAGCCTCGAATCATCCATATTCATGAATCTTCCGATCATCACCGATCCGTTTTTCTATGCCGTCACCATTCCTGCCGTGCTGCTGCTGGGCGTGAGCAAAAGCGGCTTTGGCGCGGGGTTTGGGTCTTTGGCCGTACCCATGATGGCGCTGGCGGTGAGCGTGCCCGAGGCGGCGGCGATTCTGATGCCCGTACTTTTTTTGATGGACGTGCTGGGCATGGCCGCATTCCGCAAAGACTTTGATCTCAAACTCTTGAAGTTTTTGATTCCCTGCGGGCTGGTGGGTATTGCAATTGGGGCGCTGCTGTTCAAGGTACTCAATCCCCACACCGTGGCTGCCATGGTGGGCGGCTTCACGCTGCTGTTTCTGGCGCAGCGCCTGCTGTTTCCGCCCCAGCCCAACAGCCCGCCGCCGCCGCGGTGGCTCGGTGCCATCCTCACGGCCACCTCGGGCTTTACCAGTTTCATTGCCCATGCAGGCGGCCCCCCTATCAACGCCTATGTGATTCCGCTCAAGCTCAGCCCCATCAAGTTCACCGCCACCATGGCATTTTTCTTCTTTGTAGTGAACCTGAGCAAGTGGATTCCCTACGGCATGTTGGGCCTGCTGGATATGCGCAACATGGCCACCAGCCTGGTGCTGCTGCCCATCGCGCCCGTGGGCGTGTGGGTTGGGGTGCGCCTGGCGCGGCGCATCAGCCAGGTGCTGTTTTATCGCTTCCTGTATGCCGGCATGTTTTTGACGGGTGTGAAGCTCTTGTGGGATGGTCTGGCCTGACGCGGAGTCCCGCGTGCAGGCTTATTTCGACGCCAAGTAGGTAGCCGGGCCAGGCAAGTCCGTGGCGTCGTTGTTGACGACCTTCATCCAGCGCAGGCCCGTGTCGTGCATCCACGCTTGCAAGTGTTGGCGGTAGGCCAAGTTCACATCGGCATTGGCATCGGCCCGCAGCAAGAAGGTGATGTTCATGGCCTTGCCGCGAAACTTGTTGCTGTTGATATCGACCGCCACGGCGCTGTTGGGCAACTCGTCGGCGTGGGGTGCCAGGCCCGAAAGATGCGCCTTGAACCAGTTGTCGGGCCCGGTGGGGGCGTCCTTGACGATTTGGCGCAGGTTGTACAACGCATCGCCGCGCGCGCAGGCGTAGAGCATGACGTTGGCGTCCACATTGAAGTTGTCGACCAAGCCCAGTGGGTTGTTGTTGGTGCAAGGGCGATTGCCCCAATTGATGGGAATCGAATTGGGGGTGAACTGGACCACCACGGCAAATAGCGGGCTGTCCCCCTGGTCCAGCCGGCGCAAGGTGAGTGACACACGGGGCGTGCTGCTCGGTCCGTCACTGCGTCCGCCGGTCAGGGGCAGGTCCACTTCGGTTCGGCTGACGACCGCCCAATTGCCTTCGGGCAGCGGAATGGGTTTGGCAAACAGGCCCAGGGCAATGCCGCTTGCCGTGAGGGTGGTGCCTGGCTCAATCTTGTCGTAGGCCACTTGGGCTTGGGTGGACGTGGCAAGGGCCAGCAGGCCGGTCCAAAGGCACGCGGTCAGGCGTGCGGTGTGGCTATTTCGCAAAACTTGTCTCCCTGAAATTTCAATTGCAGCGATGCTACCGGCTCGGGCGGTGGAGGGCCATCCCCCAAAGGAGTGATTCTGGCTGACTCATGGATCCCAGCCATGGGGGCGGCGCTGGGCCTGCTCAGCGCGCTCCTGCGCCATTTGTTCTTCCAGTTGCTGGCGGCCCTGCTTGATCACGGCAATCAGCTTGGAGCTGTCTTTGTAATGCGGGTGCAGCTTCTCAAACAGCTCCAGGTTGTGTTGGCGAAAGCGCATGGCTGTCTGGCGCGCCGCATGGGGCTCGTGGCCCAGCAGCTCCAGCACGCTGCGGGCGCTGCGCAGGCTGGACTCGAACAGTTCACGCTCCACCCGCACCACGCCGCGGTCGCGTAGCTGGTTCCAATGGGTCACGTCGCGCGCGCGCGCCACAATCTGCAGCTGCGGAAAGTGGGCCTGCGCCAAGTCCACAATTTCCAGCGATTGCTCCACATCGTCCACCGCCACCACCAGCACCTTGGCCGTGGCCGCGCCTGCGGTGCGCAGCAGGTCCAGGCGGGTGGCGTCGCCATAAAACACGCGGTAGCCAATGTTGCGCGCCACCTCGATCATCTCGGCGTCATGGTCCAGCACGGTGGTGGCAATGCCCTCGGCCGTGAGCATGCGACCCACAATCTGGCCGTAGCGGCCAAAGCCTGCAATCACGATGGGCGCCTCTTGTTGTTCCGAGATTTCTTCCAGTGTGGTCACCTTGCGGTGTGCGTACCGCGGCAGCAGTAGTCGGTCCACCGCCACCAGGATCAGCGGGCTCAGCAGCATGGACACGGCCACCGCGCCAATCAGCAGTGAGGCGGTCTCGGCCGGGAATACCTTCGCACCAGCCGCAGCCTGGAACACCACAAACGCAAACTCGCCACCCTGGGCCAGCAGCAGCGTGAACACCGGGCGCTCCTGGAAGGGCAGCTGGATGTGCCGTGCCAACGTGTAGATCACCAAGCCCTTGACCGCCAGAAAGCCCAGCACCACCAGCGCCATGAGACCGGGCGAGGCCAGCAGCACGCCAAAGTCGATGCTCATGCCCACGGCAATGAAGAACAGGCCCAGCAGCAGGCCCTTGAACGGCTCGATGTCGGTTTCCAGCTCGCGCCGGTATTCACTCTCGGCCAGCAGCACACCGGCCAGAAACGCGCCCAGCGCCATGGAGAGGCCCACCAGCAGCATCAGCGCCGAAATGCCCACCACCAGCAGCAGCGCTGCGGCGGTAAAGATTTCAGGTGTCTTGGAGCGCGCAATCCAGCGCAGCAGCGGGCGAATGAGCAATCGCCCACCGAGCACGATGCCGGCAATGACAGCTATGATTTTGATAGCTGCTTGCGCATATTCCACGGGGGCTGAGGCCTCATTTGTCACTGAAACGACGCCCAGCAGCGGCAGCAGCGCCAAGATCGGAATGGCGGCCACATCCTGAAACAGCAGGATGGAGAAGGCCGCTTGGCCACTGCGGGTGGGCAGCAGGTTGCGTTCGCCCATCACCTGCAGCGCAATCGCGGTGCTGGACAGGGCCAGACCCAGCGCCGCCACCACGGCCAGGCGCCAGCCCACGCCGCACGCCACCGCCACCAAAGCCAGCACCAGCGCGCAGCCCAGCACCTGCACGCTGCCCCAGCCAAAGATGGAGCGGCGCAGGTTCCACAGCCGCTTGGGCTCCAGCTCCAGCCCTACGAGGAAGAGCATCAGCACCACGCCAAATTCGGCAAAGTGCAGGATGTCTTCCACATTGGTCACCAGGCCCAGGCCCCAGGGGCCGATGGCAATGCCCGCAGCCAGGTAGCCAATGATGGCGCCCAGGCCCAGGGCTTTGGAGAGGGGCACGGCGATAACCGCCGCGCTCAAATAGATAAAGCTGTTGATCAGCCAGGTCGGTGCGTGTTCCATCAGGGTTGCTCCCCCAAGGCTTCGTGTGCAGGCCGGTCGGTGTCAGGCACCACGCAGGCCGGGCAACTTTCCATCTCGTCCAGCTCGGGCCACTGAGGGTAGCTGGCCAGACGATTGGCAAACATGGCCACGTGCGCGTCTACCTCGCTGCTGTCGACCCGGTGTGCGCCGTGTAGCACCAAAGGTGGAAGAAAACGCATGCCACACAGGGCGGCGGTCTGTTCGTAGGGTGGCAGGAAGGCGTCGAAAAAATAGCGGTTGTAGCCCTGCGGGTGGTACGAATCCTCAGGACCGCCGGTGGTGGCCACCAGCCACAGGTCTTTGCCCTGCAGCGCCTTGCCACCGCCATAGGCCCAGCCGTGGGTCAGTACCTCGTCCAGCCAGAGCTTGAGCAGGGCGGGCATGGAGTACCACTGCACCGGGTGCAACAGCACCACCAGCTGCGCCGCTTGGAGCCGCGCCTGTTCCGTCGGCACGGCGATGCTGTAGTCCGGGTAACGGGCGTACAGGTCACACACGGTGGCTGTATCAGCGCTGCGCGCCGCCTGCAGCAGGCGCCGGTTGACGCGGGATTCACGCCAGTTGGGGTGGGCGGCGACCACATAAACAGGTTGGGCGGGTGTCGTGGGCGGTGCTTGGTGTTCGGTGTCCATGCCGATAACATAGCGCAGTTCCACCCTCCAAGGAGTCGTGTATGCCCGTGGTTGTTGTCGCCAATCCCAAAGGCGGGGTCGGAAAGTCCACCCTGTCTACTCAGATCGCGGGCTACTTTGCTTCCCAGGGGCATGCCGTCATGCTGGGCGACGCCGACCGGCAACAGTCCTCCAGGCTCTGGCTGAGCCTGCGCCCCACCGGGGCGCGCCCCATCAAAGGCTGGGACCTGAGCGACGAGCAAATCGCCAAACCGCCCAAGGGAACCACCCATGTGGTGCTGGACACCCCGGCCGGCCTGCATGGCAAGCGCCTGAAGGAGGTGCTCAAGCTTGCCGACAAGGTGGTGGTGCCGCTGCAGCCCAGTGTGTTCGACATTTTTGCCACGCGCGCATTTCTGGACGAACTGGCCGACAGTGCCCAGGCTGCCAAGACCCAAATCGGCATTGTGGGCATGCGGGTGGATGAGCGCACGCGCGCGGCCGAACAGCTGCACACCTTTGTGGACAGCCTGGGCCTGCCGGTGCTGGGTTTTGTGCGCGATACGCAGAACTACATCCAGCTATCGGCCCGCGGCCTCACGGTGTTTGACGTGGCGCCGGGCCGGGTGGAGCGTGACCTGGTGCAGTGGCAGCCCATCTGCCAGTGGCTGGACGCGAAGTAAGCGCTGCGCCCGTTTGTCACCCGGTGGACACGCCGGTGCGTTGCGGCTGACTACAGTGGGCAGCATGAAAACCTTTGCCACCCTTGCCGAACTCTCCGCCCTGGTGGGCCAACATGTGGCCACCAGCGCGTGGATTACCGTCACCCAGGACCATATCAACCTGTTTGCCCAAGCCACAGGTGACCACCAGTGGATCCATGTGGACGTGGAGCGTGCCAAGGCCGGTCCGTTTGGTGCGCCCATCGCACACGGCTTTCTTACTCTCTCGCTGATTCCCCGTTTTTTTGAAAGTGCGCTCACCGTGACTGCGGTCCGCATGGGCGTGAACTATGGCCTCAACAAGGTGCGGTTCATCGCTCCGGTTCCCGTGAACAGCCGCCTGCGCGCGCAGCTGAAGCTGCTGGCGAGTGATCCCATCGACAACGGTGGCGTACAGCAGACTTGGGAGGTGAGCGTGGAGCGCGAGGGCGCGGCCAAGCCGGTTTGCGTGGCTGAATCGCTGGTGCGCCAGTACCCTTAGGCTGACGGGTTGGCGAAGTTCTGCTGCCGCCAGGCTTCGAACACGGTAACCGCCACCGCGTTGGACAGGTTCAGGCTGCGTTGCCCCGCCAGCATGGGCAAGCGCAGGCTGCGTTCTCCGTCGAAGTGGGCACGCACCGTGTCGGAAATTCCCTTGGTTTCCGAGCCAAACACCAGCCAGTCACCGGGCTGAAATGCCACCGCATAGGGGCTGCGCGTGCCACGTGTGGTCAGCGTGAACATGCGGTCGATGGCGGGCTGTTCGGTGTCCAGAAAGGCTTGCCAATCCGCATGGCGCTTGAGCGCCGCGTACTCGTGGTAGTCCAGCCCGGCGCGGCGCATGTGCTTGTCGTCCATCGAAAAGCCCAGCGGCTCCACCAGGTGCAGCGTGCAGCCCGTGTTGGCCGCCAGGCGGATGACGTTGCCCGTGTTGGGGGGGATTTCGGGTTCGACCAAGACGATATGAAACATGCCGCTATTGTCGCGTGACCCCAGCGAGCATTTTGCCGCCGGGCCGCACCAAGGTGAAATGTGACCCCTCGTGGACAGAGAGCGATAAGTCGTGTGCGACCGTGAGGCGATTTCTATTCCGTTCGTGCGAACACCAGTACGGTGAGATGCGCCACGCCAGCCGCGCGCAGGGCGGTGCTGGCGGCGTGTAACGAAGCTCCGCTGGTCATTACATCGTCGACCAAGACTACCCGTCGGTCGCGCAGTTCGCCGGCGCGCAGCGGTTCCATTGCAAACGCACCTTCCACACTGCGCAAGCGCTCGTGGCGCGGCAGGCTGCTTTGGGGTGGTGTATCGCGCACGCGCAGCAGCAGGTCGGCGTCTGCCTTGTCCGGCGCCAAGTGGCGCGCCAGTTCCAAAGCCTGGTTGAAGCCGCGACTTTGCAGGCGCTGGGTGGACAGGGGCAGGGGGAGCACCAAATGCGCGCTGTCGAGTGCAGGCTCCACCCAGGGGGCACTGCGCATCAAAGTTGCCAAAGTGCGCGCCCATGCCGGATGTTGCTGGAACTTGAATTCCACAACCAGACGCGACCAGGGGTAGGCATAGGGCACGGCAGCCAGTGCAGCATCCCACAACGGTGGCGCCGTGATGCATGTGCCGCAGCGTGGCATGCCAGCAGGCAGGGGCAAGGCACAGGTCTCACAGCGGTACACCGGCTGCGCGAATTGCGCAACACAGTGTTCGCACACCGCTTGGGTTGGCCACGCATGGCATACAAAGCACCGACTGGGCAGGTGCCTTGATACCCCCTGGATCAGCTGGCGGAACATGCAGGCAATATACTCGCCAGCGCTTTACGCACCCATCCCATGAGCTCCCAGCGCCCTCCCACCATCGACCCTGTAGCGGCCACCCGCTGGGCCACATTGCTACCCCGGCAAAGCGAGTCCCCTTGGTTGCATGAAGAGGTGGCGCGCCGCATGGAGGAGCGTTTGCAGTGGATCGTGCAAAAGCCACAACGATGGGTGCACTGGGGTGCTTTGCAGGGCGGTTTGCAGGCCCAAGGTTTGCTGGGCAATCGATATCCAGATTCAGAGTGTTTTGTGCTTGAAAGCACGGCGGAGCGTGCGCAAGCAGCTCTCAAATTGATAGCAAAACCCTGGTGGAGCCCTGGTGGGTGGGGTGGTCCGAAGGTCAAATTTAGGGCGCCAGCGCAACCGGTCCAGATGGTGTGGGCCAATATGGCGCTCCACACGGCGGCCGACCCCGAGGCGCTTATTGCAGAGTGGCATCGCCTCATTGCCGTCGACGGTTTTGCCATGTTTTCCTGTTTGGGGCCGGACACCCTGCGCGAGCTACGGTCTGTCTATGCCCGTATGGGCTGGCCTGTGCCCTCACATGAATTCACCGACATGCATGATTGGGGTGACATGCTTGTGCATGCCGGTTTTGCCGAACCCGTGATGGACATGGAACGCATCACCTTGACCTATTCAACCCCGCAAAGCCTTTTGGCCGAATTGCGGGGCTTGGGCCGCAACCTGCACCCCCAGCGGTTTGGCGGTCTGCGTTCGCGCGCTTGGCTGGATCGCCTGCACGCCGCATTGACCGAAGGCTTGGCGTCTCCAGCGGGTGATGGCCGTTTGCAGCTGACTTTTGAGGTGGTGTACGGCCATGCTTTCAAGCCAGCACCGCGCTTGCATGTGCAAGCCGAGACGACGGTTTCACTGGAGCAAATGCGAGCGGTTCTCAAGCACGGACCAGCAGGCTCCAAAAGCGGCTCCTAAGCATTTACCCGAGGCTGGCGGTGTGCCTTTTTGAGACGTATCAATAGATTGTCTCGACTACAATGTTAGGAATAAGAGGTAATGGCATTTCCCCCTGCAGTCTCGTCCCGGCTCTGTAAATGCCGGGCCTATTCGGGCAAGACGCATGACGAATTTGGTTTTTCGCTTTGCGACGGTACAAGGGCGGCATGTTCAGTGGTCTTTGCGGCGTAACTGTTCGGTTACCCCGTGGCAACTGGTCTGGCTGTATGTGTCACTGTGTGTGGTGTCGCTTGGAATTGGAATGTTTTTCTGGTTTCAGGGCGCTACGTTGGTGATTCCCTTTGCATCACTCGAGCTGGCCGCAGTGGGATTGGCGTTTCTGGTGTATGCCCGGCATGCTGCTGATGGCGAGCGCATCTCCCTGCGAGGAGGGCGTCTTGTCGTTGAATTGGAGTGTGCTGGCAAGCTGGAGCGCGCCGAGTTTTCAAGTGAATGGGTGAGGGTGGAGCCGCGTGCCGGTGATGGTTCGTTAATCGAACTTTCGGGCAGTGGTCAATCCATCCGGGTTGGTCGGTTCGTCAGGCCAGAGTTGCGTCCGCTACTCGCCAAAGAGATCCGACTTGCGCTGCGCACTGCCTGACTGGCAGGGCGTGGTGCCTGCGCATTTGGTTGTTTTGGGGCTTAGAAAAGTGAACACGATGAAGAGCATATTGAACAAACTGGCTACCCCCTTGTTGGCGGTGGGCGCATGGATTGGCACAGGAGCAATGAGCTTGGCACACGCTGTCAATGACTTGCCTGGCGGGCCTGCAGTCAACCAACTGAATTTGGCGCCCGCGGTGACCAAGATTGCCCAAGAGCAGCAGTGGTTGCACTGGTTCATGCTCATTGTGTGTTCAGTGATTTTCGTTGCCGTGTTCTCCGTGATGTTTTATTCCATCTGGAAACACCGCAAATCGCAGGGCTATAAGGCTGCCACCTTCCACGAGTCGGTAACGGTGGAAGTCATCTGGACCATCGTTCCGTTTGTGATCGTGATCCTGATGGCCCTCCCAGCGACCAAGGTTGTCGTGGCTATGAAGGACACTACCAACGCCGACTTGACCATCAAGGCCACCGGCATGCAGTGGAAGTGGGGCTATGACTACCTCAAAGGTGAAGGCGAGGGCATCGGTTTCGTCTCTACGCTAGACAGTGACCAGCGTGCCATGTCCAATGCCGGTGGCCCCAAGAAGGGCGAGTCGGTCGACAACTACCTGCTCAAAGTGGACAATCCTCTGGTGGTGCCTGTGGACAAAAAGGTCCGCATCATTACTACAGCCAACGACGTGATTCACGCCTTCATGGTTCCGGCCTTCGGTATCAAGCAAGATGCCATTCCCGGCTTCGTGCGCGATACCTGGTTCCGCGCTGAAAAGGTGGGCGACTACTACGGTCAATGCGCCGAACTGTGCGGCAAGGAGCATGCCTACATGCCCATCCACGTGAAGGTGTTGTCTGCGGAAGATTACTCCGTCTGGGTAGCTGCCGAGCAGAAGAAAATGGCTGCCAAGTTGGATGACCCCAGCAAGGTTTGGACTTTGGACGATATCTCCAAACGCGGTGAAAAGGTCTACGCCCAAAACTGCGCTGCTTGCCACCAAGCCAATGGCAAGGGCGCTGGCGCGATCAAACCAGTGGATGGCTCTGCTGTAGTGCTGGATGCCGACAAGAACAAGCAAATCCTGGTGCTGTTGAATGGCCAAAACAATGGTGCCATGCCGGCATGGAAGTCCCTGAGCGACACCGATATTGCTGCCGTGATCACCTACACCAAGAACAACTGGTCCAACAAGACGGGTCAACTGGTGCAGCCGGCTGATGTGCTGGCATTGCGCAAGTAATGCTCCCCCGACAGAACGCAAAGAATTGAGAAGGACATCAGAATGAGCGCCGTACTAGACCATCACGACCACGCCCATGACGACCACCACCACGCCCCCACCGGCTGGCAGCGTTGGGTGTTTGCGACCAACCACAAAGACATTGGTACTTTGTACCTTTTGTTCTCGTTCACCATGTTGATCATTGGTGGCATCTTGGCTTTGTTGATTCGCGCCGAGTTGTTCCAACCTGGTTTGCAATTGGTGAACCCTGAGTTGTTCAACTCGCTGACCACCATGCACGGTCTGATCATGGTGTTCGGCGCCATCATGCCTGGCTTCGTCGGTTTTGCGAACTGGATGATTCCTTTGCAAATTGGTGCTAGCGACATGGCTTTTGCCCGCATGAACAACTTCAGCTTTTGGCTGATGATTCCTGCAGCGCTGATGCTGGTTGCCTCGTTCTTCATGCCTGGTGGTGCACCCGCCGCTGGTTGGACGCTCTATGCGCCCCTGACTCTGCAAATGGGCCCCTCCATGGACGCTGGTATTTTTGCCATGCACATCCTGGGCGCATCCTCCATCATGGGTTCGATCAACATCATCGTGACCATCCTCAACATGCGTGCCCCCGGCATGACACTGATGAAGATGCCTATGTTCTGCTGGACTTGGCTTATCACTGCCTACCTGCTGATTGCTGTGATGCCAGTGTTGGCTGGCGCCATCACCATGACGCTGACAGACCGTCATTTCGGCACCAGCTTCTTCAACCCCGCTGGCGGCGGTGACCCCGTGATGTACCAGCACATCTTCTGGTTCTTCGGCCACCCCGAGGTGTACATCATGATCTTGCCGGCCTTCGGCATCGTTAGTCAGATTGTTCCCGCCTTTGCACGCAAGAAGTTGTTCGGATACGCCTCCATGGTGTACGCCACATCCTCTATTGCCATCTTGTCCTTCATCGTTTGGGCCCACCACATGTTCACCACCGGCATGCCGGTGACAGGCCAGCTGTTTTTCATGTACGCGACCATGCTGATCGCCGTGCCTACGGCCGTGAAGATCTTCAACTGGATTGCCACCATGTGGCAAGGCTCCATGACGTTTGAAACCCCCATGCTGTTTGCGGTGGGCTTCATCTTTGTGTTCACCATGGGTGGTTTCACCGGCCTGATTCTGGCCATGGCACCTATCGACATCCAGCTGCAGGACACCTACTACGTGGTGGCCCACTTCCACTACGTGCTCGTTGCTGGCTCTTTGTATGCCATGTTTGCCGGGTTCTACTACTGGGCTCCCAAGTGGACTGGCATGATGATCAGCGAAACCCGCGGCAAGATTCACTTCTGGTGGTCCTTGATTGCTTTCAACGTCACCTTCTTCCCCATGCACTTCCTGGGTCTGGCCGGCATGCCCCGCCGTTATGCCGATTACCCGATGCAGTTCGCAGATTTCAATGCTGTGGCTACAGTGGGCGCATTTGCCTTCGGCTTGGCGCAGGTGTACTTCTTTGTGTGGGTGGTGTTGCCTGCCATGATGGGCAAGGGAGAAAAAGCGCCCCAAAAACCTTGGGAAGCTGCTGAAGGTCTTGAGTGGGAAGTCCCCTCGCCTGCGCCTTTCCACACGTTTGAAAACCCACCCAAGCTGGATGCCACTGCAACCAAGGTGATAGGCTGATGGCTACGCCCGAGCAAAAGAAAGCCAACACACGCCTGGGCCTGATTTTGGCCTCGGTGGCGGCAATCTTTTTCATCGGCTTCATGGCACGTTTGGTACTGCTGGGCAAATAAGCATGGGTCTCAAGCGCGAAAACTCCCGGATGTTGGGCAAGCTGGCGGTGATCACCGTCGGCATGTTCGCATTTGGCTATGCGCTGGTGCCCATCTACAAAACCATTTGTGAAATGACTGGCATCAACATCCTGGCGTTAGGTGAGCAGGTGCTCACCGGGCAAAGGGTGCAAGCCAGCAACACGCAGGTGGATACCAGCCGGACCATCACGGTGGAATTTGATGCTAATGCGCGTGGTCCCTGGGAATTCAAACCTGCGCAGCGATCATTGCAAGTGCATCCGGGCGAATTAACCACCGTGGTGTATGAGTTCCAGAACGTGCAGAACCGTCGGATGTCTGCACAAGCGATTCCGAGTTATGCCCCCATGCAGGCGTCTGCTCACTTCAACAAGTTGGAATGCTTTTGCTTTAACCAGTACACGCTGGAGCCCGGCGAGAAGAAGTCATGGCCTGTGGTCTTTGTGATTGATCCCAAGCTGTCCAAGGATGTGAGCACTATCACCCTGTCTTACACGTTTTTTGAAGTGGGTGGCAAGACGCCTGCAGCCCCGGTGGCCAGTGCGAAACCAGTAGCAGCAGAAAGTGCAGGTTCCTGATGGCACCTAACACTGCTGAATCTGGCGGCGACAAGGCGTCGTTCTTGCGCAGTATCAAGCTGGTGGCGTGGTCGTTTCTGGGCATTCGCAGCAACAAGGGTTACCGCGATGATTTGGCCAAGGTCAACCCCATGCACGTGGTGCTGGTGGGCTTGGTTGCTGCTGTGTTGCTGGTGGTCGGTTTGATCAGTTTGGCGAAATGGGTCGTGGCTGCCTGATGGGTGCTGCGGCGGATTTCTGAGATTTGGATTAGAGAAGGAATGGAGCAAAAATGAGTTCAACAACACATGGTGGAACGCCGTACTACTTTGTACCCGGCCCTTCACGCCACCCGGTTATGGCTGCGGCTGGACTGTTTTTTGTGATTTTGGGTGCTGGCCAGTGGATCAACGGCGCTGACTGGGGTAAATATTCCTTGGCACTGGGCATGGTCTGGTGGCTGGCCGTGTTGTACCAATGGTTCAGCGACGCGATTGCCGAGAGCGAAGGCGGTCAGTATGGTCGCAAGATCGACATCTCCTACCGTTGGAGCATGAGCTGGTTCATCTTCTCGGAAGTCATGTTCTTTGGCGCGTTTTTCACCGCGTTGTGGTGGGCCCGCTCGCACTCGGTGCCAGCCTTGGGAAGCCTGGAAAATGCCTTGCTCTGGCCTGACTTCAAAGCCGTATGGCCCAGTTTGGCTGCCGGGGTGACGGCTTCGCCTGGCGGCATTGTGGAGCCTTTCACCACCATGGGCCCTTTCTGGTTGCCCACCATCAACACCGCCCTGCTGTTGACCTCTGGTGTCACATTGACAATTGCCCACCATGCGCTGGTGGACGGTAATCGCAGCAAAACCATTGCCTTCATGTGGGCCACCGTGTTGTTGGGTGTGACCTTCCTGTTCGTGCAGGGCTACGAGTATTACCACGCGTACACCGCCTACAACCTCAAGCTCAGCTCGGGCGTGTTTGGCTCCACTTTCTACATGTTGACCGGTTTCCACGGCTTCCACGTGTTGGTTGGTATGTTGATGCTGTTGTTCATCACCTTGCGCCTGCAAAAAGGCCACTTCACGTCGGAGCGTCACTTCGGTTTCGAAGGCGCGGCTTGGTATTGGCACTTCGTGGACGTGGTGTGGTTGGGTTTGTACGTGCTGGTGTACTGGCTGTAATCGCTATCACCGCACAAAAAAGGCACCGCTTGCGGTGCCTTTTTTAATGGAGCGGTTTGTCTTTTACGACTGTGCTGTCGTTCAGCTGCCTTGCGGAATGCCCGTGGGGTGGATGTAGCCCAGCTTCCAAGCCAACAAGATGCACACAAACAGCAAAATAGAAAATCCCACGCGCAAGGCCAGTGCCCGGGCCATGCCGCGTGATTTGTTGCTTTGCGTCTGTCCGCCGCGCAGCATGAAGAACAGGGCGGCGCCCAGGCTGGCCAATATGGCGAGGAATGCAATAGCGACAAGAATGCTCATGCCAAGGATTATGTCGTGAGAGCAAACCTTCGTCGTGTGGTGGTGGGAATTGCCGCCGTTGCGGCCGTGGCCTTGGCCGTGTCTTTGGGGCGCTGGCAACTGGACCGTGCGGCGCAGAAAGAGGCGCTGGCCCAATCCATTCAGGCCCAGGGCGGAAAATCGGTCTTGGCGGCCAGTGACATCCTCCAGGCAACCCAGCGGGACGTGTTGGTGCACCGCACGGTGCGCTTGCAGGGCCGTTGGCTGGCCGAGCGCACGGTCTATCTGGACAACCGGCAGATGCAAGGTCGCGTGGGATTCTTTGTGCTCACACCGCTGCAACTGGCCGACAGCCCGGCGGTAGTTCTGGTGCAGCGCGGCTGGGCGCCCCGTAATTTTGAAAATCGCACAGCGCTGCCTGCGGTCCAAACTGCCCATGATTTGGTGGTGGTGGAAGGGCGGATGGCCCCGCCCCCGTCCAAGCTTTACGAACCCGGTCCCTCGGCCTCGGGCGCAATCCGGCAGAATCTCGACCTGGCCCAATTCCAACAGGAAACGGGCCTGCCGCTTTTACAAGACCTGAGCGTGGTGCAGACCGGTGCTGCCAGCGAAGGCCTGCTGCGAGAGTGGCCTGAAATCAATGTGGGCGTAGACAAGCACTACGGTTATGCGGCGCAGTGGTTTGCACTGGCAGCCCTGATCGTGGTGTTGTACGCATGGTTTCAGCTCCGCCCCGTTTTATTTGTTTCCAAGGATCCCCATGTCGCGCGCGAACCCGAATGATGACCTCCCCCTGGGCTTGACCGTGCATTCCATGCCAGTGCCAGACCAGGGCTTGGCCAGTGCCGGTGCACGCACCCGTGTCGGACGCTGGAAGATGTTAATGGTGATGTTGGTGTGTGCCGCGCCGGTGATTGCCTCCTACTTCACCTACTACGTGGTGCGGCCCGAAGGGCGGCGCAACTTTGGCACCCTGGTGGACCCGCAGCGCCCGCTGCCAGATGTGGTGGGCACCACGCTGGATGGCAAGCCTGTGAATTTGCGCAGTCTGAAGGGCCAGTGGTTGTTCGTGAGTGTGGCGGGAGCTGACTGCGACGCCGAATGTGGGCAGCGCCTATACCTGCAACGCCAGCTGCGCGAGGGCCTGGGCAAAGAAAAAGACCGCCTGGACTGGGTCTGGCTCATCAACGACACACAGCCGGTGGCGGAGGCCTTGTTGCCCGCGCTCAAGGACGCCACGGTTATCCGCGTGCCGCAAGCCGACCTGTCGGCCTGGCTGGTGGCCCAAGAGGGCTCGGCATTGCCGGACCACCTGTACGTGGTAGACCCGATTGGCAACCTGATGATGCGGTTTCCACCCAAGCTAGATCCCGAGGGCGCACTCAAGGCCAAGCGTGATCTGGATCGTCTGATGCGTGCCGCCGCTTTCTGGGACAAGGCTGGCCGCTAACGCCAGGTTCCGCTTCACACCATGCAGACTGCCTTGTACGACTTGTCTCCGGTGCTGCGCCTGCTTCTGGTGGGCGGAGTGCTCACTGCTGTGCCCCTGCTCTGGGTGCTGCTGCGCCACCGGCGTACCAGCCCCATGGGGCGTTACCAGGCGCTCACCGTGGTGACCCTGTTCCTGACCTTTGACCTGGTGCTGTTCGGTGCCTTCACGCGTCTCACCGACAGTGGCCTTGGTTGCCCCGACTGGCCCGGTTGTTACGGCAGTGCCAGCCCCTTGGGGGCCAAAGAGGCGATTGCCACGGCGCAAGCGGCCATGCCCACCGGCCCGGTGACCCACGGCAAGGCTTGGATGGAGATGGTGCACCGTTACCTGGCTACGGGCGTGGGCGGATTGATTCTGGTGCTGGCGGTGTCGGCCTGGCTGGGTCGCAAAACCTACTTGAAACAATCCGGACTGGGCCCTTGGTTGCCCACCTTCACCCTGGTATGGGTGTGTGTGCAGGGGGCGTTTGGCGCACTCACGGTGACCATGAAGCTGTTTCCGGCCATCGTGAGCCTGCACTTGCTGGGCGCCTATCTGCTGCTGGCGCTGTTGACGGTGCAGGTGGTACGCAATGCTGGCATGGCAGCGGTGGTGCCGTCCTGGGTCAAGCCTTGGGCGGTGGGTGCCTTGGCCATGCTGGTGTTGCAAGCCGCATCGGGCGCTTGGGTCAGCACCAATTACGCCGTACTCGCCTGTACCGAATTCCCCATGTGCCAAGGCAGCTGGTGGCCCGCCATGGACTTTGGCGGTGCGCTGGAACTCTGGCGTCCGCTGGGCGTGGGCCATGACGGTGAGCACATCAGCTTCCAGGTGCTGACCGCGATTCACTTTACCCACCGCCTGTTGGCGGCGCTCACCGTGGTGGTGTTGGCCAGTCTGGCTTGGCGCTTGCGCGGTCTTGCCGCCTTGCGCCAACCTGCTCGCTGGCTAGGGGCTTTGTTGCTCTTGCAGGTGGTTACGGGCTTGAGCAATGTGGTGCTGGACTGGCCGCTGCTGGCGGCCGTCTTGCACACGGGGGGCGCTGGGGCTTTGTTGGTGACCCTGGTGTGGATCTTGGCCCTGACAGCCCAGCCCTCCTTGAACGGAAAAAAAGAATGACTGCGAACGCTTCCATGGCTGCGCCCTCGGTGCTGCGCCAATTTCATGCGCTGACCAAACCCCGGGTGATTCAGCTGATCGTCTTCTGTGCCCTCATCGGCATGGTGCTGGCCGTACCCGGTTTGCCCACCTTCCCGCAAATTGGCCTGGCCGCGATTGCCTGCGTCGGCATCTACCTGGTGGCTGGTGCGGCCGCCGCGTTCAATTGCATTGTGGAAAAAGGCATTGATGCCAAGATGAAGCGCACCGCCTGGCGCCCCACCGCGCGTGGGGAGCTCAGCGATGTGCAGACCCTCATCTTCTCGGCCCTGCTGTGCAGCGCGGGTTCGGTCATTCTCTATGTCTGGGTCAACCCGCTCACCATGTGGCTCACCTTTGCCACCTTTGTGGGTTACGCCGTCATCTACACCGTGATTCTCAAACCGCTGACACCCCAGAACATCGTCATCGGCGGTGCCTCTGGCGCCATGCCGCCAGTGCTGGGCTGGGCTGCCATGACCGGCGATGTGGGCCCCGAAGCGCTGATCCTGTTCCTCATCATCTTCTTGTGGACGCCTCCGCATTTCTGGGCGCTGGCCCTGTACCGGGTGGAGGACTACCGCAAGTCTGGCCTGCCCATGCTGCCGGTCACCCATGGCAGCGAGTTCACGCGCCTGCAAATCCTGCTCTACACCATCATCCTGGCAGCGGCCTGCGTATTCCCCTTCGTTTATGGCATGAGTTCCTGGCTTTACCTCGTGGTGGCACTGGGTTTGAGCGCTGGGTTCTGCTGGTACGCCGTGCGCCTGCTGCGCAACTATTCGGACGACCTCGCCCGCGCCACTTTCCGCTTCTCCCTCATCCACCTTAGCGTGCTGTTTGCCGCACTGCTGGTGGACCACTACCTTCTGTGAGACCTGCCATGAACAAACGTTTTGCTCTTAAATCCATAGCTATTGGCGCAATGGCCATGGGGGCTATGGCCGTTTTGACGGCATGTTCTGAGCAGAAGCCCTCGTTCGCCTCGGTGGACGTGACCGGTGCCAACTACGCCAAGGACTTTGAGCTGACCGACCACAACGGCCAGGTGCGCCACCTGACCGACTTCAAGGGCAAGGTGGTGGTGATGTTCTTTGGTTTCACCCAGTGCCCCGATGTGTGCCCGACCTCCATGGCCGAGCTGGCTGAGGTCAAGCAACTGCTGGGCAAAGACGGCGACCGCCTGCAAGGCCTGTTTGTCACCGTAGACCCCGAGCGCGATACCCCCGAGGTGCTGAAAGCCTACATGGGCAACTTCGACCCCACTTTTCTGGCGCTGAGCACCACACCTGAAAAGTTGGCCGCATTGGCCAAGGACTACAAGGTCTATTACAAAAAGGTGGGGGGCAAGACCCCCACCAGCTACACCATGGACCATTCCGCTGGCAGCTACATCTACGACCCGCAAGGCAATCTGCGCCTGTTCACGCGCTACGGCAGTGGTGCCAAGGTGCTGGCCTCCGACATCGCCCAGCTGCTCAAAAGCAGCTCCTGAGCAGATTTAGATCAAAAAGGCCTCTAGAGACCGTGGAGTATGCGCGAGCAGCTCCCATTTTGATAGCGTTCGGCGCGCGCTTCAGTCGATCTTGATGCCCTGGCTGGCGATGATGCCAGCCAGCAACGCGGTGTCGGACTGCACGCGCAGGCGCAGGCCCTCCGCCGTAGTGCCCACCACCGTCCAGCCCTGTTGAAACATCTTTTGGCGCATTTCGGGGCTGCGCGCAATCTCGCTGAGCAGTGTGGCCAGCTTGGCCGCTGCCGCCGGCGGCAGGCTGTTGGGCGCGGCCACGGCGTTCCAGATCTCCAGGTTGAAGTTCTTCACCCCGGCTTCGGACAGGCTGGGAATCTCGGGAGCCAGCGGGCTGCGCACGCTGGCTGTTACACCAATTGCCTTGAGCTTGCCGGCCTTGATTTGTGCGTTTGCCAGCGCCGGGGGCAGCAGGCTCAGGTGCAGGTCACCGGCAATCATGGCGGTGGCCACCTGCGGGTAGCCGGGGTAGGGCACATGCACCGGGGCAATCTTGGCTTGTGACTTGAGCAGCTCCATGCCCAGGTGGCCTACCGTGCCCATGCCGGGTGTGCCGTAGTTCCAGCGGTCACCCGCTGCACGTGCGGCCTGCAAAAACTCGGCGGCGTTGTTGCCCGGGGCGTTGGCCGGCGCCGTCAGCACCAGGGGCGACACACCCAGCAGGCTCAGCGGCTGCAGGTCCTTGAGCGGGTCGTAGCTCAGCTTGGGGTTGAGCAGCTTGGCAATCGTCATATTGCCGTTGATCATCAGACCGATGGTGTGGTTGTCCGTGGCCTTGGCCACTGCGTCCGCGGCAATATTGCCGGCCGCGCCCACCTTGTTTTCCACAATCACCGGCTGGCCCAGGGCTTTGGACAGCGGCTCGGCAAAGGCCCGCGCCGTCAGGTCGGGCGAGGATCCGCCGGGAAAGCCCACGATGATGCGCAGCGGTTTGCTGGGCCAAGCCTCGGTTTTTGATGCTTTTTGGGCCATAGCCCCCGTAGACAGTGCGCAAGCAGCTATCGAAAGTGTAGCAAGGGTGAGCGCGCGGCGTTGCATGATGGTATGTCTCCAGAATAAAAAATGCCCCCGCGGGCGGGGCCAGCAGGGGCATTGTCGCGCATGCGCAGTTACCGATACATCGCAGTGACAGCAACAGAGTCGCTACTGGTGGACTTTGGAAAATGTCAGAATCACTTCGCGAATGAGTTTGCGCTGAGGGACAGGCAACTTGAGAAAGGCCTCGAAAATATCTTGATCTTGGTAGCCCACGCCACTGTCCCAGCGCGCCCTGCGCTGCTCTACCTTGCGGTAAATCTCATCGCCAAAGCCCAGTTGTTGCGGTGACACCGCCAACCACTCCGCCAGCACCAGCAATTTGTCGTGTGTTGGGATGGTCTCGCCGCGCAGCCAGCGCCGCACGCCATGCAGTGTCATGGGTTTGCCCCAGTAACGCGTATTGAACTCGCGCTCCAACACGGCGGGCTTTGGTTCATATCCCGCTGCCTTCATCGCATCACGTAACCGATCCGCAAACAATTTCCGTGCTTCTTGCATGGGGTTACGCTATCTGGCGTGGTCTTACTGCCCGGCACAGAACGTTATAGTCACGTTTTAAACGTAACTATTGATTACGTTGACTTGTTCTGACCAGCCAGACGGAGGAGTCAACGCTGCCGCCATGCTCACGCTGGAAAACATCCAAAAAAACGCAGCTATTGCAGGTATTGAGCCCGGCCAGGTGGTGCGCATCGTCACCACCGAGCCGGTGGGTGACAACGCGCTCACCGTCTACTACAAAACCGCCGACGGGCAGCTCCACGAGCGCATGCTGTTCCGCGCCGACGAAGCCACGCTCTCGCTGGCTGAAGCGGGCCGCCCCTGGGCGTTCGACGCGCCGGGCGCCGATTTCAAACTAGCGGCCGAGGCCTGGCGCATCCATCTGGCGCACCTGTTCGACCCCATGATGGCAGTGCACACCTCCAACGTGGAGCCGCTGCCGCACCAGATTACCGCGGTGTACGAATCCATGCTCCCGCGCCAGCCCTTGCGCTATGTGCTGGCCGATGACCCCGGCGCGGGCAAAACAATCATGGCGGGCCTGCTGATTCGCGAATTGCTGATGCGGGCCGACGCCCAGCGCGTGCTCATCGTCGCGCCAGGCAGCTTGGTGGAGCAATGGCAGGACGAAATGTCTGAAAAGTTTGGCCTGCACTTCACCCTGTTCAGCCGCGAGCAGATGGAGGTCTCCCGCTCCGGCAACCCGTTTGACGACACCGACCTGATGGTCGCCCGCATCGACCAGCTCTCCCGCAACGAAGACCTGCAAGACAAGCTGCGCCAAACCCGTTGGGATTTGATCGTGGTGGACGAAGCCCACAAGCTCTCGGCCAACTACTTTGGCAACAAGGTCAACAAGACCAAACGCTTCCTGCTGGGGGGAGCTGCTGGGCAGCCTCACCCGCCACTTTTTGCTGATGACGGCCACGCCGCACAACGGCAAGGAAGAAGACTTTCAGCTCTTCATGTCTCTGCTGGACTCCGACCGCTTCTACGGCAAATTCCGCGATGGTGCCCACAAAGTAGACGTGACCGACTTGATGCGCCGCACCGTCAAGGAAGACATGCTGCGCTTTGACGGCAGCAAACTCTTCCCCGACCGGCGCGCCATTACCGCCAACTACCAGTTGTCGGATGCTGAGGCTGCGCTGTACGCCGCCGTCACCGACTATGTGAAGCAGGAAATGAACCGCGCCGACCAGTTGGACGGCCAGCGCAAAGGCACGGTGGGCTTTGCCCTGACCACGCTGCAGCGCCGCCTGGCCTCCAGCCCCGAGGCCATTTACCGGTCACTGCAACGCCGCCACCTCAAGCTCAAGCGCCGGGTGGAAGACGAAAAACTCCAGCAGCGTGGGCACGCACAAGGACACATTCAAGGTGCGTTGGCAGCCCCATCCCTGCACATCAGCGGCGCGCCCGAAGACATATGGGAGTCCGACGACGCCCTCTCGCCCGACGACTACGAGCAGTTTGAAGAAACCGTGGTCGACCAGGCCACCGCCGCGCAAACCATTGCCGAACTGCAGGCCGAAATCTACAGCCTGGAGGCGCTGGAAGAACAAGCCCGCCAACTCGTCCACTCTGGCCAGGACCGGAAGTGGGACGAGCTCTCCAGCCTGCTGCAATCCTCTGCATTGCGGGACAGTAGTGGCCTGCAACGCAAGCTCATCATCTTTACCGAGCACCGCGACACGCTGAACTACCTGGCGATCAAAATTCGCGGTCTTATTGGTGCGGAAGATGCCGTGGTCATGATCCATGGCGGCATCAAGCGCGAAGACCGCCGCAAGGTGCAAGAGCTGTTTCGCAACGACCCGGCCACGCGCGTGTTGCTGGCCACCGATGCGGCTGGCGAGGGCGTGAATCTGCAGAACGCCCACCTCATGGTCAATTACGACCTGCCCTGGAACCCCAACCGCCTGGAGCAGCGCTTTGGCCGCATCCACCGCATTGGCCAGACCGAGGTGTGCCACCTGTGGAACATGGTGGCCGCCGAGACGCGCGAGGGCGATGTCTTCCAGCGCCTGTTTGACAAGTTGGAGGTGGAGCGCGCTGCCTTGGGTGGGCGCGTGTTCGACATTTTGGGTGAGGTGTTTGAGAACAAAAGCCTCAAAGACCTGCTGATCGAAGCCATCCGCTACGGCGAAGACCCCGAGGTGCGCGCCCGCATGGTGCAACGCATCGAAGGCGCGCTGGACACCGCGCACCTGCAAAGCATTCTCCAGCGCAACGCGCTGTGTGAAGAGGTGATGAGCACCGAGCGCCTGTTTGCCGTCAAAGAAGAAATGGAGAGAGCCGAGGCCCGCAAGCTCCAGCCCTACTTCGTTCGCGCCTTCTTCAACCAGGCATTGCAGCAACTGGGCGGCGAACTGCGCCCACGCGAGCCCGGTCGCTACGAAATCACCCACGTGCCCGCGCCCATCCGCGAACGCGACCGGCAAATCACCGGGCGCGACCGCGCAACGCAGACCGCGTGTGCGCCGGTACGAACGTGTGTGTTTCGAGAAACCCGGCGCCGACCGACCGGGTGGGCGCGCCCATGGCCAGCCTGCTGCACCCCGGCCACCCGCTCATGCAATCGGTGACCGACCTGGTGCTGGAGCACCACCGCAGCAAGCTCAAACAAGGCGCGGTGCTGGTAGACCCGGCCGATGCGGGCACCGTGCCCGGCTGCTGTTCATGATCGACCACGCGGTGAAGAGGGTGCGTCCCCCCATGGTCTCCCGCCGTGTGCAGTTTGTGGCATTGCCCCGGAGGGCGAGGCCACCGGCAGGCTGGGCCCCCACCGGGCCTGGAGCCGATCAGCGGCCGACCTGGCCCTGCTGGCCGATGTGCTGGCCGCCCCTGGCTTGCGGGCAACGGCACGGCTGGAGCGAGTGCCCTGGCCCACGCCTCCACCACCTGGTGCCCGGCAGACGAAGTGCGCATCCGCCGCGAAAAGCACGTCGACAAAACCCGGCCGCCGTACACGAGCGCCTGGTACGGAAATAATTCTGGTCTGCCGTTACATAAATTCAGGACGACATCGCCGCTGGAAAGCGTGCGCCTCGTGGACAACGGCGCCGCACCATCGACGACCTCCGCCCGCCGCGCATCGCGCGAACGCGACTGCTGGCCCAGCGCCACGTGGTTAGCACCGGTGGTGGCGGTGGTGCGCTGGTCATCCCGCTGGCTGTTGGCGAGCGCAAAGGGACGGATGGGCCACGCCTTGGTCTGCGGCGCCGAAGCCCGCAGCCGCATCGAATGGGCCGCCATGCACGCGATGAACGCCGAGCGCGCCCGGGCCACAGCGTGCCGACGGTCCGCCAGAAATGCGGCTGGGACGGACCAGCAGCCCGGGCGGGACGGCGCTACCGAGTTCGCACATGAAGTAAGGGCCGGCAAGGGTGCCAGCACCATCACGTGACGAAGAACGAATCTTAGGTTTGAACCAGAAGGAAAATTTTGCTGTTGGTGGATGGCGACAGTGCGAAGGCTTAGTGGAGAGGAAGGCGGATGGGCGGTGACAGATAGTGGGTGTGTGAGGGGAGGGGTGTGAGAAAGAATTTTGTTGGTGGTTTTTTCTAAGTGGTAGCGAATTTGATAGCCGTTTCGGTGTTCTTTTGTGGCTGTGGTGGCTAAAGAGGGTGGGGCTGGCGCTTGTTGTCAGCCGAGAGGGCCGGCAGTGTGGGCGATTGTGTGGTACGATGGAGGCAGGGCGGATTCGAGATATTGGGCGAGGATCGCGTGGTGGTCGGTTTTGGCCCCCGCAAAAGGCCTTTGCGGTGTGGATGGTAAGAAGGGCCGGCCATCGGAGTGCCGTCTGGTCATTGTGGTGTGGGGTGGGCAGTGTTCCGTAGAAATTGAAGGGCGGCGATGAAGAGTGAGTCGGTGCAAGTAGGCGTAAGGTGAGCAGAAAGGCTGGGCGCAAGGATGGGTTGGGTTGGGGGTCGGGGATTGGACGTAAAATTGCTGCGAAGTTGTGGGCCGCGGAGAGGTGGAAATGTGCGAGGCGAGCCGAGGGGGCGAAGGCGAAGGTGTGCATGTGGCGGTGTTCAACCAAGCATTTAGAGCGAGGGTGTCTGGAAAGATTGAGGGGGCTGCCCGCAATGTGGTTTGCGACGGTCTCGTCGTCGTGCGGCCTGTGCGCCTGTCGGGCGCCGTAGCGTTGAGATGGGTTGGTGAATGACTGATACGGCGAGTGGGTCGTCGAGGGTTGCGGCCAATGGGGGCAGTGGGGCATGAGACGAGAATGTTACCCATAAACCCCCAAGACTCATGAGGTGGCCCTGCCGCTGGATGCCATCAACGCCGCCTGCGCGCGTGAAAGTCCATCGCAGGCCACCCGCGCTTGCCCTGTGGTGGGCGCGGCGTGGGCGGCGGCGCGGGCCGTCATTTTGCGCAGATGGTGGAGACCCCGGCCAGCAGGGCGGTGGGTCTCGCTAGGCGTGAAGAAGGAGAAAGCCGCGTGGAGCGGGAGCGCCTGTTCAAGATCATCGAGGACCTGGTGCTGTGGGAGAACACCAACAACGAAGAAGTGCGGAGCGCGCCCGGCCGAAATCCGCCGAGTGGGTCGAGACCGCGAGCTAAACAAGCGCACCCGCGGGCCGCCGAGCTGTTCGACCCCGACAGCTGCCTGCCTTCCACGGTCCCTTTGCCGGCGGTGGCGCGCTGCCGCTGGAGGCGCAGCGGCTGGGGCTGGAGAGCTACGCCAGCGACCTGAACCCGGTGGCGGTGCTGATCAACAAGGCCATGATCGAGATACCGCCCGGTTTGCCGGGCGCGCTCGGGGCCTGCGCCGATGGGGGCAAGGCCAGCCAGGAGATGTTCAGCAAAACCTGGACCGGTGCGCAGGGCCTGGCCGAAGACGGGCGCCGCTACGGCGCGTGGATGCGGGCTGAGGCCGGGAACGCATCGGCCACCTGTATCCGCAGATCACGGTTCTCTGATGGCTGGGATGCGGGGGCTTCGACAAGGCACGAAACACCGGCCAACACCGGTCTGGGGGTGTGAGGTGGGCGAGCTCACCGTCATTGCCTGGCTGTGGGCGCGCACGGTCAAGAGCCCCAACCCGGCCTTCAGCCAGGGCGTGCCGCTGGCCAGCCCTTCATTTTGTCGAGCAGGCGGGCAAGGAGGCCTATGTGAGCCGGTGGTGGAGGGGACAGGTACCGCTTTGAGGTGCGCAGGGCCGCCGCAGAGAGTGCGAAAGGTGGCACCAGGCGGGGGCGCGCCGCCTCATGGTCTCTTTCGGGTGCGCCGTGACTGCAACCACATCGCGCGGAGGGTAAGGCCGGGCGATGGGCCAGCGCCCATGGCCGTCGTGGCCGAAGGCGCGAGGGGCGGATTTCTTTGTCCCCCACCGAGGACAGTCGCTATTGCCTAGCGCTATCGGCGTGGACGCCGGATATGGCTTGCCCGACAACCCGGAGATTAGACCTAGCAGGAGAGCAAGTTCGGCGACCTACCCCCGCCAATGTCGCCTACCACCTTCTGTTGGTGCCCGAGGCCATGCCGCTCGGCAGCTGGCGCCTATGGCGAGTGGGGGGGTGGATGTGGGTGGAGTGGGGTATGTTATGGGAGGAGTAGGTATTTGGGTTTGTGGCCAAGTATGATATTGGAGTATTGATTGGCGTTGATCAGGGGTAGTGGCATTCTGGTGGGGTTTTGGGAGGCTATGTTGGATAGTTGGTTGTGGATTTTAGGGCCATTGAATGTTTCCTGCGAGGTTGGTGGCCGGGTCGTTGAATCCGACGCCCAAGCCCAAACCATAGCGCCGCCAAGTCGTCTCCCCGACCCTCCGTACTACGACAACATGGCTACGCCGACCTATCGGATTTTTACGTCTGGCTGCGCAAAAGCCTCGGCCCATCTTCCCCGGCCTGTACGCCCCGTCGCCGTGCCCAGGGCAGAAGAGTTGGTGGCCACGCCCTACCGCAGGTGGCAAAACCGAGGCCGACTTTTTCCGGACGGCATGACGCAGGCATGCCAACCTGGCAGAAAAGCGCACGCGGCCTTTCCGGTCACCATCTACTACGCCTTTAGAGCGACACGCAGGACGATGGCGGCACCCACGCACGGGTGGGGTTTTGGAGCGGTGTTGGCGCAGGTTTTGCGCTCACCGGCACTTGGCCCATGCGCACCGAGTTGGGCGACCGCATGATTGGCTCGGGCACCAACGCCCTGGCCTCCAGCATCGTCCTCGTCTGCCGCCAGCGCGCCGCCGATGCGCCCACGGTGAGCCGCCGCGAGTTCATCCGCGAACTCAATGCCGCGCTGCCCGATGCGCTGCTGGACATGACGCGTGGCGGCGCGGATATGACCGGCGGTGCCGTGTCGCCGGTGGCGCCGGTCGATTTGTCGGCCTCATCGGCCCCGGCATGGCCATCTTCAGCCAGTACGCCGCCGTGCTGGAGGCCGACGGCACACCCATGCGCGTGCGCACGGCGCTGCAGCTCATCAACCGCTTTTTTGCCGAAGACGACTTCGACCACGAAACCCAGTTTTGCCTGGCCTGGTTTGACCAGCAGGGTTGGGCCACCGCCAAGTTTGGCGACGCCGACGTGCTGGCCCGCGCCAAGGGCACCAGCGTGGGGGGCCTGGTCGAATCCGGCGTGGCGGAAAGCAGCGCAGGCACCTTGCGCCTGCTGCGCTGGGCCGACATGCCGCGCGACTGGGCACCTGAGGTGGATGCACAAACACAAGACAAGAGCAGGGGCGCCACACCCATTTGGGAAGCCCTGCACCAACTCATCCGCGCCTTGAACCAAGACGGCGAAACGGCAGCCGGTGCCCTGCTGGCCCGCATGCCCAGCTGCGCCGAGCCCATGCGCTCCCTGGCCTACCGCCTCTATACCCTGTGCGAACGCAAAGGCTGGGCTGAGGATGCTCGGGCGTACAACGAGCTGGTGACGGCGTGGGGTGCTATTGAATCAGAAGCTGCCAGCGCAGGTCTGGTGGGCTCGCAGGGCAGTTTTGATTTGTGAGGGAAGAAGCGTTCCTATGTCAGCGTTTCAAATCCCGGTAGGAGGTTCAGTCTGCGGGGAACCGGTTCGGCCCCGTGGCACAAAGGGCACGCTGTCTTCCCGTGGCTCGGCCAAGCTCTTGAGGCTTGCGGCAACGAAAGAGGGCGGCAGATCGGGGTTGCCTTCGGCGGCGCGCCGCACCTTGGCTCGGAACTTTAAGCGCGCCGAAGCCGTGGGCGAAGTGTCCAATCCACCAATTTTCAAATTGGTCTGCTCCATGTTTACACCTCCGTTGATGCAAGCGCGCGGCAGGGGCTTAAGCCGCAGCCAATTCCCTGATATGCCCCAAGCTGTCTTTGAACGTGGCCTTGGCAATTTTCAGGTCGTAGTCGGCCTGCAAATTCAGCCAATATTGCGGGCTTTGACCAAAGGCGCGCCCCAACCGCAGGGCCAGCTCGGCAGTGACGGGGCGATCGCCCTTGAGCACATGCGACACGCGCATGGCCGATACGCCCAGCGCTTCGGCCAGCGCCGCCTGGGTCAGTGCCATGTCGTCCAGGATTTCACGCAGGTACTCGCCGGGGTGAATGGCGGGCAAGCCGTTGACGGGGGTGTTCTGGGGGGCTCGTGCAGTCATTTCAATCACTCCTTAGTGGTAGTCCACGATTTCAACGTCAAAGGCATTGCCGCCCTCGAACCGAAAACACACACGCCAGCGGTCGTTGATGCGGATGCTCCAGGTGCCTGCCAGGTTACCGGTCAAGGCTTCCAGCCGGTTGGACGGCGGCATGCGCAGGTCATCGACTTCCACCGTGGCATTCAGTTGGTTCAGACGCATGACGGCACGTTTGAGGATCTCTGGCGGCAGTCGGCGCGACTTGGCCGTAGCAAACAGGCGTTCGGTCTCGGAGCTGGCAAAGCTTTTGATCATTTGGCCTCATTGTAAACAAATTGTTTATTCGTTGGTAATAACAGGATAAGACCATGACTCTCAAACCCTGGCGCGAAGTCGCCGAACCGCATGAAGATGTGCTCAAGGGCACGTTCCAGCAAGCCGAGTTTGCGGCCGACCTGTCGCGTGTGCATGAGGGCACGGCCACGGCCGAGTACCAGAACCCGGCGCTGTTCTTCCAGCGCACCTTTATTACCGAAGGCATGGGTCTTTTGCTTGACTCGGTGGTGAAGCGCTTGTCGGGCAAGGGCGGTGACCCGGTGATTCAGTTGCAAACGGCGTTTGGTGGCGGTAAGACGCACACCATGCTGGCGGTGTACCACCTGGCCCAGGGGCTGGCCCCGGCCAGCGAGCTGCAGGGCGTGCCCGCCATTCTGGACAAGGCGGGGGTGACGGAGCTGCCCCGCGCGCGGATTGCGGTGCTGGACGGCATCAAGTCATCGCCCAACCAGCCCACGGTGCGCGACGGGCAAGCCATTCGCACCCTGTGGGGCGACCTGGCTTGGCAGCTGGGCGGGGCACAAGGGTATGCGCTGGTGGCGGATGCCGATGCCTCGGGCACCTCGCCTGGTAAGGCGGTGCTGGAGGCGCTGCTGGCCCGTTGCGCGCCCTGCGTGATCTTGATTGACGAGCTGGTGGCCTACGTGCGCCAGTTTGAAGAGGGCAAGGCCTTGAGCGGAGGCACGTTTGACTCCAATCTGAGTTTTGTGCAGGCGCTGACCGAGGCGCTGAAGGCCGTGCCCACAGCCGTGTTGCTGGCCTCGCTGCCCGAGTCAGACAAAGAGGCAGGCAGCCAGCGCGGCGTAAAGGCGTTGGCCTCTTTGGCGCATTACTTTGGGCGCATTCAGGCGCTGTGGAAGCCGGTGGGCACCGAAGAAGCGTTTGAGATTGTGCGCAGGCGCTTGTTCAAGTCCATCCACGACCCGGCGGCTGCCGAGCGAGTGTGCCGGGCGTTTGCCGACTTTTACACCGCCAACAGTGCCGACCTGCCGCGCGAGACGCAAGAGAGCCGTTACTTTGACCGCCTGCTGCGCGCCTACCCGATCCACCCCGAGGTGTTTGACCGGCTGTATGAAGACTGGTCGTCGCTGGACAATTTTCAGCGCACGCGTGGTGTGCTCAAGCTGATGGCCAAGGTGATTCACCGGCTGTGGAAGGACAACGACAAAGACCCCTTCATCATGCCCGGCAGCTTTCCACTGGCCGATGCCGAGACGCGCAACGACCTGATTTACTACCTGCCCCCTGGCTGGGACCCGGTGGTGGAACGCGATGTGGATGGCGAACGTGCAGAGACCACCGAGATTGAAAGCCGCGACACGCGCCTCGGCGCGGTGCAGGCCTGTCGCCGTGCGGCGCGGGCCATTTTTTTGGGCAGCGCCCCCACCACGGCCAACCAGATGGTGCGCGGCATTGAGCTGGAGCGCATCGTGCTGGGCGTGGCGCAGCCGGGCCAGCAGGTGGCGATCTACCGCGACGCGTTGCGCCGCCTGGGGGACCGGCTGCACTACCTGAACAGCGGTAACAACCGCTTTTGGTTTGACACACGCCCTAATCTGCGCCGTGAAATGGAAGAGCGCAAGCGCCGCTTTCAGGACAAGGAGGACGTTTTTCCTGCCATCCGAGAGCGTATGCAGCGCATGTTTGCCTCCAGCGTGTTTGGTGGCACCCACATCTTTACCGGCAGCGGCGATGTGCCAGACGACTGGCAACTGCGCCTGGTGGTGCTGCCGCCCGACGCGGCCTATAGCAAGAGCGGACAAAGCCAGGCCACTGAGCGTGCGCAGCAGATGCTGAAGACTCGGGGTGAGCAGCCGCGCTTCAAGCAAAACCGGCTGATCTTTTTAGTGGCCGACTACGACAGCGTGAGCCGCCTGAAAGACCAGGTGCGCTCGGCGCTGGCGTGGCATTCCATCGTGGCCGACATCAAGGACATGAAGCTCAACCTGGACCAGTACCAGGCGCGGCAGGCCAGTGCTAGTTTGGACGACGCCAATGAGGCCCTGCGTCGCATGGTGCGCGAGACCTACAAGTGGCTGCTGGCGCCGGTGCAAACACGTGCGGGCGCGGGTTTGTCCGACATCCAGTGGGAACACTTTGCGGTGAACCCCGGCGCGGCTAATTTGTCGCAAGAGATTGAGCGTGTGCTGAAGGAAAACGAGTTGCTCATTTCCGAATGGGCACCCATTCACTTGGCCAAGGAGCTGAAGAACTGGTTCTGGAAAGACGATGTGAAAGAGGTCAGCGCGCTGAATGTGTGGCAGCAGACCTGCCAGCAGTTGTACCTACCGCGCATCTTGGACGACCAAGCCTTTCAGCGCACGCTGACGGCGGGTGGTGAGAGTCAAGACTTCTTTGGCTTTGCGCAGGGAAAAGAGGAGGGGCCGGACGGTGTGCGTTACCTGGGCTTTAGCCTGGGCGCGCGCAGCTTGCTCACGCTGGATGCTTCTTTGTTGCTGGTGGAGCCGACTACGGCGCAGGCCTATGCCCAATCCGTGGCGCTGGCGCAGCGTGCCGCGCAAGAGGCTGCACCATCGCCACTTAGCCCGACAGTGCCACTTACCACCGGCACCGGAGATCAGCCGCAGGGCATGCACGAACCCAGGCCGGGCGAGAAACCAGTGGCGCTTGGCGTGCAGACGCGTTCCGCCAAAAAACACTTCTACGCAAGCATCGAACTCGACCCGTTTCAGGCGAAGAAGCAGTTTGCAGACGTGGTGGATGAGGTGGTGTTGCAATTCACCGCCAGACTCGGCGACAAAGTAAGGATCAAGATCGAGATCCAAGCCGATACAGCCACTGGGTTTGACGATGCGGTGCAGCGTGCGGTGAAGGAAAACTGCAAGGTGTTGCGCTTCAAAAACGCTGAGTTTGAGGACTCTGGTGATTGATTAGTGGTCAATTGGGTCTCTAGCCCTAGTGGATATTGCGCAAGCAGCTATGAAATAAATAGCAAAAAACCCTGAATATCGAAGTGTTCAGGGCTTCTTTGTGTGGGCTGCGCAATGTGCGCCTGGCTTACGCGTAAGCGGCCAGTGCCGTCTTCATCTTTTTCATGGCCGCCACTTCAATCTGGCGGATGCGCTCGGCGCTCACGCCGTACTCGGCGGCCAGGTCGTGCAGGGTCATGCCACCGCTGTTGTCGTCGTTCACCTTGAGCCAGCGCTCCTCCACGATGCGGCGGCTGCGTTCGTCCAGGCTGTTCAGCGCGGTGGCAATGCCATCGGTGGCCAGCACATCGCGTTGGCGTGCCTCGATCATGGCCACGGGCTCGTGGTTGGTGTCGGTCAGGTAGGCGATGGGGCCAAAGGCGTCTTCGCCGTCGTCACCCGGGGTGGGGTCCAGCAGCACGTCGCCACCCGACAGGCGGGTTTCCATTTCCAGCACTTCTTCGGGCTTCACGTTCAGCTCGCGCGCCATCGCGTTCACCTGCGCAGGGTTCAGCGTGTCGCGGTGGGTGTCCAGATCGGCAGCGGCATCTTCGCCCTTGAAGCGCTGCTTCATGGAGCGCAGGTTGAAGAACAGCTTGCGCTGGGCTTTGGTGGTGGCCACCTTGACCATGCGCCAGTTCTTCAGGATGTACTCGTGAATCTCGGCCTTGATCCAGTGCAGCGCGTAGCTCACCAAGCGGACGCCTTGGTCCGGGTCGAAGCGTTTGACGGCCTTCATCAGACCCACATTGCCTTCCTGGATCAGGTCGCCGTGGGGCAGGCCGTAACCCAAGTATTGGCGCGACACGGATACCACCAGACGCAAGTGAGAGAGCACTAACTTACCGGCAGCTTCAAGGTCGTTGTCGTTCTTGAACTTGCGCGCAAACTCCTGCTCTTCTTCCAGCGTGAGCATGGGCAGGCGGTTGGCGGCGGAAATATAGGCGTCCAGATTCCCCAGTGGCGGCACCAGCGACCACGGATTGGCCGGGGCCAGGGCAGTTTGGGGCATGGCAAGCAGTGTGGACATTCAGAACCTCCTTGTGTTCGGTCTTTATATTAGCACTCGGTAGACCTGAGTGCTAAAGGGAAGTTCAATGACCCCAATAGGAGTCGGATGAAGTTGTGTAAAGCCCCGGCCCCCACAGTTTTGAGCGCAAAAAAAGGGGCCGAAGCCCCTTGTGCCAATGCAGGACTGGGTTTTAGGCCCACTGCACCGTGCCCTTGCCGCTGTACCAGCCGTCCAGCTGGGGCTCCACGGCCGCTTCGATGCGGTTGCGGCGGATCTTCATGGTGGGGGTCAGGAAGCCGTTCTCAATCGACCAAGGCTCCGGCGCAATCACCAGCATCTGCAGCCGCTCGTAGTCGGGCAGTTCGGCGTTCACGTCCTTGAGTAACTGGGTCAGGTCGGCGGTGATCTGGGCTTTGACGGCTGGGTCCTTGACCGTGGGGCGCACGGTTTCGGCCAGTACGACCATGGCGTAGGCCGAAGGCTGGCCCACGCCAGACACCATGCTCAGCTCGATCAGCGGGCAGGCGTTGATGCGGTTCTCGATGGGCGCGGGCGCTACGTACTTGCCCTTGGAGGTCTTGAACAGCTCTTTCACCCGGCCGGTCAGGCGCAGTAGGCCGTCGGCGCGGCGCTCGCCCTTGTCACCGGTGCGGAAGAAGCCGTCTTCGGTGAAGACTTCGGCGTCCAGGTCTGGTCGCTTGTAATAGCCCACAAACTGGCCGGGCGACTTGATCAGCACTTCGCCTTCCTCGCTGATGCGCACTTGCACCCCCTTGAGAGGCACGCCCACGCAGCCTGGGGCGTTGATCTTGTCGGTGGAGTTGTGCGAGTAGGCAAAGTCCTCCGTCATGGCGTAACCCTCAATGAGGTTGAGCCCGAGGCGGCGGTACCAGGCAATCAGCTCGGCCGGGATGGGGGCGGAACCACTGCCTGCCAAGAGTGCGTGGTCCAGACCCAGGCCCTTGAGCACCTTGCGCCCGACGATTTTCCCCAGGATAGGGATGCTCAGCAGGCGGTCCAGCTTCTTGGGCGGCATCTTGGCAAATACACCTTGCTGGAACTTGAGCCAGAGGCGCGGTACCGAGATAAAGGTCACCGGCTTCGCGCGGTTCAGGTCTTGCACAAAGGTGTCCAGCGACTCGGCGAAGAACAGGTGGGTGTGGCCATCGACCAGCGATGCACTCTCGACCCAGGCGCGCTCGAACACGTGCGCCAGCGGCAGGTAAGACAACATGCGGTTTTTCACGTCCGCCCCAATGCGCGACTTGGTGTCGTGGCTGATGCCCTCGGCCGCTGCGGTGATGCGCTCAAAGCTGTGCATCACGCCCTTGGGCTGTCCGGTGGAGCCGGAGGTGTACATCAGGATGCCAATGTCTTGGGCGCCACGGGCCACCTTGCCTTGCAGGGGCTGGGTGCGGGCCACTACGGCGTCCCAACTCTCGTAGCTGTTTTTGGGTGCCAAGGGGAAAGCAATGCGGGGCAGGGAGTCTGGAATGCCGGGCAGTTGCTGGTCAAAGGTGTCGAGCTTGCCCACAAACAGCAGGCTGGCCTCGCTGTGCTCCAGCACGTAGCGCACGGTGTCGGCCGTTTCGGTAGGGAAGATGGCCACAGTGGTGCCACCCGCCAGCCAGATGGCCAGCTCTGCCATGATGAAGTGGGCGCAGTTTTTGGACAGGATGGCCACGCGCGCGCCCGGCGCCAGGTTCTGCGCCTTCAGGTGCGCGGCCATGCGGCGCGACTCGTCCATCACCTGGCGCCAGGTGTAGTCCTTGACCTGGCCGCCGCCAATCGGTTGGGTCAGGTAGACCTGATCGGCCAGCCGGGTTTCGTGGTCGTAAACGTAGTCGAGGATGAGTTTGGCTTGGGCCATGGATTTGTCTCCTGTTTTAAAAATACTTGCGGCATTGTCTGGTGATTTGGCAGCAGTAGAGCGCTTTGAGCGACTATTTCCCTGCAAAAACGCGGCTTTACAGTATTTACCCTAGGTTTTCCTGCTGCAAAACTTGGCATTTTTTGTCCTCTTGTGGTCTGTGCCAGTGCTTACGGCGGGTGGGGTGCTCCGTTAGCATGAGGCCATCTTTCACCGCACCGAGAACACCATGCCCAAGCCCTTGTCCCCCAAAGCTGCGCTCATCGTCATTGATGTGCAGGAGTCCTTTGCCCAGATGTCTTTTTGGCCAGAAGGCATCCACGCACCGTTTCAGCGAGCCTTGTTGAAGCTGGACGCAGGCGCCCGTGCGGCGGGCGTGCCAGTGGTCCACATTTACCACGTGGGGCGTGCGGGGCCATTCCTGCCAGAGTCTGGGTTTGTCAAGCCTTTGACTTGGTTGCCGGGTGACCCGGCGGTGCGTTTTGACAAACACACGCACAACGCGTTTACCGACACCGGGCTGGACCTGTGGCTACGCCGCCAGGGCATTACCAAGCTCATCATCAGCGGCATCCGTACCGAACAGTGCTGCGAAACCACGGCGCGTGTGGGTTCGGACTTGGGCTACGACGTGGACTTTGTGTCCGAAGCCACGCTGACCTTCCCCATGACGCACGCTGGCAGCGGCCGCACCTTCAGCGCGGAAGACATCACCACGCGCACCGAGTTGGTATTGGCGGATCGTTTTGCGCGCATCGTCGATGTAGACACCTGCCTGGCCGATCTGGCCGCCTAAAGGAACGCCCCATGCTGCAACTGCGCCCCAACTGTGAGTGCTGCAATGTGGACCTGCCACCCGCAGCCACCAACGCCCGCATCTGTTCGTTTGAATGCACTTTTTGTGTGGACTGTGCCGACACGCGCCTGCATGGCGTGTGCCCCAACTGCGGTGGTGAGCTGGTGCGCCGTCCGGTGCGGCCTGCGGGAAAACTGGCCAACAACCCACCTTCCACCGAACGCATCTTCAAGCCCCAGGGCTGCGCGACACCACCCCAGCCTGCTGCAGTGACTGCATGAGTACCGGCTTGCCCATGCGGCCCAAAGACCTGGGGCTGGCCTTGCTGGTCATCCTGGTCTGGGGCGTCAACTTTGCGGTGATCAAGGTCGGTGTGGTGGGTATTCCGCCGCTGCTGCTGGGGGCGCTGCGCTTCATGTTGGCGGCGTTCCCTGCTCTGCTGTTCCTCAAGCCGCCCAAGGTGCCGCTGCGCCTGTACCTGGCCTATGGCCTCACCATCTCGGTGGGGCAGTTTGCGTTTTTGTTCAGCGCCATCCACGTGGGCATGCCCTCCGGGCTGGCCTCGCTGGTGTTGCAGTCGCAATCGTTCTTCACGCTGCTGTTGGCGGCGTGGTGGCTGAAGGAGCGTTGGCAGGCCAACCAAATGGCAGGGCTGTTGCTGGCCGCCGTGGGGCTGGTGTTGATCGGCAGCGCCAGCGGTGCGGCGAATGGTGTGTCCATGCCGCTATTGGGATTTTTGCTCACCATTGCGGCCGCGGTCATGTGGGCCTGCGGCAACATCGTCACACGCGCGGTGGGCAGCTACGGGCCCATGAACCAGCTGGCCTTTGTGGTCTGGGCCAGCTTGGTGCCGCCGCTGCCGTTTCTGGGCCTCTCGGCCTGGCTGGAAGGGCCAGACGCCATGTTGCAGGCCCTGCAGCACATCGACCTAGTCGCCGTGGGCGCCATCGCCTACCTGGCCTGGGCTGCCACCCTCTTGGGCTATGGGCTGTGGACGCACCTGATGTCGCGCTACCCCACCAACCGCGTGGCGCCGTTCACGCTGCTGGTGCCCATCGTGGGGCTGAGCACTGGCTGGCTGGTGTTTGGCGAGGCCCTGCGCCCCATCCACTTTGCGGGCGGTGCCTTGCTGATGGCGGGGCTGCTGGTGAATGTGTTTGGCGCGCCACTGTTCGCCCGCATCAAGGAGATGGCATGGAAGACCTGACGCTCTCCATCTACCTGGTGCTCACGCCCAACGTGCTGATGCTGGACTACGCGGGCCCGGCTGAGGCGTTGCGCATGGCGCGTGACATGGGCGCGCCCATTGCGCTGCACACTTGCGGGCCGCAAGCCTCCATCAGCACCTCGTTGGGCACGGGCTTGTCGGGTCTGGAGCCTTTGCCCGCGCACCTGCCACCGCGCAGCCTGGTGCTGGTGGTGGGCAACAGCAACGAGGTGGTGGACTACGCCACCGAGGCCGCACACACCGTGGTGCAGTGGCTCAAGACCGCACCGCAGGCCGACACGCGGCTGGCTAGCATCTGCTCCGGCGCGCTGCTGCTGGCGCAGGCGGGTTGCCTGGAAGGGCGGCATTGCACCACCCACCACACGCTGATTGCCGACCTGCAGGCGTGTGTGCCCAGCGCCCATGTGGTGACGGACCGCATTTTTGTGGACGACGGTCGCGTGCTCACCAGCGCCGGCATCACCACCGGCATTGACCTGGCGCTCTACATCGTGGAGCAGGCCGCGGGCCCCGAGTTGGCCGCGCGTGTGGCGCGCCGCCTGGTCATGTACCAGCGCCGTGGCGCACACGACCCGCAAATGTCGCCCTGGCTGGCGCACCGCAACCACATGCATCCGGCCGTGCACCGCGCGCAGGACGCCGTAGCGCGCGAACCCGAACGCAGTTGGGCGCTGGAGGATCTGGCGGCAGTTGCCTGTGTGAGCCCGCGCCACCTGAGCCGTTTGTTTGCCCTGCACACGGGCATCAGCGTGGTGACCTACCAGCAGCAGTTGCGCATTGCGCGGGCGCAGGACATGCTGACGCACAACCCCACGCTGTCGCAGGAGCAGCTGGCGCAGGCCTGTGGCTTTGGTTCTGCGCGCGATTTCAGGCGTGTGTGGCAGCGCTGCGCGGGTGTTGCCTCCGTTACGGGCCGAAGTTCTGTGCGATGATTTTGGGGATGTCACCGCGCGCGTAGCCGCGTTTGATGACTTGGTTGAACTTGTCCAGCCAGGGTTTCATCTGCATGTTCTTGGGGAACGCCAGAAAATTCGGGTCGCTGCGCAGCGGCACGGGCAGCACCACTAGCATGTCGCGCAGCCCTTCCAAAGTCTTGTTGCTGCGCAGCAGCTCTTCAAACCCGGCTTTGCCCGCGTTGAACAGCGCGCAGTCCAAGCGGCCCAGCACCAGTTTGTTGATGCGGTCCGTGGCACCACCATCACCGTCCACCACAAACAAACCCGCCTCGCGGGCTTTTTCAAAAGCTTCGCCGTAGCTTCCTCCGCGCCCCAGGCCTACGCGTTTGCCCTGCAGGTCTGCCAGTTCCTTGAAGCTGAACTGCTTGTCTTTGCGCACCACAATCACCACGTCGTCCACGTATACCGGGTCCGAGTAGTCAAACAGGGTAGAGCGCTCCTGTGTCCACGACAGGCCCACGATGCCCCCAACGCCGCTGGTCGCGTAGCGGTAGGCACGGGCCCAGGGGTAGAGCTCAATGCGTAGCTCGTCTTCGCGCAGTTCTTGGTCGGCGTATTGCAGGATGTCGATCAGGATGCCGCGGCTTTTACCGTCTTGCAGGTACATCTTGGGGGGCGAGCTGTCACCGCCGAAGATGGTGAGGTCCATGCTCCAGGCCGCGCTTGCCAGCAACAGCCCCAACAAGGCACTGAGGATTTTTTTCATGGCATTTCCTTCTTGTGCATTCCAACGTACGCGAAGTCCCTGCGCAGTATGCCGCCTTTTCAGCTCCCTGTACTGTCGCCCCTTGTGCCTGCGCCGCGGGTGACCCGGTGCAGGTTAGGAGCCGAGGTTCTGCGCGATGATCTTGGGAATATCGCCACGCGCATATCCTTTTTTGATGACCTGGTTGAACGTCACCAGCCAGGGTTTCATGTGCATGCTTTTGGGAAAGGCCAGAAAATTCGGGTCACTGCGCAAGGGCACGGGCAGCACCACCAAGGTGTTTTTGAAGGGCAAAAAATCTTTGTGAATGCGCAGCGTCTCTTCAAACCCCGCCTTGCCCACATTGAACAGCGCGCAGTCAATGCGCCCGGCCATCAGCTTGTGCAGGCGGTTGCTGGCCCCGTTGTCGCCGTCCACTACAAACACACCCGCATCACGGGCTTTCTCAAACGCCTCGCCATAACTGGCATCCCGCACAATACCCACGCGTTTGCCACGCAGGTCGCTCAGGGTCCTGAACGGAAACTCGTTCCCCTTGCGCACGACCACCGCCACTTCATCAAAAAACAGTGGGTCCGAATAATCGAAGAGTTCTTCCCTGCGACGGGTCCACGACAAACCCACAATGCCGCCGTCGCCTGACGAGGCCTGCAGGTATGCGCGGGCCCAGGGGTAGAGTGCCAGTTGCAGGCTGTCGTTGTGCAGGTGTTGGTCGGCGTATTGCAGGATGTCGATCAGGATGCCGCGGTTTTTACCCTCTTGCACATACATCTTGGGTGGCGATCCGTCGCCGCTGAACACGGCAATGTCCGCAGCCCCTGCACCGGCGCCCAAGAGCAATCCCAACACGCACGCCACGAACAACTTCACCATGCACCTTTTAGTTTGATGAGCAAATAAAGCATAACCTGCAAAACCGCGTGCCCGGCGCAGGCTTGCTCGGCAAGCGCATGTTTCTTCGCTGTCCGTGTTTCAATAGACTGTTGCACAGCCCCATTTCTCTTTCATGAATCCCGACGCCCTCAAACTCTGGCGCGCCCCGCAATGGGCCTTCTCCATCCTGCTGGCCCTCTTGGGCATGTTGGGGCCGTTCTCCATCGATACCTACATTCCCGCCTTCGCGGGCATCAGCCAGTCGCTGGGCGCCACACCGGTGCAGATGCAGCAAACGCTGTCGGCTTACTTGTTTGGTTTTGCCTTCATGGCGCTGTTCCATGGCTCGTTCTCCGACAGCTTTGGCCGTCGCCCCGTGGTGCTGTGGGGGCTGGCTGCGTTCACCATCGCGTCCATTGGCTGCGCGCTGGCCCAGAGCATTGGCCAACTCATCTTCTTCCGCGCCATGCAGGGCCTGTCCACCGGCGCAGGCATTGTGGTGTCGCGTGCGGTCATCCGCGATGTGTTCCCGCCATCGCAGGCGCAAAAGGTCATGAGCCAGGTCACCATCTTCTTTGGCGTGGCCCCGGCCATCGCGCCCATGGTGGGCGGCTGGCTGCTGGTGCACGCCAGCTGGCACGGCATCTTCTGGTTCCTGACCGGTGTGGGCGTGTTCTTGTGGGTGGCCAATTACTTCTTGTTGCCCGAGACCCTGCGGCCTGCCGACCGCCAGCACTTCCATGTCAAAAACCTCATGGCCGGTTACTGGAAGCTGGGCTCTGACCCGCGCTTTGTACTCTTGGCGCTGGCCAGCGGCATTCCGTTCAACGGCATGTTTTTGTATGTGCTGAGCGCGCCTGTGTTCTTGGGTGAGCACCTGGGCCTGCAGCCGCAGCAGTTCTTCTGGTTCTTTGTGCTCACTATCAGCGGCATCATGGGCGGCGCCTTTGTCAGCGGCCGGGTGGCCGGCAAGATCAGCCCGAAGCGCCAGATCCGCAACGGCTTTCTCATCATGCTGATCATCGGCCTGCTGAATCTGGCCGCCAACCTTGTCTTCAAGGCGCACGTGAGCTGGGCCCTGTTCCCCATTGCCATCTTCGCTTTTGGCTGGGCCATGATGGTGCCGGTGGTCACGCTGCTGGTGCTGGACCTGCACCCCGACCGCCGTGGCATGGCGTCCAGCCTGCAGATGTTTGTGGGATCGACTGCCAACGGCATTGTGGCCGGCGTTATTTCGCCCCTGGTCATGCACTCCACCGTGGGGCTGGCCACCGCCTCGGTGTTGATGATGTGCCTGGGCTTGTGCTCTTGGGTGTTTATCCGCCGGCAGTGGCCCGAAATCGGACAGAAGGTGGACAGCCTGTGAGCGGCGCAGCCATGCGATGGGCAGAGCGTGTGGGGTCGCCGATTGGCACGGCGCTTTTGGCGGGTGCGCTGGTGGTGATGGCCGGCTGCTCCTCGGTACCACAGTCATCGGCACCGCCGGTGGCTGCCCCCCAGCCCGCTGGCCGCCTGACGCTGGACCAGGCCAACGACGTCACCGTCATGGCCATTGGTTTGGTAGGCACCCCCTACCGTTACGGCGGCAACACGCCAGCCAGCGGCTTTGATTGCAGCGGCCTCATCGGCTACGTCTACAAACAGCGCGCCGGTGTGGTGGCGCCGCGCTCAACGGCTGGGCCTTGATCGATTGGGGCACCAGCATTCCCGCGCCCAGTTTGCGCACGGGCGATTTGGTCGTCTTTGCGCAAAACGGCCGCGCCACGCATGCAGGCATTTATGTGGGGGAGGGGCGCTTTGTGCACGCGCCATCCACGGGCGGGACGGTGCGGCTGGATAGCCTCAAGTCGGCGTATTGGGCGAAGCAGCAGGTGAGTTATCGGAGGCCGTGAGATGAGCATCCGGAGGAGTCTATTTTTCTAGCCTCTGCCGAACGGCACTGAGTTTTGTAAATAGTGCGTCCAGCTCGTTCTCTAGTTTTTCGAATGATGCATTGAGCCCCTGTGCTGTGTCAGCTTGTGGGGGAGCCATTAATTCATGTGGCTGAGTTTTTAGACCGGAAGCAAGACCCTCTACGAGAGTGGTTAGGCCGAAGAAACTTCCCGCCATTCCCGTGATCATGCCAATGACGTCACCTGGCAAATGTCGATAAATTTCCCTGTCATAAAGCATTTCATAGCGTCGCTCGATTGTTTCTGCATACTTGTTCAGAACAACTAACGGGCGATTACCTTGTGTAAGAGTAAGTCGTAATGAGTGAACTCTGCTTTTGAGGTCATTTGTAATGGCCATTGAATGATGCAAGCAACGAACTGCATCCTGCTGATGTTCATGTGTTGCTTGGCGTTCTGCAATATTCAGTGCCACAACAGCCGCGATTAGAGCGCCTATGCCTGAGACCCATCCACTTATCATGGATAGAAGTGGAATGATTACTTCGTTCAAATTCTTCCCAGAGTTATCTACGCCAAATGCAAACCCAAGCGATGCAAAAAGAATCGAGAGAGTCAATCCGCCCAGAATGATGGCTGTTATGTGTGCGGTCTTTCGCATTGAAATTCCATTTCTTAGTGTCGTAAATAATCCAAGTTTCAGACTGAGTTGGGCGGTCATGTACTAAGTCCTTGTGCGCGATCCTATTGGGTGATCTCCACCTTCACCCCCTCCCCAATCACAAAAAACTGCCCGCCCGCCACATAGTGCAAGGTCCGCAGTTCATCCGGCGCCTTGTCAAACTCCCAGTGCCCATTGACGAACACGCGCTCATCCGCCCAAGCCTGGGTGACTTCGCCAATGAACAAATCGTAGGTTTGCTGGTTGTGCGGTTCGGGCACCAGCTTGCAGAGCAGCCAGCCCACGCAGCCCTGCACCAGGGGCAAGTCACATCCTTCGGGTTGAAAGTGCTGGATGCCATGGCGTTGCAGTTTGTCGGGCATGGCCGCCGCACTGTCGCTGCCCACGCCCAGCGTGGCCTGGGCCAGGCCGCGCGCGGGCACGTTCAGGGCAAACCAGCCGCTGCTTTCCACCAGCGCGCGGGTGTGCGTGGCCTTGTCGATGACCACTGTCACCTTGGGCGGGCTGAAGTCCAGCGGCATGGACCAGGCCGCCGCCATCACGTTGTGCTGGCCTGCGTGGGCGGATGACACGAGCACGGTGGGGCCGTGGTTGAGCAGGCGGTAGGCTTTGTCCAGCGTGACGGGGGTGCAGAAAGCGGGCAGGGTGGTCATGCGGGCCACTCTAGCAAAGCCGCCAAAAGCCCGTGCCGCGGCAGCCCCCGCCGGGGCTGGCACGCCTGTTCTTGATTTTGATAGCAGGGGCGTTTTCCATATACTGTTTAAAAAAACAGTACTATGTTCAAACCCTTGCCATGACTAGCCTAGCGCGCGTTCACTCCGGTTCGCCTGACCCGCAAGACATCCACGCCGATGTCTGGCATGCGCACGCGCTGGCCGGTAGCCCGCAGGTGGTGCAGCCTACGGGTGATGCGCTGCTGGACGCCCAGTTGCCCGGCGGCGGTTGGCCCGTGGGCGCGCTGGTGGAGCTGCTGCAGCCCGCCGGTGTGCACAGCGAATGGCGGCTGCTGCTGCCCGCGCTGGCGCGCTGCGGCCAGGGGCCGGTGGTGCTGGTGGGCGCGCCCTACCTGCCGTTTGCGCCAGCCCTGGCGGCGCTGGGCCTGCGTGCCAGCCGCTTGGTGGCGGATCAGTACGGGGGCCACAGGTGCGACGGGCACAGCCCAGGACGGCCGGCTGTGGGCCACCGAGCAACTGCTGCGCTGCGCGGAGGTGGACGCGGTGCTGGCCTGGCTGCCGCAGGCCCGCAGCGACCAACTGCGCCGCCTGCAGATGGCAGCGGCTGAGCACCACAAGCTGCTGTTTGTGATGCGCCCGGCCGCGCTGCAGGCCGATGCCTCGCCCGCCGCCCTGCGCTTGGTGCTGCAGCCGCAGCCACCGGTGCAGAGCCCGCGGCTGGACGCGCTGGCGGTGCACATCGTCAAGCGCCGTGGCCCGCCATTGGCCCAGCCGCTGCAGCTGCAGGCGCGTGCGGCCCGCCTGGCCGTGCTGTTGGCGGCGGAGGGTGCCCATGCACTGGATCGCACTGCGGCCCACGCCTGATGCCGCCACCCCGCCCGAGCCCACCTTGGCCGACGTGCACACCGCGCTGGCCTGGTGGGCGCTGCGCTTCACGCCGCTGGTGGCGCGGGTGGAGGACGCGCTGGTGCTGGAGGTGTCGGGCAGCGAGCGCCTGTTTGGCGGGCGCCGTGCCTTGCTGCAGCAGATTTTGGAGCCAAATCAGCCTCTGGCCCCGGTGGAAACTGCGCAAGGCGCTACGTCTTTGATAGCGTTGGGGCGGCTATGGAGCGGGCGCGAGGTGGCGCCCGAGGCGCTGTCGGTGCACGTGCTGGCCGCAGCCCGGCCGCACCTACCGACGCTGGCGCGCCTGGGCGTGCGCAGCTGGGGCCAGTTGCGCGCGCTGCCACGTGGCGGGCTGGTGCGGCGCTTTGGCGCCGAGTTGGTGGACGCGCTGGACCGCGCCTGGGGCCAGCGCCCCGAGGTCTACCCCTGGCTCACGCTGCCCGAGGTGTTTGACGCGCCGCTGGAGCTGGCTGCGAGCGTGGAGTCCGCCCCGGCCCTGCTGTTTGGCGCGCGCCGCCTGCTGACGCAGCTGCTGGTGTGGCTGCGCGCACGCCAGCGTGGCGTGCTGGCGCTGGAGCTGCTGTGGGACCTGGACGCGCGCCGCTCCAACACGCTGCATGTGGATGCGCACCATACGGGCGGCCAGCAGGGCCGGCTGGAACTGCGCACGGCCCAGGCCACGCAAGACATGGCGCACTTGCAGCGCATTTTGGGCGAGCAGTTGGCGCGCGTGACCTTGCCCGCGCCCGTGCTTTATCTGCGCCTGCGCAGCCTGCAGACCCAGCCGCTGGGTGGCGAGAGCCACAGCCTGCTGCCCGACGACGTGCGCAAGGGCGACAGCCTGCACCAGACGCTGGAGCGCCTGGCCGCGCGGCTGGGGGCGGCGCAGGTGCAGTGCGTCAGCCCGCTGGCCGACCACCGGCCAGAGCAGATGCAGCATTGGGCACCGTGGTGTGCCGATACGCCACCACAAAATGCTACGAAATCAGGAGCTTTTCGCGCAATATCCATGGGGCCTAGAGGCCTAAAAGACCATGAACCACACCCCCAGGCCAGTGTCTGGCCTACCTGGCTTTTGCCCAGCCCGCAGCGCCTGCCGGTGCGTGACCACTGCCCGCAGTACCAGGGGCCGCTGGCCCTGCTGGTGGGGCCGCAGCGGCTGGAGGCGGGCTGGCTGGACGGTGCGCCCGTGCTGCGCGATTACTTCATTGCCCGTAGCCCGCAGGCCGGGCTGGTGTGGGTGTACCGCGAGCGACTGACAGCAGACGGAGTACCCTGCGCGCAAGACGCGCCCTGGTACCTGCACGGGCTGTATGCATAAGAGGGCTTAGAACAGGCGAAACTTCACTTGCACCACTAGCGCACCATCAATCTGGGCCACGCTGGGGATCAGGCTGAGGTTGACGCCAAAACGTTGGCCTTCGTAGCTGACCATGGGCAAGGCGGCAACAAAATAGTCGCCATTCTTCATGGCGGGGTAGCCATTCATTACGCCCACGGCCATGCCCAGCTTCCAGTCGCCTAGCGCGATGGGCTGCCAGTTCACGGCGGCGTAGTGGGTGTCGCGGCGCACGCTGTTGTAGAAGGTGCCCACCATCACCGAGGTGTCGGGCCGCAACCGGTACTCCACACCCAGGCCATGGTTGTTTTCGTTGTAGCCCTTGCTTTGGTTGGCGTGGTAGGTCAATGCCCCCACGTTGACCCAAAGCGCATCAGGCGAAGGCGCTTCGGTGGCGTCTTGGGCCCAGGCAGAGGCGCCGCAGACCATTGCAGCGGCCAAGGCAAGGAGGCTGCGGTCGGACCAATGTGGGCGGTGCATCAGCGCGGCGCCGTGGCTTCGTAGACATGCCAGCCATCAAAGTCGCCCTTGCTCAGGGGCAGGCTTTGCTGGCGCAAGATGGCGTAGACCATGCTGAGATGAAAGAAGAAGTTGGGCAGCGCGTATTGCTGCAAAAAGGTGCTGCCGTCGAGAGTGACCGTGGTCTCCCCGGCCGGGTCGCTGATCTGCCGCTGCGCGGCATTGGCAAATTGCGTGGGTTGCAGGGTGGCCAGAAAGGCCAAGCCCTGGTCTACACGGGCCTGCAGCGTGGCAAAGCTGGCCCGGTGTTCGCCAAAGGCTGGCACGGCCTGGCCTGCCAGGGGCGCGCAAGCGCGAAACACAAAGTTCACCGCCACCTCCACCTGCACGGCCAGCGGCAGCATGTCGGGCGCCAGCCGCGCCTGCAGTAGCGTGGCGGACTGGTCATGCTGCGCTGCCCGCGCCAGCAGCCCCTGCAGCTGCACAAGGTAGCGGCGGAACACGGGAACGCTGGCGTCAAACAAGGGTGGAAACATGGGGTGCAATATAGCCCGGCAGGGCGGCTCTTTTACACTCGGGCCCATGAACCTGCCTACCCACCAACTCAGCATGACCGTGCTCATGTCGCCCGACATGGCCAACTTCTCCGGCAATGTGCACGGCGGCGCCATCCTCAAGCTGCTCGACCAGGTGGCGTATGCCTGCGCCAGTCGCTATGCCTCGCGTTATGTGGTCACGCTCAGTGTGGACCGGGTGCTGTTTCTGCAGGCCATCCATGTGGGCGAACTGGTCACTTTTTTGGCCAGCGTCAACTACACCGGCAAGTCGTCCATGGAAGTGGGTATCAAGGTGATTGCCGAAAACATCCGCAGCCAGGAAGTGCGCCATGTGAACAGCTGCTTCTTCACCATGGTGGCGGTGGACGATGCGGGCAAGGCAGCGCCGGTGCCCGCGCTGCAGCCCGAGACGCCCGACGAGATACGCCGCTTTGAAGCGGCGCAGATGCGCAAAGCATTGCGCCACGAGCTGGAGCAGAAGTTCCGCCAAACCCGGCAGGCCAGCACGATCTAGGGAAAACCCTATACTGGTCCGCAACTGCATGTCCTCGTGTGCAACGAAAGGACTTTGGCCATGGACCTTCCCACCACTGCCCGTCGCCTCTTGCCCTCTGCGGGCAGCCAGCTGTTCAGGCGCCTCTGGCGCACGCGTCTCAACACCCCGTCTCCTGCCCGCTTAAACCTTGCCCTGCAAGGGGGTGGTGCGCATGGCGCCTTCACCTGGGGGGTGCTGGACGCGCTGCTGCAAGACCCGCGCATGCACTTTGAGGGCATCAGCGGCAGCAGCGCGGGCGCCATGAATGCGGTGGTGATGGCGCAGGGCTGGATGACCGGCGGCCGCGACGGTGCGCGCGAAGCCCTGGCCCAGTTCTGGACCGAGGTGAGCCAGCAGCTGCCCTGGGGCATGCTGACCACGGGCGGGGGCGATGCGATCAGCCTCTCGCCGGCCACCAAGATGTTGGCGCAGTGGGCGGGGTTCTTCTCGCCAGCGGAGCTGAACCCGTTGGCCATCAACCCGCTGCGCAGCCTGCTCAAGCGCCAGATCGACTTTGAACGCTTGCGCGCCGAGAGCCCGTTCAAGCTGTTTGTCGGCGCCACCCAGGTCAACACCGGCAAGCTGCGTTTGTTTCGCGAACACGAGCTGACGCTGGACATGCTGCTGGCCTCGGCCTGCCTGCCCAAGATTCACCACACGGTGGAGATTGAGGGCGAGCCGTATTGGGACGGCGGTTTTGCGGCCAACCCCGCGGTGTTTCCGCTGTTTTACGACTGTGCGGCGGGTGATGTGCTGCTGGTGTTGCTGGCGCCGCTCAAGCATGAAGGCACGCCGCATACCAAGGACGAGATTGAGGCGCGCATGGAAGAGTTGGGTTTCAAGGCCCATTTCATGCGGGAGATGCAGATGTTTGCCCGCGTGCAGGACGCGGCCCACGTGACCCAGCACCAAGGCCCGCTGGAGCGGCGTCTGCAGAGCGTGCGCTTCCACATGATTGACTCCAGCAACCTGGAGAGCCTGCAGCGCAGCGAGACCAAGATGGTGGCGCACGCGCCTTTTTTGAACCTGCTGCACGACCAGGGGCTGCACCGCGGTCAGCAGTGGCTGGCTGAGCACGCCAGTGCGGTTGGCCAACGCACCACGGTGGATATGCAGCAATGGTTGGCCTAGTTAGAGGCCCCCACGCTCCATCGCTGCGCGGGTCGCTGCCCCCAAGGGGGCTCATTTGCCTTGGGGCGGCCCGGCGGCAAATTGCCTTTTCCTCGACTAGTCGCCGAGCCGCAGGGGCTGGTCTTCAAACTCGGTGTTCAGCACCACGGTGCTGGTGGTGCGCGCCACGCCGGGAATCGCTTTGATTTGCAGCAACACGGCCTCCAGGTCGCGTGCATGGGCCGTGCGCACCTTGGCCAGCAAGTCGTATTCACCGGCCACGCTGTGCAGTTCTTGGACCGCACTCACCTCGCGCAAGCGTGCCGAAATGTCGCGGCAATGCGCGCCACCGTCGTTGCGGATGGCCACAAACGCGGTGAAATTCAGGCCCACGGTGAGCGGGTCCACGCTGATGGAGAAGCGGCGGATCACGCCGCGCTCCAGCATTTTCTTCACGCGTTCATGCACCGCAGCGGTGGATAGGCCCACCTCGGCCCCCACCTCGGCGTAAGAACGACGGCCATCTTCCCCCAAGGCCGTAAGAATTTTGGCGTCTATCGCATCCGTCTGAATATTTGCTTGCATTGGGCCAGTTTTTCGGTAATATCACGCCCAACGGCGCTGGTTGCCGTAAATTTTACGGACTATTCATGATTTCGGCACTCAATATTCAGCACGGCTGGCGTTTGTCTCCTTTTTGGCGCCTCATGGTGGCGTTGTGGTTGGTCTACATCGTCTGGGGTACCACTTACTTTGCCATCGGCATTGCGGTGCACAGCTTTCCGCCGCTGTGGATGAATGCCACGCGCTTCACATTGGCTGGCGTGATCATGCTGGCCTGGGCGCTGTGGCGCGGCGAAAAGCTGCCCAGCTGGCGCCAGTGGCGCAATGCTGCGCTGGTGGGCGGGCTCATGGTGTTTGGCGCCATGAATCTGGTGGTGTTTGCGCAGCAGCACGGCATTGGCTCGGGCCTGATGGCCACGGTGGTGACCACCATGCCCATGTGGCTGGCGCTGTGGACACGCCTGGGCGGTGAACGTGTGCCGCTAACCAGCTGGATTGGCCTGGTGCTGGGGGTGGGCGGTGCCCTGCTGCTGGCCATGGAGGGCGACTTTTCCGCCAGCTGGCTGGGTGCGTTGGCTGCCTTTGGCGCACCGCTGTGCTGGAGCGTGGGATCGTATGCCTCGCGCAAGCTGGACCTGCCGGGCCCAGCCATGGCCTCTGCCACCGAGTGGCTGGCTGGCGGGCTGATGGGGGTTGTTGCCGCATCGTTGATCGAACCACAAAATGCCTTGAGCAACGTAACGCATGAGGCCTGGATGGCCTGGTGGTACCTGCTGGTGTTTGGCACGCTGATCGCGCTCAACGCCTACCTGTGGCTGCTGCAAAACACCACGGCGGCTGTGGCCGGCAGTTACTCGTTTGTGAACCCAGCCGTAGCGCTGGTGGTGGGCGTGATGATTGGCAAGGAAGTGCTGACCGGTTGGGTGTTCCTGGCGCTGCCGCTGATTGGCGGCGCGCTGGCCATGATCATGTACGGCCCGGCCATCGTGGCGTGGTTGCAGGGGCTGCGCCGCCGCACCGGCCGGGCTTAAACCCTGACGGCTCCCTTTAAACCGAGGTCATTCCGCCGTCCACCGTGTGGGCCAGTCCGGTCACAAAGCTGGCTGCATCCGAGCTGAGCCACAGCACTGCGGTGGCCACTTCATCGGCTTCGCCAATGCGGCCAATCGGGTGGATGCCGGCCACGGCTGGGCCAACTTTGGGGTCGGCGGCCACCGCGCGGTCAAACATTACGGTGCGGATGACGCCGGGGCATACGGCATTCACGCGAATACCCTTGCGGCCGTATTCGGCTGCTGCAGATTTGGTCAGGCCCACCACGGCATGCTTGCTCGCGGCGTAGGCTGACATCTTGGGCGCGCCAATGAGGCCGGCCACCGATGCGGTGTTGACGATACTGCCACCGCCCTGGGCCAGCATCTGCTGGATCTGGTACTTCATGCAGAGCCACACGCCCTTCACATTGACGCCCAGGATGCGGTCGAACGTGGCTTCCTCGCAGTCGGCCAGGCGCATGTGTTCTTCTTCAATGCCTGCGTTGTTAAACGCGCAGTCCAGCCTCCCAAAGTGCGCCACAACTTGCGCGACCATGGCCTGCACCTGCGTGGCCTGCATCACGTCCGCGGCCACAAACAAGGTCTCGGCCCCCAGCGCGCTGACTTGCGCCGTGGTTTCTTCACCGGCTTGCACGTCACGGTCAGTCACCGCCACATTGGCACCTGCACGGGCAAACGCCAGGGCACTGGCTCGTCCAATGCCACCGCCACCACCCGTGACCAGCACCACCTTGTTGTCAAAACGCAAATCCATGGAATGCACCTTCGTAAAGAGTGACCTAAAAAGCCATCTTAGGAGGCTGTGGCCCGCACCGGCGCCTTTGGCGTAACCCGCGCGACAGGGGCGTGCCGTGCCCTACAGGGGCCAGCCACCACAGGGAGAGCGCCATGACTTCAACCACCTCGCCACACCTGGGCCCTGGCCCTGCTGGCCGTACTGCATGGCGGAGCGGGAGCACTGACGCCCGAAGATCGGCCCTGCCTGGGCGGCTACACCAGTGGCTCCGTGGACACGGTGAGCCAGATCATGCTGCTGGACGACAACACCTTTTGTTTTCGTTTCATGGGCGGGGCGCTAGACATGCTGGTGGCCGGCCACTGGAAAGCGTTGCTTGGCACAAACGCGTGAGTGCGTTTGCAAGAGGTGTGCAGGGGAGCCGATCTTTCCCACCCCCGCCAACTGAATGAGTCAGCCTGAGGGGCAATAGCAGCGGAGGCTAGTGCTCCAGTCCCATGACGTCGGCCAGGTCGGCGCGCTGCAGGGGTTTGGAAAACGAGCCCAATACACGCAGGCCGTCTGACACGGCCACCTCGGCGGCAATGGACAGCATCAGGCTGTCACCGCCGCTGAGCAAGATTACGCCGCCGCGGTATTGCATCTTGGCCAGGTGGCCCAGGAAGTCGATGCCATCGGTGTGCGGCATGATCATGTCGCAAATCAAAAATTCGGGTGGTGCGGGCATTTTGGCCAATACCTCGGCGCCGGTGCTGCCGTCGCGCGCCGTGTGCACTTCGGCCACACCCAGGCTCAAGAGCATTTCGCGCAGCACGGTGTGGCTGAAGTCATCGTCGTCCACCACCAGCACACGCAGCGGGCCGGTGTAGGCAACTTGCTGTTGGGTGGCCGCTTCGGCACGCATGGCGGCCGCGTGACGGCGGCGTTCCAGGCTTTCCAGCACTGCGGTAAGCACAAACTCCGACAGCGTTTCTTGGGAGTCGAGCAGGGACTCAATGTCCGCACGCAAAGCGGCAGTGATGGGGATAGCGGGCAGCGAAGACAGTTGCATGCGCCAAGTGTAAGTGGAATGTTAATGTTTTTACAGATGTTGGCTGTATATAAGTACAGTTATTTGTAATAATTCCGCTCCTTGATGCACTGGGGCACACCACCATGCTTCCGGATTACGCAGAACTGTACAGCCTCTCTTCTTTCAGCTTTCAGCGCGGCGCCTCGCAGCCTGAAGAGTTGGTGCAGCGCGCCCATGCACTGGGTTACCGCGCGCTGGCAGTCACCGACGAATGCACGGTGGCTGGTCTGGTGCGTGCACATGTGGAGGCCAAGCGCCTGGGCTTGCAGCTGTTGCCAGGGGCCGAGTTTTCCGTGGCGCTGCCGGATGGAGGGCACTTCACGCTGGTGGCATTGCCGCACACGTTGCGAGGCTGGGGCAACCTGTGCGAGTTCATCACCCAGGCCCGCATGGCAGCCATCAAGGGGCAGTACCTGTGCAGCTGGGCTATGTCGCCCTGGGCGCTGCTGGCGGACTGCGAAGTGTTGCTGGTCTTTTCGTCTGCTATCAATATAGAAGCTGCTTGCGCAATATCCATAAGGGCTGGAGCCCTATTTGGAACCCATTGCTGGCTGGCAGCCAGCGTGGGGCTGGTGGCCGGGGATGCGTTGCAGCGCGTGCGGGTGCAGCAGCTTTCGGCCCTCAGCGGCCTGCCGGTGCTGGCCACGGGCCAGGTGTGCATGCATGTGCGCTCACGCAAGCCGCTGCACGATGTGCTGACCGCCGTGCGCTTGGGGCAGCCCGTGTCGGCATGCGGGTTTGCGCTGCAAGCCAATGCGGAGGGGCACCTGCGCTCGCGTGCGCGCTTGACCGCATTGTTCCCCGCCGAGTGGTTGGCCAACACACTCACCGTGGCGCAGCGCTGCACCTTCAGCCTGGACGAGCTGCGCTACCACTACCCGCTGGAGGCGGTGCTGCCGGGCCAGACGGCGGCGCAGACCTTGCGCCACTATGTAGAGGAGGGTGCGCAGGCGCGCTACCCGGCGGGCGTGCCGCAGGACATCCGTGCGCGCGTGGAGCACGAGATGGCGCTGATTGTGGAGCTGCGGTTTGAGATGTACTTCCTGACCGTGCACGACATTGTGCGTTTTGCGCGTCGCGCGCAGATCCTGTGTCAGGGCAGGGGCTCTGCGGCCAACTCGGTGGTCTGCTACTGCCTGCACATCACCGAGGCCAACCCGCACGAGACCTCGCTCTTGTTCGAGCGCTTTATCTCCAGAGAGCGCAACGAGCCGCCCGACATCGATGTGGACTTTGAACACCAGCGCCGCGAGGAGGTGATCCAGTACATCTATGCCAAATACGGCCGCGAGCGCGCCGCCATTGCGGCCACCGTGATCAGCTACCGCCCGCGCAGCGCGCTGCGCGATGTGGGGCGTGCGCTGGAGATTCCCGAGGACCTGATCACCGCCATGGCCAAAGAGCACCCCGGCATGTACAGCCGCGCGGTGCTGGCGGGGCGGTTGCAGGATGCTATTGAAAAAGTAGCGGATGGCGCATATTCCATGGGCGTTGGAGGCACTTCGATAGCAAAGAGTCAGGGAGACAGTGTGCCCAGCGTAGGTCAAGAAGGAGCCTGCGCAGCGGGCGGGGGACACGAAGCTGGGCGCGCTGCCTCCCTGACGTTGGCGTCGCACAACGGTATGGCGATCCCCTCCGCACGCAGTCTGCAGCTATGGCTGGAGCTGAGCACCACGTTGCAGGGTTTTCCGCGCCACCTGAGCCAGCACGTGGGCGGCTTTGTGCTCACCCAGGGGCCGCTGACCCGCCTGGTGCCGGTAGAAAACGCGTCCATGCCAGACCGCTCCATCATCCAGTGGGACAAGGACGACCTGAGCGCGGTGGGCCTGATGAAGGTGGATGTGCTGGCCTTGGGCATGCTCAGCGCCATCCGCCGCTGTCTGGACATGGTGACGCAGCGGCGCGGCCTGGCAGAGCCGATGCGCATGCAAGACATTCCGCGCGATGACAAGGCCACCTACGACATGATCTGCGCGGCCGACACGGTGGGCGTATTCCAGATCGAGAGCCGGGCACAGATGAGCATGTTGCCGCGCCTGCGGCCGCGCACCTATTACGACCTGGTGGTGGAAGTGGCCATCGTGCGGCCGGGGCCGATTCAGGGCGGCATGGTGCACCCGTATCTGAAAGCGCGCAAAGACCCGGCGCTCGCGCAGTCTCCCTATCCGGCGCTGCGGGAGGCACTGGGCCGCACCCATGGTGTGCCCATCTTCCAGGAGCAGGTGATGCAGATCGCCGTGCTGGCCGCGGGCTTCACGCCCGGCGAGGCTGATGCGCTGCGCCGTTCCATGGCCGCGTGGAAGCGCCATGGCAATGTGAGCCAGTACCACGACCGGTTGGTGGGCGGCATGGTGGAGCGGGGCTACCCGCTGGACTTTGCCGAGGCCATCTTCAAACAAATGGAGGGTTTTGGCGAATATGGTTTTCCCGAGAGCCATGCGGCCAGCTTTGCGCTGCTGGTTTACATCAGCAGTTACCTCAAATGCCACGAGCCAGCCTGTTTTTTGGCCGCGCTGCTCAACAGCCAGCCGCTGGGTTTTTATGGTCCGGCACAGCTGGTGCAAGATGCACAGCGCCATGGGGTGACCGTGCGCGCAGTAGATGTAGCGCACAGCGATTGGGATTGCACGCTTGAGACCCTGGGGTCAGACCACCACATTGCGCCGCAATGCGCGTGCGCTGACCCCATCGGTTCAGTAGCGGTACGTTTGGGCCTGCGCCTGGTCAGCGGCCTGACCCAAGCGGTGGCCCAGCGCATCACCGCACAGCGCCAACGGGCCCCCTTCGCCAGCACCCAAGACCTGGCACTGCGCTGCCAGCTCGACACGGGGGACCTCAACGCACTGGCCAGTGCCGATGCGCTGCAGTCCCTCAGCGGCCACCGCCGCCAGCAGGTGTGGGACGCCTCGGCCCTGCGGCCCGCACCGGCGCTGCTGCAAGGCGTGCCGATTGAGGAGGACGACCTGCAGTGCTGCCTGCCGCGGGTGAGGGCGAAGAGGTGAGCTTTGACTACGCCGCAGTGGGCCTCACTTTGCGCTCCCACCCCTTGCTGCTATTGCGCGAGCAGCTATCAAAACAGAAGCTGCTGACGGCCGCACAGATGCGCGACTACCCCACGGGGCGGCTGGTGCGCGCCTGCGGCATCGTCACCGCGCGCCAGCAGCCGGGCACCGCCAAAGGCGTGGTGTTTGTGACGCTGGAGGACGAGACCGGCAGCGTGAATGTGATTGTGTGGAAAAGCGTGCGTGAGCAGTTTCGTGACGTGGTGTACCGCGCGCGCCTGATGGCGGTGTATGGCGTGTGGCAGCGCGATGACGATAGCGGCGGCCAGGTGCGCCACGTGGTGGCCAAACGGCTGGTGGACCTTACCCACCTGCTGGGGCCGCTGGCGACCACCAGTCGGGATTTTCATTGAGGCATAGCAACTGGCGCAGTCGATGGCCCAGTCCAAACTCAGTGCCTGAACACTGGCGTCTGGGGGTTCAGAACTTCTTTCTGAAACCGATGCTTAGAAAGTCCTCACCATTGGCGCCGTAGTTGTTTAGCAAGTCATAAATGGCGCATCGGTGGTGCAGGCGTACAAAAAACTCACTGTCTTTGGTTTGTGGCCGTGAGAACGCGGCTTCCACAAACAGGTAGTTCAGGGTACGGCTTCCACGCCCGTCCGGGCCGGCTTCCAGCGGGCCCACTTGGCTGGTGTATGACAAGCCCAATGGGGCCAAGCGAATGTCGGTGCGCAGCGTGTCACGCCAAGGCAAGCCACTCCAGCGCAATGCAGGCGCTATTGCAATCTCGGTCAAGTTGGCCAAACCACTCTGCTGTCCCAGCATGCCGTCCAGTTCGATGGCGATGGGCCATTCACTGTGGCGCCACAATGTTTTGCTGCCAGTGACTGCCAGCATGTAGTGCTCGACGTAATTCGCGCGGCCTGCCAGTGCACCCGCAGGTTCCGCGTCGTGGTATTTGCCAGCGTAGACCCCCATGCTCCAGTCGAATTCATCAGCCTGCACGGTCCATGCGGCGACGCTTGTGATGGCGACAATGGCCATTCTGCGCAGTCGCTTGGATACGGTCTCGGTAACCCAGACGGTTGTATACATGGCGGTAAGGTAATTGGCTGCCGGGGCTCCAATGCTAATGAACGGGCCGGAGTTCGGGCAATTTTGATTGCCAATACCCCTAGGCATTTCAAGGCAACAGACGGGCGTCTTCTCCATCGCAACATCCCCATCACGGTGTAGGATGCTTTCAGGGAGTTCTACCCAATCTGCGAGGCCTGCGCGATGACTGATACCACCCACCTGGAAGCCAAGGTGTTGCTCTTGGAGCACGATGCCCAGCAATGCAAAGTGCTGACGGACTTTTGTGATTCGGTGGGGCTTATGCCCTTGCTACGCACCTCACACGATGCCTTGTCTTGCCTGGAGCAGCACAAAGATCTGGCGGGTGTGTTGCTGGCTGAAGATCTGCCCTGTGGCACCCGTGATGCGCTGCACCTGGCAGAGTCCATCCACCGGTTGCGCCCTGAACTACCGATTTTTCTGCGGCGCACGACCCATGGTGATCTTGACGCCCTCTACCGTGAGTTCATCCGCTACCCCTGGAGCACCGGTGACGTGGAGCAACTGCGTGCCGGGGTGGAACGGTCCATCTTCAGCTTGCGCTACCCCACCGCGCTGGTGGAAGGCATTGTGGATTTGACGTTGACTTCCATGCGTTCCATGTTCCCCCATGCCAACGTGACGGCTGAGCCGCCCTATGTGGTGCACGACCGCATCATCCATGGCGAGGTGTCCACCATCATCCCCATCGAGAGCTCCTGGTGTCGCGGCTACATGATGCTGCAAACGGAAGAAAGCGCCTTGCGCCAAGGCATGCTCAAGGGCTTCAGTTACGAAGGCGTGGGTGGTGAGCTCAATTTCCGTGACCTCAACAACATGCTGGGTGAAACCACCAACCTGATTTGGGGGGCTTTCAAAAACCGCTACATCGCCCCGATAGCTGCCTCGACGCAGTTGGCCCAGGTACCCATTGTGATCAACCATGCGCACAAATACATCTCGTTCGGGTCGCCAGATCCGCAACTTTGTATCCGGTATTCACTGTCGGAATCCGGTCGCCGTGGCGGCCAACCCCTGGTGATCGTGCAGCGGTTTATATTCAACCTCCATTGGTCACCCGAGCAATTCGCCGAATATGCAGCGTCAAGCTCCAGCGATGCGGGTGAACTGGATCTGTTTTAAGCAACACAAAGCGTCAACTTCGGTGCGGATGGGAAGAGGGTAGAGATGGCGAATGTTCTGGTGGTGGACGATTCCAGCACGATGCGGGAAATCGTTTCCGGCTACTTAATCAAACATGGTTTTGATGTGGCGTTGGCTACAGACGGACGCGACGGATTGGCCCAGCTAAAGGTCGACCCCGGCATCAAGCTGGTGATCAGCGACATCAACATGCCCAATATGGATGGTTTGGCCATGGCCGACAAGATCCGCAATGACCTGGGCAACAAGTCGGTGCACATCATCATGCTCACCACCGAAGACAACCCAGTCATGCGTGAGCGCGGCCGCACCATCGGCGTGACCGGCTGGATCGTCAAGCCCTTCCGCGGCGATGCGGTGCTGGGGCCTTTCAAGAAATTTTGCGGATTGGTGTAAGGGGCTGGCCCTCACACCGCTTCGGGCATGCCGCTTTGCAGAGAGCGGGTGATTGCCAGGCCAATGCGCGTCGCCTCCAGTGCGTCCGACAAGGTCAGTGTGAGCTGCGTTTCCCCGCGGCAGGCTGCAACAAACTCGGCCATTTCCGCAGCAAACGCTGCCTCAAAACGCTCGTAGAAGTCCTTGAGCACCGCATGGCGCACGCCGTGGGCGTCGCTCTTCACCACACGGTCGCGCGCGGCGTGTTCTCCCACCAGCAACTTGCCGGCGGTGCCGATGATTTCGGTGTGTGTCTCATGCCCGTGGGCCATGGTGCGCGAGGCGTAGAACACCGCCTTGGCACCCCCCTCAAAGTCCACGATGGCCAGGCCGTTGTCCACGTCACCAAACTCGGCCAGGCCGGGGTGTAGCGCGATGGTGCCGGTGGCGTAGGCGCGCGTGGCCTTGGGGCGCCCCAGCATCCAGCGCGCCAGGTCGATGTCGTGCACGCTGCAGTCCATGAAGATGCCGCCGGAGGTGGGTGCAAAGCGCACAAAGAAGCCATCCGGGTCGTTCTGGTCGCAGGTCTGCGAGCGCACGATGAAGGGGCGACCAATCTCACCCGCCTCAATGCTGGCCTGGGCTGCGCGGTAGCTGGGGTCAAAGCGGCGTACAAAGCCGACCATGGCGATCAGCTCGGGGTGCTTCTCGGCCTCCACCAGCACGCGCTCGCAATCAGGCACGTTCAGGGCCAGGGGCTTTTCCACAAACACATGCTTGCCGGCTTGCAGCGCGGCAATGGTCTGGTCCGCGTGCAGGGAGGTAGGGGTGACTAGCACCACCGCGTCCACATCAGGGCTGGCGAGCAGCTCATCATAGTGGGCGTAGACCTGCTGGATACCCAGCTGTTCGGCGGCATAGGCACGCTCAGTTTCTACCGGGCTGCAGGCGGCAGTGAGCACGCAGTTGCGCGTGCTGAAGGCCAGGGCTTGTGCGTGGCGCTGGCCCAGACGGCCCAGGCCGACGATACCGATTCGGAGGGGTGTTTTGGAGCGAGGCGTGGACATGGTGGTGTTCAGAAGGTGATGGGTTGGCCGCTTTGGGCACTTTCTGCGGCAGCGTCTGCCAGGATCTGGGCGTCCACACCGTCCTGCACGGTGGTGCGGAATGTTCCCCCGTTTTGCAGTTGCGTAAAGAAATGCTCAATCTCCAGCCGGTAGGCCGCGGCATAGCGCTGCAGGAAGAACGCTTCTGGGTTGTCTTGCGAGGTGCCTTGGGCGGTGGCTTGGGTCACTTCGCTGGGCTTGTGGTTGCCACATTGCAGCATGCCCTTGGAGCCGATCACTTCAAAGCGTTGGTCGTAGCCGTAGGCAGCACGGCGCGTGGTGTTGATCTGGCACAGGCGGCCCTTGACGGTCTTGATGGTGACGGCCGTGCAGTCAAAGTCGCCGGCCTTGCCAATGGCGGGGTCGGTCAGGCAGGAGCCGGTGGCGCTCAGCCAGGCGGCTTTGTCGCCGTCGCCGCACAAGATCCAGCGGAACACGTCAAAGTCGTGAATCAGCATGTCACGGAAGATGCCGCCGGACTGCTGGATGTATTCCACGGGTGGCGCGCCTGGGTCGCGGCTTGTGATGACCAGCATTTCGGGATTGCCGATATCGCCACGGTCCAGGCGTGTTTTGGCTTCATTGAACGTGGGGTCAAAGCGGCGCTGGAAGCCAATCATGCAGGCCACGCCGGCCTGGGCTACGACGGCCGCGCAGGCGCGGGCGCGCTCGGCAGACAGATCCACCGGCTTCTCGCAGAAGATGTGTTTGCCAGCCTGGGCCGCGCGTGTGATCAGGTCGCTGTGCGTGGTGGTGGGGCTGCCGATGACGACCGCGTCAATCGACGTGTCGGCAAAGATGGCCTCGATGCTGTCCACGCGCGCACCATGCTCTTGGGCGAGGGAGGCCGCGTTGGCGGCCATCGGGTCACTCACTGCAGTGAGTTCAATGCCGGGCATGGCGGCGAGGTTGGCGGCGTGGATGCGACCGATACGGCCGGCGCCGAAGAGGGCTACTTTTTTCATAGGTGTTTCAAGGTAAGGAATGGGAACAGAAAGGAATGCCTGCCTGCCCGTCAGGACGGGCGCGGCCGGGTGGGTTCGTATTGCAGCTCCAGCCGGTAGGCCAGTGCCATAAAGAGGCTTTGCACCACGGCCATGGTGTTGGTCAGTGCGCGAAAGCCGAAGACGCTGGTTTCGTTCACCAGAATCGAGGTCTGTGCCAACCGGGCCATGGGGCTCAGGCTGCTGTCAGTGATGCAAATAATCCGCGCGCCGCGCGCATGGGCTTCCGCCACGATGCTTTCGGTCTCCGGGGCGTAGGGCGCAAATGAAATGGCCACCATCACATCCCCGGGGCGCAGCCCCCGCAATTGACCATCCTGCATATTGCCCATGGCGGTGATGTGCTGCACCCGCTTCTCGGTGTGTTGCAGGGCATAGGTCAGGTAGGTCGAAATGGCGAATGAGCGGCGGGTCGCCATCAACCAGACGGTGTCGGCGCGGAACAGCAAATCCACCGCAGCTTCAAACGCGGGCTCTTGCAGACTGCTTTGCAGCTCTTCCATCCCCGACAATGCCGCCACCGATCACCGCATGCACGATGTCTGCACTGGTCAGGTCCTTGGCGCCGGACTCAATCGCGCTACGTATGCGCGACTGGTAGTCCCGGCTGGGTGATATCTGCCGCGCCAAGCCATCGCGAAACAGCTTCTGCATTTCGCTGAAACCGCTGAAGCCGAAATGTTTGGCAAAACGCACCACCGCTGAAGGCTGCACTTCGCAATGCTCCGCCACCTGCTGGATGGACCGGATACCCACTTGCCCACGGTGTTGCTCCACATAGGTGCCGATTTGTTTGAGTTGGCGGCTCAGACCTTCGAATGCATGCGCAATCGCGGCAATCAGGGCTTCTTCGCTCTCGGGAGCTGGGGGCGTGGGAAGGGTGTTCATACAGGCTATTTTTAGAACAAATTATCCGTCAAACCTTCTAATTGAAAAGAAAATATGTTCTAGGGTTTTTACTAATTAGAAATAACTTTCTAAATTTGAGTGAAGTCGATAAACTTCTTCGCAGATGCCGGAAGCCCCGCGTCTGCTGCATTGCAGTGAAGTTTTTATCTTTATCTGTGACATCAAAAAATTGGAGACCGCAAGATGAACCTGAAGTTGTCCCGCAAGACATTTGCAAAAACCGTATTGCTGAGCACATTGCTGGCTGTGAGTGGCATGGCCGCTGCGCAGTCCAAGATCGCATTGATCAGCCACGCACCCGACTCGGATTCCTGGTGGAACACCATCAAGAACTCCGTCAAACACGCCGGAGAAGACTATGGTGTGCAGGTCGACTACCGCAACCCACCCAACGGTGATCTGGCCGACATGGCCCGCCTGATCGAGCAAGCCGCCGCCCAAGGCTACGACGGCGTGATCGTCACCATTGCTGACTACAACGTGCTGCAAAGCGCCATCAAAAAGCTCACCGACAAGAAGATCCCTGTCATCACCATCAACTCCGGCACCACCGAGCAGAGCGAGAAGCTCGGCGCCGTGATGCACGTGGGCCAGCCTGAGTACGAAGCCGGCAAGGGCGCTGGCATGCGCGCCAAGGCCGACGGTGTGAAGTCCTTCTTGTGCGTGAACCACTACGCCACCAACCCCGCCTCGTTTGAACGTTGCCGCGGTTTTGCCGACGCCATTGGTGTCGACTTCAAGAAGAGCACCATCGATTCGGGTGATGACCCCACCGGCATCGAAGCCAAGGTCTCTGCCTACCTGCGCCAGAACCCCAGCACCGGTGCGGTGCTGACCCTCGGCCCCACATCCGCCCACCCCACCTTGAAGGCTCTGGAAAAAGCAGGTCTCAAGGGCAAGATGTGGATGGCCACCTTCGACCTGTCTGACGAAATCTCCAAAGGCATCAAGGATGGCTCGGTGAAGTTCGGTATTGACCAGCAGCCCTATTTGCAAGGCTATGTCCCTGTGGCCGTGCTGGCCAGCATGAAGTCGATGAAGAGCACGGATCTGGCTGCGGTGTCTGCCGCGGTCAAGGCCAATGCCAAAACCACGGCCCGTTTCAATGAGTACGGTTTGGCACCTGCCTACGGTCCCCGTCACATCGGCTCCGGCCCTGGCTTTGTGACCAAGGACAACATCGGCAAGGTCGAGAAGTACGCAGGCCAATTCCGCTAATTGCCTGTCCCCGTGGCAGAAAGGGCGCACTGCGCCTTTTCTGTTGCGGTCGGTTTCATTTTATTTTGCATTTCCTGTGTGATGTTTATGACCCCCAACGCCCCCACCCTCGCCACCACGGCACCTGTCGACGACAGGGTCCGCCAGGTCAGCCTCGTGCGCAAACTCATGGCGCGCCCCGAATTCGGCGCCTTGGCCGGTACCTTGCTGGTCTTCGTCATGTTTGCATTCAGTGCTGGCGGCTCTGGCATGTTCAATCCCGAAGGCATCATCAACTGGAGCACCGTGGCCGCGTACCTCGGCGTGCTCGCTGTCGGTGCGGCACTGCTGATGATTGCGGGTGAGTTCGATTTGTCGGTGGGCTCCATGATCGGCTTTGCCGGCATGTTGCTGGCTATTCCGGCCCTGTACTGGGGTTGGCCCATCTCCGCCTCGGTGGTGTTTGCTTTCACGGTCGCCATGTGCCTGGGCTGGCTCAACGGCTGGTTGGTCGTACGCACCGGTCTGCCTTCGTTCATCGTCACGCTGGCGTTCTTCTTCATTTTGCGCGGCCTGTCGCTGGCGGTGTCGGTCATCTTCACCGGCAAAACCATTTTGAGCGGCAATGGCGATCTGGTGCTGCGCGACATGATCAGCCAAGACCCGGTGATTGCGTTTCTTGTTCAACGGCTACACCCTGACCGGCCTGTTTAACAGCCTGGCCGAGGCCGGTATCTTGGCGGCCCGCGATGACGGCACCGCGCTGGCCACCGGCATTCCCAAAGCCGTGGTGTGGTGGGTCGGCCTGACCGCTGCTGGCGCCTTCTTGTTGGCCCGCACCAAGTGGGGCAACTGGATCCAAGCGGTGGGTGGCGATGCCAATGCCGCGAAAAACGTAGGTATCCCGGTCGCCAAAGTCAAAGTCAGTCTGTTTGTGCTGATGGCCTTTTGCTCCACCGTGTTTGCTGTGTTGCAAGTGGCTGATGCTGGCTCTGCGGCAGCAGACCGGGGTCTGCAGAAAGAATTTGAAGCCATCATCGCCGCGGTGATCGGCGGCTGCCTTTTGACGGGCGGCTACGGCTCGGTGATCGGCGCCGCATTTGGTGCGCTGATCTTCGGCATGGTGCAAATCGGCATTGGTTACACCAGCATCGACAACAACTGGTACCGCGTATTCCTCGGCCTCATGCTCTTGATTGCCGTGCTGTTCAACAACTACATCCGCTCCCGCTTTGCTGCAGGCCGTCGTTAAACCACAGAGCCAATTCCCATGAGCGACTACATCCTTCAACTCGAAGACATCAGCAAATTCTTCGGCCCTGTCATCGCCCTGGGTGGCGTGACCTTGCGCCTGCGTCGTGGCGAAGTGCACTGCCTGCTGGGCGACAACGGTGCCGGCAAGTCCACCCTCATCAAAACCCTGGCCGGTGTGCACAGCCCCGACAAAGGTGAATACCTGATTGACGGCAAGCCGGTGCGTTTCACATCGCCCCGCCAGGCGTTGGACGCCGGTATCGGCACCGTGTACCAAGATTTGGCGTTGGTGCCGCTGATGAGCGTGGCCCGCAACTTCTTTATGGGCCGCGAGCCCACCAAACAGCTGTTGGGTTTCTTGCCTGTCATGGACCACGCGCTGGCCGCTGAAACTGCCGGTTCCAAACTGCGCGACATGGGCATTCGCATCCGCGATGCCAACCAGATGGTCGGCACCATGTCCGGTGGCGAGAAACAATGTCTGGCCATTGCCCGCGCCATCCACTTTGGTGCGAAGGTGCTGATTCTGGATGAACCCACTGCCGCACTGGGCGTGAAGCAATCGGCGAACGTGCTCAAGCTCATTGCCACCGCCCGGGCCCGTGGCATTTCGGTGATCTTCATCACCCACAATGTGAACCACGCGTACCCGATTGCAGACAGTTTCACCTTGCTTAACCGTGGCAAATCGCTCGGCACCTACTTGAAAAAGGACGTCAGCAAAGACGAAGTGCTGGACATGATGGCTGGTGGCGAGGAAATGCAAAAGCTCATGGCCGACCTCGAAGGCGTAACGATCTGAACACCATGACACATTTGAAATTTCCGCAGGGTCGAACCTACGACCTGGCCTGCATGGGCCGCTTGGCCGTCGACCTGTATGCCGAGCAATTCGGCTCCCGGCTGGAAGATGCGCGCAGCATGGCCAAGTACCTGGGTGGCAGTTCTGCCAACCTGGCGTTTGGGGTGGCCCGCCTGGGGTGCAAAAGCGCCATGATCTCGCGCGTGGGCAACGAACAAATGGGGCGCTTTCTGCTGGAGACCCTGAGTTCAGAAGGCTGCGACACCAGCCAGGTGCAGATCGACCCCGAGCGCCTGACTGCGCTGGTGTTGCTGGGCCTCAAAGACCGCGACACCTTTCCTTTGTTGTTCGTGCGCGAGAACTGCGCCGACATGGCCATTGACGCGGCAGGCATCGATGAAGGCTTTATCGCCCAATGCCGCGCACTGGCCATTACCGGCACCCACCTCTCGACCCCTGGCACCCGCGCTGCGGCCCACAAGGCGCTGCAATTTGCACGCGCGCACGGCACGGTGACGGTGCTCGATATCGACTACCGCCCTGTGTTGTGGGGCCTGACGTCGCGGGGCGCGGGCGAGAACCGATTTGTAGACAACGCAGGTGTCACGCAGCAACTGCAGCAAAGCCTGCCTTTGTTTGACATGTTGGTTGGCACTGAAGAAGAATTTCTGATTGCCGGCGGCGTTGCCCATGACCTCATTGCCAGCCTGCGCGCCGTACGTGCCCTGTGCCCCCAGTCCACACTGGTGGTCAAGCGCGGGGCCTTGGGTTGCTGCGTGATCGAAGGCGCGGTGCCCAGCGACATAGACGCCGCACCAACTTACCGTGGCGAACGTGTGGAAGTGCTCAATGTGCTGGGTGCGGGCGATGCCTTTTTGTCGGGCCTGATGGCCAGCCTGCTGCAGGGCAAAGACTGGGCGGAGTCCACCAAAGTGGCCAACGCCTGCGGAGCCATCGTGGTCTCGCGCCACGCCTGTTCGGCCGCCATGCCCACCCCGGCCGAGCTGGACCATTGGTTTGGCGGCACGCGCAACCCCAAGGTCGATGCCGATCAACAACTGGCGCACCTGCACCGCGTCACCGCCGCCCGCCCGAGCTGGAGCGAGCTGTGCGTCATGGCTTTTGACCACCGCAGCCAGTTCTACGACATCACCCGCGCTTGCGGGGTGTCCGAGTCGCGTATTCCAGCCCTCAAAAAGCTGCTGGTGCAAGCGGCAGAGCAGGTCGAGCGCAGCCGCCAGTTGCAAGGCCACACTGGCGTGCTGATCGACGGTGGCGACTATGGTGCCGATGCCCTGGCCAGCGCCACGGGAAGGGGCTGGTGGGTGGGCCGCCCGGTGGAGTTGCCTGGTTCGCGCCCCCTGCGTTTTGATGGCACGCGCTCGATTGGCAGTGCCCTCACGCACTGGCCCACCGAGCATGTGGTCAAGTGCCTGGTGCACTACCACCCGGATGACGAATTCAGCCTGCGCCTGGCGCAAGAGCAAACGGTGCTGGAGCTGTGGGAAGCCACGCGCCAGTCCGGCAACGAGCTGCTGCTCGAAATCATTCCCCCCCGTGCGCTCACCCCGGATGGCACGGCCGACGCGGCGGTGCTGCGTGCGGTCAAGCGCTTTTACAACCTGGGCGTCAAACCCGAGTGGTGGAAGCTGGCGCCCATGCAAGCGCAAGGCTGGCGCGACCTGGAAGCGCTGGTAGCCGAACGCGACCGCCATTGCCGTGGTGCCGTCATTCTGGGTTTGAACCAGCCGCTGGACTTTTTGGCCGCCAGTTTTGCCCAGGCCACCAACCCCATCGTCAAAGGCTTCATGGTCGGCCGCACCCTGTGGGTGGATGCCTCCACCCGCTGGTTCAAGGGTGAAATGACCGATGCCGAACTGGTGCAAGCCGTCGCCCACAACTTCGCCGTGCTGGTCGATGCCTGGCAGAGCCGCCACACCGCATCCCGCGCAGCTGCCTAGCTGCCTGTGGATTGGAGGTGAAAGAGAAAAGTGCTAAGGGGAAAAGTATTCTTTGATTCCTATGAAACACATCCGACTCACGATGGCCCAGGCGCTGGTGCAGCACCTGGCTTCGTTGCAATCCGAGGTCGAGCACCTCGATGGCACCACGACCGTAGAACCTTACTGCGGTGGCGTGTTCACCATCTTTGGCCACGGCAATGTGGCGGGCCTGGGTGAGGCCCTGGCCGCCGAGCGCAGCCGTTTGCCCACCTACCGCGCCCACAACGAGCAGACCATGGCGCACGCGGCGATTGCGTTTTCCAAAGCGCAGTTTCGCCAACGCATCATGGCGGTGTCCACCAGCATTGGCCCCGGCGCGACCAACCTGGTGACGGCCGCTGCAGTGGCCCATGTCAACCGCCTGCCCGTGCTGCTCTTGCCCGGTGACATCTTTGCCAACCGCCGGCCCGACCCGGTGCTGCAGCAGATTGAGAGCTTTGCCCAGGGTGACGTGAGCGCCAGTGACTGCTTCCGCCCCGTCACCCGCTACTTCGACCGCCTGACCCGCCCCGAGCACATCCTGACGGCCTTGCCGCGTGCGGTGCAGATGATGACCGACCCCGCCAACTGCGGCCCGGCCTGCCTCTCGCTCCCGCAGGACGTGCAGGCCATGGCCTTTGATTGCCCGGAGGACTTCTTGCACCCCGACGTGCTCCGTTTCCGCCGCCCGCCTGCAGACACGCGCGAGCTGGCCAACGCGGCGGCACTGCTGCGCACCGCCAAGCGCCCGCTTATCGTGGCCGGTGGTGGCGTGCTTTACAGCCAGGCGTGGGCCGCACTGCGCGCCTTTGCCGAGGCGCATGGCATTCCTGTCGTGGAGTCGCATGGCGGCAAGAGCAGCCTGCCGTGGGACCACCCGCTGAATCTCGGTGCGATTGGGGTGGACGGCGTCTCGTGGGCGAACGACATGGCCCGCGAAGCCGATGTGGTGTTTGCCGTGGGCACCCGCCTGCAAGACTTCACCACCGGATCGCATGCGCTGTTCCCGCAGGCCAAGCTGCTGAGCCTGAACGTACAACCCTACGACGCCGGCAAATGGAGTGGCACCGCGCTGGTGGCCGATGCCCGGGTGGGCCTGGGCCAGCTACAAGCCGGTTTGCAGGGCTGGGCGGCTGATGCCGCGTGGACCGCCCGCGCCCACCAGCAAGCCGCTGCGGCCAACGCCCGCATCACCGAGCTGACCACCCATGTCCCCAAAGACATGCTGCCCTATGACGCGGAGGTGATTGGCGCGGTGCGCGACTCGGCCACTGTGCTGGGCCTGGACAGCGCGCAGCACGATGTGGCCTTGTGTGCTGCCGGCACCTTGCCTGCCGAACTGCACAAGCTGTGGCGCGCGGGGCGGCCGGGCAACTACCACATGGAGTACGGCTACTCCTGCATGGGCTACGAAGTGGCCGGGGGCTTGGGCGTCAAGATGGCCCGCCCCGACCAAGAGAGCATTGTGCTGGTGGGCGACGGCTCCTACATGATGGCCAACTCCGAGCTGGCGACCTCGGTGATGCTGGGCAAGAAGATCATCGTGGTGGTGCTGGACAACCGGGGCTACGGCTGCATCCAGCGCCTCCAAACAGCCACCGGCAGCCCTGCCTTCAACAACCTGCTGGACGACTGCGTGCCCGAGGGCGGGGAGCGCAGCACCATTGACTTCGCCATGCATGCCCGCTCCATGGGGGCTGACGCCGTGCACGTGAAAGACGTAGCCGAGCTCAAAGCCGCCATGGTGCAAGCGCGTCAGGCCAAGCGCACCCAGGTGATCGTCATCGACACCACCCACACCCGCACCACCGACGGTGGCTGCTGGTGGGAGGTCGCCATTCCTGAGGTGTCTGCACGGCCTGCCGTGCGCGACGCCTATGCCGGCTATCTGGCGGGTCAACAAACGCAACGTATTTGATCTTTAAAGAAAGCCTTATTGCCATGACCTGGAACGTACAAATCGGCATCAACCCTATCTCTTGGTTCAACGACGACATGCCCTCACTGGGTGGCGAAACGCCACTGGAAACCGCGCTGCGTGAAGGTAAGGAAATCGGTTACGTCGGCTTTGAGTTGGGCAACAAATTCCCCAAAGACGGCCCCGCGCTCAAAGCCAAGCTCGACGAGTACGGCTTGGCCTGCGTGTCCGGCTGGTACTCCGGCTTTCTTGCTGAAGTCGAGCCGGGACAGAGCAATGCTGACGCTGTGGCCGCTGAAATCGAGCGCTGCAAGGCCCACATGAGCAAGCTGCAATACAACGGTGTGAAGGTGGTGGTCTATGGCGAGTGCGCAGGCACCGTGCAAGGCCAGATGGACACTCCCGTCAACAAGCGCCCCCAGTTCGCCAGCGAGGCGCTGTGGCAGGGCTACGCCGAGCGCCTGAACGCCTTCGGCGAGCACCTCATCCAGACCTACGGCATCAAGTTGGCCTACCACCACCACATGGGCGCCTATGTGGAGTCCCCGGCCGACATCGACAAGCTGATGACCCTGACCGACCCCGCCAAAGTTTTCTTGCTTTACGACACCGGCCACGCCTATTTTGGTGGAGCTGCCGACCCGGTGGCCCTGCTCAAAAAGCACGTCAAGCGCGTGGTGCATGTGCACTGCAAGGATGTGCGCACCCCGGTGATTGCCCAGGCTCGCAACGACGGCTGGAGCTTTTTGCACGGCGTGCTCAACGGCACCTTCACCGTGCCCGGCGACGGCACCATCGACTACGCAGCCGCCCTCAAGGTGCTGCGCGATGCTGGCTACGAAGGCTGGCTGGTGGTGGAAGCCGAGCAAGACCCGGCGGTGGCGCCCAGCTACCAGTACGCGAAGAAGGGCTACGAGACGCTCAGCGGTCTGGTCAAAAGCCTCGCCTGATCTGCAAAGGACACCACCATGGTCAGCCCCCTCTTAGCCAAAGCCGCGCCCACGGGCCGCGAGATTGTCAATGTCACCCCCGAGCGTGCGGGCTGGACGCACGTGGGCTTCCGCGCTGTGCGCCTCGAGGCTGGTGCTACAGAAATCGTAGCTAGCGGCGCACGTGAGCTGTGCGTGGTAGTGCTCACAGGCTTGGTGGATGTGACGGTGGATGGCACCACCTACGCCAACCTCGGTACCCGCGACAGCGTGTTTGATGAGAAGTCGCCCGCCGCGGTGTACGTGCCCGCCGGCAAGACGGTCACGCTGCGCGGCGTAAGCAATGCGGAAGTCGGTCTGTGCACCGCACCCAGCGACGCCCAAGGACCGCACCGTGCGCGTGATCGACCCCGCCACCATGCGCCGCAGCGTGCGCGGCAAGGGCACCAACACCCGCTATGTGTGCGACATCCTGCCGCACGACGACCCCACTGCCGCCCACCTGCTGGTGGTGGAGGTGATGACGCCCGCCAGCCACAGCAGCAGCTACCCACCCCACAAGCACGACGTGGAGCAGCCGCCTGTGGAGACGCTGCTGGAAGAAACCTACTACCACCGCCTCAACCCGCCGCAGGGCTTTGCCTTTCAGCGCGTCTACACCGACGACCGCAGCATCGACGAGGCTTGCGCGGTCGAGAACCACGACGTGGTCATGGTGCCCAAGGGCTACCACCCGGTGGTCGCACCCCACGGCTACGACTCGTATTACCTGAACGTGATGGCGGGTCCCAACCGCTTCTGGGTCTTCAAGAACGACCCTGCCCATGAATGGATGCTGGCCCCCACCGCCAACATCTGACCTTTTCCAGAAACACTGCATGTCCCCAATTACTGCCATCTCCCACTACATCCACGGCCAGGTCACCCCCGGCACCAGCGGCTGCGCCCAGGATGTCTTCAACCCCGCCACCGGCCAGGTCACCGGCTCGGTAGCGCTTGCCAACGGGGCAGAGGTCAACGCTGCGGTGGCTGCAGCGCAAGCGGCTTTTCCCGCTTGGTCAGACACGCCGCCCATCCGCCGCGCGCGCATCATGTTCAACTTCTTGCAGTTGTTGAACGAGCATAAGGACGCCTTGGCCCGCATGATCACCGCCGAGCACGGCAAGGTGTTTACCGACGCGCAGGGCGAGGTGTCCCGCGGCATTGATATCGTTGAGTTCGCTTGCGGCATTCCGCAGCTGCTGAAGGGCGACTTCACGGACCAGGTGTCCACCGGCATCGACAACTGGACCCTGCGCCAGCCGCTGGGCGTGGTGGCTGGCATCACGCCGTTCAACTTCCCGGTCATGGTGCCCGCGTGGATGTTCCCCGTGGCCATTGCGGCGGGCAATACCTTTGTGCTCAAGCCCAGCCCGATTGACCCGTCCCCCAGCCTGTTTATTGCGGACCTGTTGAAGAAAGCCGGTTTGCCCGATGGCGTGTTCAACGTCGTGCAAGGCGACAAGGAAGCCGTGGATGCACTGCTGGTGCACCCGGATGTGAAGGCCGTGAGCTTTGTGGGCTCCACCCCCATTGCCAACTACATCTACGAGACCGGCGCCCACCACGGCAAGCGCGTGCAGGCCCTGGGCGGCGCCAAGAACCACATGGTGGTCATGCCCGATGCGGATGTGGACCAGGTGGTGGACGCCCTCATTGGCGCAGGCTACGGTTCCGCCGGCGAGCGCTGCATGGCCATCAGCGTGGCGGTGCTGGTGGGCGATGTGGCGGACAAGGTCATCCCCAAACTGCTGGAACGTACCAAGACGCTCAAGGTGCTCAACGGCACCAACCTCGCGGCCGAAATGGGCCCCATCGTTACCAAAGCTGCGCATGCCCGCATTAGCGGCTATATCGATCTGGGTGTGCAAGAGGGCGCCACCCTGCTGGCCGACGGCCGCGGCTTTGATGGCAAGCAAGCCGGCGAAGGCTGTGGAGAGGGCTTCTGGCTGGGCGGCACACTGTTCGACCACGTAACGCCCGAGATGCGCATCTACAAGGAAGAAATCTTCGGCCCCGTGCTCGCCTGTGTGCGCGTGCCCGACTTTGCCAAGGCGCTGCAGCTCATCAACGACCACGAGTTCGGCAACGGCGTGGCCTGCTTCACCCGCGACGGCAACGTGGCGCGCGAGTTCAGCCGCCGCGTGCAAGTGGGCATGGTGGGCATCAACGTGCCGATTCCGGTGCCCATGGCCTGGCACGGTTTTGGGGGCTGGAAGAAGAGCCTGTTTGGCGACATGCACGCCTACGGCGAAGAGGGCGTGCGCTTCTACACCAAGCAAAAGTCCATCATGCAGCGCTGGCCCGAGAGCATTGGCAAGGGCGCTGAGTTTGTGATGCCGACGGCAAAATAAGGGTCATTTCAGAGCCAAATTGGCCTCTGGCCCTTATAAACGCTGCGCGAGCAGCTACTGGTTTGATAGCAAAAATGGCGACTCTACGGAGTCGCCATTTTTATTTGCGTTTCTTGTCCCCACACGCCGCGCGTAAAAACTGTCCCGCCACAAAGATGTCGCGTTCCACCGCGCGACGCACCGCAGCGCTGTCGCGCTTTTGCAGGGCTTGCACCAGGTCGTCGTGGGCGTCGTTGAGCACGGCACTGGCAGCAGGCGTGTCAAACAGGCGGTTGGAAATGGGGCCGGCGCGCAGCCACAGGGTGTCTATCAGCTGAAACAGCAGGGGCGAGCCGGCGGCCTTGTAGAGCAGCACATGGAAATCTTCGTTGATGTCCAAGTAGCGCTTGGCGTCACCCGCTTGCAGGGCTGCGGCCATGTCGGCGCTCCAGCCTTGCAGGGTGGCAATCTGCGCCGCATCCAGTCGCAGGCTGCCACGTTCGGCGGCTTCGCCTTCGAGCATCATGCGCGTTTGCAGCAGGTCATCAAACTCGGGCAACGAGAGCTTGGGCACTGTCACCCCGGCGTTGGGCACATTGATGAGCGCACCCTCGGCAGCCAGGCGCTGCAAGGCCGCGCGCACCGGCATCTGGCCCACGCCCATGTCGGCCGCCACGGTGCGGATTTTGAGCCGCTCGCCGGGCAAAAATCGGCCCACCGTGATCCACTGCCGCAGCGTGGTGTACACGCGGTCCTGCTCGGTGCTGCTGATCACTTCTGTAGTGGGGGCTTCGCTCATGGCGCGATAGTGTCCACCACAAACGCTTCCATGCCGGCCACCAGGCGGTCCACATCGTCGGCCGTGGTATCGGGGCAGACCAGCATCATGTTGTGGAAGGGCGTGATCACCAGGCCCCGGTTCAGCAGGTAGAGGTGGATGTTCTGCTCCAGCGCCGGGTTCAGGATGCGGTCCGCCTCGCTGCCGTTGCGCGGCGGCGTGGGGGTGAACTGGAACTCGGTGCGCGCGCCCACTTGCGTGACGCACCAGCCCAAGCCGTGGCGCGCAATCATGGCGCGCAGGCCATCCGCCAAGCGGGTAGCCAGCGTGAACATATGGGCGTAGGCCGCGTCCGTCATCACCTCAGCCAGGTTGGCGCGCATGGCGGCCATGGTCAGCAGATTGGCGGTCAGTGTGGTGCCTATGCCGCTGTGGCCGGGTGGCGCGTTGCGCTTGGCTGCCTCGGCGCGCTCAGCTGCCTCGGCACTGAAGCCGTACACCGCGCAGGGCACGCCACCAGCCACGGGTTTGCCCAGCACCAGCAAGTCCGGCTGCAGGCCGTGGGCACGGGTGTAGCCGCCGGGCCCGGTGCTGATGGTGTGGGTTTCGTCGATCAGCAGCAGCGTGCCGTAGCGGCGGCACAGGGCCTGCGCCGCATCCCAAAAGCCGGGCTCGGGCAGCACCATGCCGATGTTGGTCATGGCCGGCTCGGCCAGCAGGCAGGCTACCTGCCCATCGGCCAGCGCCGCTTCCAGCGCGGCCAGGTCGTTGAACTCCACGCTGCGCGTGGTGCGGGTGATGTCCACCACCTGACCCAGCAGGCTGTCGCGCGTGCGGGGCTGGCCGTCCACCAGGTCCACAAACACATCGTCCACCGTACCGTGGTAGCAGCCATTGAAGATCAACACCTGCGTGCGCCCCGTGAGCGCACGCGCCCAGCGGATGGCAAAGCGGTTGGCGTCGGATGCTGAGAGCGCAAACTGCCACACCGGCAGCCCGAAGCGGCGGGCCAGCTCCTCGGCCACCCACACGCCGTTTTCACCGGGCAGCATGGTGGTGATGCCTTGCGCCGCCTGCGCAGCAATGGCGCGCGCCACGGCGGGCGGGCTGTGGCCGAACATGGCGCCGGTGTCGCCCAGGCAAAAGTCGACGTAGTGGTGGCCGTCGGCGTCGGTCAGCCGCGCGCCTTGCGCGTGGGCCAGGTGCAGCGGGAAGGGTGTGGACCAGTCGCTCATCCAGTGCAGGGGCACACCAAACATCAGGTGCTTGGAAGCCCTTTGCGACAGGGCGTGTGACGTGGGGTTGGCAGATGCGTAGGCCGCGCGCTCGTGTTCGCGCACGTCGCGCAGGCGTTGCGGGTCCAGTTGGCGCAAGGCGGGTGTCTGTATCATGGCGAGTCCCCCGCTTACACCAACAGCAACAAATGCTCGCGCTCCCAAGAGCTGATCACGCGGTTGTAGGTGGCGTACTCCAGCTCCTTCACCGCGCAAAAGGCGTCCACAAAGCCGGCGCCCAGCACCTCGCGCATGGGCTCGCAGCTGCGCATGGAGGCAATCGCGTCTTCCAGGTGGCGCGGCAGCTCGTGGCTCACGTTCCAGGCGCTGTCGGTGGTGGGGGCGCTGGGCGTCAGGCCCTCGGTCATGCCTAAGTAGCAGCAGGCCAGCGTGGCGGCCATGGCGAGGTAGGGGTTCACGTCCACGCCAGGCACGCGGTTTTCTATCCGGCGGTTGGCCGGGCTGGACTTGGGCACGCGAATGCCGCAGGTGCGGTTGTCATGCCCCCAGCGCACATTGATGGGCGCCGACATAAAGGGCGAGAGCCGCCGATACGAATTCACATACGGCGCAAACATGGGCATGAGCTGCGGAATGTAGGCCTGCAGCCCCGCAATGCACTGCCCGAACAGCGGGCTGGCCGAGCCATCGGGCAGGCTGAAGATGTTGTTGCCATCCGCATCCAGAATGCTTTGGTGGATGTGCATGGCGCTGCCCGGCTCCTGCTCCATGGGCTTGGCCATGAAGGTGGCAAAAATGCCGTGGCGCAGCGCCGTCTCGCGCACAGTGCGCTTAAACAAAAACACCCGGTCCGCCAGCTCCAGCGCATTGCCATGGCTGAAGTTGATCTCCATCTGGCCGGGGCCGGCCTCGTGGATCAGCGTCTCCACGCCCAGGTTGTGCTGCTTGCAAAAGCTGGACAGCTCCATGAAGAAGGGGTCGAAGTCGTTGACCGCGTCAATCGAATAACTCTGCCGCCCCGCCTCGGGCTTGCCGGTGCGGCCCAGGGGCGGCTGCAGTGGCTCGTGCGGGTTTTGCTGGCGGGCCACCAGGTAGAACTCCATCTCGGGCGCCACCACCGGCGTCCAGCCACGCGCCTCATACAACTTGAGCACGCGGCGCAGCACGCCGCGCGGCGAGATTTGCACCGGGCTGCCGTCCCACTCCTGGCAGTCGTGAATGACTACTGCCACTGGCTCGGCCGCCCATGGCACCACGCGGGCGGTGCTCACATCGGGCAGGCACACCATGTCGGGATCGGTGTCGCCCACATAGGGGCCGTTGTCGGGCTGCTGGCCATTCACCGTATTGAGCAGCACGCTTTTGGGAATGCGCATTTCCCCCGCCGCCAAAAACAGGTCGCGCGGCAGGATCTTTCCCCGCGCTATGCCCGTCATGTCGGGGATGACGCACTCCACCTCGTGGATGCGGTGCTGGGTCAAAAAGGCTTCGATGGTGCTGGGGCTGGACATGGGTTTGGTGGGGAGTGGAGATGAGTAAATTCTAGTGCGGCGACTTTAATTTATGATCACAAATCTAAAAAGATAGCCAATTAATCGAAAAAATAGCTTGTATGTGATCTAAAAAGTTGGCGTATGAGTCTGCCTGCGCGGGGCGGCTAGACTCCCACCCCCGCTTTCAGTTTTGTTCTATGTCCAGTTCCTCGCCCGCCTCTCCCGCCTACGACTGGCGCACGATCACCGCCCTCAACACTGTCTCCACTCTGGCCCAGATCGGGCAGTTCGGCATCATCTTTGTCATCGTGCCGGTGTGGCTGGCGCTAAAGGGCTTGAGTGCAGCGCAGCTGGGCTTTTTTGCCGCGTCCTTGTGGATGGGGCAAATGCCTGGCCTGGGCCTTGCGCCCTGGCTATGCCGCCACTGGGGTGCGCGCACCGTGGTGGTGGTGGGGCTGGCTGGCTCGGTGGTGGCGCTGGGGGGCATGGCATGGGTGCCGGTTGCGTCATGGCCCTGGCCTGCGTATTTGGTTTGCGGCTTTCTGGCTGGCCTGGGCATGGGCCTGCGCTGGGTGGGGCTGGAGCCCTGGCTCTACAACATCGCTCCCGCCCATGCACGCGGGCGTTTGGTGGGTTTTCATGAAACGCTGATTGCCGCCGCCCCCGTGGTCGCCCCGGCCATTGCTGCCTGGGTGGGTGTGCAAGGCCACACCATTTTGTGGGTGGGCGTGGGCTTTACCGTGTCGGCACTGGTGCCGTTGGCATTTGCCCGCACGCCGCCGGTGGAAGAGGCGCACCACATCAACAGCTGGCCCCAGTCCGCCCGCGCGGCGTGGCCGCATCGCATCTTTAAGCAAGGGCTGCTGATTGCGCTGTGTGGTGGCATGCTGGAGTCTGCGCTGGCGGGCCTGTTTGCCGTGTTCGCGGGCGACCGCGGGTTTGAGGCCGAAGGCATCGCCCACTTGCTCACCGCCTTCGGGTTGGGTGGCTTGCTGCTGCAATACCCCGTGGGCTGGATGGCCGACCACTGGGGCCTGCGTGCCGCTGGCGCCTTGGCTGCACTGGGCACCGCCTTGGCTGCGGCATTGCTGGCGTGCCTGCCCGACGTGCCCGTTGCCTTTGCCACCATGTTTGTGCTGGGCGGGTTGATCACCGCCTTCCTCACCCTGGCACTGATTGCCGCCACCAAGACCCCCACGCCCGACATGGCCTGGAACGTCAGCAGCCTCTCCATGGCCTATTCACTCAGCGCCGTCGTCGGCCCGGTGGTAGCCGGTGGCGCCATGACCGCGACCAGCAGCGTGGCGCTGATGTGGTTTGCGGCTGTGGTGGGTGTTGTGATGGTTGGATTGCTATTAAAAAGATAGCTGGTGGCGCAGGTTTTATAGGGTCTAGAGTCAGATTTGATGCTTTATTCGAGCCACGGCAGTCATTTGCCCGTTGTGAAGCGGCTGCTTGAGTTCTCGCGTATCGGGGGCCGCTCGGATTGATTGCGTCGCGGCCGTCTCGATGGGTGCGCACCCGGCCAACCCAGATGATCAAAGTCCGTTGGTCGTCCGCATCACATGGCGTACTTTTGCCAAAAACGTGAACAAGTACCTTGCCATGCACCCCACGTTCAACCTAGCCTTCCAAGCAGTAGTCCAGTCGGGCCTTCGCGGGTTTACCCAAGGCGCGCTTTCCACGTTGATTCCATTGAATTTGCTCTCGTACACTACCTGCCCGAACCCTTGCAAGCGCCTCCGCTGAGGTCGGTGCTAGCAAGAAATACGACCCAATTTTGCTTCAGCTGTGCCCCCTACACACCTTTTCCCGTCTCTGCTGTTGGGCTCCTTTGTGCTTGCCACCGCAACGGCGCCACGGGCTCAGCAAGCGCCCAATGCGAGTACGCAGCTGCAGCAGATTCCCGCCTCGCCCAGTGTGTCCACCAAGCAGCCAGACATTCAGCAGGCTGCACCGCAGGCGCCGCTTCCGGTAGATTCCAGTGGGCCCAAGGTTCTTGTTGAGGCGCTCACCTTGGCTGGCAACGAGGTGTTCACCACACTTGAGCTGGTCCAGGCCAGCGGGTTCGTTGCCGGCCGCGCCTACACGCTGGGCGAATTGCGTCAGTTGGCGGCCAAGGTCAGCAGCTACTACCGCGAGCGGGGCTACTTCTTGGCGCAAGCCTTGGTGCCAGCCCAAGAGATCACCAACGGCATGGTGCAGCTGAAGGTGCTGGAGGGGCGTGTGGGGCAGGTGGAGTTGAACAACGCCTCTGAGGCGTCTGACCGCACCGCGTCTAGCCTGCTGGCCGGATTGCAGGACGCCAGCCCGGTGACGCAGGCAGAGCTCGAACGGCGGATTTTGTTGCTCAGTGACCTCCCGGGTGTGCTCGCGCGCTCCACCCTGCGCCCGGGTTCCACACCCGGCACGGCCGATGTGGTGGTGCAACTGTCGGCGGGGCCCAAAATGGGCGGCAGCCTGGAGTTGGATAACCAAGGCAACCATTACACGGGTGCCTACCGGGTGGGGGCTACGCTCTATGTCAACGAGCCCACGGGCAGCGGCGATATGGCATCGGCCCGGCTGTTGACCTCGGGGGAGGGGCTGTCGTATGGCCGTTTTGCCTACCAAACCTTGATGGGCCCTTTCACGCTTGGGCTGGCCACCAGCAGCCTCTATTACCAACTGGGCGGCGCGTTTGCCCGTCTGGAATCCAGTGGGACGGCGCAAACCGGTTCCGCGTTTGCCAGCTACCCCTTGCTGCGCTCGCGCCAGCAGAACTTGAGCGCACAGTGGTCGGTGGACTACAAGGACTTCAGCGACCGCACCGGTGGCGGTTCGCCCAGCCAGGCGTCCAAGAACGCACGCATTCACACCCTCGGGCTGAAGGGCGACCTGCAGGATGCGGCGGGCCAGCGGGCTTGGCAGTACAACGCGGCGTGGGCACTGGGCACTATGTCTTTGCAAGACGCCACCACCCGAAACAACGACGCCATCACCGCGCAAAGCAATGGGGCCTATGAGAAGCTGGTCTACGGCGTTGCCTTGCAACAAGAGCTTGCCCAGAAGCGCAGCCTGTACCTGAGCCTCAACGGGCAATGGGCCTCCAAGAATCTGGACGCTTCGGAGAAATTCAGCCTCGGTGGCACCGGTGGCGTTCGCGCTTACCCCGCAGGCGAAGCCAGTGGTGACGAGGGCTTTGTCCTGACCCTGGAAGCAAGAATGCCGTGGCCGGCTTTGTCGAACTACCTTGCCGGATCGGCCCAAGCCGTGGCATTTGTGGACACCGGTACAGAGACTGCCAACAAGTCTCCGTGGGACGCTGGCACCAGCACGAAGCGCAGGACCCTGAGTGGTGTGGGCGTGGGGCTGAATTACAGCAGCCCCAACAAATGGACAGCGACTGCCTATTGCGCCTTCAAGGTGGGCGATGAAACGGCTACCTCTGCCCCCGACGCCGCCTGGAGATTCTGGCTCCAGGCGGCGAAGTTTTTCTGATTGTCGAGCTGCACCATGTCTCGCCTGAGCACTTCATCATTCAAACGTCGCATCATCGCGTTGGCAGCAATGGCCACCCTGGGAGGCACGGCATTGGCCCTGCCGGTGGATGGGGTCGTCACCAACGGAAATGCAGCTATCACCAGTGGCGGCACTGGCGTCTTGGTCGTCACCCAAACCAGCAACGCGGCCACCATCAACTGGCAAAGCTTCAGCATCGGCGCCAGCGAGACGGTGCAGTTTGTGCAGCCCAGCAGCAGTTCGGTGGCCTTGAATCGGGTACTGGGCTCGGACCCTTCCCAGATCTTGGGCAAGCTGTCGGCCAATGGCCAAGTCTTTTTGATCAACCCCAATGGCATCTTGTTCGGGCAAGGTGCATCGGTCAATGTGGGTGGCCTGCTTGCTTCGACGCTGGACATGACGGACGGCGACTTCCTCGCAGGCCGCTTCAACCTGCGGGGCGGCTCCTCCGCCGGTGTGCGCAATCTGGGCACGATCCAGGTTCAAGAAGGCGGCTACGTGGCGCTGGTGGGCCACACCGTGGAAAACAACGGCACCATCGCGGCCCCCATGGGTAGCGTGGGCTTGGCCGCAGGCAGCGCCGTCACCCTGGACTTTGCCGGGGATGGCTTGCTGAAGGTGGCCGTGAGCGAGTCTGCCCTGAATGCGCTGGTGCGCAACGGGGGCGTTGTGCAAGCCGACGGGGGCGCGGTGTGGATGTCTGCCTCGGCCCGGGATGCCTTGCTGTCCACCGTTATCGACAACTCCGGCATCGTCCAGGCCAACACGGTGGGCTACCGCAACGGGCGCATTTACCTGGATGGCGGAGAGTCTGGCGTGGTGAGCGTAGGCGCCACCGTGCAGGCCGCTGGAATAGCTGCGGGCACCACGGGCGGCAATATCGCGGTGAGCGGTGACAAGGTGGCCGTCAACGACGGGGCACTGCTGGACGCTACGGGCCAGGCGGGCGGTGGAAGCATTGCCGTGGGCGGGGGCTGGCAGGGCAAGGACCCCAACATCCGCCAGGCCAATGCGGTCTACATTGCGCGCGGCGCCACGCTAGACGCATCCGCCACCAGCACAGGCGATGGCGGAACGATTGTGGCGTGGTCGGATGTGTCCAAGCCAGGGGCCAGTACCCGGGCGTACGGCACATTGCGTGCGCGGGGCGGCGCCTTGTCGGGTAACGGGGGGCGCATCGAGACGTCCGGGCACTGGCTCGACGTGCAAGGCCTACGATTGGACGCCACCGCACTGAATGGAAGCGGCGGCACCTGGCTGCTGGACCCGGAGGACCTGACCATTGGTTCCGTTGCGACCGATGCGATTTTTATCCCTCCCGGGCCGTTTGCGATCTTCACATCGGGTGCGGGCACGCCGAACGTGCTGAACACCGACATCGAAACCCAGCTGAACGCGGGTGTGAGCGTAGTGCTGCAAACCGCGCCCACCGGGACAGGTGCTGGCAATATTTCCGTCAATGCCAGCGTTTCCAAGACCGGTGGCGGCAATGCTTTTCTCACCCTCCAGGCGATTGGTGGTATCACGCTGGCCAATGGTGTCAGCATCAGTTCCAGTGCCGGCGCACTGGACGTCAATCTGTTGGCAGGTGGGGGCATAGGCCTGGGCTCCGGCAGCAGCATCTCCAGCAACGGAGGCACCATTGTGTTGGCGGGGAGCAGTTTTTCCAACAGCGCTGGCGCAGGGGCTTTCAATACGGGGGGCGGGCGGTGGCTGGTCTACTCCAACAGCCCCTTGAATGACTCTGTGGGTGGCCTCAACAGTGGTAACGCGGCCATTTATGGCCAAGACCCTGGCAGCTTGCCGCCGCCCTCGGTCGCAGCGGGCAACTGGTTCATTTATGCCTCCGCCAACCCCACGACCGCCGTAACCCAAACACTGGGCCCCATGCAATCAGGCCTTGGCGCTACGCCCCCCGCTCCCAAAGCGCCAACGCTGGCGCCATTGCTGTTGGCCTTCGATCCACCCGACTGGCTTTTCCGAAGCGTGGAAGAAGGCGGCCTGGCGATACTGCAAACGGGCGGTCCCGACTCACCTGGGCGCTCGATTGGTGTAGCGCCCACCGCCACGGCTGTGGCGACATCGAGCACCCTGTCGCCTGGGGCCGCGGCGGGCGGCGCAGCTGCCCTTGGCGGCAGTGCCGGGGTAGCACCTACCAGCCGCTTGCGCAGCAGCGGCCTTTCAGGTGCTCCAAGGCCCGTCACATCCGCTGCCCCAGCGGTCGCCCCCCGTCCTTCCCTGGAGGCGTTTTTGAAGGGCGCAGCAAAGTCGCTCCAAGTCGGTGCCAGCAGCAGCGGCGCCGTGCTGTTGGGCGCCGTCAGCGCCCCTGGGCGGCCACTCGGCATGACAGTCGCGGTGGCACCTGGCGAGGGCTTTCAGATCAGCCTGCCACCTCCGATTTTGCAGGGCCTGCAGACCAACGGGCGGGCCACAGCCTTGCAAGCGCAAGTGGGCGGGGGCTCGCTTCCCGCGTGGCTGCGGTTTGACCGCTCCACGGGTGGTTTGAGCGCCAGTGCGGTTCCTGCCAGTGGCCTGCCGTTGACAGTGCGGCTGGTGAGCCCGAACGGCAAATTTGCGGACGTGGTCTTCCAATGAACGCTCGTATCTTCATGGCACGTTCGATGGCATTGATGTTGTGGCTATGCCTTGCCGGTCCGGCCTTGGCCCAAGCGCAGAGTGGCAGTGGAGTCTGGGGCTACAAGGTCAAGCCGGGCGACCGCTTGATTGACATTGCCAAGACCTACCAAAAGAAGCCCGATGAGTGGAAGCAACTGCAGCAGCGCAATGGCGTTACCGATCCGAAGCTGCTGACGCCGGGCAAGCAACTGAACATTCCCGGTGGGCGAATTGAAGCAAGGCAACCCGGTGGCAGAAGCCGTGTTGGTGCATGGGGACGTGCAACGGCTGGACAAAACCGGGCAGCCCGCAGGCAAGCTGTCCTCGGGCGATATTCTCAAGATGGGGGAACGCCTGCAAACCGGCGCCCGCAGCACCGTGACGATTCGATTTGCTGACGATTCGCGCATGCTGGTGACAGAAAAAAGCACGGTCGACCTGACCAGCCTGGTCAATTACGGCAAGACCGGCATGGCCGATACCAAGGTGCAGGTGCTTGAAGGCGGCACGGACTCCCAGGTGTCTCCGCAAAAGGGGCCTGCCTCACGCTACGAAATCGGCACCCCGGCCATCAACCTTGCGGTGCGCGGCACCGGCTTCCGCATCCAGGTGGACGGTGCCAGCGGCGCGACACGCACCGAAGTGGGCGAGGGCTTGGTGGCCGGTACCGCAGACGGACAGCAGGCCCTGATTGGCCGAGGTTTCGGGCTGATTGCCGAACCTGGAAAGCCGCTGGGCCAACCCCAGGCGCTGCTGCCGGCCCCGCAGTTGGAAGGCCGGGATGAGGTCATCGGCAAACTGCCGGTTCAGTTCGCCTGGCAGGCGTTGGCGGGCGCGCAGCAGTACCGTCTTCAGTTGCTGGCGCGCGTGCAGGGCGCAGAGGCCATCATTGAAGATACGTTGCTGCAAACCACCAACGTGCAATGGGATGACCTGCCCGATGGCGACTACCTGCTGCGCATCCGTGGCGTGCATGCCTCCGGTCTTGAAGGCCTGAATGCGGTCCAAGCCTTCGCGCTCCGCACCAGGCCTACGCCCCCGAAGTTGGCATTACCGAGCGATGGGCAACGCGGCGCTGATTCCAAGGTTTCCTTCCGCTGGGATGCGGCTCCCGATGCCCACACCTACCGCTTCCAGATTGCTGAGGACGAAAAGTTTGCGCAGGTGGTGGCCATGGTCCCGAACATCGCGAGTGACGCCGGTGCCGTCTTGTTGGCGCTGGCGCCCGGGCGCTACTTCTGGCGTGTTGCCAGCGTAACCCGAGCCGGGGTCATCGGGCCTTATAGCGATGCGTTCCATCTGGTGCTGCAAGGCGGAGGTCTGAAAGACTGACGCCATGCGCAAGTTGTTGTTCCCCCTGCTGCGCGTGTTGCTCCCTGTGGGGCTGCTCTGTGCTTTGTTGGTCGTGCAGTTCGAGGATCCGTTGTTCCGCATGCGCATTCGCGATCTGGCGTTTGATCAACTGCAAAAGCTGCATCCGGCCGCCTATGTGGATGACATTCCGGTGCGCGTGGTCGCCATTGACGACCCCAGCTTGGCGGCGGTAGGCCAGTGGCCGTGGCCGCGCACGGTCATGGCACAAATCGTGGACCAGTTGACCGCCATGGGTGCCAGAGTTGTGGTGATGGACCTCATCCTGGCGGAGTCGGACCGCACATCTCCTGAGCAAGTCAAACAGTTCTGGCCCGACAACCAGCGGCTGGATGCCTTGTTGGCCACCTTCCCCTCCCACGATCAGATATTGGCGGAGAGCATTGCACGCAGCCGGGTGGTGACAGGCGTGGTGGCGCAGCACCGTGGCGCGCCGGGCCCATTGCCAGACAGACACGCCCGGTTTGTCAGCCAGGGGGGAGACGCCCGCGATTGGCTGAAGGATTGGGCGGGTGGCACCGGCTTTCTTTCCCCCTTATCTGCCAACGCCGCGGGCGCGGGGGTGGTGACGGTGGTGCCTGACCACGACGGGATCCTGCGCTCCATGCCCTTGGTCAACCTGCTGGGCGGGCGCGTGTACCCCAGCCTCGCGCTGGATGCGCTGCGGGTGTACATGGGCGAAGCGTCGCTGGCTGTGCAGGTCAGATCCTCGGGCGAAGCCGGGCTGTTCCAAAAGGCGGGCATTTCCGGCATCGGCTTGGGCCAAACGGCATTGCTGCCCACCGCACCCGATAGCCGGGTTTGGCTCCATGCCCGCCCGCAGACTACCGCCCGCTATGTATCCGCCATCGATGTGCTGGCGGGACAGGTGGAGCCCAACCGGATCAAGGATCACATCGTCATCATTGGCGCCACGTCGGCAGGGCTGGGCGACATTATTCGCACGCCTTTGGGTGAAGCAGTGCCGGGGCTGGAGGGCCATTTACAGCTCATGGAGCAGCTGCTGACCAGTGAATACCTGCTGCGCCCCAGCTGGGAGAACGCGTGGGTTACTGCCCTGTGGGGGCTCTCTGCCCTCGTCTTGGCATGGATGCTGGCGAAGTTTCGGCCGGTATGGTCTGTGGCATTTGTGGGGGCGGGTATTGCGGGCTTGCTGTGGCTGTCGGACCATCTTTTTCAGTCGCAGCAACTGCTGCTCGATCCGGTGTTCCCTGCAGCGGGGCTGCTGGGCATCTTTCTTGTCGCTGGCGGTGCCCAGCTACCTGCGCACAGAGTACGAGCAGCGTTGGATCAAAAATGCGTTCTCTCGCTACGTGTCGCCCAACCGGGTCAAGTATTTGCAAGAGCACCCCGAGACCCTGGCCTTGGGCGGCGAGTACCGCGAATGTTCCTTTGTCATGACCGATCTGGCCGGCTTCACCGCCATGATGGAGAAGCACGAACCAGCCATGCTCTCGGCGCTGCTCAACGAATATCTGGACGGCATGATTGCCATCGCCTTTGCGCACGAAGGCACCCTGGACCGGATTGTGGGCGACGCCGTGGCGGTGATGTTCTCAGCCCCGGTCGCCCAGCCCGACCACGCCGCAAGGGCCGTCGCCTGTGCACTGGCCATGGACCAGTTCGCCCACCATTTCAGCCAGCAGCAACAAGCCCGCGGCATTCCATTTGGCAAGACCCGCATCGGGGTCAACACCGGTGACGTCTTGGTCGGCAACTTTGGTGGGCAGGTCATGCTGGACTACCGCGCGCTCGGTGATGCCATCAACACCGCAGCGCGACTGGAAACCCTCAACAACCACCTCGGCACCCGCATCAGCGTGAGCGCGTCCACGGTGGAGCAGTGTCCGAACTTTGTTGGCCGGCCCGCTGGGCGATGGGTTCTCAAGGGGAAAAATGTCCCCACCGCCGTGTTCGAACCGCTCGCTGCAGACGAGGCCCGCAGCGAGCGGATCAGTGCGTACCTTGCGGCGTACACGCTCATGGAGGCCGAGTCGCCCGACGCCCTCGCGGCCTTTCAGGACCTGCATGCGCACCATCCGGACGATGCGCTGGTGGGCTACCATCTGCACAGGTTGAAGGCGGGTGACAACGGCAGCCTGATAGTGATGGGGCGCAAATAGCGCAATATGGGGAAACACGTTCATGAATGACGCTTTAATTGATTTGCTGGATTTCGTGGCCAAGCACCACGATGTCGCCACCATGGCGACCAAAGCCATGCCCCTGATGGTCAGTTACCTCGGAGCGGACAACGGCTCGCTTTTACTCCTGTCGCAAGATCGCGTGGTGCACAAAGTGCTGGCCACCAAGGAAACCTTTACCCAGGTCTCCGATCACAAGGTGCGCACTGTCATTGCTGAAGGGCTTGCCGGCTGGGTGCTCCAACACCGCCAGGGCGGGCTGGCATCCAACACCAGCCTGGATGCCCGCTGGGCCTCCTTGGGCGACACCTCCATCGGGTCCGCCCTGGTGGTGCCCTTGATGAGCCGCAACACGGTGGTTGGACTGCTGTCCTTCCACCACGTGCAAGCCGGCTTTTTGCGGGAGCGTCACCTGGCACGCGCTGCCGAGTTGGCACAGTTGCTGGCCCCCCTGTTTGACGTTGCGCTCATGGCAGAAGCATCGCTGGCAACGCTATCGCAAATTTGCCAATGTGCCAGCCAGCCCTCCACTTTGTTGGACTGGCAAGGTAACGTCAAAGTGGTGAACCAAACTATGGAGGCGCTGGACATCATCTGGAGCCCAGGGCAGTTTTCGCAAAGCCTGCTGCAACGCGAGCTGGGTGTGGATACTGTCGTTCAATGTGACTGGGAGGGCCTGCGCACATTGAAAACAATGCCTTTTGATGCGCAGACATTCCAATTCCCAGGCGTCGGTGTGTGGATTCAGCTGGCCAGCCGTTGACACCCAACGACCCCTCACCCACCCATTCTGAAAGGTTGGCATGAACCCCGCAGCAGCATCACCTCCCACCACTTCAACACGGTCGATCACCGAAGTCCCTGAGTTCGCAATCAAAGCTGCGGAGCTATTGCGCAAGACGAGCCCGAACTTTGCGCTGACGATGCAGGAGGCGAACTACATCGTCTCGCTCATGCGGCTGGTTCAGTTTCCTGCAGGTACCACCCTGTTTAGCGCAGGCGACGCCAGCAACACCGGGTATATGCTGCTGTTGCTGGAGGGTGATGTGTCGGTGGATACCGGCAATACCGGCGGCGCTTCCAAAGTAGACATCTCTTCCATTGGCCCTGGTGCACTGATCGGTGAGTTGGCCTTGATGGACGGTTCGCCACGCTCGGCGACGTGCACAGCCATCTCTCCCGTCGTTGCTGCGGGACTCTCCTCTGGAGGTTTGCAGCGCCTGATAGAGCAGTTCCCCCAAGTGGCGATCAAGCTGGTGATCTACATTGCCCAGAGCGCTTCCGACCGGCTGCGCTCGCTCAGCGAGCAGCTGCAAATGTATGATCAGATCACCAACAACCTGCGACAGGAAATCGCGCAACTGCGACTGGCCGCCAAGCGCTAGGGGCCAGCGCCTGTGGCGCAGGATGGTGGTGGATTCCACCACACCGAGAATGGCTTCATGACCTGTTTTGCTGCATTTTTTATAGCTGTTTGCGCAGTATCCATAAGCGTTTGAGTCGAATTTGATGCTTATTTGACTCGGAGCAGTTCGCCGTCCATCGCAACCCCATCAAACAAAAGGCCCCGCAGGCATTCACTTGCGGGGCCTTTGTCTTTCAGCTGGCTAGGGATGTAGCTCAGATATAGCTGTTCAGCAAGTTCTCCAAATGCTCCTGCCGACCCGACACGGGCATGGTGTCGGTGTTGCGCTCGGTCACATGCGCAGCCACGGCTTCCAGGCTCAGCTTGCCGTCCAGCACGTCCTTGCCGAACGCGGCATTCCAGCCCGCGTAGCGGTCGCTTACCAGCTTGGCCAGCTTGCCGTCGTTGATCATCTTCTCGGCGATCAGTAGCGCGCGGGCGGTCACGTCCATGCCACCGATGTGGCCGTGGAACATGTCTTCGGGGTCAATCGACTGGCGGCGCACCTTGGCGTCGAAGTTCACGCCGCCGTTGACGAAGCCGCCACCTTGCATGATGGTGTACATGGCCAGCGCGGTTTCGGGAATGCTGTTGGGGAACTGGTCGGTGTCCCAGGCGCACTGCATGTCGCCGCGGTTCATGTCGATGGAGCCGAAGATGCCCAGGTCCACCGCAGTGGCGATCTCGTGTTCAAAGCTGTGGCCGGCCAGCGTGGCGTGGTTGGCTTCGATATTGACCTTGATTTCCTTTTCCAGACCGTAGCGGCACAGGAAGCCGTAGACCGTGGCGCTGTCAAAGTCGTACTGGTGCTTGGACGGTTCACGCGGCTTGGGTTCGAGCAGGATGGTGCCCTTGAAGCCGATCTTGTGCTTGTACTCCACCACCATGTTCAGGAAGCGGCCCATCTGGTCCAGCTCGTGACCGATGCGGGTGTTGAGCAGGGTTTCGTAGCCTTCGCGGCCGCCCCACAGCACGTAGTTGGCGCCGCCCAGCTTCAGTGTGGCGTCCATGGCTTCTTTCACCTGCAGTGCACCCAGGGCAAAGATTTCGGGGTTGGGGTTGGTGGCTGCGCCCGACATGAAGCGGCGGTGGCTGAACAGGTTGGCCGTGCCCCACAGCAGCTTCATGCCGGTTTGGGCCTGCTTGTTGCCCAGCACGTCCACCATCTCGCGGAAGTTGCTCACGCTGTCGCGCGGGGTGGCGCCTTCGGGGGCGATGTCGCGGTCGTGGAAGCAGTAGTAGGGCGCGCCCAGCTTGGCGAAGAATTCAAACGCCACATCGGCCTTGGCCTTGGCGGCGGCCATGGGGTCGGCCATGTGCTGCCAGGGGCGCTGGAAGGTGTCGCCACCAAATGGGTCCTGGCCATTCCAGCAGAAGCTGTGCCAGTAGCACACGGCAAAACGCAGCTGCTCTTCCATGCGCTTGCCCAGCACGATGCGGTCTTTGTCGTACCACTTGAAGGACAGCGGGTTGGTGGATTGGGCGCCCTCATAGGCGATGGGCTTTGTCACGGTGGGAAAGTAGTGGCTCATGGTGTGGTCCTTGGGTTGATTAGTTGTGTGGTCGAATTAAATGATCGGTGTAACGCCCTTGCGGGCGTGGTGGTTCAGGTGGATTGGTACAGGCTGCGGAAGGTCGCATAGCGCTCCAACAGCAGGGCTTGCTCGGCAGCGATGGGGCGGTAGGTGGCCTCCACCTCGGGGCTCAGGCATACATCGGCAGACGCAGCGCCCGTGGCCAGCCAGCCCAGCCGTGCGGCGCCCAGGGCACCGCCAACTGCAGAGCTGCCATGGGTCACGATGTCTACGTTCAGCGCGCTGGCCAATTGCTGCGCCCAGAAGGCACTGCGCGCGCCGCCACCCACCAGCGACAAAAGGGTGACGCTGCTGCCCGCCGCGTTGAGCGCGGCCAGTCCGTCTTTCAGGCCAAAGGTCACGCCTTCAATCACTGCGTAGCCCAGGCGGGCGGCATCGGTGTCAAAGCTGAGGCCGTGGAAACTGCCGCGCACATTGGCGTCGTTGTGCGGGGTGCGCTCGCCACCCAGGTAGGGCAAAAACAGGGGGGATGCAGCGCGTTGTGCCGCGCTCAGGGCGCTGGCTTTTTCTGCCACCGCGCCCGCGTTGGGTGCGCCCAGCAGGTCGGTCACCCACTGCAGGCTGCTGGCGGCAGACAGCATCACGCTCATCTGGTGCCAACGGCCGGGCACGGCGTGGCAAAACGCGTGGGTAGCGCTGGCTGCGTTGGGCTGGTAGCTGGGCGTCACCACAAACAGCACACCGCTGGTGCCCAGCGACAAGAAGCCTTGGCCGCTGTCGACTGCACCCATGCCCACGGCGCTGGCTGCGTTGTCGCCCGCGCCACCGGCTACCACGATGCCCTTGGGCAAGCCCAGGGCCTGGGCCACATCGGCTTTCAGGGTTCCGCTGGGTGCGCTGCCTTCCACCAGGCGCGGCATATGGGCCTGCGTCAGGCCGGTCAGGGCCAGCAGGGCGTCCGACCAGGTGCGCTTCTGCACATCGAGCCACAACGTGCCGCTTGCGTCCGACATGTCACTCACGTAGTCACCGGTGAGCTTGAGGCGCACATAGTCCTTGGGCAGCAGCACCTTGGCGACTTGCGCAAAGATGGCAGGCTCATGTTTGGCGACCCAGCGCAGTTTGGGAGCGGTAAAGCCGGGCATGGCCAAGCTGCCGGCCAAATCGGTCAGGCCCGGCAGCTCGGCCATCATCTCGGTGCATTCCAGCGCGCAGCGGGTGTCATTCCACAAAATGGCGGGGCGCAGCACCTGGTCTTGTGCATCCAGCAGCACGGCGCCGTGCATCTGGCCCGACAGGCCAATGGCCTGCACCGCGGCGAATTCCTTCGGGTGTGCAGCGCGCAGCTGCGCCAAGGCCGACTGCGTGGCGGCCCACCAGTCGAGTGGGTTTTGTTCGCTGTGGCCGGGGTGTGGGCGCTGCACGGTGAGGGCAGTTCCCGCTGATCCGAGCACGCGGTGGTCGGGGGCCAAAAGCAGCACCTTCACTTCGGAGGTGCCAATATCGATACCAATAAACATGCGTGGTTATGCGGTGATGGTGGAGGAAGAAGAAATCTCGGTGGCCTCCGCAGCGCGGGCTGCAGGTGCCGGGGTTTTGGCATGCATCGGTCGCAGGTCGTGGTGCAGCACCAGCGCTGCGGCGCCTACGGCGGACGCCAGCAAGCCGTAGCGCGCGGCGCGCACGGTAGGGGCTGCCATGCCGGCACTCGCGGCGTAGGCCTGCAAGGTGTCTTGGGCGACTTGCACGATGCCGGGGTAGGTGTCGCACGAAGGGCCGCCCACCACCAGCATGCTGGGGTTGAAGGTGGTCCACAGGTTTTGCAGCACCACGCCCAAGTAGTGACCACCTTGCGAGGCGTCAGGCAGCTTGGACAGTGCGCGGGCACCAAAAAAGGTTTCGGCGCAGCCCTTGCGGCCACACGAGCACAGCGGCCCGTCCATCTGCAAAATGCTGTGGCCAATTTCGCCGGCCATGCCTTGCATGCCGGTAAACAGGCGGTCGTTGAGCACAATGCCCGCGCCCACACCAGCCCCGCAAGTCACAAAAATGAGTGAGTCTTTGGCATCGCCCTCGGAAAACTCGTATTCGCTGAGCGCGGCGGTGTCGGCTTCGTTTTGCACATGCACCGCCACCGGGGGCACACCGGCTTGCGCCAGCGCATGGGTGATCAGCGGTACAAAGTCCACATTGCGCCAGCCCAGGTTGGGTGCAAACCGCAGCATGCCGGTGGCTTCGTCAAAGGCACCGGGCAAGCCCACCCCCACTCCGGCCAGCTGCACGTTGCGCTGCAGCAGCTGCGCGTGGGTGCGTGCCACCAGGCGCGCGGTCTGGCGGCACACCTCTTCGGGCTGGGTGCCCAGCAGGGGTTCTTCCAGGGCGCACAAGACTTGGCCGGTGAGCGACACGCCCACCACGCGCAGGGCTTCCACCGCCACTTCCACACCCACCATGCCGCGGCTGCGGCTGTCGATCTGCAGGGGGGTGGAGGGGCGGCCCAGGCCAGGGGCGGCGGTGGCGTCGGTTTCGGTGAGCCAACCTTCGTCAATCAGCTCGCGCACCAGCAGGCTCACGGTGGATTTGGTGAGGCCACTTTCCACGGCGAGTTGGGCGCGCGAGAGCCCGCTTTGGCTGCGCAGCAGCCGCAGCAGCACGCTGCGGTTGATGCGTTTGACTAATTGTTGGTCGCCGGTCGTTTTCATGGTGGGGGAGGTGCCGCACTCACAGGCTGTGGGTTTGCGGCTTTCCTTCGGGTTGTTTGCCTGCGATGATCATTCCAAGGACCTCGTCCTCGTTGACATCGCTTGTGCGGTATGCACCCACCAATTTTCCATTTTTCATGACCGCCAATCGGTCACTGAGGCCAAAAACATCGGGCATGTCGTGCGTGATCAGGAAAATGCCCACGCCTTCGGCCTTGAGTTGCTTCACCAGGTTGCCCACCATCGCGGTTTCCTCGGGGCCCAGGGCGGCCGTGGGCTCGTCCATGATGAGGATCTTGGCGTTGAAGTAGATGGCCCGAGAAATGGCCACCACCTGGCGCTGTCCGCCGGAGAGGCGGCGCACCGGGGTGCGCACGTTCTTGAAGTTCTTGTTCAGGCGGTTGAAGACTTTGCGGGCGTCCGCGTCCATGCGGTGGTCGTCCAGCGTGTTCCAGCGGGTCAACAGTTCGCGGCCCAAAAAGAGGTTGGCCACCGCGTCCAGGTTGTCGGCCAGGGCCAGCGTCTGGTAGATCGATTCGATGCCGCAGCGCTGCGCATCCACGGGGGTGCGGATGTTTGCCTTTTCGCCGTTGATGAGCACCTCGCCGCTGTCGATGGGGTAGGCACCGGCCAACATTTTCATGAGGGTGGATTTGCCTGCGCCGTTGTGGCCCAGCAGGGCCACCACTTCACCGGGGTAGAGCGTGAGGCTCACATCGTCCACCGCGTGCACGCCACCGAAGGATTTGCCGATGTTGCGCATCTCCACCAGCGCTTGCTTTGTATTGCCCGCGCTCATACGGTGTCTCCTGTCATACGGCGGTAAACCACATCAAACACCACCGCAGCAATCAGCACCTGGCCGATGATCACGTAGCGCACCCCAATCGACACATCGAGCAGCAACATGCCGCTGTCAATGCTCTGCATGATCAGCGCACCCAGCACCGATCCCAAAATAGAACCACTGCCGCCGGCCAGCGCGGTGCCCCCAATCACGGCAGCAGCAATCACATACAGCTCCATGCTGGTGCCCAGCGAGTTGGTGCCTGCGTTCAGGCGGGCAATGGACACCATGGCGGCGATGGTGATGAGCACACCCATCAGCGCAAACAGCATGAGCGTGACTTTGCGCACCGGAATGCCCACCAGCGCGGCCGCCTCGGGGTTGCCGCCCATGGCAAACACATAGCGGCCAAAACGCGTGCGGTGCACGATGAATGAGAGCACCAGCGCCACCGCAGCCCAGATCAGCACGGGGATCGGAATGCCTTGCGGCGCGTCCTTGTTCATGATCTGGTAGTTGTTCATGGCGGTGACAAAACCCAGCACGATGGCCACGGGCACCAGCACGATCAGCGCGTCCAGCCACAAGGGGTTGTTGGGCACGTCATACGATGCCTTGGCGCGGCGCTTGGCCCACATCTGAACCACCAGGGCCAGCACAATCACGCCAGCCAGCACCCAGCTGGCGGTGACGCCAATCGCACCGTCAAAACCACCGCCCAGGCGTTGGAAGAATTGGTCATTCACGGGTTGGGTTTTGCCGTCGGCCACCAGAAAGGCCGCACCGCGAAACGACATGAGGCCACCTAGCGTGACGACGAAGGAGGGCACGCCCAGCATGGCGGTCAGGGCGCCCTGGTACAGCGACACGGCGATGGCCACGGCCAGGCCGGCCAGCGAGGCCTCGACCCAGTGCCAGCCGGCGGTGTACATCAGGGTGGCAATCAGCACGCCCACAAAACCCATGACCGAGCCCACCGACAAGTCGATATGGCGCGCCACGATGACCAATACCACCACGGTGGCGACAACGCCCACCACGGCTGTTTGCTGGGCAATGTTGTACAGATTCTCGGGGGACATGAAGAGTCCGCCGGACAGGATGTTGAACACGATGGCAATGGCTGCCAGCACGGTGCCCATCATCACCAGGCGCCAGTCGATGGCGGCCTGCTTCAGGGAATTCAAAACGGGATTCACATGCGTTCTCCGCAAGACATAAAAAAACCGCGGGCTGTCCCCAGCCCGCGGTTGGAGGGCTCTTCAGTTCCTTAGCGCGCTGTAATCGGCGCGACGGGTGTCCACTCAGGGCACCCGCGGAACTGGCTTTGCCAGGCCGCTGGGTGCGCCCCCCTGGAGGGGGGAGCCGCGCAGCGGCTCAGGGGGTGCTTCATTTGCAAGCGGCTGGGCCCTTGGCAGCGTCTACGCCTTTGCACAAGTCAGCCTTCTTGATCCAGCCGGCCTTGACCACCAGATCCAGGTTTTTGGCGGTCACTGGCACAGGCTTCAAGAACTGGGCTTGCAGAGCCACTTTCTTCTCGCCACCGTTCCAGGTTTGGGCGCCAGCCACTTTTTGGCCCTTGGCCAGATGCACGGCGGCAGCCGCGGCGTCACGGCCCAGGTCACGGGCGTCTTTCCACACCGACACGGTCTGGCTGCCCAGTGCCACGCGGTTCAGCGCAGCGTGGTCACCGTCTTGGCCGGAAACGGGAATGCCCTTGATGCCCTTGGCTGTCAACGCAGCCACCACACCACCGGCGGTACCGTCGTTGGAGGCCACCACGGCGTCAATCTTGCCGCCGGTCTTGGTGATGATTTGCTCCATGTTCTTCTGGGCGACTTCGGGCTTCCAGCCGTCGGTGTATTCCTCGCCAACGATCTTGATGTCGCCCTTTTTCACGGCGGCGTCAATGATTTCTTGCTGGCCACCGCGCAGGAAGTTGGCGTTGGGGTCGGTAGGCGAGCCCTTGATCATCACGTAGTTGCCCTTGGGCTTGGCTTCCAGAATGGCGCGGGCTTGCATACGGCCCACTTCCACGTTGTCGAAGGTGATGTAGAACACGCCGGGCGCTTCGATCAGGCGGTCATAGGCCACCACGGGGATCTTTTGCTGGTTGGCCTTGTTCACGGCCGGCAGGATGGCGTCCTTGTCCATGGCCAGAATGATCAGGGCCTTGGCGCCTTTGGAGATCAGGCTGTCGATGTCGGCCAGTTGCTTCTCGGGGGAGCCACCAGCGTCGGCGCTGATGTAGCTGGCACCGTCTTTGGCCAATTGGGCCTTGATGGCGGCTTCGTCAGTCTTCCAGCGTTCTTCCTGGAAGTTGGACCAGCTCACGCCCACGACTTGGGCAAATGCGCCAGCAGCAGCCAGGCTCAGGGCCAGGGCAGTCAGGGTTGTCTTCAATTTCATTGCTTGTCTCCGGTGGATTGGCCTGTGTCAGGCCTATGGTTTTGGAAGGACTCATCCGAGCCATCGTGCTGCCTTCAATGCAGCACACTGCATTTAGTAAGGACGACAAACTAATTGTTCGGGACTTGGCTTGCGGCGCAAATAGGGATAAACCCGACATAGTTTAATCATCGAACTTAATAAGATCGCCGGGTTCTTTCATTTTTCACAAAGGATTGCCACGTGCACCCTCTGGATTGGATTTCCCGGCCCGCGGTGCGCAGCGTGGTGGCTGGCCTGGGCCTGATGTCGGGCGCCTGGGCGGCCGATGCGCCGGTGCCTGCCACGCCCCGGTTTGCCGAAGAAACCGACACCGCCGGCTTGCAAAGCCGCTTTGAAGGCGAAGGTGAGTACATGGTGGGTGGCGGCGTGGCCACCTTCGATTGCGACGGCGATGGCCTGCCCGAGGTGTACGTGACCGCAGGCGTCAACAAAGCCAAGTTCTACCGAAACCGCAGTACACGCGGCGGTGCGCTCAAGCTGCAAGAGGAGCGCTCCGGCCTGGAGCTGACCAATGCCGTGGGTGCCTACCCGCTGGACATGGATGGCGATGGCCAGACCGACCTGGTGGTGCTGCGCGTGGGGGAGGTGCAAGTGTTCAAGGGGCTGGGCCAGTGCAAGTTCGAGCGCGCCAACGACGCGTGGACGATTCGCACCGGCAACGGCTGGCACACCGCGTTTACTGCCACCTGGGAGCAGGGCCAAAGCTGGCCCACGCTGGCCATTGGCACCTACACCGACCGCAGCAAGCCCGAGTTTCCTTGGGGCAGCTGCACACCGGGTCTGCTGTTGCGCCCCAAAGAGGGGGGCGGTTACCAGCCTGCCACGCCCTTGGTGCCGGGCCACTGTGCGCTCTCCATGCTGTTTTCGGACTGGAACCGCTCAGGCTCAGCAGCACTGCGTGTGAGCAACGACCGCGAGTACTACAAGGGCGGCGAAGAGCAGCTCTGGCAGTTGCCCGCTGGCGGTGCCCCTGTGCTGTACACCGCCGCCCAGGGCTGGAAGCCGCTGCAGATCTGGGGCATGGGCATTGCCAGCCACGACCTCAATGGCGATGGCTACCCCGAGGTGTTCTTGACCAGCATGTCCGACAACAAGCTGCAGACGCTGGAGGCGGGTGCGACCCAGCCGCGCTTCATCGACATGGCCTTCAAGCGCGGCGTGACCGCGCACCGGCCTTATGTGGGTGGCGATGTGCACCCCAGCACCGCCTGGCACGCGCAGTTTGCCGACATGAATAACGACGGCCTGACGGACCTGTTTGTGGTCAAGGGCAATGTGTCCACCATGCCCGACTTCGCCACGCTGGACCCCAACAACCTGCTGCTGCAAAAGGCCGATGGCAATTTTGTGGAAGCCGGCAGTCAAGCGGGCCTGGCCAGCTTCAAGCGCGGGCGTGGCGGCATGGTGGTGGACCTGAATGGTGACGGCTTGTTGGACGTGGTCGTGGTGAACCGCTGGGACAAGGCGCAGGTCTGGCGCCAAACCAGCAGCGGTGCCACTGCGGAGGCCAGCCACTGGCTGCAGCTGCGCCTGCAACAGCCCGCAGGCAACCGCGATGCGGTGGGCGCCTGGGTGGAAGTGAAGCTGGGTGAAGGGGATGCGACCCGCGTGATTCGCCAGGAGCTGACCGTGGGCGGTGGTCACGCCAGCGGGCATCTGGGCTGGATGCACTTTGGCCTGGGCGCTGCACAGTGCGGCGCAGCTGCGGGTGCAGTGGCCGCACGGCGGCTGGAGCGACTGGATGCCCGCGAAGGCCGATGCCTTCTACACCCTTGGCGCCCAAGGCCTTGTGAACTGGAAAACCCCATGAAACACCGATTGCTTTCCCTGTGCCTGGCCGGGGCCTGCGCCTGGGCCAGTGTGCCTCTGGCGGTGCAGGCACAGCAGCCCACCCCTGTTGCGCGCCCGGCCAGCGCCTTCAGTGCGAGTGTGGCGACCGAATGGTTCAACCTGGCCTTGTTGCTCACCCAGCAGACACCGGGCTACAGCCCGCCCGTGGCCTCGCGGGCGCTGGCGTACCTGGGGCTCGCCCTCTATGAATCGGTGGTGCCCGGCATGCCCCAGCACCAGAGCCTGGCGGGACAGCTCAACGAACTGCAGTCGCTGCCCTGGGCACAACCCGACGAGGTGTTGCACTGGCCTACGGTGGCCAACGCGTCCATGGCGACCATGACGCGCATGATGTTCCCCACCGCCAGTGCCGAGAACAAGGCTCGCGTGGACCTGTTGGAGCGCAGCCTGCCGCTCAAATACAGCCAGGACTTTGACCCCAACACGGTGACGCCCGAGATCACCAACCGCTCGGAGACCTTTGGCAAGCTCATGGCCATGGCCATCATGACCTGGGCCCGTACCGACGGCGGCCACGAGGCCTGGGGCCCGTTGCGCCGCAGCCAGCAAAACTATGTGCCGCCCAGTGGTGAGGGCCAGTGGTCGGCTACACCGCCCGCATTTGCACCGGCGCTGCTGCCCTGGTGGGGCGAGGTGCGGCCCTTTGTGCTCAAGACCAGCAGCGCATGCGCGGCGCCTTTGCCCCCGCCGTATTCCGAGAGCCCCGGCTCGGCCTTCTACAAAGAGGCTCAAGAGGTCTACCAGGTGAGCAACAAGGCCACCCAAGAGCAGCGCCAGGTGTCGCTGTACTGGGCCGATGACCCACTCAAGACCCCCACACCTGCGGGCCACTGGGCCTACATTGCCAACGACTTGCTCAGAGTGCAAAAGGCCGACCTGGCCCAGGCCGCCCACACCATGGTGCGCCTGAACATGGCCATGGCCGACGCCTTTATTGCCGGCTGGAAAACCAAGTACACAGTGAACCTGTTGCGCCCGGTGACCTATGTGCAGCTGGTGATCGACAGCAACTGGGTGCCCACGCTGATGCACACGCCACCGTTCCCGGAATACCCCTCCGGCCACTCGGTGCAGTCCAGCGCGGCGGCGGGCATTCTGGAGGTGGTGTTTGGCGCCAACAAACCCTTCACCGACAACACCCACAACGACCGCGGCTGGGGCCCACGCACGTTTGCCAGCTTCAAGGTGGCGGCCGATGAAGCCGCCATCTCGCGCATGTACGCCGGCATCCACTTTCGCAGTGGCATTGAGGGTGGCAAGGTGCAGGGTCGCTGCGTGGCCCAGCAGGTGCTGGCGCTCAAACTGACGCGCTAATCCGGGAGGCTTGGCAGCGCTTTCAGCCTTCGCCCACCCCAATGGGCGCAGGCGCCCGCATCACGATGCGGGTAAACAGGCGGTCGAACGCCGGGTCGCGCGGATGTTGGCCGGTGAGCGGGTCGCAGTTGTTGGCAAAGGCCGCGTCCAGCTCGGCCCAGTCGGCATCGCCCAGCACGGCTTGGGCCACGGGCAGGATGGCGGTTTCTTCCAGCTTCATGTGGGCCAGGTAGGCCGCCACATAGCGGCGCACGGCGGTGTCAAACGCGGCGTGGCGGCTTTCGCCCAGCAGCTCCCAGGCCAGCAGCAGGTGTTGCAGCTCGCGCACGGCGCCTTCGCTGTGGGCATGGTCTTTTTCCAGCTGGGTCACGGCTTCCATGGTCTGGGGCGCCAGGCGCACCACGCGCGGAAACAGCAGGTCTGACTCCTTGGGGTGGTGCAGACGTTCGGGAAATTCGTCAATGTAGAACAGCATGGCGCGCAGCACGTCAAAAAAGCGCTCGGGCTCATCGCCGGGGCCACGGTCCAGCATCAGCAGCAGTGACTGCAGCATGGCGGCCAGGGCGGCGTGTTCGTCTTTGATGGTTTGCAGGCTGCTGCGGGGCATGGCGTGTCTCCGGTGATTTTGCGAGAGCTTCCCACGTGCGGTCCACGGTGAGCTTGATGCAGGTCAACGGCTGTGCACGGTTCAAATGGCGCCGTTACCATCGCTGGTGTGCGCCACCCGGCGCGGTGCCGACGCTTTTACTTCCAGACCTGCCATGACCCCACTTCCCACTCGAATCCTGCCCTGGTTGCGCCGCCTGGCCTATGCGCTGGGTGCGCTGGTTTTGCTGTGGGCGCTGGCCTGGGCGCTGGTGCCTTCCATCGCAAAGAGCCAGGCCCAAACCCGGCTGTCGGCACTACTGGGCCGCGCGGTCACCATTGGGGCCATCGAGTTTGCGCCCTGGTCGCTGGAGCTCACGGTGCGCGACCTGGCGGTGGCCAAGGCGGATGGCAGCGGGCCGCAGTTCAGCGTGGCGCGCGTCTATGTGGATGCCGAGTTGCAGTCGTTGCTGCGCCTGGCGCCTGTGGTGGACGCGGTAGCGGTGGAGGCGCCTACGCTGCATCTCACCCACACCGGCAAGGGGCAGTACGACATTGACGACATCGTGCAGCGCTTGCAGGCGCCGTCGGACGCGCCTGCGGAGGACCCGCTGCGCTTTGCGGTGTACAACGTCACCCTCAGCGGCGGCAGCGTGGACTACACCGACCAGGCGCTGCAAGGCCCGCCGCGCCAGCACACGCTGCGCGAGCTGCAGCTCAATGTGCCGTTTCTCAGCAACTTTGATTCCAAGCGCGATGTGCTGGTGGCGCCCCGGCTGGCCTTTGTGCTCAATGGCAGCGCGTTTGATTCGTCGGCCCAGGGTACCCCGTTTGCCCAAACCCGCCAGGGTGAGGCGCAGCTGAAGATCCGCCAGTTCGACCTCAAGCCCTATCTGCCGTACCTGCCGGCGGGCCTGCCCGTGCAGCCGCAAAGTGCGGTAGTGGATGCCGAGCTCAAGATCGCCTTTGTGCAGCAACCGCAAACGGCGGTCACGCTGTCGGGTGTGGTCACTGTCAGCCAGCTGGCCGTGGCGGACGCCGCTGGCGCGCCCCTGTTGTCTGTGGACACAGTACGCACCGAGTTGACCGATGTGCGCCCGCTGGAACAGCAGGTGACGCTGGGCGCGGTGGATATCACCAACCCGCGCCTGCAGGTACTGCGCGCGCGCAACGGCCGCCTGAACCTAGAGCTGGCCGGAGTAGGTACTGCCAAAAATGCTCCTAAAACAGGAGCTGCTCGCGCAGATGCTACGGGGGCTAAAGGCCAAAATGACACTCAAACACCTGCGGCAGCCAAACCCTGGACCTTGGCGCTGGAGCGCTTGGCACTGCGCGGCGGACGCGTGGACTGGCAGGACCAGCAGACCACGGCCAAGCTGGCGCTGACAGACATTGAGCTCAGCGCGCAGGGCCTGCATTGGCCCCTGGAGAAACCGGTGCAGGCCGAACTCAGCGCCAACCTGCCTGCGGGCAAAACCAGCGCGCGCCTGACCCTGCAAGCCGAGGGCACTGACCAACAAGGTAGCGCCCAAGCCACGGTCAATGGCCTGGCATTGGCGCTGGCCGATCCCTACCTGTCTGCCTGGCTCCAGCCCACGGTGCGCGGGACGCTGGACGCCGAGCTGGGCGCCACGTGGACTGGCGACACGCTGCAGGCCACGGTGAAAAAACTGGCGGTGCGCGACGCCGGCTTGGTCGCCAGCAAGGCGATGGCGGCCACGCGTACCACGCGCAACGCCGAGGGCCTCAGCTCCCAAGACCTGCCCAAATTCAAGCTGCTTGAGCTGAGCGATGCCCAGGTGGACCTGGCCGCCCGCAGTGCCCGCGTGGGCAAGCTGCTGCTGGCTGGCGCCAGCAGCGGTGTGCGCCGCGAGACGGACGGGACCTGGATGTTTGAACGCTGGCTGAAGACGGCCCCTGAGGCTGGGCCCGGTGCTCCTGCCACCCCGGCTGCCACGGCGCACGCTGCTGCACCGTGGAAAGTGGTGCTGGGCGAGCTGCAGGTGCAAGACGCCAGCGTGCAGTTCACCGACCGGATGAACGCGCGCCCGGTCCGGCTGGACGTGTCGGCCCTGAACCTGCAGGCCAAGGGGGCCGCCCTCGATGGCAGGAAGCCGGTACCGGTGACGTTAAGCGCCCGCGTGAAGTCCGGCCAAGCCGAAGCAGGAAGCCTGCGCTACCAGGGTACGGTGGCTTGGGACCCGGTGGCGGCCCAGGGCGCGCTGGAGCTGCTGGAGTTACCGGTGCATGCGCTGGCCCCCTATGTGGCCAGCCAGGTGAACCTGGATGTGTTGCGGGCCGACGCCAGCTTCAAGGGCCAACTTCGCTTTGCCAGCACAGCCAGGGGGCCAGAGGTGGCGCTCAAAGGCGATGCACAGCTGGAAGACTTCCGGGCCAACACCGTGCAGGGCGCGGCCGGCAGTTTTGCAGAAGAACTGCTGAGCTGGAAGTCGCTCAACGTGCCCGGCATCGACCTGGCCATGGCGCCCGGCACCGCCACCCGCGTGAGCGTGCGTGAGGCGGCGCTGTCCGACTTTTACGCCCGCCTCATCGTCAACCCGAATGGCCGCCTGAACCTGCAAGACCTGAGCAAAACCCCGGCCCAGGCCGAGGCGGCCGCCAGTGCGCCACCCGGTGCTGGGGCATCGGCTCCGGCAGCGGTTGCATCTGCAGCTGCAAGTGCCAGCGCCGGTCCTGACGCCATCATCACCATGGGGCCCATCAGCCTGGTCAACGGCAGGGTGCTGTTTTCTGACCGCTTCATCCAGCCCAACTACACCGCCAACCTGAGCGACCTGACCGGCAAGCTCAGCCAGTTCTCCAGTCAGCCCGCCAACGGCGTGGTGCAGCTGGCGGACTTGGAGCTGCGTGGGCGTGCGGAAGGCACGGCGTCGCTGGACATTACCGGCAAGCTCAACCCGCTGGCCAAGCCGCTGGCGCTGGACATTGCGGGCAAGGTGCGTGACCTGGAGCTGTCACCGCTCTCGCCCTATGCAGTGAAATATTCTGGCTACGGCATCGAGCGCGGCAAGCTCAGCCTGGATGTGCGCTACACCGTGCTACCCGACGGCCAGCTCACTGCCACCAACAAGCTGGTGCTGAACCAGCTGACCTTTGGCGACAAGGTGGACGGCGCGCCCAACAGCCTGCCGGTCAAACTGGCCGTGGCGCTGTTGGCCGACCGCAATGGCGTGATTGACCTGGACCTGCCCATCAGTGGCTCGCTCAACGACCCGCAGTTCCGCATTGGCCCGGTGATCTGGAAAGTGGTGACCAACCTGGTGGCCAAGGCCATCACGGCCCCCTTTAGCCTGCTGGCCAATGCCTTTGGCGGCGGTGGCAGTGCCGAGCTGAGCACGGTGGCCTTTGCGCCCGGCAGCGGCGTGCTGACGGACCCCGCCAAGGAAGGTCTGGACAAGGTTGCCAAGGCTCTGGTGGACCGCCCCGGTTTGCGCTTGACCGTGCAAGGAGCGGCCAACGTGGAGGCAGAGCGCGAGGCGATCAAGCGCGAACGCCTCAAGGGCCTGCTGCTGGCCGAAAAACGCCGCCGCGCCACCGCCCAAGGGCAAGACGCTGCGGCCGTAGCCAGTTACAGCGCCGAAGAAATGCCGGTGCTGCTGCGTGCGGTCTACCGCCGTGCCGACATCACCAAGCCACGCAATCTGGTGGGCCTGACCAAAGACATTGAGGTGCCCGATATGGAGGCACTGCTGCTGGCCAACATCACGGTCAACGACGAGGCTGCCCGCGAGTTGGCGTTGCAGCGTGGTGTCGTGGTCAAAGACTACCTGGCTGCGAAACAGGTGAGCGCAGAGCGCCTGTTTTTGGGCGCTGTTAAAACCGGTGGCGCTGCGGCAGATGCCAAACCGCAGGCTGAACTGAACCTGGCCAGCCAGTAAGAGACGCTGCATGTACCAACCTAGCCATTTCGAAGAAAACCGCCCCGAGGTTCTGCACGCACTGCTGCGCAGCCATCCACTGGCCACCTTGGTGACGCTGACTGCGCAGGGCCTGGAGGCCAACCACATTCCGCTCTATCTGCGCTGCAAGGGCGTGGACCGCCCCACGCTGGTGGGCCATGTGGCACGCGCCAATCCGCTGTGGCGCGATACCGATCTGGCCACACCGGTGCTGGCGATCTTTCAGGGCCCGCAGCACTACATCAGCCCTGGCTGGTACGCCAGCAAAGCGGAGCACGGCAAGGTGGTGCCCACTTGGAACTACGCGGTGGTGCATGCCAAGGGCCTGCTGCGGGTGCGTGACGATGCGGTATGGATTCGCCAGCAGATGCAAGAACTGACCACCCAACAAGAGGCTCCCATCCCCGCGCCCTGGGCTGTAGACGATGCTCCGCGCGATTACACCGACCGCATGATTGCGGCGGTGGTAGGTATTGAAATCCCCATCGACAGCCTGGTGGGCAAGTGGAAAGTGAGCCAGAACCAGCCAGCTGCCAACCAGGTCACCGTGCAGCAGGGGCTGCAGGCCACGGGCACCGAGGCCGGCGCCGCGATGGCCACACTGGTGCGGGAGAGTGGGGGCTAACGCTCTTCTATTTTTCCATCCGCATGCTTGGCAAAGCGGCCCTTTTCGCGCGGGTGCACGGGGTCACTCGCGCCCCAGGGCCAGCCGCCAAATTCGGTGCGGCGGTAGTCGGCAAAGGCCTGGTGAATCTCTTGTTGGGTGTTCATCACAAACGGGCCGTACTGCGCCACAGGTTCGCCAATCGGGCGGGCCTGCAGCACCAGCAGTTCACTCTCGGCATCACCGTTCACAAAACCGCAGTCATGGTCGGCCTGTACTTCCATCACGGATTTGACAGGCACTGATTCCCCTGCGACGGTGAGTGCACCGCCTTTGAAAAAATACAGGATGCGGCGTGTGGCGGCACTGGCGGCCGCAGGCAAGGTCCACTGGGCCCCGGGGCTGAGTTTGATGGTGTAGATGCCCAGGTCGCTGCCGGGTTCGCTGGCCCAGGAGTCGGGGGGCGGGGGCAGGGCCTGTTTGCCTTCCAGCGTGCCGGCAATACACACCACCTCTGTGGTCTTGCCCTGTGCATCGGTGGCGGTGATGCGGGGAATGTCCTCGTGCCAGAACATGGTGAAGTGGGGCTCGGCCATTTTGTGTTTGGCCGGCAGGTTGACCCAGATCTGGAATAGCTCGGTCGGGTTGGGCGCATCGGTGTGCAAGAGCGGGAACATCTCGCAGTGCACGATGCCTTTGCCGGCTGTGAGCCACTGCACATCGCCGCCGCCGAAGCGGGCGGTGGCTCCCAGCGAGTCGGAGTGGTCAATGCGACCATTGCGCACGATGGTGACGGTCTCGAAGCCCCGGTGCGGATGCGAGGGGAAGCCGGGCACGGTGTCGCCGTGGTACATGCTCCAGCCGTCCTTGCCCGCAAAGTCCTGGCCGATGTTGCGGCCGGCCAGCAGTGCCGGGTCGGGCGCCATCTGTGCGTTGCCTGCCGGGTAGGCGTCGTTGTGGTGCACGCAGAACAGGAAGGGGTCCATGGTCTGCCAGGGGAAACTCAAAGGGGCGATGGAGCGCAGGGTTTTCATATCCCGCATTGTCCCCGCCTTGGGAAGTTTTTGCAGCCCTTGCGGCAGAGTCCCCGTGGCGGACCACTAAGATCGGCGCATGCTTTTTTCTTCTCTTTTGGCGCGCCCCGGTGGCCGTGTGGCCCTGGTGCTGGCCAGCCTGGCGACGCTGCTGGGTGCAGACTTCGCTGTGCGCCCGCCTGCGGCCGCCCCTGCGCTGGCGCAGATGCCGGCCATTGCCGTGGGCGGCCAGCCGGTGCAGGCGGCGCAGTTGCAGCGTATGGCCGGGGGCGATGTGCCCATGCCGCCGGGCACCGCTGCCGCGCACGCCAGCAGCCTGCTGCCCATGCCGGCCGGGCACGCCGCAGCATTGAGCCTGTTCTGGTTTTCGGGCGAGCGCGAAAGTGGCCCGCTGGTGCAGATTGCCGCCACCCAATGGGACCGTGCCAGCCAGGCCTGGCTGCCGCCGCGCTTTGTGGTGAACCGCCACCAGATGGGCGACTTGCTGGGCCACGGCCTGCGCCGCTTGGGCAACCCGGTAGCCTGGACCGATGCGCAGGGCCGCATGCACCTGTTTGTGGTGGCCACGGGCTGGGGCGGCTGGGCCGCGAGCCGGGTGCTGCATTTGCAGCAAAGCAGTGCCTCGCAGGACCTGGCCGAGCTGGCCTTTGCACCGGTGCGCGTGCTGCCCTTGTCATGGTTGTGGAACACCAGCTTTTTGGTACGCAACGCCATGCTGCCCCTGCAAGATGGTGGTGCGGTGTTGCCGGTGCATTTTGAGCTGGGGCTGAAATATCCAGCGGCCGTGCGGCTGGATGCGAATGGAGAATTTCTGGGCCTGACCCGCATGTCCAACCGGACCCACAACCTGCAACCCAGCATCTTGCCGCAAAGCCCTGCGCAGTGGGTGGCGCTGATGCGCGACGAGCGGCACGGTGGTCGGGTCACCGCCGTACGCACCGACGATGGCGGCGCGCACTGGACCGATCTGCCCGATCTGCCGCTGGGCAACCCCGATGCGGCCGTGGCCGGCTTTGCGCTGGGGCCGCAGCAAATGCTGCTGGCCCACAACCCCACCCCCGAAGGCCGTGCCCGGCTGGACCTGAGTCGTAGCGCCGATGGCCTGCAGTGGACGCTGCAGCAAACGCTAGCCAAGGGGGCGGAGGAGGCCGAGTTTTCTTACCCCGCGCTGGCCTGGGCCGATGGCGCCTTGTGGATCAGCTACACCGTGGACCGGGCGACGCTGTCCTGGCAGCGCTTTGCACCCGGCGGATCCGGCACATTCGGAGGTACGCCATGAGCGCGCCCACTTTGCCACCGCTGTGGCTGATGCAGGTCTGGCTGCCACTGGGCTGGGCCGTGGTGTTGGCTGCGCTGGTGGTGCTGATAGGTGCCCGCTTCACCCGGCACCGTGGCGTGGTGTGGGGCTTGCCGCTGCTGGTGGCGCTGTGGACCCTGCTGCCCGGCGAACTGTCCCCCGCGTATTGGCTGGGCCTGGCCTTTCAGGCGCCCAGCGTGCTGATGGTGCTGCTGTGCGCCTGGTGGGGCGGCCGTGTGCTGCGGGGGGCGCCTGGGGTGGCGCACCCTGGCAAACCCATGGTCGTTGTGCTGCTTGCCGCCCTGGTGCTGGGCTGGCTGTTGTTGCTCGACACCCTGGCCCAACTGCTCGTGGCCTTGTATGCGTTGGGCTTTGGTGCGCCCGCCGTGGCTGTGGTGGCGCTGGTCACCGTATTGCCTCTGCTGCAAGCGGGCGCGGCCCAGCGGGTCAGCACCTGGCTGGCACCGCTGGCCGTGTTGCTGTTTGTGCTGCTGCGCCTACCCACTGGCAACGTGTGGGACGCGGTGCTGGACCCCTGGCTGTGGTTGGCACTGCATGTGTATCTGCTGCGGAGTATTTTTCTGCGCTCCTGATTTGATAGCTGCTTGCGCATACTTTCGGAATTGGAGAATCGTTTTGATAAAAGGCGCACTTTTTTGTGACGCCTCTCCGCAATAGCCGATGTGTCGCGACGCCCTACCGAATTCTGCGGCTGAACCAAAGTCTTCGCTATTAGCTGATTGTCAATCGTGGAGGTCTTGGGGTGTGCCAAAAATCAAATTCAGCATGTATCTGTCCAGAGATTCACTGGATCCGTTTTGAAAAAGTTTGTCTAGTTTTTTATCCTGAATAATTTTCAGAACCAAACTTCTCGCGTGATCGTCACAGTTTTTGGAAATCGCAGGGAGATTCACGATGATTTTTTCGGAAAGAGTATCCCCGTGGACTATCTTTGAACGTATGCCATACGCTTGTTTGATTTGTTGAAAAATATCGAATCTTTCATTGGGGGTTTTGCCGATGAAGAACGCGGTACGTTCAGCTAATTGGTGCGATAGCTCCGAAGACGATGTGCTGAGTGTTGACTCGAAAAAAGAGCAGTAATTTGCAATTTTTTGCCCGAGGTCGGTGTTAGCTCTTGCCTGTTGAAGGTAAGAAATGCCTCGATCCAGGCGCCCCATAGTTTTTCTGAATTTGGTGTGCGGTTGTTTTTCCTGCTCGCGTGCACCTTGTAAGAACTCCGCATGCAAATGCCCAATTTTTCGCAATTTGTCTGGGTGCAAGATCACCGGACTTCTTTCCCCCTTGCATGACGTGTAGTTCAACGCCAAGGAATTGCTGTGTACATGTACTTGACTCTGAGAAAATGAGAAAGCTAGCTCGCAATTAGCACTGTTGTCTTCAACTAACCAAGCAGCAGTTAGAAATGCTTGAACCTCTCTAAGAAAGTTGACGATTTCAATATCTGCTTCTGTTGAGGACGATATTTCGTCAATCCGATACAGTACGGGGGTTCCATTTGTTAATGGTCTCGCCTCCAAGCTACCAATAGTTATCAGGTCGCTAGGTGTCATATAGCCGGCGATGTGAGCCGGATTGTTCGAGATATATAAATTTTCCTTAATCCTCAATGGAGTCAACAATCTCTCGTTGATTTGAAAGTCGATCAAAGCAGTTATATAGACGTATTTCATATGTCTTTTGAGGTTGCGGATGTCTGAGGAGTTTATTCAATTGTTTTTTGCCTTCTGCTATCAAAGCCGGAGCTTTGAATACGTTGGAGGGAACTTCATGCTGGTGTGATGCATCCATCTCCGATGCAACGTAGAACCACCTTGGCCGCTCTGGCCACACTCCCCAGCCTGCTCACCACCCCGCTGTCCAGTGCCGCCACCCAGCCCATGCTGCAGGGGCTCAAGCCCTCGCCGCGTTTGCCGGTGCTGTTTGTGGGGCATGGCAGCCCCATGAATGCGATTGAAGACAACGCCTGGCGGCGCAGCTGGCAGACCATGGGGACCGAGCTGCTGGCGCGTGGTGTGCGGCCGCAGCTGATTTTGTGCATCTCGGCGCACTGGCTCACACCGGGCTGGCAGCTCACCGGCATGGCGAAGCCCAAGACGATCCACGACTTTGGTGGTTTTCCGAAGGCCCTCTTTGACCAGCAATACCCCGCGCCCGGTGCACCGGCGGTGGCGCGCAGCCTGGCCAGCAGCCTGAAGTCGCCCGCCATCGGCACGCCCTTGGGTGTGGACGCCCAGTGGGGCTTTGACCACGGCACCTGGTCGGTGCTGAAACCCATGTTTCCCAAGGCCGACATTCCCGTGCTTCAGCTGAGCATGGACTACAGCCGCGCGCCCTCTGAGCACTATGCGCTGGGCCGGCAGCTGCAGGCACTGCGTGAGCGCGGCGTGCTCATCGTGGGCAGCGGCAACATCGTCCACAACCTGCGCGCCACACGCCAGGACACGGCGCCCAACGAAGCTTATGACTGGGCTACCGAGTTCGACACTGTGGTGCAGAACCAGATCAAGAAGGGGCAGCTGGACGCATTGCAAAACTTCCAGTCACTGGGCGCCGTGGCGCAGCAAGCGCATCCCTCGCATGAGCACTACCTGCCGCTGCTGTATGCGGCCGGCGCAGCACGGCCCAGCGAAATGCCGCGTTTCTTCAACACCGGTTTCCAGTCGGCATCCATCTCCATGCGTTCGGTGTTGTGGGGTTGATCAGGTCTTATTTGCTATTAAAAGTGTAGCTTATTGCGCATATTTCATAAGGGTTAGGGGCGATTTTCATAAGTGAAGTGAGGCCCTCCTATACTTGGGCCATGAGTGAGTCCGTCCCATCTTCTGCCTTGCCCGCCAGCGCACATCCAGCGGTGCCGCCTGTTCGGGCCAGCAAATTGGCCAAGCCCGCCACGCGCACCAATGACCCGGCACGCACGATGGCGGGCATTCTGGAAGTGGCGACCAAAGAGTTTGCCGCCAAGGGCCTGAGTGGAGCTCGCATTGATGCGATCGCCGAAGCCACCCACACCAGCAAGCGCATGATTTATTACTACTACGGCAGCAAAGAAGGGCTGTACGTAGCGGTGCTGGAAGAGTCGTACCGACGCATGCGCCAGATCGAAGGGCAGTTGCACCTGGAGGACATGGAGCCAGAGGCAGCGCTGCGCCGGCTGGTGGAGTTCACCTTCGACCGGCACGCCGACAACGAAGATTTCATCCGCCTGGTGATGAACGAAAACATCGAGCAGGGCAGCTACCTGGCGCAGAGCAAGACCATCCAGCAGCTCAACGTACCTGCCATTCAGGCGATTCGCCAGCTCTATGACCGGGGCGTGCAGCAGGGCGTGTTCCGCCCGGGGCTGGACCCGGTGGACATCCACGCTTCCATCTCGGCGCTGACGTTTTTCAACGTGTCCAACCGCCACACCTTTGGGCTGATCTTCAAGGACAAGGCACAGGACGCGCAGTCCGATGCCCGCCGCGCCAGCATCACCGAGATGGTGGTGCGCTTCGTGCGCAAGTAACCGCGCTGGCTTGATGCGCCCCGTGCGCAGAGATCGTCTAAGCAATTCACTTTTGGCATAACAGCTTTCCCGGTTATGCGCGATATAGCTAGGGAAAACCCGCATCACGCAAAACTAACTAGTTCGTACATTAACAAACGTACGAAATCTGGAGCAATGCGTGGTCAACAAATTCATCAAGGGGTACTGCAAGCTGCTGGGCTATCTGATTGCCGCCGCGCTGGCGCTGATGGTGGTGCTGGTGTTTGGCAATGTGGTGATGCGCTACGCCTTCAACTCGGGTTTTACGCTCTCCGAGGAACTGTCGCGCTGGCTGTTTGTCTGGGTCACCTTCATGGGCGCCGTGGTGGCTCTGCATGAAAAAGCCCACCTGGGCACCGACATGCTAGTGGGCCGCCTGGGCGCCACCGGCAAGAAGGTGTGCATGGCACTGTCTCTGGTGCTGATGTTGTTCTGCCTGTGGCTGGTGGCCAAAGGTTCTTACGACCAATACCTCATCAACAAGGAATCCACCAGCCCAGTGATGGAAGTGTCCATGGGCATTTTTTACGCCTCGGGCGTGGTGTTTGCTGCACTGGGCGCGCCCATTGTGCTGATGGACCTGTGGCGCTTGCTCAGCGGCCAGGTGGACGACGCACACCTGGTGCTGATCCAGGAATCTGAAGAGGCCCCGCACGGTGGCAATTCGGATGCCCAAGCCCATTCCCGCAACTGAGCCCGGAGCCGACTGAGATGACGATTGCAATTTTTCTGGGTTCTTTGCTGGCATTCATGGCGCTGGGGGTGCCGATTGCGTTTGCCCTGCTGCTGTGTGGTGCGGCGCTGATGTGGCAGATGAACATGTTCGACGCGCAAATCCTGGCGCAGAACGTGATTGAGGGGGCCAACAGCTTTCCGCTGCTGGCGGTGCCATTCTTCATGTTGGCGGGCGAGATCATGAATGCCGGCGGCCTGTCGCGCCGCATCGTGAACTTTGCCATGGCGCTGGTGGGCCACATCAAGGGCGGCTTGGGTTATGTGACGATTGTGGCAGCGGTGATCATGGCCTCGCTGTCGGGCTCTGCGGTGGCAGACGCTGCTGCGCTGACCGCTTTGCTTCTGCCCATGATGGTGGCGGCTGGCCACGACCGGGCCCGCTCGGCGGGGCTGATTGCGTCTGCCGGCATCATCGCCCCCATCATTCCGCCCAGCATTGGCTTTGTGATTTTTGGTGTGGCGGCCAACGTGTCGATTTCCAAGCTCTTCATGGCCGGCATCTTTCCGGGCGTGTGGCTGGCCTTGTCGCTGGTGGCCACCTGGTGGTGGCTGGTGCGCAAGGAAATGGTGGTGCCACCACCGCGCAAAACTGCGGGCGAAGTGCTGGACGCAATGCGTCTGGCGACCTGGGCGCTGGTGCTGCCCTTCATCATCGTATTTGGCCTGAAGTTCGGGGTGTTCACACCTACCGAGGCGGCCGTGGTGGCAGCTGTGTATTCGCTGTTTGTTTCTACCGTGATCTACCGCGAGCTGAATTTCAGCAAGCTGGTGCCTCTGTTTATTGCAGCTGCCAAGACCAGTGCGGTGGTGATGTTTTTGGTGGCCGCGGCCATGGTCTCAGCCTGGATGATCACCGTGGCCAACCTGCCTGGCCAAGTGGTGGAGCTGCTGCAGCCCCTGCTGGACAGCCCGCGCCTCCTGATGCTGGCCATCATGATTCTGACCATCGTGGTGGGCACCGCGCTGGACATGACGCCCACGATTCTGCTGCTGACGCCGGTGCTGATGCCAGTGGTCAAGGCTGCAGGCATTGATCCGGTCTACTTTGGTGTGATGTTCATCATCAACAACGCGATTGGCCTGATCACGCCGCCCGTCGGCACGGTGTTGAATGCCGTGGCCGGTGTGGGCAAGGTCGGTATGGACGAGGTAACCAAAGGAGTGCTGCCCTTCATGGCTGCGCAGTTCGCCATCATGTTTTTGATGGTCGCCTTCCCGCAGCTGGTGATGGTGCCTGCGCGCTGGTTTTATTGATCTTTAACGGCAGCTGGGCGTGCTTGGGTACGCCACGTCCGGCAGGCTTTTTGTAATGCGTACAGCCGCTCTCGGTTCCCACAAATTCAGGAGACAAGTCATGAAGCGTTTAGTCCTCAAAGCCATTGCCGCAGCCGCTGTCCTCGCCACCTTTGGCGTGGCCCAGGCGCAAGAGATCCGTGAACACACCATCAAGTTCGCCACCCAAAACCCCAAAGGCCACCCCATGGTGCTGGGCATGGAGCGTTTTGCCGAGAATGTGGCCAAGAAGTCCGGCGGCAAAATCAAGGTCAACCTGTTCCCCGGCGGCGTGCTGGGCGGTGACCAGGCCAATGTGTCCGCCGTGCAGGGCGGCACGCTGGAGATGGTGGTGCTCAACACCGGTATCCTGGCCAGCGTGGCCAAAGAGCTGGCGATTTTTGACTTCCCCTTCCTGATCAGCTCGCCCCAAGAGGCTGATGCGCTGGTGGACGGCCCGGTGGGTAAAAAGCTGCACGCCAAGCTGGAAGAGCGCGGCATTGTGGGTCTGTCCTACTGGGAGCTGGGCTTTCGCAACATCACCAACAGCAAGCGCCCCATCCTCAAGGTGGAAGACATCGAAGGCCTGAAGCTGCGCGTGATCCCCAACCCCATCAACGTGGACTGGGTGAAGGCCCTGGGCGCCAACCCCACACCGCTGCCTTTCCCCGAGCTGTACGCCGCGCTGGAGCAAAAGGCGATTGACGGCCAGGAGAACCCCCTGACCGTGATCAACGCCAACAAGCTGTACGAGGTGCAGAAGTACGTCACGCTGACCAACCACCAGTACAACCCCCAGTCGGTGATCATCAGCAAGAAATTCTGGGATACGCTGAACGCCGCCGAGAAGAAGCTGATTGACGAAGCGTCGGACGATGCGACCAAGTACCAGCGCGAGCAGTCCCGCGCCCAAGCCGCTGCGGCGGTGGATGGCCTCAAAAAGGGCGGCATGACGGTGAGCGAGTTCTCGCCTGCCGAGCTGGCCAAGCTGCGCGAGAAGATGAAGCCTGTGGTGGCCAAGTACAGCGCCAACGTGGGTGAAGCCACCGTTGCCGAAGTGCAGGCCGAACTGGCCAAGAACCGCAAGTAAGCGCCGCCCCCTGCGCAGCCTGGGGGCTGCGCAGGGCCGCCGAATTTTTAAGTTTTCGAGGTTGTATGAAAGTCCTGATGCTGCACGGCATTAACCACAATATGTTCGGCAAGCGTGACCCCGCGCAGTACGGCACCATCACGCTGGACGAAATCAACGCCAGCTTGACCACGCTGGGCCGCGAGCTGGGCGTTGACGTGGATGCCTTTCAGACTAACAGCGAGAGCGCCATGTGCGAGCGCATCCACCAAGCGTTTACCGATGGGGTGGACGCCGTGCTCATCAACGCCGGTGCCTGGACGCACTACAGCTATGGCATCCGCGATGCCATCTCTATCCTGACCTGCCCGGTGGTGGAACTGCACATGTCCAACATCCATGCGCGCGAGGAATTCCGCCACAAGTCGGTGTTTGCCGACATCGTCAAAGGCCAGATAGCCGGCTTTGGCGTGGACAGTTATTTGCTGGCGCTGCGCGCCGGAGTGAATGCGGCCAAGGCTGCGAAGGCCGCACAGGCATGATCATCAACGGCAACACCGAAGTCATTGCCCACATTGGCTTCCCCACCCACGCCTTCAAGGCACCCATGATTTACAACCCCTGGTTTGAAAAAGCCGGGGCCAATGTGGTGGTGGTGCCCATGGGCTGCCAGAGCCCGGACTACGCCACCTTTTTGCGCAGCGTGTTCACGCTCACCAACATCCGTGGCGCACTCATCACCATGCCGCACAAGGTGCCCACCACCGGGCTGGTGGACGAGTTGTCGCCCACTGCGGCCATTGCCGGCGCGTGCAATGCGGTGCGTCGGGGCCCCAAGGGCCAGTTGCAGGGCGACATGTTTGACGGCGCTGGCTTTGTGCGTGGCGTGTTGCGCAAGGGCCTGAAGTTGCAAGGCGCCCGCGCCCTGGTGGTGGGCAGCGGCGGTGTGGGCTGTGCCATTGCGGCCTCGCTGGCGGCCGAAGGCCTGTCGGCACTGGCGGTGTTTGATGTGAACGCCGCTGCGGCCGATGGCCTGGCCGCCCGCCTGCGCCAGCACTACCCGCAGCTCGACGTCTTGACCGGCTCCACCGACCCGGTGGGCTTTGACTTGGTGGTGAACGCCACGCCGCTGGGCATGAACGAGGGCGACGCGATGCCGCTGGATGTGACGCGCCTGGCCGCCACCACGTTTGTGGGTGAGGTGGTCATGAAGACCGAGACCACGGCTTTTCTGGCTGCGGCCATCGCACGTGGCTGCAAGGTGCAGGTGGGGTCGGACATGCTGTTTGAGCAGATTCCCGCCTACCTGGAGTACTTTGGCTTGCCCAGCACCACACCCGAGGAGCTGCGGGCGGTGGCCCGGTTGCAGTACTGAACTGGCTAGTCCCTGACCAGTGCCGTTAGAGCCCGCGTCACGGCGGCGTGGGCATCCGTTTCCAGAATGGAGTTGTGGGCAAAAATCACCCGCGTGAAGTCCCATTGAAGGATGTGCTGGACACTGGCTTGGGCTGCGCGCCGGTCTTTCAGCATGAACTGCACAGTTCGGGGGACCGCAAACTGCTCCTTAACCCCGGTCGCCCAGGCAAAGAGTTTGGCTCGTAGCGGCATGGATCCTCGCCAACATTGGCAGAGGTCGGTCAAGACCAAGGTCTTGGACGGCAGGTGCAGCCACACCGACTCATTCAAATCTGGTATGCCTTGAAAGACATGCATTTCCAGTTCCGGGCGCCAGGGCGCTGGGGTGTGTTCATTCAGCTCCAGCCAGTCGGAGTTCTGCGCCGGCTTGGATGATGTGCCTGGAGCCATCAAAACCTGTGCTTGGGGAAACCGGGCCGCGCAATCTGCGAAGAAGAGCCGATGCCCCTTGTTGGGCGCAACGACGAATTGAACATGGCCGAGTTGTAGAAGTTCTTGCTCCAACTCTCCGTGGATGGGAATGGGGGAATGCAGCCACAGCCCCCCGTTTTTCAGACGAACGACTGTCATCCGAGTTGCAACGGGAATGCCACCCGTAGAGAAATGGTGTTCGGTGTGCCAAACATTGCTGGTGATTTTTTTTAAATGCATGGCTCAGTTCCGGGAAGTTGATAGGGCGGCAAAGGCGCTTGCCAGCCCGGGGTATGCAAATCGATAGCCCGCTGCCAGTGCAGCCCGAGGCCTGGCGTTTTGGCCGTCCAGGAGCAGTGTGGCCATTTCGCCCAAGACTGCACGCATGGGTGCACAAGGCATGCGAATTCTGACACGGCGACCAAAGGAGTCAGCCAGTACTGCTGCGAACTGGGCTTGTGGCACGGTGTCAGGGGCCACCGCGTTGACAGCTCCACGCAGTTGGTCGTTTGCCATCGCAAAGTGCAGCATTCCAACAGCATCTTTCAGGTGTATCCATGGCGCTGGTTGGTGTCCGCTACCAAGTACAGCGCCCAGACCCATGCGGGCACTCAGTGCGAGCATGGGATAGGCTCCGTCGCCTTGCCCCAGCACCACGCCAAACCGCATGCGCACCACGCGTATGCCCAGTGCTTCTGCGCGGCGCGCTTCATGCTCCATGGCCACGCACAAATCAGATTGAAATTCGCCGGGACGCGGGCCTGCTGTCTCATCCAAAGGTTCAAATGACGCGTTGGGGGATGCTCCGTAGAAACCCACTGCAGATGCACTGATTAATGCCCGCGGCGGTTGTTGCATGCGCCGCATCAGATCCACCAGTGCCGCGGTAATGCCCACACGACTGGCGAGCAAGGTGCGCCTGCGCGAAGCGGTCCAGGGCACACCCAGAACACGCGCCCCCGCCAGGTTGACGACCGTGTCGATGTGCGTCTCACTCGGAATGGCATCCAGACTTTCAATCGCCCACACCTGGGGTCCGAAGGAGGCTTGCGCTTGACGCGCATCACGCGACAACACAATCACCCGCCGCCCTTCGCGCAGCAAGTCTGCCACCAGCGCGCTGCCAACAAACCCGGTTGCACCCGTGACCAGCACTGCCGGTGCCACCCGTTGCCGCAGGTCGATGGGCAAGGTTGTGCTGGAGTTGCGTGCCAAGCGATTCAGGCGCAGCACGGCGCGTACATTGCGCAGACTCCATGCCAAGACGCCGATGCCGTACACACTGCACAACCAGGAGGCCCATCCGTGTGGAGTGAGCACCCATGCGGTCGGCAGCTGTGCCCAAGTCAGCAACATCGGTGCGAAGACGCCCAAGAACAGACCGTAGCTGATGGTCAGCAAGGTATGCAACACGCGCTCAAACGGTGGCAGGCGGCGTGTCCGGTCTTCTTCAAGAAAATCAGTTAGCGTGATGCCCAGTTCGGCGACTAACAGGATCGCCAGGACAGCGGCCAATGCGCCGCGCCATTCGAACCAGGCCAAGCCTAGAAAAACGATGCCATAAATGGCCTCACGCGAAGCGTGCAGCGCGAGCTCAAAGCGTGCCGAGACGCGTTGCGGCAACTTGGCTTCCAGCTCGTGGTGCCAGAGGTTGTCAAAGGCGCCCATGACTGCCTGGATGGAGAGAAGGATGAAGATGGTGTTCATGATGGTGGTGCGCTTTCAAGCGTTGCAAGGATCGACAAAAACGCCGGATTGGTAGAAGGTCTCACCCCATAGCGGGTGGACCATGGACAAGGTGAAGCGAAACAGGCCGTTGCCCAGATCGGCATGCACGACGCGGCAGGTACCCGGGGTCAGCAAAGTCGGAATGCGGATGCGCAGTTGTCCGAACATCCACCAGAAGCGATGGCTGCGAAAGACCAGCATCCCGTCCTCTTCAAACACAGCCAAGGACATGCTCAAGCCGCCATCGGTGCGCTCCAGCAAACTGCCGTCGGTGTCCAGCACCTTGGTGGAACGCACTACGCACTCTTGACCACTTGTCTTGGCGGTTTCGGCGAGGAAGCAGCGCTCCCAAACGACACCGCCCTGACCATTGCCTGTTACCCGCACCTTGATGGGAACACCAAAGCAGTTCAGTGTCGTCAGCGGTCCACCCACGATCCGCGAAAGGACCGCGTAGACCCAACCCATGCGCGAGCGGCGCAGGTCCATATGACCTTCGTAGGTGGTATCCGCATGGGCAACCGCGAAACGCCTTTGCACTGCAAGCGGCAGACGCGACCAGCCGTCTGCGCCAACCATGGTCGGAAGATCGAGATCAGGCTTCGCTTCCGCGTCGGCGCGGTAGATGAGGCGACCCAAGCGGCTGTTTTGAAGGGCGGGTAGGACAAACATGGAGGCGTTATCCGTAGTTGTGGATAGGCCTCTTATTGCTAGAACTGGGCCAGCCAGGTGACCTCTTGCAAGTCTTTGATTTCATTGAAATTTATGTTTCGATCTGCATACTTGGTTTACAGTCGGCTTTACCCAAATCGTCAACTCCAGTAACAGGCCCATCACCATGAATTTCCAGGCCATCGGATTCGCATGCTGATCCACGCAGTTCTTGGCTTTGCATTGCTGGAGACCCTGGTCCTGGCGGCGGTGTTGTTGGCTTGGGCGGATCGCGTCGCCGGCGCGCGGCTGCTTGCGGCCTTCCTGATTGGCATCTCGCTGTGGATGGTGGGCAACGAGTTGCCCAACTGGTTTGGCCCGGAAGTGGAGCATGGGAGCATGCTGCTGCTGGCCACGGCACCGTTCACTTCCACTTTGTTTTTTCACTTCTGCACGGTGTTCTGTGGCCTGGACATAGGGCGCAAAGGCGTGGCCGCGGCCTACGTGTTGGGGGCCGGGGCCAGCAGCGTAGCCATGGTCTTGACACCGGGCCACCTGGTGCCGCACCGCGACATTGGCTGGATTGCGATTGCGGACACCGTGGGATGGATGGCCAGCATGGCATGGGTCATCCTGGGTATCGGCGGGGTCACGGTGCTGCTGCATGCACTGGTGCGGGCCCATCGGGCAGGCGACCGGCAGAAACTCCGCCAGATCGCGGCGGTTACGGCGTCGTGTCTGTGGGGCCTGGTGTGTTTGACGGGTTACGGCATTGCTGTGCTGGACCTGCCGCTGTACCCCTTTCCCTTGCTAGGGCTGCCGCTGTATTCCTTGATTCTGGTGTACGGAATCCTGCGCTACGGCGTGTTCGTTGCCAATGCCTGGGCACGTCGGGCCTTGGTTTGGGCGCTGCTGCTGGCCCTGGGTGGGTTGGTGGTGGCGCTCACCCCTCTGTTGCCATTTGAATCACGTTGGTTGGGGGGACTGGCTGTCGCCGCCAGTGTGTTGGCGCTGAACGGCCCGGTGCGGCGCTTTGCGGAGCGGCTGGTTTACCCGGGCGGAGAGGTCTCCGTGGCTGACTTGAGTGCGTGGCGTACAGTCCTGCAAGTCTGCGAGACCCCGGAGGCCCTGGCCGAGCGCAGCGCGGCGCTGCTGAGCAAGCGGATCGGCACGCAGGTGGACGTTTGCATCGGCGCCGCCCCGGAAGGTGATGTGGCCAGCAGCGTTCCAAAGCTGGTATGTGCCCCGAGCCCTGATGGATGGAACACCACTTTGGAGGGGTGGGATGCGGCGCCACCCGGGCCGCGCCATGTGGCGGAATTGTTTGGCACCGTGGTGGCGGACGCCGCGCTGCGGGTCGCGCAGGCCTTGCAATTTGCTGCGCGTGAACGCGAGCGCCAACTGCAGGCACGTCTGGCCGAGTTGGGCTCGCTGGCAGCCACCGTGGCGCACGACATTCGCAACCCGCTGAACATCATTTCCATGGCGGTCGCTATGGCCCCAGGTGACACACGGCGTGAAGTGGCCGATCAGGTAGCCCGCATTTCCAATTTGACACGCGACCTGTTGGACTACGCCAAGCCCTGGAAATTGACGCCTTCGCGCCTGGACCTCGCGCCCCTTGTGCGTGCAGCAGCCGTGCGGGTGCCAGGCGCGAGCCTGGGAGCCGGGCTGGACCAGGCATTGCCGCTGGATATTGATCCGCAGCGCATCGACCAAGCGTTAACAAACCTGTTTGAGAATGCGCGAACGGCGGTGGCTTCAGCGGGAGAAGCTGCCACCTCTGCGGCCACGCATAGCCATGTGCACATTGACGCAGAGGTGAGCGGCGATGCTGTGCTGCTGCATATTTGCGATGACGGTCCGGGTGTTCCGGAGGAGATTCGTGATCGCCTCTTCGAGCCTTTTGCTTCACGCAGTCCGGGGGGCACTGGCCTGGGGCTGGCCATCGTCGCGCGCATCATGGCCGCTCACGGAGGTTCTGTCGCATTGACCGAGCGTGCGCCTTGGCGCACCTGTTTTACCCTGCGCTTTGCGCGGACCCTACCGTGAGTGCCATGACCGCAGAAACCCTCGAAACAAATCCCGAGACGGGGCATGTCCTGCTGGTGGACGATGAGGTCGCTTTCCAGAGACTGGGCGGTGCTTTCCTGCGTGACCTCGGCCATACCGTCACGCTGGTGGGCGATGGTGAGCAAGCCGTAGCGGCATTTGCGCAGCACAAGCCCCAACTGGTGCTGCTGGATCTGGCGATGCCGCCGCATATGGACCCTGAGATCGGGTTGGAACTCATCCCGCGTTTTGCGCGGGTGCCGGTGGTGGTGCTGACAGGCCATGGTGACCATGCGCTGGCCTTGCGTGCCACCGAACTAGGGGCATGGGATTTTCTGACCAAGCCCATAGACCCGGACATGCTGCGCTTTGTGGTGGCCCGCGGCTTGCGCAAGGCCCGCCTGGATGCTGAACTCAGCGCGCTGCGGGCCGAGCAGGCCGTGGATGATTTGGGAATGGTGGGGCAGGCGCCTGCCACTGTGCAATTGCGTGCGCTGGTGCGCCGCGTGGCACAAACCGCGGTGAGCGTGTTGGTTCTGGGGCCAACGGGTACCGGCAAAGAGTTGGTCGCTCGTGCGCTGCATGCGTGCAGCGCACGCCAGGGCAAGCCTTTTGTCGCCATCCACTGCGGTGCCTTGTCGGCCGAGCTGTTGGAGAGCGAATTGTTCGGCCATGTGAAGGGCAGCTTCACAGGTGCCTACCGGGACCAGCCGGGTTTGGTGGAAGCTGCGCATGGCGGCACGCTGTTTCTGGACGAGGTGGGTGAAATGCCGCCGCCCATGCAGGTCAAGCTGTTGCGGTTTTTGCAGGAAGGCTCATTTGTGGCCGTGGGCGGACGGGTACAAAAGCATTCCGACACGCGCGTGGTCGCCGCGACACACCGTGACCTGGAAGCCATGGTGCGCGAAGGCACGTTTCGCGAAGACTTGTTCTACCGCCTGAAGGGAGTGGTGCTGCGTACCCCTGCGGTGGCTGAACGCCCTGCCGATATCCCTCTGCTAGCCACACGCTTTCTGCACCGGGTTGCGCCGCGCGCTGGTCTGTCCGCGGGTGCCCTGGCTTGGCTGATGGCGCGCGAATGGCCAGGAAATGTGCGTGAGCTCAAAGCCGTTGTGGAGTCCGCCGGTGCCTTATTGCTGCCGGACCAGCGCGAGGTGGATGCTGAACTACTGCGCCTTGCCAGTGGAGATATGAATGAGTTGGTGACGCGCACGGAAACGCCTGTACTAGGTGATGGCGCTGGCCCGCTGGACGCAGCCTTGCTGGAGCTGGAGTTGCGCCTGGTGCGAGACACCATGGTCGCAGTCGGTGGCAACCAATCGGAAGCTGCGCGGAGGCTGGGAGTCTCGCGCGTGGGTCTGATCAAGAAACTGACCCGGCTGGGTTTGCGCTGAATTTGTCGTACCGGGATCAGCCCTGCTGAGGCATCTGTGTGCACCAGCGCCAGATGCTGGCCGAGTCCTGGATGGATACGCCGGTGCGCCTGGACGCCGGCATGCGCTACCAGGTGCTCAGCGGGGGCTGGCTGGAGCTGGAGGCCTATGGCACGGCTTCGGTGGCGGTGTGGTCGGCGGTCAGCGTTTGGCCCAGCGTGGCGCTGGCCTTGCGCCGTGGGCTGCGTGGTTTTCGTCGCGTTTTCAGTGTCTGATGAGCATCCAGCCCACGTAGATACTGCGCAAGAAGCTACTAAATCAGTAGCGCCTTGCGGGCGGCTCGGTTAGGGGCGGGCGGGCACCAGCAGCCATTCCCGGCGGAACAGCCAGTCCTGCGGCTGCCACAGGTTGTCCAGCGTCACCTCGCCGCTCTTGTGGCGGCTCTTCACATGCCAACGCTGCGCCACCAGAGTGCAGTGCGGCAGGCAACTGGGGGCCTCGTTCAAGTCCTCTTGCAGCCAGACCACGGCGTCGAACTCCATCAGTAACCGGTCCAGCCGTTCCTTGCCTGGCATGTCGGGGTAGAGCGCCCCGGTGTTGCGGCCTTCGGCGTCGTAGGGGCTAATGCGGGCCCCAGGCAGTACAAAGTGAAAGCGCTCGTACTGGCCGGTAAAACCATTGGGCACCACCACGCGCTGGCCGCGCATCTGCGCCTGCACGGCGGGGCTGTAGCCGGCTGCCGGTTGCGATAGCGGCGCCACCATGAGCCCAAAGCAGCCATAGACCGCCAGGCAGGCCACCAGGGCGGCATTGCGCGCCCAGTTTTTATGAAGAAAACCAGCAATAGCCCCCGCCAATCCTGCGCCAGAAGCTATCAAAGTCATAGCAACTTCGAAGGGGTTGGCGATTTCCATGCCACCCATGACCCAGCCAATGCGCGCCAGCATCACCAGCGCTGGGGCACATACCAGTAAGGTGAGCCAGAACCAGACGCGGGGCAAGCGGTCCCACACCAGCGCCATGGCAATCGCCAGCGCCGGCATGGCGGGAATCACATAACGCGCCGAGCGCTGGCTGGGAATGGTGAACACCACCAGCCACACCAGCAACCAGGCCAGCAGCACCCACAGCGCCGGCGTGAGTTGCGCATAACTTTGGCGGCGCACGCCGCGCCACAGCACCAGCGCGCAAAAGCCCAGGGCCATGAAGGCGAGCAGGCCCGCGTTTTCGGGGTAGGCCAGCAGCTGCGTCCACAGCGGGTAGGGGCCGGAGAGCGCGGCTTGCCAGTAGCCCATGGTGTTGGACATCTTGCCCGCGTTCTCCGCCACCACAAATTCTTGCCAGACGGCAGCCGGATCCGGGTCCAGCACAAACCACAGCGCAAAAATGCCCACGCCCAGCAGCGTGCTCCATGCCACGCCCGCGGTGGTGCGCCATGTGGTGCGCCAGGCCAAGGGTTCACTTAGCAGCACGGCGCACCACAGGGCTGCGGCAGCCGGGGCCACCAGGGCAAACGATTTGTACGCCGCGCCCAGCCCCATGGCAATGCCAAACAGGGTGTAGGCCAGCCAGCCCAGGGCGCGTGCTGGGTGACGTGCCTTGTCACGGACGCGCAGCCACAACACCCACCACATGGGCAGCGCCAGCCAAAAGGTCTCAGGCGCCGAGGTGAGGTAGACACGCCCGTAGCGGAAGGTCGAGAAGAACAGCAGGTACAAGGCCGCGGCCACGCAGGCCGCGCGCAATTTGCCGGGCGCCGGTGCCATGCGGTGGGCGAAGAAGGCCAGCAAGGCGGTGGTGGCAAAGGTGTAGGCGATGCTGGGCAGGCGCAGCGCAAACAGGTCCCAGCTTTGGCCCCAGCCACCGGCCACCATGGCCTGCCAGATCAGCAACGGCGGCTTGGTGTTGCGCGTGCCCAGCAGCTCGGACTGCAGGGGCAGCCAGTGGCCGCTCTCGGCCGTCATGCGCGCGATGTGGATGTAAACCATCTCGTCGCCATTGGTGGGCGCATAGGGGCTGCCCAAGCCCAACAGGTACAGCAGCGCAGTAAACGCCACCAGTAGCAGCCATGGCCAATGCGCAGATAGGTTTTTGCGCCGGGCCGCCCCAAGCAAAAACGCGCCCCCCTGGGGGGCAGCGACCCGCGCAGCGGTGGAGCGTGGGGGCTTCATTCTTTGGGGCGCTTGAAGGTCCAGCGGTCGTTGGCCAAGAAGTTGCTCACGCTGGCGGCGATGATGGCGATGATGTTGGCCACGCGGTAGTCCATGCTGCCCGACAGCAGCAGCGTGAGCACGTACTGCAGGCCGCTGCCAAAGGCTGATGCGGTGACGTACTGGCCAAACTCCATGCCCAGCAGGCGCAGGCTCACGGGTTGGACTTCGCCTGCTTCCAGGGTCTTCACCCGGTCAGCCCAGGTCCACAGGCGGTTCCAGGTGAAGTTGTTGAGGGTGGCCAGGGCGATGGCCAGGGCCAGGGACAAGTAGGGTTTTTTGTAACCCGCCTCAATGGCATTGAAGATGTATTCGTGGCCCAGGTGGAGCACGGTCAGGTTCACCACCACGCCGCTGGCGCCCACGATGCCGAATTTGATGAAGCGGTAACGCTCCAGCAGTCCCAGCGCCCACAGCACGGCGCGCTGCAGTCCGTTCACGCCACTCATACGCTCGCGGCCTCGGTGCGGGTGCGCAGGTAGGCCAGGGCTTGGTCCAGCACCGGGTCGGGGGCGATGCGTTTGAGGCACTGGTTGTCGCCGTCGCAAAAGGTCAGGCGGTGGTTGTAGGCGGTGAGGCAGGGCGAGCAGGCGATGCCCGACTCCAAAATGATGGTGCGCTTGCCCAGCGGCCCATAGAGTTTGCCGGTTTCGGGCCCGAAGAACACCATGGTCTGGATGGGCGTGACCGTGGCAAAGTGGCTGGGTCCGCCGTCATTGGTGATCAACAGGGCACTGGCATGCATCAGCATGAGCAACTCGCGGATGCTCTTGGTGTAGCCGGTCAGGTTGAGGCAGGCTTCGTGGCCGACTTGGGCCTGCAGGTCGCGCGCGAGGATGGCATCGTCCTTCAGGCCGATCAGCCCCACCGCATAACCGGCTGCACACAGGCCCTGGACCACACGCGCATAGTGGCTGGCAGGCCAGGCGCGCTCGGGCAGGATGCCGCCGCCCGCATAGACCAGCACCAAGGGGCGGTCCCGCGTCACGGGGTGGTCGGTTTCCACCTTGCTGCGGTAGGTCTCCAACTCGGTGGGCGTGAAGGCCACCGACAACTCGGGCTCGGCCGGAATGTCGCGGATGGCACCTGCGCGGTTGCGTGGCATGCCTTGGGGCGACTGCAGTGCATCCACCAGCGAGAGGAATTGCTTGCTGATGTGCTGGTAAGGGTTGTAGGGAATCGCGTGGTTGATGAAGCTGCCGCGGTACAGGCCTTCCTGCGTGTGGGGCGTAAAGCCCGCGCGCACTGGTGCACCCGTGCTGAAAGAGAGCAGGGCGCTCACGCGCGAAAACAGTTCGCAGTCAATCACTGCGTCCAGACCGAGGCGGCGCATGGCCAGGCTCACCTTGAGAATGTCTGCAATCAGTGCACCACCGGAGCTGTCGTCCAGCGTGTGCATGTGCTCGGGCTCGGTGAGCGAGAGCAGCTTGGAGACTTCCTGGTTTTTCTTGAGCTGCAGGATATGAATGGCCGCACCGGGATATTGGCGGCGCAGCGCTGCGAACATGGGGCCTGCCAGCACGATGCTGCCCATTTCGGACAGCAGGATGACCAGAATATTCTTGGCTTGTGTGTCCAGGGTGGCGGGCGCAGACCATAACCCGGTAAAGCGTACCCAAGCCGAGACCGCAGCACACAGCAGTTGGCCAACCCAGCGGTCTATGAATCGTTGTGTTTGGAGTTTCATCGGGTTGGCATTGTGCCAGCGGTGCAGTCGTGCGCCGCTGGCAGAGGACGGCTTTACAGGCCGGCGGCTGCGCGCAGTGCGGCAGTCTTGTCGGTGCGCTCCCAAGTGAACTCGGGCTCTTCGCGACCGAAGTGGCCGTAGGCGGCAGTCTTTTCGTAGATGGGGCGCAGCAGGTCCAGCATCTGGATGATGCCTTTGGGACGCAGGTCAAACACCTCGGCCACGATGGCGGAGAGCTTGTCGTCAGGGATGACGCCCGTGCCCTCAGTGTAGACCGTGATGTTCATGGGTTTCGCCACACCGATGGCGTAGGCCACCTGCACCTGGCACTGCTTGGCCAGACCAGCGGCGACCACGTTTTTGGCCACATAGCGTGCAGCGTAGGCTGCCGAGCGGTCCACCTTGGAGGGGTCCTTGCCCGAGAACGCGCCACCACCGTGGGGGCAGGCGCCGCCGTAGGTGTCCACAATGATTTTGCGACCCGTCAAACCGCAATCGCCCTGGGGGCCACCCACCACAAAGCGGCCGGTGGGGTTGATCAGGTACTTGGTGTTCTGCAGCCACTCTTTGGGCAGCACGGGCTTGATGATTTCTTCGATGATGGCTTCGGTGAACGAGGCCTTCATCTTGTGCTGGGTTTCGCTCTGGTCCGGGCTGTGCTGGGTGGAGAGCACCACGGTGTCGATGCTGTGGGGCTTGCCATCCACATAACGCATGGTGACCTGGCTCTTGGCATCCGGGCGCAGGAAGGGCAGACGGCCATCCTTGCGCAGCTGGGCTTGGCGTTCCATCAGGCGGTGGGCGTAGTAGATGGGGGCGGGCATCAGCTCGGGCGTTTCGTCGCAGGCGTAGCCAAACATCAGGCCCTGGTCGCCAGCGCCGGTGTTCAGGTGGTCGTCCGATGCGTGGTCCACGCCCTGGGCGATGTCGTTGGACTGCTTGTCATAGGCGACCAGCACGGCGCAGCCCTTGTAGTCGATGCCGTAGTCGGTGTTGTCGTAGCCAATGCGTTTGATGGTGTCGCGCGCCACCTGGATGTAGTCCACATGGGCGTTGGTGGTGATTTCACCGGCCAGCACGACCAGACCGGTGTTGGTCAGGGTTTCGGCGGCCACGCGGGACTTGGGGTCCTGCTTGAAAATCGCATCGAGAATTGCGTCAGAAATCTGGTCGGCAACTTTGTCGGGGTGGCCTTCAGAAACAGACTCGGAGGTGAAGAGAAAATCGTTCGCCATAACTGGGTCTCCAAAATAAACATCAAGTCGCGTTGCTTGGGCTTTGGAGCTTACAGCGAACGCTTTAGCAGATTCGTCAAAATTTTGACAAGGCACAATGGCGGGCCTTGGGAGGCAAACCAGTGTGTGCGTCGCCCTGCAAGTAGTTCCATAACTCAGCGACGCTGCCGATTTTAGCCCACCCATGTTCCTGGTTTTCAAATTGCTGTCCTACCTGCCTTTGTGGCTATTGCACGGTGTGGGCTATGGGCTTGGGTGGGTAGCTTTTCTACTGTCTTCCACGTACCGGCAGCGCTTTGCCGCCAATGCACGCCAAGCGGGTTTGGGTGCGGCGCAGCGGCGTGCCGCGGTGGGCCAATCCGGAATGTTGGTGGCAGAGTTGCCGCGCTTGTGGTTGGGGGCGCCAGTGCCCGTGGTATGGCAGGGTCGACAGCATGTGGAAGCCGCCTTGCAGGGGGGACGTGGTGTGGTGTTCTTGACCCCCCACCTCGGCTGTTTTGAGATTACGGCCCAGGCTTACGCCCAGGCCTTTGGTCAGCAGGGGCGGCCCATGACGGTCTTGTTTCGGCCGCCCAGGCAAGCGTGGCTCGCGCCCCTGGTGACGCAAAGCCGTGCCCGGCCCGGCATGGAAACCGCTCCCACCACGCTGGCCGGGGTCAAGCAAATGCTCAAGGCGCTCAAGGCAGGTGATTGCGTGGGTTTGTTGCCGGACCAGGTGCCGCCGCAATCGCAGGGGGTGTGGGCGCCGTTTTTTGGCCGAGATGCTTACACCATGACCTTGTCTGCCCGCTTGGCGGCCCAAAGCGGCGCAACTGTTTTGGTGGCCTGGGGTGAACGCCTGCCTTGGGGGCAGGGATATGTCGTGCATGTGCGACCTTTGGATGCGCCCGTGTCCCCCGATTTGACCGTGGCTGCAGGTCAGATCAACGCAGCGATGGAGGCGCTCATCCTCCAGTGCCCGACGCAGTACCTGTGGGGTTATGCCCGTTACAAGGCGCCGCGTGCGACGCCCTGAGGCACCCAAAGGTAGGCACCATGATGAGTCGCTGGATGCTGAAACTGTTGGTGCTGCTGGGGGCGCTGCCTTTGCCGCTGTTGCGTGGTGTGGGATGGGTGCTGGGCGCGATGTTGTACGTCCTGGTTCCCTCCCGGCGGCATGTGGTGCAGACCAATTTGACCCTGTGTTTTCCTGCGTGGAGCTCGGCTGAGCGTAGGCGGCAATGTGTTTTGACCTTTGTGCATTTCGCCCAATCCTGGCTGGACCGGGGATGGCTCTGGCATGCACCGCCATCGCTGGTGCAAACGCGCTTGCAACTAGGCGGCGCGCTGGATGCACTGGCTGGCGATACCCCGACCGTCTTGTTTGCCCCCCACTTCATGGGCCTGGATGCTGCTTGGACGGCGCTGACCCAGCAGGTGCCACGGCGGTTTTCGACGATTTACTCCCCCCAGCTCAACCCTGTCGGTCGATGCCTGGGTCCTGGCGGGCAGACAACGCTTTGGACAGCCGGAGATGGTGGCGCGCTTGGATGGCGCTAAGCCGATTGTGGCGGCCGTACGTCGTGGGGAGCCGCTCTACCTTTTGCCGGACATGAACTTTGATCCGTCCGAGTCACTGTTCGTGCCCTTTTATGGCGTTTCTGCGGCGACTGTGCCCTCCTTGTCACGCTTTGCCAAGCTGGGGCGGGCCCAGGTTGTGCCCGTGGTGACCCGCATGACGCCACAGGGCTACGCCATTGACGTCTTGCCAGCCTGGAACAACTTTCCGACAGCAGATCTTGAAGCTGATACCGAGCGCATGAATCGGGAGCTCCAGTCTTACATTGACACCATGCCCGCCCAGTATTACTGGGTGCACAAACGCTTCAAAGACCGCCCCAACGGTGAGGCTCCGCCCTACTAATTAATTAGGTCGCTGGCGCGGCGTCGGCAGGCGCGGCGCCTGTGGTGCCGTTCGGGTGGGCCCATTTCCACAAGAGCTGGGCGACCTCTTCAATGCCCTGGCGTTTGGGGGCCGAGAACAGCATGACTTCGCCGCCACCGGCCTGCAACTTGGTAATGGACAAAATCTTGGCCTGTTCGCTGCGGGTGAGCTTGTCGGCCTTGGTGAGGATGATTAGAAACTTCAGACCCTCCTGCACCCGGGGGCGGATCACATCGAGCAGGATTTCGTCGAGTTCGGTCATGCCATGGCGCGGATCGCACATCAGCACAATGGCATGGAGGTTTTTGCGCGTGACCAGGTAATTGGCCATGACCTGCTGCCAGCGGATCTTGTCCTGCTTTGGCACGGCCGCGTAGCCGTAACCTGGCAAATCGGTCAGCACTGCATCGGTCTGGCCCTGTTTGCCCAAGGCGAACAGGTTGATGTGCTGGGTCCGGCCTGGCTTCTTGGAGGCAAAGGCCAGCTGCTTTTGCTGGGTCAGGATGTTGATGCAGGTGGATTTGCCTGCGTTGGAGCGGCCCACGAAGGCAATTTCGGGCACGTCCAGCTCGGGCAAAAAGTGCAATTGGGGCGCTGTTGTGAGGAAGCGGGCGGTGTGTAACCAGCCCATGGCCACCGCCCCCGCCGACTTTTCGGTGCCGGGTGCGGGGGGATTGGTGGCGCTTGTGGCGCGTGGGTTTGGTGTGTTGGTCATTGAATGTAAAGGTAAACCCAGAGCTGCATTGTACTTAGGCACCGCTTTTGGGGAGACTCCGAGGCCTGCCGGGGCGACTGAAAAGCGAGGGAGGAAAACGCGCTGTAATCACGCGCTTGGCAACAGACTCCCCAACACCAAACACAGCACCAACCGATTTAATCGTGTGGCCACCTTGCACAAATAGCGCAATTAATTCCTCTTCTTTTTCTGGTGTTAAGTGGGGCCTTGTGCCCCATTTTTTTCCTCTTGCTTTTGCAGCAGCCTGACCAGCGACAACACGCTCACGAATATGACCGTTCAACGAGCACCGCACCGGTATCTGCACAGTAAATTCGCCCAAGGGGGTGGTTGTATCTATCGGCTCAGTAAGCGACCATGAGGCCCCGCAGCTGCGCTGGAGAGGATCGAAAGCAGGTCAGAGAGGCCACGGGCGACCCGGTCCAACTTCCACCACAAGCCACCAGCGCAAAGCGAGGCAATCGCGCGCCGTAGTTCGAGACGAGGACCGACACCGGACGAGGACTCAAAAAACACATCCTGAACACCCGAGCCTGAGCGCGTCGAGCTGCAAAGCCGTACTTGTGCGGACGTGGAAACACGGGCGTAACCTATCCTTCTCATTTCTCCCTTTGCTACGTTTTCGAAGCATAGGCGGAGAAGTAGACTTTTTCTGAGATAAAAAGAAAAAGAGACCACTTGCTAACACCGAGACCAAAAGAGAAGAGAGGCCGTAGCCCCGACAAAGGAGCTTGAATGATGGCCACGGCCCAGACGGGCCGGGGTTCACCCCAAAAAGCTACGGTTGGGTCTTTTGACATCGGAAAGTGGTTATGTCTTGGAGAGATACGCGGTGGAGCGGAGCGGGTTTGTTACGCTTGCCAGCCGAGATACAACATTGCCCCAAGTTCCCTAGTCACTGAGCGCAAATGGAGCGCACAAGGTTGTAAGACTTGTATTCGCCGTTCGGGTAAGGTTGCGCGTCGCTCGCACCCGATGTGCACATGCCATGCCCCCGGTCCGTTCTTAAAACAGCCACACCGCGGAAGTAGGCAAGCACGACGAAGGCGACGGACAAACTGGGTTAGCTTTTGTAGCCCAAATCCTTGCGTCTACGGAACGGAGGTCATGAGGGTATTGGCACCCAGACCTTAAAAGACGCCTGCGCGGGTTTAGACGCTGGAGCGCGCTAAGGTTAGACGGTCACGCTCTTCTAAGCTTCCTGAGAGCGGTCCTGCAAGCGCGCTCAATGCGCTTTATCTCACGCAATAGGGCCAGCTTTGCGCCCGGAGTCGTTTTAAACTCGCGTTCGTAATACTCGTACACGGACTGGCCGACTATCTCGGTATGACCATTGCCCAAATCGTGGGCCTTCACCTGACGTCATCGGTGCGGTAACGCTCGTAAATTCGTCACCGATGAGCATGTACTTGCCGATTTTTTCGGATGGGGAATAATTGGAGCCATCGGTTCACCTACTTTGGACTGATCACGAACCCGGAGGCATTGCAGTGCCTGCCGGGTTCTTTGGGGCCAGAACCCGAGACGCAGCGGACACAAAAGGACCGCCATAGACAACCCACCGAGAAAAACCAGAGGAGCAGCCGAAGAAGTAACGGTTTCATTTGTGGTGAGGTCATAAAGATAAATCTAGGGCGGCGCGGCCGCCGTATGGGCGCCACGCACCAATCGGGGGCACTCGCCGCCCAATAACGAGAAACGACGCGAGGCGCTGATAGGCGGAAGCGAGAGCAAGGGCCACAAGGGCTAAGGAGGATGAGGGCGAGAGATAGGGGCGGGGACAGGCCGAGGCTTTGAGGGGCTACAACAGCCGAAACATGCGCGGATGGCCGCCATGTAGTGGGGTCGCGTGCTGATAACGACCGTGACGGCAGGGAGATAGACGAGTGCGTGCATGGGGATGCTGATTGAAACTCTTGGCGGTGTCATCACTCTCTATGCCCCCACGACGTGGGATTGGTAACAAGTTGCGGACTGGTGCAACGAACGGAGGTGAAACTTGGATGTAGCAGCTTTACGAAGAGGAGAGAAAGAAGCCACGAAGGGAATGCGGACCTATCGAAGCGAGTGTGTCTAACCGTCGCTAATAAAAGCCCCGCAGCTGCTTTCCACCTGAAGCACGTTTTGATGATGTAGTAGGTTCAGCCGAGCTTGCGACATGGGCAAGAAATCAGACCCGCGGGCTTATCGGTTTGTGAGTGTTGAGCAAGTACCTAACCGTCGAGAAACAGGCCGCCGTTCTTGTCCTATCGTACGAGTCGCATGCCAGACAGCCGCAGAAATCGAACTCGGTAGGCTTAGGGAATGCGTACGTAAGTGGCGCGAGACATAGGGCCAAACATGGGCTAAGGCACAGATCAAATTCGTGGCGACCTTGTACTTCGCCGCAGATACTGATCACGAATGATGATCACCGCGTGCTTACTCTTGCCCGTCCCCTTTTTGCCCGTGGAGCGTAATCGGATTTAGCGCACAGGAGTGGAGGAGAAAGAAAGGGAAAGGTAGGAGCGAACAATAGAAGGACAGAGGGAGAGGAAACGCGACATGAACGCCCAAGGTTTTAATACCATCGGTGAGACGTGGGCGACAGCGGACAGGGAGATAAGAAGCGGGGGATGAACACACGCGCATGAAGAAAGACAGGAGAGAGAGACAGGCGCGCACACACGGAACGAAGACGACGAAGATAGAGCGAGAGAGAAAATAGACGGAACAAAGCGCGGGGATGGCTATCATGGGGTGGCGAAGCGAGCGCACGAGGAAGGGAGAGAGGCCGAAAGGGCCGAGGACAGCGACCGGGGGGGTGACCCGGGGAAAGGACAGCGCCGGTGTCTGCCGGCGGGCGGGAGGGGGCGACGGGGTAAGAGGTGGGACGAAGAGGGGAGGAAGATAGAGCGGGAAAAGGATTGAGGGCCGGAGGGCTCGCCGGGCGCTGGGGAGCGGCGTACAGGGGGGGGGGGGGTGCCGTTTACGTGAGAGGCGGCCCGGAGGCGAGGTTTCACTGGGAGGAGGGCCGGGAGAACTCGCACTCCGGGTGGTCCCGGGGGGGGGGGGGGGGGTGCCGTCCGAGGCCGGGGACTTGCCTGCCAGGAGACGCTTCTAGGCGGAGGCTAGACCCGCCGGGGGGGGGGAAGGGGGAGGCCGGGACGGGGGGAGGGGGGGCGGACTACCGAAGAAAGACTGCTAACGGGGGCGGAGAAGGCAGCCGGACTGGGGAATGGTGGCCTCTAGCTCCGAGGGGGCGCCCTGCGGGGGAACGGGAGCCTAAACGCCTCGCCGCCGGTAAAAGCACGACCCATTCTCCGGAGGGCAGGTGACGCCCAGGAGCGCACAGCGCGCGCGGAAGTTTGCCTTGCTCCCACCATGCGTAGACGAGTGATACGTGGAAAGGCCGCGCCGTCGCGGACCGCACGGGGGGGAGAAGGTTCGCTTTTAGGGCTCGCGCCCTGAACTGTCCGCTGAAGCGGCGCCGCCGACTGGAGGAGCGCGGTGGAGACCGAACCGGGAGTTCCGACTGCTTTGAACGGGCGGAGAGGAGACGAGGGGCCTCACGTGTTACCAAGGGGGTTCCACCGCTAGCGCATCGTTCCACATCGGACGGGCGGGGGTGAATACCCGCCCCGTAGCTATACGCTGGCCGCTGGGTCTGAAACACGGAGAAACTCCAGGGGAGGGGAGAGAGGGAGGGTTGCGACGGCGGGGATAAAAGAGGGAGAGGGAAAGAAGGATAGCCGGAGGGAGGGCGACGGTGATGGGCCTAGATGGTTCGGGAGTGCACTGCACAGAAAGCCGAGGGGGCTTTGAGCCTGACGGCTACGCTTGATCCATCGCCGAGGCGATGCAACGGAGGCGACTGAAGGCCGAACCGGGCCGAAGCCGGCCGGTGGTAGGCTTTGAACCGCTTCATGCGGGAGGGTGGCGCGAGAGCACAGAGCAAAGGGGGGGGAAGGAGCGAGGCGATAATTTTGCTTATGGCGGTCAATAAAGGGCGTTGCCGGACGGTGCGACATTGCACCAAAGGACGGACAAGCCGACCTGTGGCTAATGTCTTTGGTTGACGGGAGGGAAAGCCGGGGGAGGAGGGGGGCGGAGTTGCACCCTTGAAACGAGTTTAAGGTGCAACCGGATGTGAGGGGAAAAGCAAAAGCCGAGGACGCGCTTCCCGGGGAATGCACTACAAACAACCGAACAGCCGCCCCGCCGTGGCTTGTAGCTCGCCCGTGGGCACAACTCACCTGCCCAAAGGGGTGCCCCTGTGGACAGCCGGGTCCGTGAGTTGCACAATGGGCTGCGCGCCCGCCGTGGACAAACCTTTACCTTGTAAAGGTGTTGCCCCCGTGGCTTTGCCCTACCAGTTTTTTACTTCTCTTTTTTTGTCGAAGATGGCGCCCCCACGCCGCGTAGAGTGCCTGCCGGTGGCGCGCACTTCCAGAAGGACGAGCCCACCGCCCGCGGCAAGGTAGACGCCGAAAAGCTAGTATGGCACTTTCCCCGCAACGGGAGCCGCTTTTGGAGGCTGGAGAGGACCGGGTTAGGCAAGACCACCGCCCCCCATGGGTTTGTCCAAGGGCGCCGCCCGGTAGACACCGACCACGGCAACCCAACAAAGCCCACGCAATAACCCGCTTCACTGCATGCCCCCGATGTACCCGAGCGCAAATAGCACCACGACGAAGCCGCCGCTTAGAAGGTGCTGGAGCTGCTCAAAATCGGCGGCAGTCATTGCGCAGCCTTGGCAGCGGCAGGGGCGCTGGCGGCGGGAGCGGGACCAGTGCGCACGGGCACAGGCTGTAGGCCAGTCAGGCGAGCTGTAATGTCGCCCTTCTGATCACCGAAGGTTGGCACGACAAGCGCGAACGAAGCGCGGAATGTGCCGAGCGCGAGGCCTTCACGCAGGACCGGAGGGATCACCAGACGCCCGACGCACTCAACGCCGCCGAGGTCATCCAACAGCAGGCATTCGGCGGTGTGGCGCTCCCATGGCTGATTGGTTTTCTTGGAGATACCCGACTCAACGGGGTTGATTTTGAGAACCTGGACAGTAGAGGAAAAAGACATAGTTGGCTTTCGATAAAGTTACGGGCAAAACGCGCCCCAACTGCCCCTACCCGCGAGGCAGGTAGAGGCGATTCACAACGACCAGAGAGGAATAGATATGGGAGCAACACTGCTCGGAATGTCAGTAGGCGCAGGGCTAACAGTGCTAGCACTCGCGTGGGTGATACGCGAGGCGCGCAGACCCAAACGACCAATGACAGACGAAGAACAGAAACGACTCAAGGAGGTAGCCGACTCGTGGCCGTTTAAGCGGAAAGAGTAGGAGCCCGCCCCCTGCACAGACACGGCGGGAGCCGTCACAGATAACGCCGGATCTACAGAAGCAGGGGGAGGGCAAGGGTGACAGCCAGCTTGAATAATCAAACCAGCCAGCTCACGAAGCTGAAAGAGGAAAACAGACCGATATGGAGGGAGCGCAGAAAGAGCAGCACCACGCATAAAAGCCAGATGTTCAGAAGCAGGGGACACGGTGACGACTCCGGTGTTAAAGTTGCATTTACGTGCAGAGAACTGCACTAACTGCAAATATACCAGAATACTGCACTTATGTGCAGATAAATTGATTGGGGTTTTCTATGCCTATCGACGAGCTAATAGCACTTGCAAGCATCCGGAGCGGAAAGAAGAAGAAAGCGCTGGCATCCGAAATGGGACACGCAGACGAAACACGCCTAAGCAAACTGGCGAGCGGCAGACTCAAGGCAGACGCATCCGAGATTGTTTTTCTAGCGGCAGCGGCAAAGCTTGACCCGATAAAGGTGCTAGCGGAGATCGAGAGCGAACGGCACCCAGAACTCGCCGGGGTATGGGGAAACCTGATAACAAGCGCGGCACTGTAGAATGGCGCTGTTTTGCTCACCAGACACGACATTCCTATGAAGTTGATTGCACACCTGCTCCTCGCGGCCTCGTTCGCGGCCTTCTCTGCGCCTTCTTTTGCACAAGACGCCAAGCCTGAGGCTGCCAAAGCTGCCAAACCAGACTTGGTGAAGGGTGAGGCTAGCTATACCGCAGTGTGCGCCGCCTGCCACGGTGCTGACGGCAACGCGGGGTCCCCCGCGTACCCCAAGCTGTCGCAGCAACATCCGGAGTACCTGGTCAAACAATTGCAGGAATTCAAATCTGACAAGCGCAACAACGCGGTGATGAAGGGATTTGCCTCCGCGCTGAGCGATGAAGATATGAAGAACATTGCGTACTGGGTCACATCGCAGAAAGCCAAGCCCGGGTTTGCAAAAGACAAAGCTTTGGTGTCTTTGGGTGAGCGTATCTATCGCGGTGGCATTGCGGATCGTCAGGTTCCCGCTTGTGCCGGTTGCCACAGCCCCAACGGCGCTGGCATTCCGGCCCAGTACCCCCGTTTGAGCGGTCAGCATGCGGATTACTCGGTGGCCCAGTTGGTTGCCTTCCGTGATGGCGTGCGTAAAAACAGCTTGCAGATGACCCAAGTCGCAGCAAAGATGAATGACCGTGAAATCAAGGCTGTGGCGGACTACATCGCCGGCCTGCGGTAAGCCCTTTTTTCGGTGCGAGGCAGGTTCTCAGGAACCAATCGCACCGAGACCACCCTAACAGGCGGGTCCATCCCATGATGGCCTGCCTTTTTTTTTGAATATTCACTGCCTCCCATGACCGTTTCCACCCAAGGCCTGGTATTGCAAACAGGCTCGCGTGCTTGGCGCTCTGCGGTCGAGTTGCTGTCGTCCATGCGTTTTGCAATTTCGCTGCTGACAGTAATTTGCATTGCATCCATCATTGGAACGGTGCTCAAGCAGCACGAGCCCCTGAATAACTACGTTAACCAATTCGGGCCATTCTGGGCTGAGGTGTTTGGCGTGGCCAGCCTCTACAGCGTCTACAGCGCGTGGTGGTTTTTGTTGATTTTGGCGTTTTTGGTGACCAGTACCTCTCTGTGTGTCGCCCGCAACACGCCCAAAATCCTGACTGATCTCCGTTCTTACAAAGAGAACATCCGCGAGCAAAGCCTCCAGGCTTTCGGGCAGCGCGCGCAGATGGAGTTGGCAGAACCCGCAGAGCTGGCTGCGCACCGGATCGGTAATTTGCTGGTCAGTGGGGGCTGGCGGGTGAAGTTGCAGCGCCGAGAAACTGCCCAGGGCATTGGGTGGATGGTGGCTGCCAAAGCAGGAGCTGCCAACAAACTGGGCTATATCGCCGCCCACAGCGCGATTGTGTTGGTGTGTTTGGGAGGGCTGCTCGATGGGGACTTGATCGTGCGGGCTCAAATGTTGTTTAACGGCAAAGAGGTCTATAAAGGCGGTGGGCTGATTGCGGATGTGCCGGCGCAGCATCGTCTGAGTGAGCGCAACCCGACCTTCCGCGGCAACCTTCTGGTGGCAGAAGGAACCCAATCGAGCACGGCCATTCTGAATCAGTCAGATGGCGTGTTGCTCCAAGACTTGCCTTTCGCCATCGAACTCAAAAAATTCATTGTGGAGTACTACTCCACGGGCATGCCCAAATTGTTTGCCAGCGATATCGTTATCCACGACAAGGTGACGGGCGAGAAAATTGAAGCGCGCACCGAGGTGAACCACCCCGTCAAGCATCGGGGCATCGAGATATTCCAGAGCAGCTTTGATGATGGTGGCTCCAGCTTGCGCCTGCGTGCCCAATCACTGACCGGGCGCACCCAGCCCTTCGAACTGAGCGGCGTGGTCGGTGGCTCTTCACAACTGACCAACCAAGCCGGCGCAACCGGCGATCAATTGACGGTGGAGTACACCGGACTGCGCGTGATCAACGTTGAGAATTTTGGTGGTAACCCGGCGGAGGGTATCGATGTCCGCAAAGTGGATTTGCGCGATGCGGTGAACGCCCAAATGGGTGCCGCCAACAAGACCAAAGAACAAAAAAACCTGCGCAACGTGGGGCCCAGCGTGACCTACAAGTTGCGTGACGGGGCGGGGCAAGCGCGGGAATACCACAACTACATGTTGCCGGTGGACATGGGCGAGGGAGTGCCGGTGTTCTTGCTGGGCATGCGTGAGACGCCGGCGGATACCTTCCGCTACATCCGGGTACCCGCGGATGAAAAAGGCTCCATGGACGATTTCATGCGCTTGAGCCAGGCGTTGGCAAACTCCGCGATGCGTGAAAAAGCAGTGCAACGTTATGCCACGAAGGCTGTGGATGGCAAACGTCCTGAACTTTCTGCTCAACTGAGCGCATCGGCTGCGCGCGCGCTGGCCTTGTTTGCCGGAGTACCTGTGGGTGGGCAGACTCCTGCAGTGGCGGGCTTGCAGGCCGTATCGGACTTTATTGAGGCGAATGTGCCCGCGGAAGAGCGCAGCAAAGCGGGTGAGGTGCTGGTGCGGATTCTGAATGGCGTTTTGTTTGAGCTGGAGCAGGTCGCGCGCGAGCAAGCAGGTTTGCCTGCGTTTGCGCCGGACGCGCGTGGCCAGGCCTTTATGACTCAGGCTGTGCTGGCCTTGAGTGACGTGCCTTTGTACCCGGCGCCTTTGGTTTTGACACTTGCGGATTTCACACAGGTACAGGCCAGTGTGTTCCAGGTGGCGCGCGCTCCCGGAAAGACAGTGGTCTATCTGGGCTGTGCCCTGCTGATTATTGGGGTGTTTGCCATGCTGTATGTACGGGAACGCCGCGTTTGGGTATGGTTGGCTCCCAGTGCTGACGGCGCGACGTCACATGCCACCATGGCGTTTTCTACGAATCGCAAGACTTTGGACAGTGACCAAGAGTTTGAGCATCTCAAAGCACGCTTGATAGCTTGGAAGGAATAAGAGATATGAACGCAGTTTCCGGTACCCGCAACGAGACACTGGGCCAGGCATCCGCGGATGCCATTCGCCTGAATGTGGGGTACTTTGCCCGCCGCACTTGGGTTGACTGGTTGTTTGGGTTGCTGGTGCTCGCTGGCGGGCTGTTCGCGTTTACGCGGTATGCCGACAGCATGGATGTCTACGAAAAGGGCATTCTCTTGGCGGCCATGCCCTCTGTTGTTTGGTTGGGCTGGTTCTGGCGTCCTTTGCAAACCTTGATGCTTGTGGTGGCTGGTTTGTCGCTGGCGGCTGTGTTCTCCTATGAGGGTGCGCTGGAGCGTGCCGAGACGGTGTTCTGGCTCAAGTACTTTTTGTCCAGCCAGTCGGCCATTCTGTGGATGAGCATGCTGTTCTTCATGGCCACGGTGTTCTACTGGATTGGCGTGTTTGCCAAGGGCCGTGCGGAGGGTATGGAACTGGTGGCGTCGCGTTTGGTGTGGGTTGCCATCACCATGGCGCTGACCGGCACCATGGTGCGCTGGTATGAGAGCTACTTGCTGGGAGCCGACATCGGGCACATCCCGGTAAGCAACCTGTATGAAGTGTTTGTGTTGTTCTGCTGGATGACTGCGGCCTTTTACTTGTATTTTGAAGCCCAGTACAAAACCCGCGCCTTGGGTGCTTTTGTCATGCTGGTGATCAGCGCAGCGGTGGGGTTTTTGCTGTGGTACACCGTGGTGCGCCAAGCCCATGAAATTCAGCCCCTAGTGCCTGCGCTCAAGAGCTGGTGGATGAAGTTGCATGTGCCAGCCAATTTTATTGGTTACGGCACTTTTGCGTTGGCCGCCATGGTGGCATTTGCCTACCTGATCAAGCAGCAGGCGACCGAAACCCGTTGGTACAAACTGGCGCCCTTGTGGCTGCTGGGCATCGTTTTGTGTTTTGAGCCGCTTGTGTTTCGTCGGTCTGCCAGTGGTGGAATGAGCGATTACTGGGCTGTCTACTTCGGTTTCTCGGCTCTGGTGGTAGCGGGTATTTTGCTGGGGCGCAAGCAGATTGCGGCCAAGTTGCCCAGCTTTGAGATATTGGACGATGTGATGTACAAGTCCATCGCGGTCGGCTTTGCCTTCTTCACCATCGCCACCGTGCTGGGGGCGCTGTGGGCCGCTGAGGCCTGGGGCGGCTACTGGAGCTGGGACCCCAAGGAGACTTGGGCGCTGATTGTCTGGCTGAACTATGCCGCTTGGCTGCACATGCGGCTCATGAAAGGTCTGCGGGGAACGGTGGCTGCTTGGTGGGCCTTGGCGGGTCTGGCGGTGACCACGTTTGCTTTTATTGGCGTCAATATGTTCCTGAGCGGATTGCACAGCTACGGAACTTTGTAAGAAATGGCAATGTCGGACGACCAACGACCAGACGAGGAGTCCCCATGTTGATCAAGTCCCAGAATTCCGGTTTCGACCACCCGATCGCCAGCGAGATCACCGCCCGTGGTGTGTACGAAGAGCGTCGCCGCATGCTCAAACACCTGGCAACGGGTGTGGCGGGCCTGGGTATGGCGCAATGGGCTGCGCGGGAAGCGCTGGCGCAAGGCGCTGTCTGGGGTGCCGCGCCCGGCAAACTGGCTGCGTTGCCATCGAAGGTGTCCGCCGTGGCTGGCGCCATGGCGATGGAGAAAGTCACCGCCTACAAAGATGCCAGCAGCTACAACAATTTCTACGAGTTTGGTACTGACAAGGCAGATCCTGCCGTCAACGCCCATACGCTCAAGACCGATCCCTGGTCAGTAGAAGTCGAGGGGTTGGTGAAAAAGCCAGGGCGATTTGCACTGGAGGATCTGCTCAAGCTCAGCCCCATGGAAGAGCGGATCTACCGCTTGCGCTGTGTGGAAGGCTGGTCCATGGTGATTCCCTGGGTGGGCTATTCGCTGGCCGAGTTGATCAAAAAGGTGGAGCCGCTGGGCAGCGCCAAGTACGTGGAGTTCCTCACGCTGGCGGACCCCAAGACCATGCCCTTCGTGGGCTCGCGCATTCTGGACTGGCCGTATGCAGAGGGCCTGCGCTTGGACGAAGCCATGCACCCGCTCACTTTGCTGAGCTTCGGCATGTATGGCGAGGTGTTACCCAAGCAAAACGGTGCACCGGTACGCCTGGTGGTGCCGTGGAAATACGGTTTCAAGAGCGGCAAGAGCATCGTCAAGATCCGCTTTACCGAGAAACAACCGGGTACGGCCTGGAACAAGGCAGCGGCCAATGAATACGGTTTCTATTCCAACGTGAACCCCAATGTGGACCACCCACGCTGGAGCCAAGCTACCGAGCGCCGCATTGGTGAAGACGGCCTGTTTGCCAAGAAGCGCAAGACTCTGATGTTCAACGGCTACGAGGCCCAGGTAGGGCAATTGTACGCCGGCATGGACCTCAAGAAGTTCTACTGAGGCATGGCGTCCGTGAATGCCTGGCTGGCCCACCGCGCGGCCAAGCCATTGGCGTTCAGTGCTGCCGCTTTGCCCTTGTGCTGGCTGGTGTTTGCCGCCTTCGCTGACCGGCTAGGCGCCAACCCTGCGGAAGCACTGGTGCGTGCGACGGGTGACTGGACGCTGCGGATGCTGTGTGTCGTGTTGGCCGTGACGCCGCTGCGCACCATGGCGGGCTGGCCCGCATTGGCCCGGTTACGGCGCATGCTGGGTCTATGGACCTTTTGCTATGCGCTGCTACACATGTTGGCCTACAGCTGGTTCGATATGGGCATGGATGTGGGCGAGATCGCCAAAGACATCGCCAAACGGCCATTCATTCTGGTGGGCTTTACCGCCTTGTTGTTGCTGGCCGCCTTGGCTGCGACCTCTTTTAACCGTGTAATCAAGGCCATGGGTGCCAAACGCTGGCAGGCGCTGCACCGGGCGGTATACGCCATTGCTGCGCTGGCCTTGTTGCACTTCTTCTGGATGCGTTCCGGCAAAAACAACTTTGCAGAAGTCGCCGTGTACGCGGGCGTTATCGCTGCCTTGATGGGCTGGCGGCTACGCAGGTTTTTTGGCAAAAAGAGGCAAAAAAGCACATAGGTATTGCGCGAGTAGCTCCTGAATTGATAGCGATTTACAGCAGTATTTCGCCACGCAACTGATCTGCCAGGCTGTCACGTTGGCGGATCAGATGGGCGCTCTCGCCATCGACCAAGACTTCCGCAGCCTTGGGCCGGGAGTTGTAGTTGCTGGACATGCTCATGCAGTAAGCGCCTGCCGAAAGTACGGCCAGCTGGTCGCCAGCCTGCACATTCAGCGCGCGATCGTGCCCAATCCAGTCCCCGCTTTCGCAGACCGGTCCCACCACGTCAAATACGTTGTCACTCGCCCTTGCCAGCTTGTTGGCGTCCAGCGGAACAATGCTGTGGAAGGCTTGATACATCGCAGGGCGCGGCAGATCGTTCATGGCGGCGTCCACAATGCAAAAGTTCTTTTGCTCTCCTGGCTTCATGTACAACACTTCAGTTACGCACAAACCGGCATTGCCGACCAGTGAGCGCCCGGGTTCGATCATCAGCTTGCGCCGGCCAAAGCCACGTGCGTCCAGCTTGACCAGTAGCTTGGCCCACAAAGCATCGGCGGTTGGCGGTGTGTCGCCGTTGTAGTTGATGCCCAGACCTCCACCAAAATCGATGTGTTCAATGGGGATGCCAGCCGCCTCAATCGACTCAACCAGATCAAGCATCCGGTCCATGGCATCCAGGTAGGGCGTTTCTTCCGTGATTTGCGAGCCAATGTGGCAGTCAATGCCCACCACTTGCAGGCCAGGCAGAGCCGCCGCGCGTTGGTAAGTGGCTAACGTGCGCTCGTGTGCAATACCAAATTTGTTGCCCTTGAGGCCGGTGGAAATGTAGGGATGGGTTTTGGGGTCCACGTTGGGGTTCACGCGGATGCTGATAGGCGCCTTGCGCCCTGCCGCAACGGCGACCTGATTGAGGACCTCGATCTCAGCTTCGCTTTCCACGTTGAAACAGCCAATCCCGGCCAACAGGGCTTCGTGCATTTCTCTCCGCGTCTTGCCCACGCCCGAGAAGATGATTTTGCGGGCTTCACCGCCAGCGGCCAGCACGCGGGCCAATTCCCCGCTCGACACGATGTCAAAGCCGCATCCCGCCTCGGCAAACAGCTGCAGGATTGCCAAGGAGGAGTTGGCTTTCATTGCGTAGCAGATCTGTGCATTGCGACCTGCAAAGCCTTTTTGGTAGGCCGCTAGCGCAGTCAGCATGGACGATTTGGAGTAGATAAACAGGGGCGTGCCATATTGGACGGCAAGCGTCGCCACCGCGCAGTTCTCCACATGAAGCTGCCCTTGGGCGTAATGAACAAAAGGCGAACCTGGCAGGGAGGGGGTGCTCATGGAGTGGTAGTGGGTGCTGTAGTGTTGGCGGGCGTCGCGGGGCTGGTAGCAGCAGGGCTGCGTGACTCAGATTTGGATGGCAAATACAGTGAACCAGTCTGCCCACAAGCAGCCACAGTGAGCACACTGACGGCAAGGGCAAGGGGTCTGACTAGAATTTGGGCTGCTTTCAACATACTGAAATTGTAATGACCGACCAAGAATTTATGGACCGTGCAGAGACTCTGCTCAAGGCGGTGGAAGTCTGCTGCGACCGGATTAACGATGATTCGGATGCGGACATCGACAATCAGCGCACGGGCGGCATGGTGACCCTGACGTTTCCCAACCGTAGCCAAATCATCATTAACTTGCAGAAACCTTTGCATGAGGTGTGGATGGCTGCCAAGTCAGGCGGCTACCACTACCGCTGGGCGGATGGGCTCTGGCAAGACACTAAAGGACAAGGGGAGTTTTTTAGTGCATTGACTGCCAATGCCAGCCAGCAGGCTGGCATTGCATTGGCATTCAGGGCTTGATCACTGGGTGAACAGGTCCAGGATTTTCTTTTTTTCCTCGGCTGCAGGCATTGGGATGGTTTCCGCTTCAGGCGCGTCGCCCAGGCCCAACGAAGAGATACCAGCGCCCTTGGCGTACTCGTCGTAGTACCACTCGCCCCCTTGGTAGACGACGCCTTCCGGTGCAGCAATCTCAGTGACGGGCACCCCCTTGAGAGCAGTTTCCATGAAACTGATCCAAACAGGCAAGCTCAGCCCGCCGCCCGTTTCACGGTCACCCAACTTCCGTGGTGTGTCATAGCCGATCCAGGTCACAGCGGCCAAGGTGGGTTGGTAGCCGGCAAACCAAGCGTCCATGGAATCGTTGGTCGTCCCCGTTTTTCCGTAAAGATCGGGCCGTTTGAGTGTCGCTTGTGCTCGGGCGGCCGTACCTGAGCGGGTCACTTCCTGCAAGAGACTGGACATGATGAACGCATTGCGAGGTTCGATAGCGCGCTCTGTTTCTTCCAATACGGGGGGGGTGGACTCCACCAGTACTTTGCCCCGCTGCTCGCTGACTTTGGAAATCACCCACGGGTTGACGCGGTAGCCACCGTTGGCGAACACGGCGTAACCGGTGGCCATTTGCATGGGGGTTACCGTACCAGCGCCCAAGGCCATGGTGAGGTATGCAGGGTGTTTTTCTGCCTCAAAGCCAAACTTCCCCACCCATTGCTGGGCGTATTCGGTACCTACCGACTGCAAAACCCGGATGGAAATCATGTTCTTTGACTTGGCCAGACCCCGCCGCAAGGTCATGGGGCCTTCGAAGGTTCCGTCGTAGTTTTTCGGTTCCCAGGGTTGGCCGCCTGTGACGCCAGCGCTGAAGAACAAAGGGGCATCGTTCACCACGGTGGCGGGTGTAAACCCTTTCTCCAGGGCAGCTGAGTAAATAAATGGCTTGAAGCTGGAGCCCGGTTGCCGTAAGGCTTGGGTCACATGGTTGAACTTGTTTTTGGCAAAGTCAAAGCCTCCCACCAAAGCCTTGATCGAGCCGTCCCGCGGGTCCAATGCGACAAAAGCGCCCTCAACTTCAGGCAACTGGGTCATTTCCCAGCCGCCCTTGGCTGTTTTGGCGACGCGAATCACGGCGCCGCGGCGAATTTTTGTGTTGGGTGGAGCTTTCTCTGAGAGGCCTGATTGCGCTGGTTTGAGTCCATCGCCCGTGATCTCTACAATTTCAGCGTTCTGGCGAATCGCTTTGACCAATTTGGGAGTAGCTTCCAGCACCACGGCCGACATTACATCGCCATTGTCCGGGTGCTCATCCAATGCTTCGTCTATGGCGTCTTCCAATTCCTGTGGATTGGAGGGCAGGTTAATGAATTTCTCAGGGCCGCGATAGACCTGCCTGCGCTCAAAGTCCATGATGCCGCGCCGCAAGGCTTTGTAGGCTGCCATCTGGTCCTGTGTGCGCAAGGTAGTCTGTACGTCCAGACCTCGGGTGTAAGTTTCTTCGCCGTACTGAGCGTAGACCAATTGGCGCACCATTTCCGCCACATATTCAGCATGGATGGGATTGGCCGCAGCATTGTTTTTGATTTTTAGCGGCTCAGCCTTGGCGGTCTCAGCTTGTTCTTCCGTGATGAAGTTGTTCTCCAGCATCCGGTCAATGATGTAGAGCTGCCGTGAGCGGGCACGTTTGGGATTAACGATTGGGTTGTAGGCCGAAGGTGCTTTTGGCAGGCCTGCCAGCATAGCCGCCTCGGCGATCGTGATGTCTTTGAGGGCCTTGCCAAAATAAGTCTCTGACGCGGCAGCAAAGCCGTAGGCACGGTTGCCCAAATAGATCTGGTTCATGTAGATTTCCAGAATCTGGTCTTTGCTGAGGTAGTGCTCCAACTTGAAAGTCAGCAGAATCTCATAAATCTTGCGCGTGAATGTTTTTTCAGACGACAAGTAGACGTTGCGCGCCACTTGCATAGTGATGGTAGAGGCCCCTTGGCTTTTGACGCGGCCTACATTGGCCAGACCTGCACGGACCACACCCACATAGTCCACTCCACCGTGCTCATAGAAGCGGGCATCTTCAATGGCCAAGATGGCATGGGTCATGACTTTGGGTATATCTTTGATGGGAGTGAGGTTGCGGCGCTCTTCGCCAAATTCACCAATCAGGTCACCATCGGCTGAAAAAACACGCAGCGGAAGTTTGGGGCGGTAGTCCGAGAGGTCCGAAATGTCCGGCAGGTTGGGGAATGCCATTGCCAAGGCGAGTGCGACCATGGCGAGAATCGAGAACAAGCCAGCCAAGCCAAGTCCAACAAGCCAAAACAAGGCGCGCAATGCCCAATGCATGGGGCCAGTTGATGGCAAGGATTCAGTTTTTGAGGAGGACATACGGGGCGGAGGCTGTCGGGTCCCCGATTATAAAAATGCGGAGTTGACCCAAGCGGGCGGTGAAATCAAGGATTCTTGAGCATAGCGTGCAGACCGGGCACGGACGGACCTAGAAATCCGTCAGCCACTTACTTTGCGTAACAAAACGTCTGCTTTTGGCAACGTTGTTGCAGGGCAAAACGGCAAAAAACCTTTGCCGCTCAACGATCTTGCTGCTAGCATTGAAGTGATTTCTTAAGTTTCGCCGGCTATTTGCTGGTTTGTTTCAGGGGACCGTTTTGATCTCATTGGGGTCGTTATTCAGTCGACAGCCTGCTCCCATGCTTGGGCTGGACATTAGTTCGTCCAGTGTCAAACTGGTAGAGCTGGGGCGTGACAAGGCGGGCAATCTGGTCCTAGAGCGTTGTGCCATCGAGCCTTTGGAGCGAGGGTGGATTTCCGATGGGAACATCGAAAAGTTCGATGAGGTAGCGGAAGCGGTCCGTCGCTTGGTCAAAAAGAGCGGCACCAAAACCAAGCAGGTAGCCATGGCACTGCCCCCCTCGGCAGTGATCACCAAAAAGATCATTCTTCCCGGTGGTATGACGGACCAAGATCTGGAACTGCAGGTCGAGTCAGAAGCCAATCAGTACATTCCATTCCCTCTGGATGAAGTGAGCTTGGATTTCTGTGTGATCGGCCCCAGTGCCGCGTCGGCGGGTGATATTGAAGTATTGATCGCTGCCTCGCGTCGCGAGAAAGTTCAGGACGTGCAAGGTTTGGCCGAAGCGGCTGGGTTGACACCTGTGATTGTGGATGTCGAGTCCTACGCCTCACGTTTGGCTGCTGCACGACTGATCGAAAACCTACCCAACCAGGGTCAAGGCCTGATCGTTGCACTGTTCGAAATTGGAGCAATGACGACCAGTATGCAGGTTATGCGAGACGATGAGGTTTTGTACGACCGAGATCAAGCGTTTGGTGGCGCTCAATTGACGCAGTTGATCGTACGCCAATATGGCTTTTCGCAAGAAGAGGCGGAGAGCAAGAAACGCAGTGGGGAGTTGCCAGAGGACTACGAATCCGCAGTTCTCAAACCTTTTATTGACACGATGGTGCAAGAGCTGGGCCGCGCATTGCAGTTTTTCTTTACCAGTACCCCGCACAACAAGGTGGATTACATCATGTTGGCCGGTGGTTCTGCGGCTTTGCCCGGTCTGACCGGTGCAGTCACCCAGCACACCACATTCTCATGCAGTCTGTTGAATCCGTTTGACGGGATGGAGATCGGTGATGGTGTCAGGTTAAAACGCATGACGCGTGAAGCTCCGTCGTATTTGACCTCTTGCGGTTTAGCCTTGCGGAGGTTTGCGCAGTGATTTTGATCAACCTACTGCCTCACCGCGAAGCAGCGCGCAAGCGGCGCCGCGATCTCTTCAATGTATCGCTAGGCGCCTCTGCTTTGCTCGGGGGCATCATTGCGGGCTCCATCTTTCTTTGGTACCAGGCTGCCATTACCTCTCAACAGTCCAACAACACTTTGCTGGAAACCGAAATCAAGAAGCTGGAAGCACAAATTAAAGATATTGCGACGTTGGAAGCCGAAATTGCAGCATTGCGCGCTCGGCAACAGGCTGTTGAAGATTTGCAATCGGATCGCAACCTTCCAGTGCACCTGTTGACAGAGCTCGTTAACCAGTTGCCTGATGGTGTTTACATCAACAAGATGACGCAAGTCGATCAGGCTGTCACTCTCAATGGGGTGGCCCAGTCGAATGAACGCGTATCAGAACTGTTGCGCAATTTGGCCAATAACACCCCTTGGTTTTCCAAGCCCGAGTTGATTGAAATTGTGTCTGGTACTGCATCCATTTCTGCCAAAGAGCAAAAACGGGTTGCGAACTTTGTGATCAAAGTTCGTTTGGTGCGCGCCAGTGAAGCTGAGAAAGTTGCGGCCCAGATGGCATCGAATGCAGCATCCAGCCCGACACTAGCTTCCTCATCGGCGGTAGCCCCTTCACCGGCCAAACCATAAGTTCAGCGTATGGCTAAAACATCAACCCCTACTTTCGATTTCGTAGTTTGGCAGCAAAAGCTGTCTAGTCAGTTCCGTGATCTCGATCCAAAGGATCCCTCTCTTTGGCCCTCGATTCCTCAGTACGCGCTATTTGTATTCACAAGTATTGTTGTGGTCGTTGCACTTTGGTTTGTCTGGTTGAGTGGCTCGGAAGAGGCATTGAAACTTGAGCAAGACAAGGAGATAGTGCTTCGCGAAGACTACAAAAAGAAACTAGTTAAAGCGGTGAATCTGGATGCTTTGCGCAAACAGCGTGAGCAAGTTCAGCAGTACGTGACGCAACTCGAAAAACAACTGCCCAGTAAGGCAGAAATGGATGCCTTGTTATCGGATATCAACCAAGCCGGTTTGGGGCGTAGCTTGCAATTTGAGTTGTTTCGCCCCGGGCAGGTCGCCGTCAAAGAATACTATGCGGAATTGCCGATTACCTTGCGTGTGGCGGGAAGATTTCATGACATAGGCGCATTTGCTTCTGATATAGCGCATTTGTCGCGTATCGTGACGTTGAACAACCTCACGGTTACTCCTAGGGCCGACAACAGCCTTACCCTGGATGCAACGGCCAAGACCTTCCGGTACTTAGATGGTGAAGAGGTCAAGGCGCAGAGGAAAGCTACGGGAGCGAAAAAATGATCCAGCGAGTTTGGGGTTGGGCCTGTTTGCTTCTATCGGTCGGTTTCTTCTCGGGCTGTGGTTCTTCTAGCGAAGACGAGGTCCGGCAATGGATGGTTACCGAGCGCAATTTAGCACGTCCTAAGGTGGCACCGATTGCAGAGCCAAAGCAATTTGTTCCTGCGCCTTACACAAACATGTCCTCGGTTGAACCCTTCAGCAACCAAAAATTGGCTCAGGCATTGAAACGTGACTCTGCCCAAACTGTTTCGAATGCAGCCTTGGTTGCGCCTGAATTGGCACGTCGGAAAGAGCCCCTTGAAGCATATCCCTTGGACACCATGATGTTGGTAGGGAGCCTGATCAAAGCTGGACAGCCAGTCGCACTAGTCAGGGTGGACAACTTGCTTTACCAAGTCAAAGTAGGCAACTATTTGGGCCCGAATTACGGGCGGGTCATGAAAATTGAAGAGACCGAAGTCACTTTGCGTGAAATTGTGCAGGACGCCGTCGGCGAATGGATTGAACGCGCTGCAACTCTGTCGTTGCAAGAGAGGTCGAAATGATGATTCCTATGCTTATGCGAGAACTGCGAATGTACAAAAGAGTTTGTGCGACCTTTCTGTTGTCTTTGTCCGGCTTGGTGTTTGCACAGCCCTCAATTGAGGCGGTGACAGGTTCCATGCAAGGCGGGAGTGAGGTTGTGAAAATTGACCTTTCGCAAGCTCTTACTGCGCTACCTACAGGCTTTGCGATTCAATCACCCGCAAGGATTGCTTTGGATTTCCCTGGCGTTGCCAATGCAATGGGGCGTTCAACGGTTGAGATCAATCAAGGCAACCTCCGCTCGGTGAGTATCGTACAAGCCGGAGAGCGCACGCGCGTTGTGCTGAATCTTAAGCAACCCGCCGCTTACAAGGCAGAAATCCAAGGCAATTCATTGTTAGTAGCTTTAGAGCCTGTAGTTGCTAGCGGGCCAGCCGCAGTTACTAATTTTGCTGAGAGCCGCAATCGCGACAGCGCACCGTTAAAAGATTTGGACTTTCGCCGGACCGCAGATGGCGCGGGTCGGGTGGTAGTAACTTTGCCGAACAATCAAGTCGGTGTTGATATCCGCCAGCAAGGTCAAACGTTGGTGGTTGACTTCATGAAGTCAACTTTGCCGGAAGGCTTGCGACGCAAATTGGACGTGAGTGACTTTGGCACCCCGGTTAAGTCGGTGACATCTGTTCAGTCTGGCGATCGCGTCCGGATGGTGATTGAACCTCAAGGCCAATGGGAGCACAGCGCATACCAAAGCGATGAACAGTTTGTTGTGGAGATCAAGGAAATCAAGACTGATCCTAAAAAGCTGACGCCCGGTGTTGGTTACAACGGCCAAAAGCTTTCGCTGAATTTTCAGAATATTGAGGTCCGCAGTTTGCTGCAGGTGATTGCTGACTTCACAAACTTTAACATTGTGACCTCTGACTCGGTTTCTGGTTCAGTTACCTTGCGCCTTCAGGATGTACCTTGGGACCAAGCGTTGGATATTATTTTGCAGGCAAAGGGCCTGGGTTTGCGTAAAAGCGGCAACGTGCTTTGGGTGGCGCCCAAAGACGAGATTGCGGCGAAAGAAAAGCTGGATTTGGAGTCCGTCGTTGCGGTCCAGAATCTAGAGCCACTGCGTACACAAGCATTCCAAATCAACTATGGCAAAGCTTCTGACATTGCTGCAGGCCTTGTTGCTGCTGGTTCTGGTCCTGGGCAAGGGGTCACACCCAGCCGCATCTTGAGTAGCAGAGGTAGCGTCATTTACGAAAATCGTACCAACCAACTGTTTGTGACGGACATCCCGAGCAAGTTGGAGCAGGTGCAGCAGTTGATCGCCAAGATTGACATTGCGGTGCGTCAGGTTTTGATTGAGGCGCGTATTGTTGAAGCATCAGACAGCTTTGGAAAGTCCTTAGGCGTGAAGCTTGGTGGGGGCGGTACCGCGGCAGCTGTTGGAGATCGTGCTGGCTTGGCGGTGGGATCGAGTTACGTCGTTGGTTCTGCTGCGACAACATCCGGTAATTTTGTGAACTTGCCGTCTACCGGGGCATTGGGATCATCCAGTCCAGGTACTTTTGCAGTGTCTATCTTCGGTGCTGGGGCAGACCGCTTTTTGAACCTCGAAATCTCTGCTTTGGAAGCCGATGGCAAAGGCAAAGTGGTTTCAAGCCCTCGCGTGGTTACTGCTGACCAGATCAAAGCATTGATTGAGCAAGGAACAGAGTTGCCTTACCAAGTTGCGTCAGCCAGCGGGGCTACGTCGATTGCCTTCCGTAAGGCCAATTTGAAGTTAGAGGTCTTGCCGCAGATTACGCCCGAAGGCAACATTATCTTGACTTTGGATGTGACTAAAGACACTGTGGGGCAGTCAACGCCCGCAGGTTTCGCAATTGATACAAAGCACATCCAGACGCAAGTTTTGGTGGAGAACGGTGGTACTGTCGTTATCGGTGGCATTTTCACTGAAGACCAGACAGAGAGTGAGACAAAGGTTCCATTCTTTGGTGATCTCCCGGGCTTGGGTGTGCTTTTCCGCAACCGCTCCAAGTCCACCACCAAGCGAGAAATGTTGGTATTCATTACCCCCAAGGTGCTGTCTGACAAGGCCATTGCCCGCTAAATCTGGAGTCGGTCGGGTGGACGTGTCTTGCTGTTGAGTATCAGTCTGGTCGGCTTGCCCGGCTCTGGGAAAACCACTGTAGGGAGGCAGCTTGCGCGCAGGCTTCGCCTCCCTTTCGTTGATTCTGATCACGCCATCGAATCCCGCTTGGGTTGTTCGATTCGCGAGTTTTTTGATCGGGAAGGCGAGGCCAAGTTTCGGGATATCGAGCAGGACGTACTGGATATCCTGACGCAAGGCCCCACTTCGGTCATATCAACCGGTGGAGGCGCTGTGTTACGGCCTGCCAATCGGCAGCATCTGCACGAGCGAAGTCATGTGGTCTACCTCAAGTCAACCCCGGAAGAGTTGTTTCGGCGCCTGCGCCATGATGTGAGCCGCCCACTTCTTCAGGTTGCTGATCCTTTGGCGCGCATGCGTGACCTCTTTGTGGTTCGCGATCCGCTTTACCGGGAGGCTGCGCATTTCCTGCTGGAAACTGGTCGTCCTTCCGTGGCGACGCTGGTGAATATGGTAGTGATGCAGCTCGAGCTGTCAGGCCACTTGCCGACTGCTTAGCGAGCCGTTGAAGTGGCTTATTGCCTAGCCTCTAAACTCGGGGTATGACGACGCCTACTTTCTCCACCGTTTCCATCGATTTGGGGGAGCGCAGCTATCCCATCCATATCGGTACAGGCTTGCTGGCCCACGCTGCCACCTACGACCAGCTTCCCAAAGCTGCCCACGCCGTGGTGGTGACCAACACCACCGTATCGCCCCTGTACGCCGACGCACTGGTGTCCGCCCTGCGTACGCAGTACCCGGCGGTAGAGCTGGTGGAGCTGCCCGATGGCGAGAGCTACAAGCACTGGCAGACGCTGAACCAGATCTTCGATGCATTGCTGGGCCAGGGCTGTGACCGCAAAACCATTCTGTTTGCGCTGGGCGGTGGCGTGGTAGGGGACATGACCGGTTTTGCTGCTGCGAGTTACATGCGCGGCGTGCCTTTTGTGCAGGTGCCCACGACCTTGCTTGCGCAGGTGGATTCTTCGGTGGGTGGCAAGACCGGCATCAATCATCCGCTCGGCAAAAACATGATTGGCGCCTTTTACCAGCCGCAAATGGTGGTTTGCGACATCGCCAGCCTCACCACCCTGCCCGCGCGCGAGCTGAGCGCGGGCCTGGCGGAGGTCATCAAATACGGCCCCATCGCCGATCTACAGTTCCTCGCCTGGATCGAAGCCAACCTGGAGGCCTTGATGGCGCGTGAGCCGCAGGCCTTGGCGTATGCCGTGCAGCGCAGCTGCGAGATCAAGGCCTGGGTGGTAGGGCAAGATGAGCGTGAGGCCGGGCTGCGCGCCATCCTGAATTTTGGCCATACCTTTGGCCACGCCATTGAAGCGGGGTTGGGTTACGGCGAGTGGTTGCATGGCGAGGCGGTGGGCTGTGGCATGGTGATGGCGGCACATCTGTCGCAGCGATTGGGTTTGGTGGATGCCGACTTTGTGGCGCGTCTCACGGGGCTGATTACCAAAGCTGGCTTGCCCACCCGGGGTCCCACGCTGGACGCGGCGGACAATGCCGGGCGTTACCTGGCGTTGATGCGCCTGGACAAGAAGTCGGAGGCCGGCGATATCCGCTTTGTGGTGATTGACGGACCGGCGCGTGCAGCCGTGCGCGGCGCACCGGACGCGCTGGTGCGCGAAGTGATTGACCTCTGCTGCGCCTGATTTGCTATTGATTTGATATCTGTTTGCGCATATTCCATAAGCTCTAGAGCCCTATTTCATGCCTGAAGCCTTGCGCCCGTACGCCTGTGATCCCGCCCAGTCCCGTGGGCGGCGTTATGCGCAGCCCGATGCCCCGACGCGCACGGCCTTTCAGCGTGACCGCGACCGCATCGTGCACTCCACGGCCTTTCGGCGGCTGGTTTACAAGACGCAGGTGTTCATCAATCACGAAGGGGATTTGTTCCGCACGCGGTTGACCCACTCGCTGGAGGTGGCCCAGCTGGGGCGCTCCATGGCCCGCACCTTGGGGCTGAGCGAAGACTTGGTGGAAACCATTGCGCTGGCCCATGACCTGGGGCACACCCCGTTTGGCCACGCAGGCCAAGACGCCCTCAATGAATGCATGGCGCCCTTTGGGGGCTTTGAGCACAACTTGCAAAGCCTGCGCGAGGTGGACTGGCTGGAAGAACGCTACCCACAGTTCGATGGGCTCAACCTCAGCTTCGAGTCACGCGAAGGCATTCTCAAGCATTGCTCGCGCCGCAATGCCGAGGCGATTGAGGCGCTGGAGCCCGCATACGCTGATGGCGGCGGCGGGGTAGGGCGCCGCTTTCTGGACCCAGGCCAGCCCAACCTCGAGGCGCAGCTTTGCAACTTGGCCGACGAGATCGCCTACAACGCACATGACATTGACGACGGGGTGCGTTCGGGCCTGCTGACGCTGGAGCAGCTGCACGACGTTCCGCTGTTCGCCGAGTTCAGCCAGGCCGCCCTGGCGCAGCACCCTGACCTGGGTCAGCCCGCGCAGGCGCGCCGCTGGCTTTACGAATCCATCCGCCTGATGCTAAGTGCGCAGGTGTACGACCTGATGGCGGCCACCCAGGCCGCGCTGGATGCGGCGCAGCCCGCGTCCGTGGCGGCGGTGCGCGAGCACCCGCAGGCGCTGGTGTGTTTCAGTGCCGACATGCGGGCCCAGTCCCGCGCCATGAAGGCCTTTTTGTTCAAACACCTGTACCGCCACTCTCAGGTCATGCAGACCATGGACCAGGCCAAGCAGGTTATTGCCGATTTGTTTGCCGCCTACTGCGACGCCCCCACGCAAATGCAAAACGAAGCTGCAGTTCGTCTGGCAGCCCAAGCACCGAAGCACCACCTGCATGAGTCCGATGACCAGCGCCGGGTGGCGGACTACATTGCCGGGATGACCGACCGGTTTGCACTGCGTGAACACGAGCGCCTCACGGGACAGCGCCTGTTTGCCGCATGAGCCACGCCCACACCATGGCCCTGCCCCCCTCCGCTGACGCCCCATCCGCCGAGACAGCGCGTGTCATCGCCGCCACGCAGCAGTGGCTGGAGCGCGCCGTGATTGGCCTCAATCTCTGCCCGTTTGCCAAGGCGGTGCACGTCAAGCAGCAGATCCGCTATGTGGTCTACCCAGGTGACGATGCTCAGGAATGCCTGGCGTTGCTGCGCACCGAGCTGAAGGAACTGGCGGCGGCCGACCCGGAGGTGCGCGACACCACCTTGCTGGTGGCTCCGCATGCTTGGCCAGATTTTCTGGTTTTCAATGACTTTCTGGACCAGGCAGACCGGGTGCTGCGCAAGGCAAAACTCGACGGCGTGTTACAGATCGCAAGTTTCCATCCCCAGTTCCAGTTCGCCGACAGTGCGCCGGACGCCATCAGCAACTACACCAACCGCGCCCCGTTTCCCACCCTGCATTTGTTGCGCGAAGCGAGCATTGACCGGGCGGTCCAGGCCTTTCCCAACGCCGAGTCCATTTTCGAGAAGAACATCGAGACATTAGAGCGGCTCGGACATGCCGGCTGGGAGGCCATGGGTTTGCGCTCCACCAAGGACTCTTCATGAACACCAAGCCACGCAAGCCTGGCGCCCAAGCCACCGCGCCAACCAAAGCTCACCCCCTGGCAGACGAGGTGCGCCCCGGACAATCCATCGAGTTGCTGCAGGAGCTGCACATCCTCACGCGCGATGGAAAACTCAACCAGGACTCGCGCCGCAAGCTCAAGCAGGTCTACCACCTCTACCAGTTCATCGAAAAACTCATGCTGGAGCTGCCCCCCAGCAGTAGCGGTACGCTGACCCTGGCCGACCATGGGGCCGGCAAGTCCTACTTGGGCTTCATTCTGTACGACCTGTTCTTTAAGAACCTGCCGGCCAGCCACCTCTATGGCATCGAGACGCGGGCGGAACTGGTGCAAAAGTCTCAGGCACTGGCGAAGCAACTGGGCTTCGGGCGCATGAGCTTTCTCAACACCAGCGTGGCAGAATCGACCCAGTCCAGCGCCTTGCCTCCCAACTTCGATGTGGTCACGGCCCTGCACGCCTGCGACACGGCCACCGACGACGCCATTGCCTTTGGTTTGCAAAAAAAGGCCCGTGCCTTCGTGCTGGTTCCCTGCTGCCAAGCTGAAGTCGCTCGCCATCTCAGCCAGAGCAAGGCGCTGTCGCTGACGCGCACGCCGCTGGCCGAGCTGTGGCGCCACCCGCTGCACACGCGGGAGATGGGCAGCCAGATCACCAATGTATTGCGCTGCTTGTATCTGGAGGCACATGGCTACCAAGTCACGGTGACTGAGCTGGTGGGCTGGGAGCACAGCATGAAGAATGAGCTCATCCTCGCTCGCTATACCGGCCAGCGCAAACGGGCCGCCGCTCAGCGGCTGCGTGCCATTCTGGAAGAATTTGGCCTACTGGCCCTGCTTGACACACGGTTTACATTGCCGGCAGACAATGCGCAGGACAACGCCTTGCCCGCCTGAGCCGTTAAGAAGAGCTGGCAATGCGGTTCGCTATCGTGAAACAGGAGTTTTATATGCAAAAGATTTTGAAGTCGGCGGGTTCTGTGGGGCTGGTGTTGGCCTTGGCTGCCTGTGCCAGCAGCAGCCCTGACGTGATTCAGCGTGGCGATGCCCAGCGCATGGCCCAGGTGCAAGACGGCGTGGTGCTGTCGGTGCGCAATGTGGTTGTGGACGGGAGCCAGTCCGGTATTGGCGCAGCTGTCGGTGGCGTAGTTGGTGCTATCGGTGGCTCCGCTGGCAGTGGCGTTCAGCGTGAGGCCCAGGTTCTGGGCGTGTTGGCGGGTGTGGCGGGGGCGGCTGCGGGCAACGCCATCGAACGGTTTTCCACCAAAGAAGAAGCCGTGGAAATTCTGGTGCAGCTCAAAGGTGGTGACCGCCGTGCCATCGTTCAGGCCAAAGGCAGCGAGCAATTGGCAGCAGGGGACCCAGTGATTTTGGTGACAACAGGTGGCAAGGTGCGTGTGACCAAAGCGCCCAAATAACCTGACTTAGATCAATACTGCTGCGGAGCTGCAGCTCCACAATGGGATCCCAACGAGCGCAATGGAGCGCTCGTTGTCTTTGGGGTCCCCATCATGCCAATCGAGCTTTACAAAGATGCCCATCACTGCTGTGTGATGTTCACCGACCTGGTGTCCGATGAAGCGGAGGCAGTGCAGGCCAACCAGTTCCTCATTGTCAACCACGGCGAGGGAGTCATCCTCGACCCAGGTGGCAACATGACCTACAACGAGCTGAACCTGACCATGCGCAAATACATTGCGCCCCAGCACCTGGACTTCATTTTGGCCTCGCATGCAGATCCCGACATCATTGCGTCCCTGGACCGCTGGATGACGTCCACCCAGGCCAAACTGGTGATTTCCAAGCTCTGGGCACGCTTTGCCCCCCACTTTTGCAAAATCGGCAAGACCGAAGACCGCATCATTGCCATTCCCGATGAAGGTGGGCGTCTGCGCTTTGGCAAGGCCGACCTCTGGTTGCTGCCCGCCCACTTCTTGCATTCAGAAGGTAATTTTCAGTTCTACGACCCTATAAGCAAGATCCTGTTTTCTGGCGATTTGGGGGTTTCCTTGGTGAGCGGTCAGGAGGCGCAGCAGTTCATCACCTTATTGACGCCCATGCCGCCCGGGATGGAGGCTTTTCATCGCCGGTATATGGTGAGCAACAAGATTCTCAAGCTATGGGTGCGCATGGTGCGCGAGTTGGAAATCTCCATGATCGTCCCCCAGCATGGGGCGCCCATCAAGGGCGAGGCGATTGGTCAATTGCTGGACTGGCTGGATACGCTGTCTTGCGGTATTGACCTCATGGGTACGCCCCAGTACCAATTGCCGCAATCGCGCCTCTGAGGCTTCCGGCCAGTCGCGAGGTTTCAGGCAAACTCGGGGGATGGCACGTCTTCCCCGATTGACCTTGGCTGCGCATCCGCACCACGTTATCCAGCGTGGCAACAATCGTCAGTCTATTTGTTTGGATAACGCAGACTTTCAGACCCTGAAAGATATATTGGGCGCATGTGCCCAACGATTCCACGTCGCGGTGCATGCCTTTGTCCTTTTGGACAATCATTTCCATCTGCTGGCAACGCCACCCACAGATGATGCTCTGCCCAAGATGATGCAAGCTCTGGGGCGGAGCTACGTACGTTACTTCAATGACCGCCATCAGCGCACAGGAACTCTGTGGGAAGGGCGCTACAAATCCACTCTGATTGACGCGGACCGCTATTTGCTGGCTTGCATGGTCTATATCGACCTGAACCCGGTTCGTGCGGGTGTGGTGGGCCATGCGGGCGACTACCTTTGGTCCAGTTATTCGCACTACGCCGGTATGCGGCCGGACAAGCTGCTAAGCCCGCACCCTTTGGTTTGGAATCTCGGCAACACACCTTTCGCGCGCGAGGCCGCGTACGCCCAATTGGTGCAAGACGGCCTCACATCTGTGCAGCTGTCCGAACTGACCGAGGCGGCATTGCACGGCTGGGCTTTGGGTGCCCCGCAGTTTTTAGATGTGCTGCAAAAACAAACGCTACGGCGGTTGCGGAAAAGCGCCCCTGGTCGACCGTCCAAATCAAGTATTTCAGAGTAAAAATGTCATTAATCCTTGTGGATTAAGCGCCAGTAGCTATCATTTTTGATGTGTCCCCATTTAAATCTTGATCAATTTGTTCAACAAATAAATAGAATCTGACCCCATTTAAAGTGTTTGGCACTTTTGTTGCATTGCAGTATCCTCCGTTTCCACTGTAATTTTCAGGAGTGCGCCATGACCACGGCAGCCGAAATCCAACACCTCAAAGACCACGGTTTGTATTCCAATGCCAATGAGCACGATGCCTGCGGCGTCGGGTTTGTGGCCCATATTCGTGGCGAAAAGAGCCATGACATTGTCAAGAATGCCCTGAAGATCTTGGAGAACCTAGACCACCGGGGTGCCGTGGGTGCGGATGCCTTGATGGGAGACGGAGCGGGTATCCTGATCCAGTTGCCTGACGCGCTGTACCGCGAAGAAATGGCTGCCCAAGGCGTAGTCTTGCCACCCCAAGGCGAGTACGGTGTTGGCATGATTTTCCTGCCCAAGGAGCATGCATCCCGTCTGGCTTGCGAGCAAGAGATGGAACGCGCCATCAAGGCCGAAGGCCAAGTGCTGCTGGGCTGGCGCGACGTGCCGGTCAACCGCGACATGCCCATGTCGCCCACCGTGCGCGAAAAAGAACCTATCCTGCGCCAAGTTTTCATCGGCCGCGGCAACGACGTGATCGTGCAGGACGCGCTGGAGCGCAAGCTGTACGTGATCCGCAAGACCGCCAGCGCCAACATTCAGGCCTTGGGCCTGAAGCACAGCAAGGAATACTACGTTCCCAGCATGTCCAGCCGCACCGTGGTCTACAAGGGCCTGCTGCTGGCCGACCAAGTGGGCGTGTACTTCAAGGACTTGGAAGATGCGCGCTGCGTGTCCGCCCTGGGCTTGGTGCACCAGCGCTTCTCCACCAACACCTTCCCCGAGTGGCCGCTGGCTCACCCTTACCGCTATGTGGCGCACAACGGTGAAATCAACACGGTCAAGGGCAACTACAACTGGATGAAGGCGCGCGAAGGCGTCATGTCTTCGCCGGTGTTGGCTGCCGACCTGCAGAAGCTCTACCCCATCAGCTTTGCCGACCAGTCCGACACCGCCACCTTTGATAACTGCCTTGAGCTGTTGACCATGGCCGGTTACCCCATCAGCCAGGCCGTGATGATGATGATTCCCGAGCCCTGGGAGCAGCACACCACCATGGACGAGCGCCGCAAGGCCTTCTACGAATACCACGCCGCCATGATGGAGCCATGGGATGGCCCGGCCTCCATCGTGTTCACCGACGGCCGCCAGATCGGCGCCACGCTGGACCGCAACGGCCTGCGTCCCTCGCGCTACTGCATCACTGATGACGACTTGGTCATCATGGGCTCCGAGTCCGGCGTGTTGCCCGTGCCTGAAAACAAGATCGTGCGCAAATGGCGCCTGCAGCCCGGCAAAATGTTCCTGATCGACTTGGAACAAGGTCGCATGATTGACGACGAGGAGCTCAAAGCCAGCCTCGCCAACAGCAAGCCCTACAAACAGTGGATCGAGAACCTGCGTATCAAGCTGGATGACGTATCGTTCTCCGAACGTCGCAAGGATCCTGTCTTCGCCGCAGTGGTGGAGGGGGTGGAGCCCAAGCGTGCGACCGACAAAGTCAGCCTGCTGGACCGTCAGCAAGCTTTCGGCTTCACCCAGGAAGATCTGAAGTTCCTGATCGCCCCCATGGCTACCGCCGGCGAAGAAGCCATCGGTTCCATGGGCAACGACAGCCCCTTGGCGGTGCTGTCTGACAAAAACAAGCCGCTCTACAGCTACTTCAAGCAGCTGTTCGCGCAGGTGACCAACCCGCCGATCGATCCGATCCGCGAAGCCATCGTGATGTCTTTGGTGTCCTTCATCGGCCCCAAGCCCAACCTGCTGGACATCAACCAGGTGAACCCGCCCATGCGCCTGGAGGTGAGCCAGCCGATTCTGGACTTTGCCGACATGGCCAAGGTGCGTGACATCGAGCACCACACCCAGGGCAAATTCCGCAGCTACACGCTGGATATCACCTACCCCTTGGCATGGGGCCATGAAGGTGTGGAAGCCAAGCTGGCTTCTTTGTGCGCTGAGGCGGTGGATGCCATCAAGAGCGGCAAGAACATTCTTATCATCAGCGACCGCAGTATCAGCTCCACACAAGTGGCGATTCCTGCGTTGTTGGCACTCTCTGCCATTCACCAGCACCTGGTGCGCGAAGGGCTGCGCACTACCGCCGGTCTGGTGGTGGAAACCGGCACGGCCCGTGAAGTGCACCACTTTGCCGTGTTGGCCGGTTACGGCGCAGAGGCCGTGCACCCCTACCTCGCCATGGAAACCCTGCAGGACATCCACAAGGATCTGCCGGGCGACCTGAGCGCTGATAAAGCCATCTACAACTACATCAAGGCGATCGGCAAGGGCCTGTCCAAGATCATGTCCAAGATGGGCGTGTCGACTTACATGTCTTACTGCGGTGCCCAGCTGTTCGAAGCCATTGGCCTGAACACCGAAACCATCGATAAGTACTTCACCCGCACCCCCAGCAAGGTGGAAGGTATCGGCGTCTTCGAAATCGCGGAAGAAGCCATCCGCATGCACAAGCTGGCATTCGGTGACAACCCCGTGCTGGCAAACGCCCTGGACGCTGGCGGCGAATACGCATGGCGTACCCGTGGCGAAGAGCATATGTGGACACCGGATGCGATTGCCAAGCTGCAGCACTCCACCCGCGCCAACAACTGGAACACCTACAAAGAGTACGCCCAGATCATCAACGACCAGTCCAAGCGCCACCTGACGCTGCGGGGCCTGTTCGAATTCAAGGTGGACCCTGCCAAGGCCATTCCGCTGGAAGAGGTCGAGCCCGCCAAGGAAATTGTGAAGCGCTTTGCCACCGGCGCCATGTCCTTGGGCTCCATTTCCACTGAAGCCCACGCGACGCTGGCCGTGGCCATGAACCGCATTGGCGGCAAGAGCAATACCGGTGAAGGTGGTGAAGACGCTGCCCGTTACCGCAATGAACTCAAAGGCATTCCGATCAAGCAGGGCGACAGCCTCAAGAGCGTGATCGGCGCCGAGAACGTGGAAGTCGATTTGCCTTTGCAGGCGGGCGACTCCCTGCGCAGCCGCATCAAGCAAGTGGCCTCCGGCCGCTTCGGTGTGACTGCCGAGTACCTGTCGAGTGCAGACCAGATCCAGATCAAGATGGCCCAGGGTGCCAAGCCAGGTGAGGGCGGCCAGTTGCCCGGTGGCAAGGTGTCTGACTACATCGGCAAGCTGCGTCACTCCGTGCCCGGTGTGGGCCTGATTTCGCCCCCTCCGCACCATGACATCTACTCCATCGAGGACTTGGCCCAGCTGATCCACGATTTGAAGAACGTGGCGCCGCACTCCGGTATCAGCGTCAAGCTGGTGTCTGAAATCGGTGTGGGCACTATCGCAGCCGGCGTGGCCAAGTGCAAGGCCGACCACGTGGTGATCGCAGGTCACGACGGTGGCACCGGTGCGTCACCCTGGTCGTCCATCAAGCACGCCGGTTCGCCATGGGAAATCGGCTTGGCCGAAACCCAGCAGACTCTGGTGCTGAACCGCTTGCGCAGCCGTATCCGCGTGCAGGCCGACGGCCAGATGAAGACCGGCCGCGACGTCGCCATTGGTGCTCTGTTGGGCGCGGATGAATTCGGCTTCGCCACCGCCCCGCTGGTGGTGGAAGGCTGCATCATGATGCGCAAGTGCCACCTGAACACCTGCCCCGTGGGCGTGGCGACCCAAGACCCCGTGTTGCGCGCCAAGTTCTCCGGCAAGCCGGAGCACGTGGTGAACTACTTCTTCTTCATTGCTGAAGAAGTGCGCCAGATCATGGCCCAGCTGGGTATCCGCAAGTTCGACGACATGATCGGCCGCTCCGACCTGCTCGATACCCGCAAGAGCATCGAGCACTGGAAAGCCCAAGGCTTGGATTTCGCCCGTTTGTTTGCCCAGCCGCAAGTGCCGGCCGACGTGCCACGCTTCCAGACCCTCACCCAAGACCACGGTCTGGAAAAAGCGCTGGACAACGTGCTGATCGCCAAGAGCCGCGCAGCCATCGACAAGGGCGAGAAGGTGCAATTCATGGAGCGTGCCCGCAATGTGAACCGCTCCGTGGGCGCCATGCTCTCCGGCGCGGTCACCAAGGTGCACCCAGAGGGTCTGCCGGATGACACCATCCGCATCCAGCTGGAAGGCACTGGCGGCCAGTCCTTTGGGGCTTTCCTGGCCAAGGGCATTACCCTTTACCTGATCGGCGATGCCAACGACTACACGGGCAAGGGCCTGTCCGGCGGCCGCGTGGTGGTGCGTCCGAGCATCGATTTCCGTGGTGAAGCGATCCGCAACACCATCGTGGGCAACACCGTGATGTACGGCGCGACCACTGGCGAAGCCTTCTTGAGCGGCGTGGCGGGTGAGCGTTTTGCGGTTCGTTTGTCTGGCGCCACTGCCGTGGTGGAAGGCACCGGTGACCACGGTTGCGAATACATGACCGGCGGCACCGTCGCCGTGCTGGGTAAGACCGGCCGCAACTTTGCAGCCGGCATGAGCGGCGGTATCGCCTACGTATATGACGAAGACGGCCAGTTCGCCAAGCGCTGCAACACGGCCATGGTGAGCATGGAGAAGGTCCTGACTGCCGCTGAGCAGGAAGCTACCCTCGACAAGGCCATCTGGCACCGTGGCGAAACCGACGAAGCCCAGCTCAAGAAGCTGCTGGAAGACCACAACCGCTGGACCGGCAGCAAGCGTGCCCGTGAGTTGCTGGACAACTGGGACGTGTCGCGCGCCAAGTTCGTGAAGGTATTTCCGAACGAGTACAAGCGTGCTCTGGGTGAGATTCATGCACGTAAATCGGCTGCAGCTCCCGCCAAATCCGCGCCAGCAGCTACAAAAAAAGAAGCAGCGGCTGCCAAGTAAGGCGAGCCTGATCTAACGCACAAGGACCTACATCATGGGAAAAGTCACTGGCTTCATGGAGTTTGAGCGCATCGAAGAGGGCTACAAGCCTGTTACCGAGCGCTTGAAGAACTACAAAGAGTTCGTTATCGGTCTGGACGATGCACAGGCCAACAAGCAAGCCGCGCGCTGCATGGACTGCGGCACGCCGTTCTGCAACAACGGCTGCCCGGTCAACAACATCATTCCGGATTTCAACGATCTCGTCTTCCGCAAAGACTGGAAGGCCGCGATTGACACGCTGCACAGCACCAACAACTTCCCCGAGTTCACCGGTCGCATCTGCCCCGCACCCTGCGAGGCCGCCTGCACCTTGAACGTCAACGAAGAAGCGGTGGGCATCAAATCGATCGAGCACGCCATCATTGACCGTGCCTGGCACGAAGGTTGGGTAAAGCCTCAGCCCGCAGCGGTCAAGACGGGCAAGAAAGTCGCCATCGTAGGTTCCGGCCCTGCAGGTATGGCCGCAGCCCAGCAGTTGGCCCGCGCTGGTCACGATGTGACTTTGTTCGAGAAAAACGATCGCATCGGCGGCCTGCTGCGCTACGGCATTCCTGACTTCAAGATGGAGAAGTCCCACATCGACCGCCGCGCCGAGCAGCTGGTTGCTGAGGGCGTGACCATCCGCACCGGCGTGCTGGTAGGTGAAATGCCCAAGGGCTCCAAGGTCACCAACTGGGCCAAGGAAACCATTTCCCCCGAACAGCTCAAGAAGGATTTCGATGCGGTGCTGCTGACCGGCGGCTCCGAGCAGTCGCGCGACCTGCCTGTGCCCGGCCGTGACCTCGATGGTATTCACTTCGCCATGGAGTTCCTGCCTCAGCAGAACAAGGTCAATGCCGGCGACAAGCTCAAGAACCAACTGCGCGCTGACGGCAAGCATGTCATCGTCATCGGCGGTGGTGACACCGGCTCTGACTGTGTGGGTACCTCCAACCGCCATGGCGCGGTCAGCGTGACCCAGTTTGAAGTGATGCCTCAGCCGCCAGAAGTGGAAAATCGCCCGTTGACTTGGCCTTACTGGCCGCTGAAGTTGCGCACCAGCTCCAGCCATGAAGAGGGTTGCGAGCGCGTGTTCTCCATCTCCACCAAAGAGTTCATCGGCGAAAAAGGCAAGGTCACAGGTCTCAAGACCGTGCAAGTCGAGTTCAAGGACGGCAAGTTGGTGGATGTGCCCGGCACTGAAAAAGTGCTCAAGGCAGACCTCGTGCTGCTGGCCATGGGCTTTGTGAATCCCGTGGCGACCATACTGGACGTGTTTGGTGTGGACAAGGATAGCCGCGGCAACGCCAAGGCCAGCACTGAGTTCATCGGCGGTTACGCCACCAATGTGCCCAAAGTTTTCGCTGCGGGTGACATGCGTCGCGGCCAGAGCCTGGTGGTGTGGGCGATCCGCGAAGGCCGGCAAGCCGCGCGCTCGGTCGACGAGTTCCTCATGGATTTTAGTGACTTGCCCCGTTGATCTCGGGTAATCCCTTATGATTCCAAGGCCGGGTACATCCCGGCCTTGTTGCTTATATGGCCAACCTATCCACCGCCCCTCTTGTTGAACTCCAGGAATTGTCCTTTGGTTACGGCGAACGCCTGATCCTGGACGGTGTAACGTTGTCCATTCCGCGTGGCAAAGTTACGGCACTCATGGGCGCATCGGGGGGGGGCAAGACGACGGTCTTGCGGCTCATTGGCGGACAGTGCCGCGCGCAAAAAGGCCAGCTATTGCTGCATGGCGCAGAACCGGGCAAGGACGTGCAAGATATCGGCAAGGCCAATGCGCAGCAGCTCTACGCAGCCAGGCGCCGGATGGGGATGCTGTTCCAATTTGGCGCTTTGTTTACCGACTTGAGCGTATTCGACAACGTAGCCTTTCCCCTGCGCGAGCACACCAACCTGTCCCCCGCTTTGGTGCGCGATATTGTGCTCATGAAGCTCAATGCGGTGGGCCTGCGTGGTGCGCGCGAATTGATGCCCTCCGAGATATCTGGCGGCATGGCCCGGCGTGTGGCGCTGGCCCGTGCCATTGCGTTGGACCCTGAACTGGTAATGTACGACGAGCCCTTTGCCGGGCTGGACCCGATTTCGCTAGGCACCGCAGCCCGCCTGATCCGCCAGCTCAACGACACCATGGGTCTGACCAGCGTGATCGTTTCGCATGATCTGGAAGAAACCTTTCACATCGCCGACAAGGTCATCATCTTGGCCAACGGCAAGATTGCCGCCCAAGGCACCCCCGATGAGGTGCGGCACAGTACCGATCCCTTGGTTCACCAGTTTGTGAATGCTCAGCCCGAAGGGCCGGTGCGGTTTCACTACCCGGCGGCCAGTGTGGATGCTGATTTTTCTGTTGGAGCTGGCCAATGAGCTGGTACCACCCCGCCGATGTGGGCTTGGCCGTCCGTTCCAAGCTGGCCGACTTGGGTTATGGTGCGCGCCTGTTTGGCCGTTTGTTAGCGTCTGTTGGCACCCTGGTACGACGCCCCGGCTTGGTGCGCGACCAGATTCACTTCATGGGCAACTACTCGCTGGCCATCATTGCGGTGTCTGGCATCTTTGTGGGCTTTGTGCTCGGTCTGCAGGGCTATTACACCTTGCAGCGTTACGGTTCGTCAGAGGCTTTGGGCCTGCTGGTGGCCTTGAGTTTGGTGCGTGAGTTGGGGCCAGTCATTACAGCTCTGCTTTTCGCGGGACGTGCGGGTACCTCTCTTACCGCTGAAATCGGACTCATGAAAGCGGGTGAACAGCTCAGTGCCATGGAAATGATGGCCGTGGACCCGGTACAACGCATTCTGGCGCCGCGCTTCTGGGGGGCGGTCATTGCCATGCCCCTGCTGGCCGCGGTCTTTAGTGCGGTGGGGGTGATCGGCGGCTACATCGTGGGTGTGCTGATGATTGGCATCGACGCTGGCTCCTTCTGGAGTCAGATGCAGGGCGGCGTGGATGTGTGGCAGGACGTCGGCAATGGCGTGCTCAAGAGCTTGGTGTTCGGTTTTGCGGTGAGCTTTATCGCCCTGCTGCAAGGCTATGAAGCCCAGCCCACGCCAGAAGGCGTGGCCCACGCGACCACACGTACTGTGGTCGTCGCTTCGTTGACTGTATTGGCTCTGGATTTCGTCCTGACCGCCATGATGTTCAGTATTTAGGGGATAACAAATGCAACGTTCTGGCAAAGATGTGTGGGTGGGCCTGTTTGTGCTGCTGGGTGCTGCGGCTTTGCTGTTTTTGGCCCTGCAGTCAGCCAATCTGTTGTCGCTGAATTTCGAGCGGGGCTACGCGGTGAGTGCCAAGTTTGACAACATTGGCGGCCTCAAGCCCAAGGCGGCCGTCAAAAGCGCGGGCGTGGTGGTGGGGCGTGTGGACTCCATCACGTTTGATGACAAAAGTTTCCAAGCCAAGGTGATGTTGTCCATGGACAAGCGCTTTGCCTTCCCCAAAGACAGTTCTCTCAAAATATTGACCAGCGGTCTGCTCGGAGAGCAGTACATTGGCATTGAAGCTGGCGCAGACGCCGCCAACTTGGCCGCCGGAGACAGCATAGGCACCACCCAGTCGGCAGTAGTATTGGAAAACCTCATCAGCCAATTTTTATATAGCAAAGCGGCTGACGGGTCTGCCAGCGACAAAGAAGGCAAATGAGCAGCTCTGATATGTCAAACGTCCTGCCTGTGCATCGCCTGATGCGTGGTGCCGTGGGCATTGTGTTGGGCGTGGTCTTGCTCGTGCTGCAGGGTTGTGCAACCGTGGCTTCCCCGGATTCGCGCGATCCTTTGGAGTCTTTCAATCGCGGTGTGTTCGGTTTCAACGACGGAGTAGACCGCATAGTATTGAAGCCAACGGCCCGTGCTTACCAAGCCACCTTGCCCTCGTGGGCGCGCAAGGGGGTGGGAAACTTCTTCAACAACCTTGAAGATGTCTGGTCCGCCTTGAATAATGGCCTGCAACTGCGGGGTCAAGAGATGGGCGACAGCATTGGCCGGGTGATGGTGAACAGCACCATCGGTCTTGCGGGTTTGGTGGATGTTGCCAGTGACCTGGGAATTGACCGGCATCCAGCCAACTTTGGCCTGACCTTGGGGCGTTGGGGTGTTAGCCCCGGGCCCTATTTGGTTCTGCCTTTGTTGGGGCCTGCCACCCTGCGCGAAGTGGCAGCCTTGCCGGTAGATCAGCAGGGGAGTCTGGTCACGCACATGCCAGACGAAGCGACGCGCACCGGGCTGACCGTACTCAATGTGGTGGATACGCGTGCCACCTACTTGAGAGCTGGGGACGTGGTGGATGGTGCGGCTTTGGACCGTTATTCCTTCACCCGTGACGCCTATTTGCAGCGTCAGCGCAATGACGACTACGATGGTGACCCGCCACCCGAAGAAGGCACCGAGCCCTGAAGGGGAATCTTGCCCGTTCAGCGCCGCTCGCCGGGTCTGTGGATAATTGCATGCATGGAGGCTAGCGCATGATTTTGAACAAGCGACAAGTGGTGACCGCATTGGCGGCTGTGGCAACTTTGGGTGCCATGGTGCTCTCCACCCCAGTTCGGGCGGAAGACGAGGCGCCTGATGCGCTGATCAAACGTCTGTCTGTCGATGTGCTCGACACCATCAAGGCCGACAAAGCCATTCGAGCCGGCGACATGGCCCGTGTGGTTGCACTGGTAGACACTCGCATCATGCCGAATGTCAATTTCCAGCGCATGACAGCATCTGCCGTCGGCCCCGGTTGGCGCCAAGCAACTCCCGAGCAGCAAAAACGCCTGCAAGACGAATTCAAGATTCTGCTGGTGCGTACCTATGCTGGCGCTTTGGCGCAGGTCAGTGACCAAACCATCGCCATGAAGCCCTTGCGCGCTGCGCCTGAGGATAAAGAGGTGGTAGTGCGCACCGAAGTGAAAGGCCGTGGAGATGCCATCCAGCTCGACTACCGTTTGGAGAAAACCCCAGGCGTAGGCGCGGGTTGGAAGATTTACAACCTCAACGTACTGGGTGTGTGGCTGGTAGAGACGTACCGCAGCCAGTTTGCACAACAAATCAATGCCAAGGGCATCGACGGTCTGATCGACACACTGACCGAACAAAACAAGGCCAACGCCAAGAAAGGCTGATGTGCTGAACCTTCCTTCCACCCTGACGCAGGACGTGGCACATGATTGCCTTGCCACTCTGCGTTCCGGCCTGCAGGCTGAGCCGCACACCATCGTGGTGGATGGGGCAGCGCTGCAGCGGTTTGACTCCTCAGCCCTGGCTGTGTTGTTGGAATTGCGCCGCGAATGCGCCCGCATTGGCAAACAATTTGCCGTTCGCAGTTTGCCCCAGCGTTTGCGGGACCTTGCTGCCTTGTACGGGATTGATGGCCTGCTAACTGCGGCCTGAGCCCGTCCGCGTAAAATCGCGGGTTCCCATGCCCGCAATCTCATTCCAATCCGTCTCCAAAGCCTACGCCTCTCCCAAAGGCCATAAAGGCACTACCTTCAAGGCCCTGGACGGGGTCAGCCTCCAGATCGAAGAGGGCGAATTTTTTGGCCTGCTCGGTCCCAATGGGGCAGGTAAAACCACCATGATCAGCATCTTGGCCGGCCTGACCCGTGCCAGCAGCGGCAGCGTCCGGGTACTGGGTAGCGATGTCCAGACGGACTATGCCAATGCCCGCCGCAAGCTCGGTGTGGTGCCGCAGGAATTGGTGTTCGACCCCTTCTTCAATGTGCGTGAAATGTTGCGCATCCAGTCCGGTTACTTTGGTGTCAAGAACAACGATGCCTGGGTGGATGAGTTGCTGGAAGGCTTGGGGCTCACCGACAAGGCCAATGCCAATATGCGCCAGCTCTCCGGTGGCATGAAGCGTCGTGTGCTGGTGGCGCAGGCGCTGGTGCACAAACCGCCTGTGATCGTGCTGGACGAGCCCACCGCCGGTGTGGACGTGGAGTTGCGTCAAACACTCTGGCAGTTTGTGGCCAACCTCAACAAACAAGGCAGCACTGTGTTGCTGACCACCCACTACCTCGAAGAGGCCGAGGCCTTGTGTGGCCGCATTGCCATGCTCAAGACCGGTCGTATCGTGGCACTAGACAAGACCAGTGATTTGCTCAAGGCTGCCAGCAGTAATGTGTTGCGCTTCAAGACCGGTGACACCCTGCCCATCGCACTGGCAGCGCGTGCGCGCATCACAGGTCGTATCGTGCAACTGCCCGCGCATAACGCGCTGGAGATTGAGCAGTACCTGGCTGCTGTGCGCCAGGCAGGCGTGACGGTAGAGGATGTCGAAATCCGCAAGGCCGATCTGGAGGATGTGTTCCTCGATGTCATGGGTTCCAAGGCGGAGGTCACAGCATGAACGGCTGGCAAACCCTGTTGTACAAGGAGGTGCTGCGCTTCTGGAAGGTGAGCTTCCAAACCGTGGCAGCACCCGTGCTCACGGCCCTGCTGTACCTGATGATCTTCGGCCATGCCCTGGGTGACCATGTGAAGGTGTACGACACCATCAGCTACACCGCGTTTCTGGTGCCGGGGCTGGTGATGATGAGCGTGTTGCAAAACGCGTTTGCCAACAGCTCTTCGTCGTTGATCCAGAGCAAAATCATGGGCAACCTCGTGTTTCTGTTGCTCACCCCGCTGTCGCACTGGAGTTGGTTCTTCGCCTATGTGGGCTCCAGCATCGCGCGCGGGCTGGTGGTGGGCGCTGGTGTGTTTGTGGTGACTTTGTTCTTCACGCCGATCAGCCTGGTGGCACCGCTGTGGATTCTGGTGTTTGCGGTGCTGGGCGCTGCCTTGCTGGGCACGCTGGGGTTGATCGCGGGTTTGTGGGCCGAAAAATTTGACCAACTCGCAGCCTTCCAGAACTTTGTCATCATGCCCATGACCTTTCTCAGTGGCGTGTTCTATTCCATTCACTCGCTGCCGTCGTTCTGGCAAAGCGTGAGCCACCTCAACCCTTTCTTCTACATGATCGACGGCTTCCGCTATGGCTTCTTTGGCGTGAGCGACGTGTCGCCCTGGCTGAGCCTGGGCATCGTCGGCATTGCGCTGGTGGTGGTGAGTGCCATTGCCGTGCACCTGCTGCGCACCGGCTACAAGATTCGTTCCTGATTTTTTTATGACAGCTGACCAACTCCAAGCCCTCATCACCGCCGGTATTGCCTGCGACCATTGCGCACTCGAAGGCGATGGCCGCCACTGGTACGCCACTATTGTGTCCAGCGCGTTTGAAGGCAAGCGTCTGATCCAGCGCCACCAGCAGGTCTATGCCACGCTCGGCAGCCGCATGCATACCGATGAAGTGCACGCCCTGTCCATGAAAACCTACACGCCGGCCGAGTGGGCTGCGCAATCAGCCTGAGCGCCGTATGGACAAACTACTGATCCGTGGTGGCAACACCTTGCAGGGCGAGGTGCTGATTTCCGGCGCCAAAAATGCCGCGTTGCCAGAGCTATGCGCCACCTTGCTCACCGCCGAGCCGGTGACGCTGTTGAATGTGCCGCGCCTACAAGACGTGTCCACCATGCTGACGCTGATTCGCAACATGGGTGTGCAGGTGGAGCAGGGCGCCGATGGGGCAGTGCACATCAATGCCGGCCCGCTGAGCGCACCCGAAGCCCCTTACGAGTTGGTGAAGACCATGCGTGCCTCCGTGCTGGCGCTGGGGCCGCTGCTTGCACGTTTTGGTGAGGCCACTGTGTCCTTGCCCGGTGGCTGTGCCATTGGCTCGCGCCCGGTGGACCAGCACCTGAAGGGTTTGACCGCCATGGGGGCCGAGATCGTGGTCGAACACGGCTACATGATCGCCAAGCTGCCCAAGGGCTGGACGCGCCTGAAGGGCGCGCGCATTGCCACCGACATGGTGACCGTGACCGGCACCGAAAACTTCCTGATGGCCGCAGCACTGGCCGAGGGCGAAACCATTCTTGAAAACGCCGCCCAGGAACCCGAGATTCCCGATCTGGCCGAAATGCTCATCAAGATGGGCGCCAAGATTGAAGGCCACGGCACCAGCCGCATCCGCATCCAGGGCGTGGAGCAACTGCAGGGTTGCACCCACCAGGTGGTGGCGGACCGGATCGAGACCGGCACCTTTTTATGTGCCGTGGCCGCCACAGGTGGCGACGTATTCTTGAAGCATGGCCGTGCTGACCATTTGGACGCCGTGATCGACAAGCTGCGCGATGCGGGCGTGACCGTGACTGCGGTGGAAGGCGGCATCCGCGTGCAGGCGCAGGGGCCGGCCTTCCATCATTTGAAGGCGCAGAGCTTTCGCACCACCGAATACCCCGGTTTCCCCACCGACATGCAGGCCCAGTTCATGGCGCTCAACGCCATCTCGCAGGGTGCCAGCAAGGTGACTGAAACCATCTTCGAGAACCGCTTCATGCACGTCAACGAGCTGGTGCGCCTGGGCGCGCACATCCAGATCGACGGCAAGGTGTCGGTGATCGAGGGTGTGCCCAAACTGTCGGGCGCCACGGTGATGGCTACCGACCTGCGCGCTTCCGCCAGCCTGGTGATTGCCGGCCTGGTGGCCGATGGCGAAACCATGGTGGACCGCATTTACCACCTGGACCGTGGTTACGACCAAATGGAAGCCAAGCTGCGCGGCATTGGCGCAGATATCGAGCGCATTACATGACTACTGAAATGATCACACTCGCCCTGTCCAAAGGCCGCATCTTTGAAGAAACCGTGCCCCTGCTCAAGGCGGCGGGTATCGAGGTGCTGGACGACCCCGAGAAATCGCGCAAGCTGATTCTGGACACCAACCAGCCCAACGTGCGCGTGCTGGTAGTGCGGGCCACCGACGTGCCCACCTATGTGCAGTACGGCGGTGCCGACCTTGGTATTACTGGCAAGGACACGCTGCTGGAGCACGGCAGCCAAGGCCTGTACCAGCCGCTGGATTTGCAGATTGCCAAGTGCCGCATCAGCGTGGCGGTGCGGGCTGACTTTGACTATGCATCTGCCGTCAAGCAGGGCTCGCGTCTGAAGGTGGCCACCAAGTACGTGGCGATTGCCCGTGAATTCTTTGCCAGCAAAGGCGTGCACGTGGACCTGATCAAGCTCTACGGCAGCATGGAGTTGGCGCCCCTGGTGGGCCTGGCCGATGCCATCGTCGACCTGGTGTCCACCGGCAATACGCTCAAGGCCAACCACCTGGTCGAGGTGGAGCGCATCATGGACATCAGCTCGCGCCTGGTGGTGAACCAGGCTGCGCTCAAGCTCAAACAAGAACCCATCCGCAAGATCATCGACGCCTTTGCCGGTGCGGTGGGCCAGTAATCCGATTTGAAATTGCTATGACTTTTGTAGCTGCTCCCGCATACCTATCAAGCGCCAGTGCCACTTTTGATGCTGATTTCAAGGCGCGTCTGCACTGGTCTGCCGATACTGATGCGGCCATCGAGCAGCGCGTGGCCGACATCCTGGCGGACGTGCAGCAGCGCGGCGATGCCGCCGTGCTGGAGTACACGGCCCGTTTCGATGGCCTGACAGCGACCGACATGAAGGCGCTGGAGCTGACCCAGGCCGAACTCAAGGCCGCGTTCGACAGCATTCCCGCCGTACAACGCGAAGCGCTGGAAGCCGCAGCCAAACGCGTGCGCAGCTACCACGAGGCGCAGAAGAAAGCCTCTGGCGAGAGCTGGAGCTACCGCGACGAAGACGGTACGTTGCTGGGCCAAAAGGTCACGCCACTGGACCGCGTGGGCATCTACGTGCCCGGTGGCAAGGCGGCGTATCCATCCAGCGTGTTGATGAACGCCATCCCCGCCCACGTGGCAGGGGTCGGCGAGATCATCATGGTGGTGCCGACGCCCAAGGGCGAGAAGAATGCTCTGGTGCTGGCCGCCGCCTATGTGGCCGGTGTCACCCGCGCATTCACCATTGGCGGTGCGCAGGCCGTGGCCGCGCTGGCCTACGGCACGCAAAGCATTCCCGCCGTGCACAAAATCACCGGCCCCGGCAACGCCTACGTGGCCGCCGCCAAGCGCCGCGTGTTCGGCACCGTGGGCATCGACATGATTGCTGGCCCCAGCGAGATTCTGGTGCTGGCCGACGGCACCACGCCGCCCGACTGGGTGGCCATGGACCTGTTCAGCCAGGCCGAACACGACGAGCTGGCGCAAAGCATTTTGTTGTGCCCGGACGCGGCGTACATCGCGCAGGTGCAACAGAGCATCAACCGCCTGTTGAACGAGATGCCGCGCGCCGAGATCATTGCCAAGAGCCTCACCGGCCGTGGCGCGCTGATCCATACGCGCAGCATGGAAGAGGCCTGCGAGATCAGTAACCGCATTGCGCCCGAGCACTTGGAAGTTTCCAGCAACGACCCGCACAAGTGGGAGCCGCTGCTCAAGCACGCAGGCGCCATCTTTTTGGGTGCCTACACGTCAGAGAGTCTGGGCGACTACTGCGCCGGCCCCAACCACGTATTGCCCACCAGCGGCACTGCGCGCTTCAGCAGCCCGCTGGGGGTGTACGACTTTCAGAAACGCAGCAGCCTCATTGAGGTGAGCGAGCAGGGCGCGCAGGCGCTGGGGCAGATTGCCTCGGTGTTGGCGCATGGCGAAGGCCTGCAAGCCCACGCGCGTGCGGCGGAAATGCGATTGAAGTAAGAATGGGCGCAGACGGACGACCAACCCCCATGCGCACCAAACTCCAAGCCCTCAACACCTCCTCCTCACTGCGGCAGGTTGCTGCGTTGTTTGCCCTGTGCCTTGCCGCAGCTTCTGCGGCGCATGCCATGACCATCCGTGAAATGCGGGCCCTGGAAAAGACTGAAAAGCAAGGCAGCACCTACACCGACTATTACCTGGTCGGTGTCATGGAGGGTGCGGTAGAAGCGCACAACCAAGCTGTGCGTGACGGCGCCAAGCCGAGTATTTGCCTCAACGGCCGCAAGCTCGAACCCCACATGGCCAAGAACCTGTATACCGCCGAACTCAAGCGCAATGCTGACGTGTACGAGGCCGATTTCCCGGTGCAGTTGGTATTGGTGAATGCGCTGGGTACTGTGTACCCCTGTTTGTGAACCCGTTGTTTGATTTGTGTTGCTATCTATTTGATAGCTGCTTGCGCATATTTTGTCTGGGCTTTAGCCCGTAAGTCCCAAAAATTCAGAGGGAGTGCGCGGTTCTTTTTTCCCAAACTCCGGATAGTCTAATTCGGGCGTTTTGCATACTGCTGAGCAGCTGAAATCAGCAGGACACTCGGGCTTTGATCAACGTTTGAGTTGGGCATCGCTAGCGCGGCGCTCCGAATGCAGCCCGCACTTGCTTTGCAGAAAAGAAGCTTGCAAGTGCCTCAGTGAAATCAGTGTTAAGTGGAAGGGCAGGATCGCCGTACGAGGCAATCTGCTTCTGGCGATCAGGGGGAACACTCTTCATGACGTGGTTCATTCCCGCTACAACCCTCAGTACGCACGCCTTGTTGGCGGCGTGAAGCGCTTCCGCGTCAGCTACACCAACCTGAATGTCGGTTCCTCCTTGTACAAGCAGGCACGGCATTCGCAGTTTGACCAGCTCATCCGATGGAGAGTACTTGAACCAAGAAATGAGATACGGCTGGACGCTGGGGCGATACAAGGCCAGGAGTGGCGGGGGAACCTCGCTGGCAGTACTGCCGGATTCAAGGGCACTCAAAATCTCTTCGTTCCGCGTGGCCAGATCGGGGGGCAAACGTCCCTGAAGCTGACGGCGCAGCACCACCGACGCCCTTTCCGCAGGACCCGCCACCGAGATGAATGCCACGGAAGGGCTGCGCTGCGATGCAAGCATGCCAATCAGTGACCCCTCGCTGTGCCCTAGCACGGCGACGCCTGTGAAGCGGGAGTCCTTTGCAAGCCTTGTTGCCCAAGATGCTGCATCTTGGACGTAATCCTCGAAGCGTAAGTCGGACTCGGCGTGGGCCGCCCGGCTACTCGCGGCTATGCCGCGCTTGTCGTATCGAACCGACGCGACGCCGTTGTCTCTGAGTGCGGCTGCGAGCAACTTCAAGCTGTCGTTCTTGCCGGCAGCCATCGGTGTGTTCCCGTCGCGGTCAGTCGGTCCTGAGCCTGCGATCAACAGGACTACCGCCGTTCGCGAATCGCCCGGTGGCATGGTCAGCGTGCCTTTGATAACGCCGGTTGGCGTTTCTAGCTCAATCGCCTGTTCCGCTGCGATTGATGATGAGCTGGTTGCAACGAGCGCGGAGAGGACGAGTGCAAGACGGTTCATTTGCGATGCCCAACGTTCGAGTTAGGCGTCACTGCGCAGCGTGGAGATTGATGCCCTGAGGTGAATGAACTCTCGGAGCCCACTTGACCCACCTACTTGACGTTCTGGGCGATTCGCCACAGTACCCCCGACGGGTCAAACAGCTCAAAGTCTCGCATTCTCCAAGGCTGAAGCTCTACCGCACCAACATGGACGCTGTACTTCTCAGCGATGCCTGATTCCACGATTGCTTTGTGCCAAGAGTCAACGTCTTCGACCAGCAAATGCATCATGAAGTTCTTGATGTGCTCATCGACGCAGAAGTCCTGCAACAGAAAGCTCGAATCACCATGGTGGAAGTAGGCAACGCCGTCGCCATCTGATGCCATGGTGAAGCCAATGTCTTGGTAGAACTGCTTCGAGACTCCGAAATCCCTGGCGGGAACAAAAGCCTTGATTTCGACTACACGAAGGTCTGACATAGTGCCCTCTTGTGACGCCTAACGAGGTTGTAAAAAATGTCGAGACTGTTCAAACTGACCAATTTCAGGGGGTACTTGACCCCTTCCGACATCTGCGATCGTTCATTGTGGGCCGTTCTATGAGGTCGTTTTTTCATATCGCTGGTGTCCAAATTAGATGGCGAGTTTTTTTACAGCCTCAACGTCGGCGCTGTCCGGCACGCAGCAGCCGTTGCGAAGCGACAACCTGTTGCTGCGTGTCCGCGACGAGCAACCTGTTATCCCTCATTTCGTCCCCTGACCTGCTTTGAGTCGACTTTGAATGGACTGGCGCATGCTCTCATTCAATACCTTGAACTCTTCGATGAGTTTGTCACATTGAGCTTTTTCAGCCTGGCATAGGGCACGCATTTCTATGAAGACACCGCCTTCACGATTCACTTTTACTTCGCGACGAACGACAGCAGGATTCGCATAGTGGTTGCTGGGTACAAACGACCATTGAATCCCACTGGGTTCGTTGACGATTGTCCAGGCGTCGGGCTTTGTAATCTGAACCTCCACGCCGGGTTTCGCCTTCAACGATGCGATCGCTTCTGCAACGGTTGGATAACCGATTCCTTCGCTACCGGTCTGCTCCGGCGTTTGCGCTGCGACTGCAGTACCAACAAGCATGGCAATTGAGGCAATGGCGGTTTGTAGGCGCATGGGTTTACATGAGGGATAACGTGATGTAGCCGAGTCGGATATTCCGACAAAGTTACCAGCTAAATTGGCCTCCAGCCCTTGCGGAATATGCGTAAGCTGCTCATATAAAGATAGCGGTAAACCCGCCAGCTTCCATGCGCTCTTTTTCGCTTGAATTGCCACCATCGTTCACCCCTCCCGTTCTTTGCTTGCGCCGCACTATAGCGCCAGGCATGCGCGTGTTGCTCGTTTGCCTTGCTTCGCCAATCTCAAAAAATTTACACGAATTTCGTGCAACACGAATTTCGTGTAAACTGCATTCACGATGAAAAACGTCACCATCACCGTTGAAGACGCCACCCTGGAGTGGGTGCGGATCGAGGCGGCGCGGCGCAACACCAGTGTGTCGAGGCTGGTCGGCGAGATGCTGACCGACAAAATGCAGCACGACGACGCCTACGCCCGCGCCCAGCGCGACTGGGTGGCGGATACCTCCAGCTTCAGCTCGGGTGGCAAGGTCTATCCGGTGCGGGATTTGAACATTGGCTAGCCCACTCGACACCTCCGGCGCCATCGTTTTTGTGGACACCAACGTGCTGCTGGCCGCCGACGACGCGTTCGACGCCGCCCGCCAAGCTCGTGTGCGTGAATGGCTGCAGGCCTTGTGGCAGCGCAGGGCGGGGCGTTTGAGCACGCAGGTGCTCAACGCCTATTACGTGGGCGCCACGCGCCACTTCGCCATGCCGCAGGGCGACGCGCGTGCCAAGCTGCGCCGTTACCAGCTCTGGCAGCCCTGGCAGATTGACCACCAGACGGTGGAGACCGCTTGGGGCGTGGAGGCCCGATTTGGCCTACCGTACTGGGACGCGCTCATCGTGGCCGCCGCGGCCCAAAGTGGCGCCAGCCATGTGCTCTCGCTGGATCTGCATCACGGGCAGCAGATCGATGGTGTCACCATCCTCAGCCCCTTGCTGGCCGCGCCCGCCGATCTGGCCTTGACCGAATAACTTTTGTGAAAGCCTCCGCATGACTTCTGCCGTCGACACCACCCTGAACGCGCTGATTGCACGCCGTATCCGCCAGGACGTGCAGGGCATGCATGCCTACGCGGTGCAGGAGTCCAAGGGCATGACCAAGCTCGATGCGATGGAAAACCCGTTTTCCCTGCCGCCGGAACTGCAGGCCGCCTTGGGGCAGCGCCTAGGCGCGCTGGCACTGAACCGCTACCCCGATGGTCGTGTCAACGACTTGCGCAAGGCGTTGGCCGCCTATGCCGATATGCCTGCGGGCTGCGACATCATGCTGGGCAATGGCTCGGATGAGCTCATCAGCCTGCTGGCCATGGCCTGTGACGTGCCGCCAGCGCCGGGGCAAGCCAAGCCAGTGATCCTGGCGCCGGTACCGGGTTTCGTGATGTACGCCATGAGCGCAGCCCTGCAGGGGCTGGACTTCTGCGGCGTGCCGCTGACGGCCGACTTTGCCCTGGATGTGCCTGCCATGGTGGAGGCTATTGCCCGCACCCAGCCGGCTATCGTCTACTTGGCTTACCCCAATAACCCTACCGCCAATCTGTGGGATGCCGCAGACATGCGCACGGTCATTGCGGCCGCCCGCGAGGCCGGCAGCATCGTAGCGGTGGACGAGGCCTACCAGCCCTTCTCCAGCCGCACCTGGCTGGACGACATGCGGGCCCAGCCGCTGGACAATGCCCACGTATTGCTGATGCGCACGCTCAGCAAGTTCGGCTTGGCGGGCGTGCGCCTAGGCTACATGATGGGGCCGTCCGCACTGATTGCGCAGATTGACAAAGTGCGCCCCCCTTACAACGTGAGCGTGCTGAACTACGAATGCGCGCTGTTTGCGCTCGAGCATCAGGATGCTTTTGCGGCGCAAGCCCGCGAAATATGTGCGCAACGCGCCATCCTTTTGCAAGCGCTGCGCAAGCTGCCCCGCGTCAAGGCCTGGGACAGCGATGCCAATATGGTGCTGATTCGCCTAGCTGGCGAGGGCGATCCTGCACAAAAAGTGTTCGACGGCCTCAAGGCGCGCGGCGTTCTGGTCAAGAACGTTTCTAAAATGCACCCATTGCTGGCCCAATGTTTGCGTTTGACCGTTGGCACGGCCGACGAAAACACCCGTTTGCTGAAGGCCCTGCAGGAAACTTTATGAGCACCCCCCACTACCCTCTTACCGAAGTGCCCGCTGCTGCGGCCCCCCGCATTGCTGAGGTGTCCCGTAACACTGCGGAAACCAAAATCCGCGTGCGCGTGAACCTGGACGGCACCGGCGTGAGCCGCCTGTCCACCGGCATCGGCTTTTTCGACCACATGCTCGACCAGATCGCCCGCCACGGGCTGATTGATCTCGATATCGAGGCCGAAGGCGACTTGCACATTGACGGGCACCACACCGTGGAAGACGTGGGCATCACCTTGGGCCAGGCCTTTGCCAAGGCCGTGGGCGACAAGAAGGGCATCCGTCGCTACGGCCATGCCTACGTGCCGCTGGACGAAGCCCTGAGCCGTGTCGTGATCGACTTTTCCGGCCGCCCGCAGTTGGAGATGGATGTGCCCTTCAAGAGCGGCATGATCGGCGCGTTTGACACCCAGCTCACCCACGAATTTTTCCAGGGTTTTGTGAACCACGCGCTGGTGACCCTGCACATCGACAACCTGAAGGGCGAGAACGCCCACCACCAGGCCGAGACCGTGTTCAAGGCCTTTGCCCGCGCGCTGCGCGCAGCCATCGAGTTTGACCCGCGCGCCCTGGGCGTGATCCCCTCTACCAAGGGGACGCTCTAGAATGCAAGCCAAATGTGCCTCTAGACCTTGTGGCGTATGCGCAAGCAGCTACTAAAACCATAGCATGAAGAAAGCAGCATGAAAAAGGTCGCGGTCGTCGATTACGGCATGGGCAACCTGCGCTCTGTCACCCAGGCGGTGATGCATGTGGCCGCCGATGCGGGTGTGGAAGTGGTTTGGGCGCGCACCGCCCAAGAGGTGATGGACGCCGAGCGCGTGGTGCTGCCAGGGCAGGGCGCCATGCGCGACTGCATGCGCGAGTTACACGACTCCGGCATGTTCGACGCCGTGATGCACGCCGCCGCCCACAAGCCACTCATGGGGGTGTGTGTGGGCATGCAAATGCTGCTGGACCACAGCGACGAGCAGAACACGCCCAGCCTGGGCCTCATTCCTGGCAAGGTGGTCAGGTTTGATCTGGCGGGGCAAACCCAGCCGGATGGCAGCCGATACAAGGTCCCCCAAATGGGCTGGAACCAAGTGTGGCAGACAGGCGCGACCCGTCACCCGGTGTGGGGCGAGGTGCCTGACGGCAGCTACTTCTACTTTGTACACAGTTACTACGCCCAACCGTCAGATGCACGCCACAGCGTGGGCGAGGCGGACTATGGCCAACGCTTCTCTGCAGCGATTGCACGCGATAATATTTTCGCAACCCAGTTTCACCCGGAGAAAAGCGCCGAGCATGGCCTGGCGCTGTACCGCAACTTCCTGCACTGGAATCCTTGAATCTTTATCCTTGCCGCACTTCTGCATCTGGCAACGCGACTCTCTTTTCCCTCCAACCCTGAAGCACCATGCTTTTAATTCCTGCGATTGACCTCAAAGACGGCCACTGTGTACGCCTCAAACAAGGCGATATGGACCAATCCACCACCTTCGGCGAAGACCCCGCGGTCATGGCCCGCAGCTGGGTGGACAAAGGCGCGCGGCGCCTGCACCTGGTCGATCTGAACGGTGCCTTTGCCGGCCATCCCAAAAACGAGATGGCGATCCGCAAAATCCTCAAGGAAGTGGGCAACGAGATCGACGTGCAACTGGGTGGCGGTATCCGCGACCTGGACACCATCGAACGCTACCTGGACGCCGGCCTGCGCTACGTCATCATCGGCACGGCTGCGGTCAAGAACCCCGGCTTTCTGCAGGACGCCTGCACCGCGTTTGGCGGCCACATCATCGTGGGCCTGGACGCACGCGACGGCAAGGTGGCCACCGACGGCTGGAGCAAGCTCACCCGCCACGACGTGGTCGACCTGGGCAAGAAGTTTGAGGACTACGGCGTCGAAGGCATCATCTACACCGACATTGGCCGCGACGGCATGCTGTCCGGCATCAACATCGACGCCACCGTCAAGCTGGCCCAGGCCCTCACCATCCCCGTCATCGCTTCCGGCGGCCTGTCCAACATGGCCGATATCGAAGCGCTGTGCGCGGTGGAAGACGAAGGTGTGGAGGGCGTGATCTGCGGCCGCGCGATTTACAGTGGTGACCTGGACTTTGCCAAGGCGCAAGAGCGCGCGGATGAGCTGAATGGTTGATAGACGCTTTTGGGATCCGCGGACTGGGTATTCCACCCGCGAAGGTCCCAAAACCGGCGGTCTCCTCCTTGGTGGGGCAGCGAAGCTACACCCAGTCAGCTGAATCCGGGCGTTTGCACATGTTAGCTAAACGCATCATTCCCTGCCTGGATGTCACAGGCGGCCGAGTCGTCAAGGGCGTCAACTTTGTGGAGCTGCGCGATGCGGGCGACCCGGTGGAAATCGCGGCGCGTTACAACGACCAAGGTGCCGACGAACTCACGTTTCTGGACATCACCGCCACCAGTGATGGCCGCGACCTGATCCTGCACATCATCGAAGCCGTGGCCAGCCAGGTCTTCATTCCGCTCACCGTGGGCGGAGGCGTGCGCGTAGTGGAAGACGTGCGCCGCCTGCTAAATGCGGGTGCGGACAAGGTGAGCTTCAACTCCGCCGCCTTGGCCAACCCCCAAGTCATTGAAGATGCGTCGCTGAAGTATGGCTCGCAAGCCATCGTGGTGGCCATTGACGCCAAGCGCCGCTCCGAAGAAGACGCCGCCACCCGTGGTGCCGGTTGGGACGTGTACAGCCACGGTGGCCGCAAGAACACCGGCCTGGATGCCGTGGCTTGGGCGACCGAGATGGCACGTCGTGGTGCCGGCGAAATCCTGCTGACCAGCATGGACCGTGACGGCACCAAGAGTGGCTTTGACCTCGCGTTGACCCGGGCCGTGGCCGACGCCATCAGCGTGCCCGTGATCGCCAGCGGCGGCGTGGGCAACCTGGACCACCTGGCGGATGGCGTGCAGCAGGGTGGGGCCGATGCGGTGCTGGCAGCCAGCATCTTCCACTACGGTGAATACACCGTAGGCCAGGCCAAGGCCCGCATGGCCGAGCGTGGCATTCCTGTGAGGTTGTAACCCCCGTAGGCTTCGCGCACTTCGTGTCGCTGCGCCCTCCCCCCTGCCGGGGCAGCATCAGCGGCCCGGCAAAGCCGGTTCCGCGATGCCTCTGGGTTTGCGGGTCTGCACTCAACCAATGACGGACAATTGCACTATGAACTGGCTCAAACACATTCGATGGGACTCCAAGGGCTTGGTGCCTGTGATCGCACAAGAGCAGGGCACCAACGACGTGTTGATGTTTGCCTGGATGAACCGCGAGGCCCTGCAAAAGACGGTGGAGCTGGGCCGAGCCGTGTACTTCAGCCGCACGCGCGACAAGCTTTGGTACAAGGGGGAAGAGTCCGGCCACGTGCAAACCGTCCACGAGATCCGCATGGACTGTGACAACGACGTGATTCTGCTCAAAGTGACCCAGCTGGGCCACGAGCCCGGCATTGCCTGCCACACCGGCCGTCACAGTTGTTTCTTCAGTGTGCTGGAAAATGGCGAGTGGAAAGCCGTGGATCCGGTCTTGAAAGATCCCGAGTCCATCTATAAGTAATATTTTTGCGGGACAGATCTTTCGCTCTCTCCCCAACTGATCAACATGTCCACCTCTCAAGACTCCCTGGCCGCCCTGGCTGCCGTGATTGAAAGCCGCAAGGTTGCCAATGGTGGCAACCCGGACGCGAGCTACGTGTCCCGCCTGCTGCACAAGGGACCCGACGCCTTCCTGAAGAAGATTGGCGAAGAAGCCACCGAAGTGGTCATGGCCGCCAAGGATGCCGACCACGGCGGCGATGCCAGCAAAATCGTCTACGAGGTGGCCGACCTGTGGTTTCACACCATGGTGGCGCTGTCGCACTACAACCTGTCGCCTGCGGATGTGATTGCCGAGCTGGAGCGCCGTGTGGGCACCAGCGGCCTGGAAGAAAAAGCCCTGCGCAAAGTGCTTGCGCGCGAGGCCGAGCCCAAAGCCGATTCCCACTGAAGGAGTGTCTATGAGCCAGGATTTCACCACCCCCGCCGAAGTGCCCAGCGTGCAAAAACTGCAGTCGCTCAACACCGTGGGCACCATTAGCTACGTGCTACACCTCATCGTGGCGGTCAGCGCCTTCATACCGGGTGGTCAGTTTGGCGTGACCCTGCTGCTGGTGGCACTGATTTTGGACATGGTCAAGCGCGCCGACGCAGCAGGCACTTGGCATGCATCGCACTTCCGCTGGCGCATCCGCTCGGTGGTGATTGCGGGCGTGGCCTATCTGGTAACCGTGCCACTGTTCCTGTTGCTGTATTTCCCCGGTGCGATTGCCTGGGCCCTGATTTCGGTGTGGTTTTTGTACCGCATCATCACCGGCTTCATTGCCATGAACAAAGGCCAGGAGATCGGTGCATGAGTGCGCACACGCCGGGCCACGACGCCAACTGCATTTTTTGCAAGATCATTGCCAAGCAGATCCCATCCAAAGCGGTGTACGAGGACGAGCAGGTTTATGCCTTCCACGACATCAACCCTTGGGCGCCGGTGCACTTTTTGCTGATTCCCAAGGCCCACATTCCCAGCATGGCGCAAATTGGGCCCGAGCATGCGGCGCTGATGGGCCACATGATGGCCCTGGTGCCCAAGCTGGCGCTGGAGCAAGGGTGCAACCCCTATCCGGATGGCGGCTACCGTTTGGTCACCAACACAGGGGCCGAGGGCGGGCAGGAGGTGCACCACTTGCATTTCCACATCATGGGCGGTCCGCGTCCGTGGTCGCGAGGTTAGGTGGCAGGGCGGCGCAGTAAAAAGGGCTTTGCCCGCGCCGACTAGAATTCAACAAATCGTTAGGAGTAAATCATGGGTACTTTCAGCTGGATTCACTGGGTTATTGTTCTTTTGATCGTTGTCATGGTGTTCGGCACCAAGAAGCTCAAAAACTTGGGCTCTGACTTGGGTGGTGCGGTCAAGGGTTTTAAAGATGGCATGAAGGACGCGTCGACTCCAGCGGCTGACGACAAGCCTGCTGCCCCTGCACAGCAAGTGGCCAACGCTTCGGAAAAAACCACGATCGACGTGGAAGCCAAGCAAAAGAACTAAAGCGTTAGTACGGCGTGATTGACCTCGGCATATCGAAGATGGCGCTGATCGGCGCGGTGGCGTTGATCGTCATCGGGCCCGAAAAGCTGCCCAAAGTGGCCCGCACCGTGGGTGCCTTGCTGGGCAAGGCACAGCGCTACGTGGCGGACGTGAAGGCCGAAGTCAACCGCTCCATGGAGCTCGACGAGCTCAAGAAGATGCGAGAGACGGTGGAGGGTGCTGCGCGTGATGTGGAGAACTCCATTCAGACGCAGGCCAGCGACTTCGAAAAGTCGTGGACCGACGCCACCGACACCGCGCTGGAGCCCGAAACGCCCCAGTACAAACATCCCAACAAAAACTGGCGCCTGAAGCAAGGCGCCATGCCTCAGTGGTACAAGGCCCGCAATGGCGTGCGTACCCGGGCGCAATCGGGCGCAGCCCGTGTGGCGCGCTTTCGTCCGCCGCGCGTGCGCTGACCCGTTTACCCTTCCTCCCCATGGCATCTGACGACAACAAGCAGGACGAGCTCGCCGGTACGGAGCAGCCCTTTGTGCAGCACCTGATGGAGCTGCGCGACCGTTTGGTCAAGGCCGCCATTGCCGTGGGCGTAGCCCTGGCCGTGCTGGCGCTGTACCCCGGCCCGGCCGCGCTATATGACATCTTGGCTGCGCCCTTGGTTTCCACTTTGCCGGCCGGCGGAAAACTGATTGCCACTTCGGTGATTTCTCCGTTTTTGGTGCCACTCAAGATCATGCTGATGACAGCCTTCTTGCTGGCCCTGCCGGTGGTGCTGTGGCAGGTCTGGGCTTTTGTGGCGCCTGGCCTCTACAGCCACGAGAAGAAGCTGGTCTTGCCTCTGGTGGTATCCAGCACCGTGTTGTTTTTTATTGGCGTGGCGTTTTGTTACTTCTTTGTGTTTGGCCAGGTGTTCAAGTTCATCCAGAGTTTTGCCCCCCAAAGCATTGCGGCCACCCCGGATATTGAGTCGTACCTGGACTTTGTGCTGTCCATGTTCCTGGCCTTCGGCCTGGCGTTTGAGGTACCGATTGTGGTGATCGTGCTGGCCCGCATGGGCATCGTCAGCATCGAAAAGCTCAAGGCCTTCCGCAGCTATTTCATCGTGCTGGCCTTTGTGGTGGCTGCCATCGTCACACCGCCCGATGTGGTGTCCCAACTGGCCTTGGCCATCCCGATGTGCATCTTGTACGAAATCGGCATCTGGGCGGCGCAGATCTTTATCAAACACACCCAGGCGCCTGCCGAAGAGGCCCCGACACCTGACGCTCCATAGGCTGATTTTTAGCCAAATCGGCCTCTAGCCCCCGCGCTTATTGCGCGAGCAGCTACTGAAACCATAGCAAAAAGGCGACCCGAGGGTCGCCTTTTTTGTTGGCCTGGCTGCGTAGGGGGTGCTTACCGTGCTGCCGCCTTTGGCTTGGGCCGGACGCCCGGTGTCACATTGAGCTCCATCTTCTGGTTCTTGCGCTCGATGGTGAAGGGGGCTGGGGCACCCGGTTTGAGCGAGGCCACGATGGACAGCAACTGGGTCACGTCGCCAATCGGCTTGTCGGCAATGCTCACGATCACATCTCCGGGGCGCACCCCGGCCTGGGCTGCTGGGCCGTTTTGCAGCACGCCAGTGATGATCACGCCTTCCTTGGCCTTCACGTCAAAGGTCTCTGCCAGCTCGGGGGAGAGGTCGTTGGGTTCCACGCCAATCCAGCCGCGTGTGACCTGGCCGTCTTTCACAATACCGTCCAGCACCATCTTGGCGGTGGCCACCGGAATGGCAAAACCAATGCCCATGCTGCCGCCCGAGCGTGAGTAGATGGCGGTGTTGATGCCCAGTAGGTTGCCATGGGTGTCCACCAGCGCACCGCCCGAGTTGCCGGGATTGATGGCCGCATCGGTCTGGATGAAGTTCTCAAAGGTGTTGATGCCCAACTGGTTGCGCCCCAGCGCGCTCACAATGCCGCTGGTCACAGTCTGGCCTACGCCAAAGGGGTTGCCAATGGCCAGAACCTGGTCGCCGACCTGCAGGCTGTCGGAATTGCCCAGCACGATGGTGGGCAGCTTGTCGAGCTCAATCTTGAGCACGGCCAAGTCGCTGTCAGGGTCGGTGCCAATCACCTTGGCGGCCACGCGGCGGCTGTCGTTCAAGATCACTTCGATCTCGTCGGCCTCTTCAATCACATGGTTGTTGGTCAGGATGTAGCCACTGGGGCTCACGATCACGCCGCTGCCCAAGCCACCTTGGGGCTCGTTGCCCTGGTCGCCGTAGAAAAACTTGAACCAGGGGTCATTGGCGTTGGGGTTTTTGGCCGCCGCCTTGCTGGTGTTAATGCTCACCACCGCGGCCGAAGCCTTTTGTGCCGCCAGGCGGTAGCTGCCAGGCGGAATCTCCCCCGGCTGTGAGGGCGGGGCCTGTAGCAGGGCGATGGCGCTGTCTACCGTGTTGGCGCCATGGCCCAGCCACTGGGGCTTGAGGGTGGCCACCACAAAGTAGGCGGCAAGCAGCACCGTGGTGGTTTGGGAAAACAGCAACCAAAAACGTTTCATCGGAATTTCCAACAGGGGCGGCACACCGACGCGCCGCGCAGCGCAAATTGTAGGCGGCATGGCCTGCGCGTTACAGTGCCACACCACGCCGCTCGCCATGCAAACCATCCTCATCCATCCCGCTGCACCGCCCAAGCCGCCAGAAGGTGCGCCTTGCAATGGCTGCGGCGTGTGCTGTCTGGCCCAGCCCTGCCCAGTGGGCATGGTGTTGTCGGGGCGGCGGCGCGGGGCTTGCGAGGCGCTGCGCTGGGATGGGGTGCAGGCCCGGTACCGCTGCGGCGCCATCACCGAGCCACGCACTGTCGTGTTGGCCGCGTTGCCACCTGCGCTGCAATGGCTGGCACCCTTGCCTGCTGCAATGCTGGCGCGTCTGGCAGGGCGCTGGGTGGCTGCCGGGCAGGGCTGCGACAGCGACCTGCAGCCCCAGTCACCACCAACCGCCTCAACGACAATGCCATCTTGACCCTACCGCGTACCGCCATGACCGACCGCACCACCTTGTTATCTACTCTGGACACGCTGTTACAACCTGAGCGTTTCAAAGACTACGGCCCCAACGGCCTGCAGGTGGAGGGCCGGGCCGAAGTACGCACCCTGGTATCCGGCGTCACCGCTAGCCTGGCGCTGATCGAAGCGGCGGTGGCGGCGAATGCCGATGCCATTCTGGTGCACCACGGCCTGTTCTGGCGCGGGCAGGACGGCCGGGTGACCGGCTGGATGCGCCAGCGCCTGGGCCTGCTGCTGGCGCACAACATCAACCTCTTCGCTTACCACCTGCCGCTGGATGCCCACCCCGAGCTGGGCAACAACGCGCAATTGGGCCGCGTGCTGGGGCTGCAGGCGGACGCACGTTTTGGCGAGCAGCAGCTGGGCTTTGTGGGCGCTGCGCCTGCGGCCCTGGCCACCGCGCAGGCGTTGGCCGAGCATGTGCAGGCCGCTCTCGGTCGCACCGTCACCCTGGTGCCCGGCGGTACGCAGCCGCTGCGCCGCATTGCCTGGTGCACGGGTGGCGCCCAGGGCTACTTTGAAGACGCCATTGCTGCCGGGGCCGATGCGTTCATCACTGGCGAGATTTCCGAGCCCCAGGCCCACTACGCCCGTGAATGCGGTGTGGCCTACATTGCCTGTGGCCACCACGCCAGCGAGCGGTATGGCGCGCCCGCCGTCGCTGCCCATGTGGCGGCGCAACTGGGGCTGGCCCACACCTTCATCGATATCGACAATCCCGCATGAGCACCCCTGTTCTCCCCATTGCCATCACCCTGGGCGATGCCGCCGGCATTGGCCCCGAAATCGTCGCCCAGTCGTTTTTGCGTGAACCTGAGATGCTGCGCGGCTGTTTTGTGGCCGGCGATGTGCAGGCCATGCGCCGCGCGCTGGCCGTGGTGCAGGGCGTGGTGCCCCTGCCTGTGGTGCAGATCGCCACTCCGGCTGAGGTAGCGCAGTTGCCCCCGCGCTGCCTGCCCGTGCTGCAGGTGGGCGAGGCGCTGGCGCCCGTGGCCTGGGGCCAGGTGAGTGCCGCCGCCGGTGAATTTGCCGGGCGTTGTGTGCTGTGGGCGGCGGATGCGGCATTGCGCGGAGAGGTGGCTGCGCTGGTAACTGCGCCGCTGCACAAGGAAGCCTTGTCCGCCGCCGGCGCCCCCTACAACGCCTACCCAGGCCATACCGAGATGCTGCAGGCGGCCGCTGCCCGCCACGCGGGTTTGGCGGTAGACGCCATGCCCGTGCGCATGATGCTGGCCAACGATGAGTTGCGTACCGTGCTGGTCAGCATCCACGTCTCGCTGCGCGACGCACTGGCCGCCGTGACCGTGGACAACGTGTTGCAAACCGTTCTGATCACCCATGCCGCACTGCTACGCACATTGGGCCGCGCGCCGCGCATTGCGGTAGCGGGAGTGAACCCCCACGCAGGCGAGGGCGGCCTGTTTGGCCGCGAGGAGCTGGATACGGTGATCCCTGCCATCGAGGCGGCGCGTTCCCAAGGCTGCCAAGTCTATGGTCCGATTGCTCCCGACACCGTATTCATGCGCGCCCGCCATGCGCCGGGGCATCCGGGCGAGTTTGATGTGGTGGTGGCCATGTACCACGACCAGGGGCTGATTCCCGTGAAGTACTTGGGCGTAGAGCAGGGGGTGAACGTGACGCTGGGCCTGCCGCTGGTGCGCACCAGCCCGGACCACGGCACGGCGTTTGACATCGCCGGCACGGGCCGTGCAGACCCGTCCAGCCTGCTGGCGGCCATCCGCATGGCACGCCAACTATGTTCTCCGGCCGTATAAGAGAAAACGGGCGCTAGAGCCCGTCCTTGTTGCGCAAGAAGCTATTGAATTTATAGCGTCTTTGTTGTCGGGAGTGTTTACTTTTTCAGGCTATCGCGAATTTCGCGCAGCAGCAGCACGTCTTCGGGCGTGACCACTGGGGCGGGGGCGGCGACGGGCGCTTCTTTCTTCAGGCGATTGATCTGCTTCACCATCAGGAAAATGATGAAGGCCAGAATCGCAAAGTTCACGGCCACGGTGATGAAGCTACCGTACGCAAATACGGGAATGCCGGCTTTTTTGAGTCCGGCCAGGGTGGTTTCGGTGCCAGGTGGTACGGCCCCCAAGACCCAGAACATATTGGAAAAGTCCAATTTGCCGATGACGGCACCCACCAGCGGCATGATCAAGTCGCCCACCACCGAATCCACGATCTTGCCAAAGGCAGCGCCAATGATCACACCGACAGCGAGGTCGATCACATTGCCTTTGACCGCGAAATCCTTGAATTCTTGAATCATTCCCATCGCTTGTTGCTCCACATTGGTTGAAAGGTGCTGAGTATTACCGACAAAACCGGGGCAACGGAAGCCTGCTTCGTCAACCCCCGCATTGAATGTCCCCACTGCCGTCAGCTACAATCCCGGCTTACCCCTACTAGCGATGTTCATTGAGGATTCTCATGAGTGAAACCCCTGTCGACACCAAAAAGATCGACGCCAGCAAACGGACTTGGTTGATTGCTTCCGGCTGCGCTGGTGCAGTGGGCGGTGTCGCAACCGCCATCCCTTTTGTGAGCACTTTCCAGCCGTCCGAGCGCGCGAAAGCCGCCGGCGCTGCCGTTGAGGTGGACATCGGGGAGCTTAAACCCGGCGAAAAAGTCACCGTTGAATGGCGCGGCAAGCCCGTCTGGATTGTGCGCCGCACGCCAGAGCAGGTGGCAGCGTTGGCCGGTATTGACGGGCAGCTGGCGGATCCCAAGTCGGAGCGCAAGCCTGATGAACTGACGCCTGAATACGCTCGCAACGAGGCACGCTCCATCAAACCAGAATTTTTTGTTGCTGTAGGTATCTGCTCCCACCTGGGATGTTCGCCTTCCGACAAGTTCCAGATTGGTGCCCAGCCTTCGCTGCCCGACGACTGGAAAGGCGGCTTCTTGTGCCCTTGCCACGGTTCCACTTTCGACATGGCGGGCCGCGTGTTCAAGAACAAGCCAGCGCCTGACAACCTCGAAGTGCCGCCGCACATGTACCTGTCGGACAGCAAGCTGCTGATCGGCGAAGACAAGAAAGCCTGAGGACGAACAACATGGCGACTTTCAAGGAAATCTCTCCCAACGCCTCAGCCGGCGAAAAGGTCACGAACTGGTTTGAAAACCGGTTCCCCACTGCCTTTGATGCCTACAAGGTGCACATGTCGGAGTACTACGCTCCGAAGAACTTCAATTTCTGGTACATCTTTGGCTCGCTGGCCCTTTTGGTGTTGGTGATCCAGATCGTGACTGGCATTTTCTTGGTCATGCACTACAAGCCTGATGCCGCTCTGGCGTTTGGCTCGGTCGAATACATCATGCGCGATGTGCCATGGGGTTGGCTGATCCGTTACATGCACTCCACAGGCGCCTCCGCCTTCTTCGTGGTGGTCTACCTGCACATGTTCCGTGGCCTCATTTACGGCAGCTACCGCAAGCCGCGTGAACTGGTCTGGATCTTCGGTTGTGCCATCTTCTTGTGCCTGATGGCTGAAGCCTTCATGGGCTACTTGCTGCCTTGGGGGCAGATGTCCTATTGGGGCGCCCAAGTGATCGTGAACTTGTTCGCAGCTGTGCCTTTGGTTGGCCCAGACTTGGCTTTGCTGATTCGTGGTGACTTCGTGGTCGGCGATGCCACCCTGAACCGCTTCTTCAGCTTCCACGTGATTGCGGTGCCTCTGGTCCTCTTGGGGCTGGTGGTGGCGCACTTGCTGGCGTTGCACGACGTGGGTTCTAACAACCCCGATGGCATCGAAATCAAGGGCCCCAATGCCCCGCGCGATGCGGCGGGCCATCCCCTGGATGGCGTGCCGTTCCACCCCTACTACACGGTGCACGACATCTTTGCGGTGAGCATGTTCCTGATGGTGTTTACCGCCATCATCTTCTTCGCACCAGAGATGGGCGGCTACTTCCTGGAGTACAACAACTTCATTCCGGCCGATCCGCTGAAGACACCTGCCCACATTGCCCCCGTCTGGTACTTCACGCCGTTCTACTCCATGCTGCGTGCCATCACCAGTGAAATGATGTACGCACTGATTGCCTGCGTGCTGGGCGCTGCAGCCTTCAGCATCTACAAGTTCAAGATGCCCACGATCTTCAAGGGCGTGCTGGCGGGAGCTGCCATCGTGGCAACGGTGCTCATGCTCAATATTGACGCCAAGTTCTGGGGCGTGGTGGTGATGGGTGGCGCTGTGGTCATCCTGTTTTTCCTGCCTTGGCTGGACTACAGCCCGGTCAAGTCCATTCGCTACCGTCCCGATTGGCACAAATACTTGTACGGTATCTTTGTGATCAACTTTGTGGTTCTGGCCTACTTGGGTGTGCAGCCGCCGTCCCCCATTGGTGAGCGTGTGTCGCAAGTGGGTACTTTGTTCTACTTTGGCTTCTTCCTGCTGATGCCCTGGTGGAGCACCTTGGGTGAGTCCAAGGAAGTGCCTGCCCGTGTGACCTTTGCGGCCCACTGAGCGCCGGAGACGACTGACATGAAAAAACTTCTGATTACCCTCGTGGCTGCCTTGGGCTTTGCTGCCGGTGTCCATGCCGCCGGTGGCGGTATCCCCTTGGACAAAGCGCCTTCCAAGACCAATGACTTGGTGTCCCTTCAAAACGGTGCCAAGCTGTTTGTGAACTACTGCCTGAACTGCCACTCGGCAGCCTTCATGCGCTTCAACCGCCTCAAGGACATCGGCCTGACCGACCAGCAGATCAAGGACAACCTGTTGTTCACCACCGAAAAAGTGGGCGAAACCATGAAGGCTGCGATTGATCCCAGGCAGGCCAAAGATTGGTTTGGTGCCAACCCGCCCGACCTGACCGTGATTGCCCGCTCGCGTGCTGGTGCTGGGGGTTCCGGTGCAGATTATCTGTACACCTACCTGCGCACCTACTACCCTGATGAAACCAAAGCCACGGGCTGGAACAACTTGGTCTTCCCGAGTGTAGGTATGCCCCATGTATTGTGGGAACTGCAGGGTAAACGGGTACCGGTATACGACACGGTCACCGAGCACGGCCACGAAGTACAAGTCTTCAAAGGCTGGCAGCAAATCACGCCCGGTACCATGACCCCCGCGCAGTTCGACCAAGCCATTGGTGACTTGGTTAACTACATGCAGTGGATGGGTGAGCCCGCACAGAACACCCGTGTTCGCGTGGGTGTGTGGGTTTTGTTGTTCCTGTCGGTGCTCACGCTGTTTGCGTGGCGCCTGAACGCGGCGTTCTGGAAAGACGTCAAGTAAAGTCACGCGCTGTCGCACAGGCCGTATTGGCCTGAGGTGATGGTGTCAGAGTGGGTCTGCCAAGGCGACCCACTCTTTTTCATTTTTTAGGAGTCTCTTGCCATGATGGTGCTGTATTCAGGAACAACCTGCCCCTTTTCTCACCGTTGCCGTTTCGTGTTGTTCGAGAAGGGCATGGACTTCGAAATTCGCGATGTCGACTTGTACAACAAGCCCGAAGATATCAGCGTGATGAATCCCTATGGGCAAGTGCCAATTCTGGTCGAGCGCGACCTGATTTTGTATGAGTCCAACATCATTAACGAGTACATTGACGAGCGGTTTCCCCATCCCCAGCTGATGCCTGGTGACCCCGTGGACCGCGCCCGCGTGCGCCTGTTTCTGCTGAACTTCGAAAAAGAGCTGTTCGTACATGTGTCCACACTGGAGGCTCGCGCCTCCAAAGGCAACGAAAAAGCCCTGGAGAAAGCCCGTGCGCACATTCGCGACCGCCTGACCCAGTTGGCTCCCGTGTTCCTCAAGAACAAATACATGCTGGGTGAGAATTTCTCCATGTTGGACGTGGCCATTGCGCCCCTGCTCTGGCGTCTGGATTACTACGGCATCGACCTCAGCAAGAACGCTGCGCCCCTGCTCAAGTATGCCGAGCGCATTTTCTCGCGCCCTGCCTACATTGAAGCGCTGACACCTTCTGAGAAGGTCATGCGCAAGTAAAGCGGGACGCACGCCATGATGGATGCCGATAACGCCCAGTCTACACGCCCGTACCTCATTCGTGCTTTGTACGAATGGTGTACGGACAACGGCTTTACCCCTTTTATAGCGGTTCAGGTGGACGACTCCGTGCGCGTGCCCCAAGAGTATGTGAAGGATGGCGAAATCGTGTTGAACGTAAGTTTCGATGCGACCAGTGCCTTGCAACTGGGTAACGAGTTCATCGAGTTCAAGGGCCGTTTTGGTGGTGTGGCGCGTGACATTCTCGTGCCTGTGCACCGTGTGCTCGCCATTTATGCGCGGGAAAATGGGCAGGGTATGGCTTTTCCCGTGACTGCAGTCCCAGAAGTTGCTGCGCCCAAGCCACCCGTGCCGGAGGCAAAGCCTGCGGTGTTGGCGCCTGTGCCTAGCTCAGAAGAGGTCGGCCCCGACACTCCGCGTCCCCCTGGCGGCGGTCGGCCAGCACTGACGCGTGTGAAATAGACGGCTTTATGTCCAATCGGGCGTCGTGCTTGATGTAGAATTCGGCCCGTGCCGCTTTAGCTCAGTTGGTAGAGCAACCGCCTTGTAAGCGGTAGGTCGTCAGTTCGAATCCGACAAGCGGCACCATTTCACCCTCCCGTCATAGCTTATTTTTGCTTGGCGGCGACACTTGGACCTTTAAGCGAATTGAGTTAACCTCCCAGCCTTTGGAGCGCAAATGCGCTTGCATGGCAGGGAGTAGCTGACGCAATTTTGCTGCTACTGCTGTGTTATCCAGCAGCAAGCACCATTCGCTCCCATCAATAGGCCCTGCTTGGATTGCCAGCCGCAAAGAGCGCGGAATCACGGTGTCCAAGCTTTTGAGTCGTGCCGTTGATTCTGTCGCGAGGTCACTGAGTCTCGCCAAAGCAGGCGATTCCCGGCTGGCCTGCAGGGCAGTCACGGCTCGGTGATTGCGGGTCAAAGATTGCATGAAGAAGGTGTTGGAATATGCAAGTGATTATCACGGATGCTTGGATGGCCAAAAGCAGGGCTTTCCACCTGAGTGGCACCAAACTGGTGTTGTCTTTTTTAGGCCTTTCTATCGCGCTGATGCTGGTCTCGGCAGGGCTTTACCACTGGGTCTTTCTCAAGGGTGCGCGCGAAGGTTGGCCCATTGTTGGCTCCCTGGTGCGGTTGGTTGTGAAGGATGAATTCGCCCAGCGCGACCGCTATTTGCGGGAAAACATTGAGGTGCTGGCCAAGAAATTGGGCGAGATGCAGGCCAAATTGCTACAGCTGGAGTCTTTGGGGGAACGTGTGTCGGGGCTCGCGGGCATCAATCCTGCCGATATCAAAGTCAAGCCTGGCCAAGGTGGTCTGTTGGTGGAAGGCCGGCCCTTGACTTTGCAGGAGCTGGATGCGGGGCTGGATGCGCTGGATCTAGTGGCCAGTCAGCGGGCTGAGGCCATGACCGTCCTGGAATCGCGCTTGTTTGAGCAGAAGATAAAGAAGATGATGGTGCCTACCCAGACGCCCGTGCAGGATGCAAACTTGGGTTCGGTGTTTGGGTGGCGTATTGATCCCATTACGGGACGGTCGGCCCTTCACACCGGACTGGACTTTCCGGCTGAGACGGGAACCCCCATTTATTCAGCAGCCGGTGGCATGGTGGTGACACAAGAATTCCACTTCCAATACGGCAATATGATCGAAGTCGACCATGGCAATAACCTGATCACCCGTTATGCACATGCCTCCAAAGTATTGGTCAAAAAAGGCGATTTGATCAAACGCGGACAGAAGATTGCCGAGGTGGGGACTTCAGGGCGGTCGACGGGACCTCATTTGCATTTTGAGGTGCTGGTGCAGGGCGTGCCCCAAGATCCTCAAAAGTTTTTGAACGCAGGTCGTAATCTTCCGGGTGCTCAGCTTGTGCAATCCAAAGCGTCTGATACGCAACGCTAAAATGGGCGGTTTGGTATTTGTGGTGGTGCAAGCACGGATGTGCTTGTCTTCCATCTGAATGCCCCCATTTCACACAGACGAGAAAAAGGACTGCGCTGATCTGTTACCCATGGTGGGGGCAGGCCAGTCTTGCATGCATGGCCATCAATATCCTTACCAAAATCTTCGGCAGTCGCAATGACCGCTTGCTCAAGCAATACCGCTCCGTCGTTGCGCGGATCAATGCGCTGGAGCCGCAGTTCGAGAAGTTGACCGACGACGGGTTGCGTGCCAAGACCCAGGAATTCAAGGATCGCATTGCAAAGGGTGAAACGTTGGATGCGGTCCTGCCCGAGGCCTTTGCGGTGGTGCGTGAAGGTTCCAAGCGTGTCATGAAGATGCGCCACTTCGATGTGCAGTTGTTGGGTGGCATGTCGCTACACAACGGCAAAATTTCGGAAATGCGCACAGGTGAGGGAAAGACCCTGACTGCCACACTGCCGGTCTACCTCAACGCATTGAGTGGCAAGGGCGTTCATGTTGTTACGGTGAATGACTACCTCGCCAGCCGCGATGCGAAGTGGATGGGCCGCCTCTACAATTTCTTGGGTTTGACGGTGGGTATCAACCTGCCCCAGGCCCCCAGAGAAGACAAGCAAGCCGCTTACCGCGCAGACATCACTTACGGCACCAACAACGAATACGGCTTCGACTACCTGCGCGACAACATGGTCTATGAGGTGGCTGACCGCGTGCAGCGTGGCCTCAACTACGCCATCGTTGACGAGGTGGATTCCATCTTGATCGACGAGGCGCGTACACCTTTGATCATTAGCGGGCAGGCGGAAGACCACACCGACCTGTACCTTGCCATCAACAAGGCTATCCCCAAGCTGGTGAAACAGGAAGGGGAAGCCGACCCGCGCACGGGCGAGGGCGTGACAAAACCCGGCGATTTCACTTTGGATGAAAAGACGCACCAAGTCTTTTTGACCGAGCAGGGCCACGAATCTGCGGAGCAGATTTTTGCCGAATTGGGCCTGATTCCAGCAGGCTCGTCGTTGTATGACCCCGCCAACATCACGCTGATGCATCACTTGTATGCAGCGCTGCGTGCCAACCACCTGTACCACCGCGATCAGCACTATGTGGTGCAGCAAGGCGAGATCGTCATCGTGGATGAATTCACCGGGCGCCTGATGACAGGGCGCCGCTGGAGCGATGGCCTGCACCAAGCGGTGGAAGCCAAAGAAGGCGTGCAGATCCAGGCTGAAAACCAGACCCTGGCCTCTATTACCTTTCAAAACTACTTCCGTCTCTACGGCAAGCTCGCTGGCATGACCGGCACTGCCGATACAGAAGCCTATGAGTTCCAAGAGATCTATGGCTTGGAAACGGTGGTCATCCCACCCAATCGCAAAAGCCTGCGTGATGACCAGTTGGACCGCGTGTACAAAACCACGCGCGAAAAATACGAAGCGGCGATCAAGGACATTCGCGAATGTTACGAACGTGGCCAGCCTGTGCTGGTGGGTACCACGTCGATTGAAAATTCCGAGATCATCGCGCAGCTCCTGGAGAAGGAAAAGCTGCCCCATCAGGTTCTCAACGCCAAGCAACACGCACGCGAAGCGGATATCGTGGCCCAAGCCGGTCGCGCCAAGATGATCACCATTGCCACCAACATGGCAGGCCGGGGTACCGACATTGTGCTGGGTGGCAACATCGAAAAAGACATTCAGGCGGTGGAAGCCGATGAAAGTCTGGACGCCGCCGCCAAGGAAGAAAAAATCAAGGCTCTGCGCGCCCAGTGGACGCAGGACCATGAAGCCATCAAGGCCCTGGGCGGCTTGCGCATCATTGCTACTGAACGCCATGAGTCGCGCCGCATTGACAACCAGTTGCGCGGTCGTTCCGGCCGTCAGGGCGATCCGGGTTCCTCGCGGTTCTACCTGAGCCTGGACGATTCGCTGATGCGCATCTTCGCGGGTGACCGCGTGAAATCCATCATGGATCGCCTGAAAATGCCCGATGGCGAAGCGATCGAAGCCGGCATTGTGACGCGCAGCATCGAGAGTGCGCAGCGCAAGGTGGAAGCACGCAACTTTGACATGCGCAAGCAATTGTTGGAATACGATGACGTGTCCAACGACCAGCGCAAAGTGATCTACCAGCAGCGCAACGCGATTCTGGATGCCCAAGATTTGGGTGCCCAAATTACCTCGCTGCGCGAAGGCGCTTTTGAAGATTTGGTGCGCCAGTACGTGCCAGCGGAATCTGTGGAAGAGCAGTGGGATGTGCCCACATTACAAAAAGCACTGGGCGATGATTGGCAAATCAGTCTGGATTTGCAAAAGCAGGTGTCTGAAGCCAGCTCTATTACCGATGAGGAAGTGGTGTCAACCGTGGTCAGTGCAGCCAATGCTGCTTTTCAGGCCAAGGTTGATCTGGTCGGCGCCGATAACTTCACCCAGTTTGAGCGTATGGTGTTGCTGCAAAGCATTGACAGCCACTGGCGCGACCATCTGAGCGCATTGGACTACCTGCGCCAGGGTATCCACTTGCGCGGTTATGCCCAGAAACAACCCAAGCAAGAGTACAAGCGCGAAGCTTTTGAGCTGTTCGGCCAGTTGCTGGACTCCGTCAAAAACGATGTCACCAAAGTTTTGATGACGGTCAAGATCCAGTCCAACGAACAATTGGAGCAGGCTGCGGATGCAATGGAAGCCCGCGGGGAGAGCATTGCCAACGTGACCTACAGTGCTCCATCGGAGACTGGTGAAGTGCAAACCACGGTAGATACCGCCACGGTCAAGCCCAGTGCAAGCGATGTTCCGCGCGTAGGACGCAATGAACCCTGCCCGTGCGGCAGCGGCAAGAAATACAAACACTGCCACGGCCAATTGACCTGAGAGTACTCCGATGCCTGTAAACCTTCCCCTGCCCGACGTGGCAACCCTGTTCCCTATCGCGGGAGTACGCATTGGCGTAACCGAGGCAGGTGTGCGAAAGGTGGGTCGCAAAGACCTGACGGTGGTATTGCTGGATGAAGGGGCCAGTGTTTCAGGCGTTTTTACCTCCAACCGTTTTTGTGCCGCTCCGGTGCAGCTGTGCCGCGAGCATTTGGCTTCTGGCCAGGCAATCCGCGCGCTGCTGATCAACACCGGCAATGCCAATGCAGGTACCGGTGCGGATGGTTTGACCCGCGCGCAGAACACCTGCGTTGCATTGGCAGCCAAGCTTGGAATTGCTGCGCAGCAAGTGCTGCCGTTTTCTACAGGCGTAATCATGGAGCCGTTGCCTGTTGACCGTATCGAAGCAGGCCTCGAGGCCGCCATTGCAGATGTACGTGCAGACAACTGGTTGAAAGCGGCCGAGGGCATCATGACCACGGACACCCAACCCAAGGCTTTTGGCGCCCAGATTACGCTGGGTGGCAAACCTGTTTGTATCAGCGGTATCAGCAAGGGCGCTGGCATGATTCGCCCCAACATGGCCACGATGCTGGGGTTTATCGCTACAGATGCCTGTGTAAGCCAGGCTGTGATGCGCCAGTTGTCGCTGGAGTTGGCTGAGGGTTCGTTCAACCGTGTCACTGTGGACGGAGACACCTCCACCAACGATTCATTGGTAGTGATTGCCAGCAACAAAGCGGGTAACGCAGAGATCACGTCCCTGGAGTCGGCCGATGGCCTGGCTCTCAAGTCGGCCATGCTCAGCGTGGCCCGCAAATTGGCCCAGGCTATCGTGCGCGATGGCGAGGGAGCGACCAAGTTCATCACGGTGCAGGTAGACGGTGGACGGACCGCAGAAGAGTGCCGCAAGGTGGCGTATGCCATTGCGCATTCGCCGCTGGTGAAGACAGCGTTTTATGCCAGTGATCCCAATCTGGGGCGCATTTTGGCGGCTGTGGGTTATGCCGGTATCGACGACTTGGACCAGACCGGTATTGAGCTGCATCTGGACGATGTGCATGTGGCCACACGCGGTGGGCGTAATCCCAATTACCGCGAAGAAGATGGGCAGCGCGTGATGAAGCAAAGCGAAATCACCGTGCGGGTGGGCTTGGGCCGAGGTGCCGCCACCGAAACTGTCTGGACCTGCGACTTCAGCCACGATTACGTCACCATCAACGCAGACTACCGCTCCTGAACGACGCGCCATGACCGATACCATGACCAAAGAATTGGCCGGTTTCTTGGCACGTGCCGAATTGTTCATGGCACGAGTCGAAGCGTCACTGCCTCATGGGTTGGAGCAGCCCGACTGGAATGCTTCTATCGCTTTTCGGTATCGCCGTCGGCGCTCCGGTCAAGGCGTGATCACGCCCGTGCAACATGTGGGGGCCATGGGCTTGGACGATCTGAAAGAGATCGATGATCAAAAAGAAAAAATCCAGCGCAACACCGCCCAGTTTGTGCGCGGTGCTACGGCCAACAATGTGTTGCTTACCGGTGCCAGAGGCACTGGCAAATCGTCCCTGATCCGCGCCTGTCTGCACACCTATGCAGCGCAAGGGTTGCGGCTTATCGAGGTGGACAAGGCGGATCTTGTTGACCTGACGGACATCGTGGAACTGGTCGCCCAGCGTCCCGAGAAGTTCATTGTGTTTTGTGACGACCTGAGCTTTGACGAAGGCGAAGCGGGGTACAAGGCTTTGAAATCGGTGCTTGATGGCTCGGTGGCTGCAGCTACTCCCAATGTGCTGATTTACGCAACTAGTAACCGACGCCATCTGTTGCCGGAGTACATGTCGGAGAACCTGACCTACAAGCACACGGAAGACGGTGAGGTGCATCCGGGCGAGGGTGTGGAAGAGAAGATTTCACTGTCAGAACGGTTTGGTCTGTGGGTAAGTTTTTACCCATTTAGCCAAGATGAGTACTTGGCCATCGTGGCGCAGTGGCTCGGAGCACTGGGCATTTCCCCAGACCGTATTCCAGCCGCCCGACCCGATGCCCTGTTGTGGGCACTGGAGCGCGGTTCACGTAGCGGACGGGTGGCTTACCAGTTCGCCAAAGACTTTGCCGGGCGTGAAACGGTATGAGTGACCGCTTGGTGGCGGATCCCGGCACCGCCCGGGAGGGTGGGCCAGACCGCAAGGCTGTGGAGGTCGCGGTGGGGGTGTTGGTGCGCAAGGATGGCGCCTTTTTGCTCACGTCCCGCCCCGTTGGCAAGGCTTATGCCGGGTACTGGGAGTTCCCGGGTGGCAAACTGGAAGTTGGTGAAACCATCGAACAGGCCTTGCGCCGTGAGCTGCAAGAAGAGATTGGTATCACGATAGGTGCTGCAATCCCCTGGAAAGTGGAGTTGGTCGACTATCCCCACGCTTTGGTACGTTTGCACTTCTGCAAGGTGTTCGAATGGGCCGGCGAGCTGCAAATGCGCGAGGCACAAATGTATTCGTGGGAGCAGCTTCCTGTTCAGGTGCAGCCTGTATTGCCGGGCACGGTACCTGTGCTGGACTGGTTTGCCAAAGAACGGGCACATTCGGGTGCTACACATTTGGTAGCTGCTCGCGCAGATTCCTAGTGCTCTAGAGGCCTGTTCGGCTTAAATATCACTGGAGTTTGGCGTCACCAAAAACCTGGTCGTCTGGTGGTGCTTCGCTAGGAACGCGAAAGGATTCACTGGCCCAGGCGCCCAAATCCAGATTTTTGCAACGTTCGCCGCAAAAAGGGCGATAGGCATTGCTGGGGGCATACACACTATCCCCACCGCATTGCGGGCAGACAACGATCTTCTGGAAAACCGGCTCGGCCATGGAAAATCTGCTCTCAGTCTAAGAGCACAGAGTCAACTCAAAAGCTCCGTCTTCGCCGCTGGCATGCAAGCGGTCATCGTCCCCGTGGCGCATTAGGCGAATGGACACCATCAGGCGGTTGCCACTGATCTCGGCGATCAGCTGCAGTGCAGGGTCCAAAGACAGCCGTAGTAATTGGAACGTCCTGCCTTGGGGCAAGTTTTGCTGGAATTGGCCGCCAACGGCCACTACTTTTTGAGGGGCACCGGAATCGCGCAGCATCTTGAGCAACAAGTGAATTGACTCTGCCAAAGGTGCAAGGGTGGATGCCCAACGCTGAAGGTCCTGCTGGCGCACTTCCGCGCTGCGGTGCTGCCACGCGTAATAGGCCGGCAGGTCAAATTCGCATGTGCCGCCAGGAATGCCGACCCTGCTTCGGATGCTCATTAACCAATCGTTTTCGGTGAGAGCCTGACCGGCTTTGCCCGCCAAGCCATTCAAAGAAGTAAAACAACGATCGAGCTGACCAATGACTTGGTCCAGCACAGCCTCTGCAATTGCGGGGTTGCCGCGGTATCCATTCAGAATTTGTTTTTGCTTGTCCAGATCTTTGAGGACATCGGACTTCAGGTCCGCACGGGCCCCCACGTCCATGACTTCAAAAATGGTCGTCAAGGCAAAGTGGTGATCCAAGGGCTCAGAACGCGCCATCAACTCTGCCAAACGCAAAAACAGATGTTCAAGTCGCAAATAGGTGCGAATGCGTTCGTTGAAGGGGTATTCGTAAAGGATCACGCTGTATTTTCCGGTCGCCGAATCATAGCCCGAACTGATTCGCAATTTGTTGCACTTGCACTGCGAGTTCATCCAGATGGATAGCTTCGTTGAAAATTGCCGCATCTGCGGCTTGCAGGCGCTGTGACCGGCTGGCTTGTGCTGCCATGATGTTTTCTACTTCGGGACGCGAGAGGCCATTGCGTTGCATTACGCGCTGGATCTGGGTTTCACTGCCGCAATCCACCACCAGAACGCGGTGAAGGCGCTTGCGCCAGTGGGCCGATTCCACCAAAAGGGGAATGTCAAAAACAAGGCAGTGAGCACCATCCGTTTCGGCATGCACGGCTGCTTGTTCAATGGCCATGCCAACCAAGGGATGAACGATGGACTCGAGTCGCGCCCGTACGCCGGCATCGGCAAAGGCAAGTTGGCGCATTTTTTCGCGGTCCAAAGCGCCCTCAGGGGTCAGCGAATCTGCTCCAAATGTCTCTCGTATCCGGGAAATGGCAGCCCCGCCTGCTGCCGTAGTGGCGCGGGCCAAGACGTCGGCGTCTATCAGACGGGCGCCATGGGTCTGGAGCAATTTGGCAACCGTGCTTTTGCCGCTGCCGATACCGCCAGTCAGACCCAAGCGCAAGGCGGCAGGCATGCGTCTAGAGGCCTACCAGTTGGCGCAAGGTCTGGGGGCCGAATAGCAAACCGGCAAACCCAGCACCCGCAAGGAAGGGACCAAAGGGCACATAGCCGCCTTCCCGCAGGCCGCTGGAGTACTTCATGGCAATACCAACCACAGCTCCGATTACCGATGCAATCAAGATGATGGGAATCAGCAGCGGCCACCCAAACCAAGCACCGAGTGCAGCGAACAGTTTGAAGTCACCGTACCCCATGCCTTCTTTGCCGGTGACCAGCTTGAACACCCAGTAAATGGACCACAAGGACAAATAACCTGCGACTGCTCCCCAAAAAGCAGTCATCAGAGGAACGCTGGTCCATTGCATGGCAGCCGCAACCAGCCCCAGCCACATCATGGGCAAGGTCATGTCATCCGGCAGCAGGGTGGTGTCCCAGTCAATCAGTGCCATACCCAGCAGCAAGGCAGAGAAGGCACACCAAGCCAGTCCAGTGGCAGACGCGCCCCATTGCCAAGCGCACCAGAAGAACAAGCCACCCGTGACTATTTCGACAACGGGGTAACGCAAGCTGATGGGCGCTTTACACCTGGCACATTTGCCACCCAACACGGCATAACTTACTACCGGGATGTTTTCAAACCAGCGAATCTGGTGGCCGCAATGCGGGCATCGCGAGCGCGGCACCATAAGGTTGAAGGGTTCGGCGGCGGGGGCCTCTTTGCCAGACAGGTCTGCGCATTCCGTGGCCCATTGCCGCTCCATCATTTTGGGAAGGCGGTACACCACTACATTGAGGAAGCTGCCGATCAATAGACCCAGCACACCTATCAGGCTGGCATCCAGCCATTGCACACCCGTCAACATCAAACCACTTGTCCCAGCTTGAAGATAGGCAGGTACATGGACACCACGATACCGCCGATGATGGTACCCAGCACCACGATGATGATGGGTTCCATCAGGCTGGAGATGCCAGCCACCATATCGTCCACTTCGGCTTCAAAAAAGTCGGCGGCTTTGCCCAGCATGTGGTCAATAGAGCCAGACTCTTCGCCAATCGCACACATTTGCAGAACCATGCTCGGGAACAGGTTGGCATTGGTCATGGCAGCAGTTAAGGCGGTACCTGTTGATACCTCTTGCTGAATTTTTTGGGTGGCTGTCTGGTAGACGATGTTGCCCGATGCGCCTCCCACAGAATCAAGGGCTTCCACCAAGGGTACGCCTGCAGCAAACATCGTGGAGAGAGTGCGGGTCCAGCGTGCCACACAGCTTTTGTCCACCATTACGCCGAAGATGGGCAGCTTGAGCATCAGGCGGTCCATAAAAGCCTGCACTTTTTCATTGCGCTGCCAGGCCTGCATAAAGAAATACAGGCCGCCACCTATGCCACCAAAGATCAACCACCAGTAGTCAATAAAGAACTCGCTCATGGCAATGACCATCAGCGTTGGCGCTGGCAACTCACCACCAAATGATGTGAAAACCTGCTTGAAGGACGGAATCACAAAAATCATGATCACCGAAACCACCACAAACGCAACCACCAGCACGGCGATCGGGTACATCAGTGCCGACTTGATTTTCGATTTGATCGCTTCCGTCTTCTCCATGTAGACCGCGAGGCGGTCCAGCAATTGGTCCAAAATACCAGCCGATTCGCCGGCCTCCACCAAATTGCAGTAGAGGTTGTCAAAGTACAGCGGATATTTGCGGAAGGCAGTGCTCAGCGAGGTGCCGGTTTCAACGTCCTGGCGGATGTCATTGAGCAGCTTGGTCACGCTGGGGTTGGGGTTCCCACGCCCCACAATGTCAAAGGCCTGCAACAGCGGCACACCGGCTTTCATCATGGTGGCCAGTTGCCGGGTAAAAATCGCCATGTCTTTGGGCTTGATACTCTTGCCCGAGCGCATGCGGCGCTTTTTGATCTTGGTGGGTGTGACCCCTTGGCGGCGCAGGGAAGACTTGACCTGGTTTTCGCCGATGGCGCGGATTTCTCCCCGTACCTGCTTGCCGTTGCGGTCTTTGCCTTCCCACTCGAATACTGCGTCTTTGGTGTCCGCAGATTTTGCTGTTGCCATAGGGTCCCCTGGGTTGTCTTCTATTCGTTGGTGACGGCCAGCACTTCTTCCAACGAAGTCAGCCCTAGTTTCACTTTGTGCAGGCCAGCCTGGCGCAGCGATCGCACGCCTTCGGCCTCCGATTGCGCTGCAATATCCATGGCACTGCCATCCCGCAGGATGATGCGCTGGATTTCGTCGCTGATGGGCATCACTTGGTAAATACCAACACGCCCTTTGTAACCGTTGTTACACATGGAGCAGCCAACCGCCCTGTAAGGCTTCCAGCTACCGTCCAGGTCGCTTTCTTTGAAGCCCGCATCCAACAAAGCTGCTGTTGGCACATCAGCCGGCTGTTTGCAATTCAGGCAGAGGCGGCGTGCCAAGCGCTGCGCCGTAATCAGAATCACACTGGACGCAATATTGAAAGGCTGGATCCCCATGTTGCGCATGCGCGTCAAGGTCGTGGGCGCGTCGTTGGTGTGCAAGGTGGACAACACCAAGTGGCCCGTCTGCGCCGCTTTGATGGAGATGTCTGCCGTCTCCAGATCGCGGATTTCACCGACCATGATGATGTCTGGATCCTGCCGCAAGAACGACTTCAAGGCCGCAGCGAAAGTCAGCCCAGCCTTCTCATTCACGTTCACCTGGTTCACGCCCGGCAGGTTGATTTCAGACGGGTCTTCCGCCGTGGCAATGTTCACGCCGGGTTGGTTCAGCATATTCAGGCAGGTGTAGAGAGACACCGTTTTGCCGGAGCCTGTAGGTCCGGTTACCAAAATCATGCCGTACGGGCGCCCAATCGCCTTGACCAGTCGTTCTTTCTCTTCAGCCTCGTAACCTAGTGCGTCAATGCCAAGCTTGGCGCTGCTCGGGTCCAAGATCCGGATCACGATTTTTTCGCCAAACAGAGTCGGTAGGGTACTCACGCGGAAATCGATCACGCGGTCAGCACCCACCTTGAGTTTCATACGCCCGTCTTGCGGTACCCGTTTCTCGGAAATATCCATCCGCGAGATCACCTTGATCCGCGAGGCCAGTTTGTCCTTGATGGCAATAGGCGGGCTGGCAATCTCGCGCAACTCGCCGTCGATCCGGAAGCGCACCCGGTAGGTGTGCTCGTAGGGCTCAAAGTGCAAATCAGAGGCCCGCATGCTGAAGGCGTCCATCAGCATCTTGTGCAGAAAACGCACCACCGGAGCATCTTCTACTTCGGCCGTCGTCGCCGTGGTTTCAGTGGCAACCTCCGTTGCGCTTTCGTCAAACTCAAAGTCTCCGCCGATGATGTCTTCCATCGCTTCGGAGGCTGTGGTGGTGTTGGCGTCCACCAGCTTGGAGAGCTTGTCAAATTCGGCAATCACCCAGTCAAAACCCATTTGGGTCGAGAACTTGATCCGCTCGGCAGCAGCTTGATCCGACGGGTCTGCGGTAGCGATGATCAGCCGGTTGCCGCGTTTGCTGAGCACCAGCACACGGAAATCAGTGCAAATCTTGGGGTCCAGCAGCCCTTTGGGAAGGCGTTGGGGGTCTACGGCATCCAAGTCCACCAGTGGCGCTGCAAATGCGGCGGATAAGGTGTGCGCCAAATCGGCAGAAGACACCGCGCCTGAGCCCACCAGCTCCGCCATGAAGCTGGTTTTGCCGCCCATGGCCTTGCGGTACAGGTCTTCGGCTGCTTTTTGCGGCAGCTTTCCAGCGGCCACCAAGGCACGTCCAATACCGGGCAGGGCCACCGAAGTGGTATCGCGGTTCACAGAGTCAGCTACAGCCATAGCCAACTAGGATATACGAAGCCAGACGCATTGGTGCAGTTGTAGGGGGCAGGGGGGCAAATTTCCCCCTTTGTGCGTCGCATATTCCCCACCCCGGTCGCCAAAAATAGGTAAGGATGCCGCCGGTGCGCTCAAGCGTCGCCAAAGGCCATGCCTGCCGCATCTTTGGCCGACAGCAGGGGCGCCATACCCAATGAGGGCCACGCGATGGCCAGCGTTGGGTCGTTCCAGGCAATGCAACGCTCATGGGCCGGGGCGTAATAGTCGGTCGTTTTGTACAAAAACTCGGCCGACTCCGACAACACCACAAAACCATGGGCCAGTCCGGGTGGTACCCACAGCTGGCGCTTGTTGTCACCTGACAAAACCTCCCCCACCCATTGGCCATAGGTGGGCGAGTCGCGGCGAATGTCCACAGCCACGTCAAACACCTCACCTGCCACTACACGCACCAATTTGCCTTGGGCTTGTTGGGTCTGGTAATGCAGCCCGCGCAGCACGCCGCGGCCAGATTTGGAGTGGTTGTCCTGCACAAACGGTAGGGTCACACCAGTGGCCTCCCGGAAGGCGCGTTCGTTAAAACTCTCAAAGAAAAAACCGCGCTCATCCCCAAACACCTTGGGTTCGATCAGCAGCACATCAGCAATAGCAGTAGGCGTGGCCTTCATCAAAACACCTTGTCCTTGAGCAAGCGCAGCAGGTATTGCCCATAGCCCGATTTGGCGAGTGGTTGCGCCAGTTTTTGTAACTGCGCATCGTCAATCCAGCCGCTGCGCCATGCAATCTCTTCGGGCGCGGCTACTTTCAGGCCCTGACGGTTTTCTATGGTGTAGATGAATTGGCTGGCCTCCAGCATGGATTCGTGGGTGCCGGTGTCTAGCCAAGCGTAGCCACGGCCCATGGTCTGCACGTCCAGCTGGCCACGCTCCAGGTAGAGGCGGTTCAGGTCAGTAATCTCCAGTTCACCACGCGCCGATGGCTTGACCTGTTTGGCCAACTCCACCACTTGGTCGTCATAAAAGTACAGACCTGTCACCGCGTAGCGCGACTTGGGCGCCTTGGGTTTTTCTTCCAGGCTGATGGCACGACCTTCTTCATTGAACTCCACCACGCCATACCGTTCGGGGTCGTTCACGGCGTAGGCAAACACGGTGGCGCCCGTGGTCTGCTGGGTGGCGCTTTCCAGCAGGCCTGCAAAGTCATGTCCGTAAAAGATGTTATCGCCCAGCACCAGCGCACTGGGAGCGCCATCCAGAAACGTTTCGCCAATCAAAAAAGCTTGCGCCAAGCCGTCTGGTGAAGGTTGAACAGCGTATTCGATGCGAATGCCCCACTGCGAGCCATCGCCCAGCAACTGCTCAAAGCGCGGGGTGTCCTGCGGCGTACTAATTACCAGCACATCTTTGATGCCCGCCAGCAGCAGAACGCTAAGCGGGTAATAAATCATGGGCTTGTCGTAAATGGGCAGCAGCTGCTTGCTCACCGCCTGCGTGGCAGGGTAGAGCCGGGTGCCGGAGCCACCCGCGAGGATGATGCCTTTGCGCTGCTTGGCGCCTGAATTTTTTGTCATGCTTACTTCCCTGAAATTTCGGTCAACATGCGCGCCACGCCTGCTTGCCAGTGCGGCAGCGTCAGGCCAAAGGCAGCTTGCAGCTTGCCAGTGTCCAGCCGTGAATTGAGTGGGCGTTTGGCGGGAGTAGGGTAGCTGCTGGTCGGAGTGGGTGCCACTTGGGCGGGCCCAGCCTTGAGTGGCAAGCCCAGTGCGTGGGCCTGCGCCAGCACAAACTGGGCGTAACCATGCCAAGTGGTTTCTCCGCTGGCAATACAGTGGTACAGGCCGGCAAGCGCTGGCTGCGTTCGCAGTTGTCGCAGTGCATGGGCCGTCACATCGGCCAGCAGCTCGGCCGACGTGGGTGCGCCAAACTGGTCGTTGATCACCGTCAACGCCTCACGCTCGCCTGCCAAGCGCAGCATGGTTTTGGCAAAGTTACCGCCGCGCGTGGCGTACACCCAGCTCGTACGCAAGATCAGATGCTTGGGCGTGGTGGCTACTGCCTGCTCCCCCTCCAACTTGGTCTGACCATACACACTCAGCGGACCCGTGGAGTCAGTCTCTTTCCAGGGGGTAGAGCCGCTGCCGTCAAACACATAGTCAGTGCTGTAGTGCACCAGCCATGCTCCTATTTTGGTAGCTGCTTGCGCAAGTATGGCGGGCGCCAGGGCATTAATGGTGCGTGCAAGCTCAGGTTCGCTCTCAGCCTTGTCCACCGCCGTATGGGCAGCGGCATTCACGATCACGTCGGGCCGCACTTGCAACACGCTGCGCTCCAGCCCGGCCAAATCGGTAAAGTCGCCGCACAGGCCGTCGGGGTTGTGCGCAGCGTCAAAATCCAGCGCCACCACCTCACCCAGCACGCCCAAAGCGCGTTGCAGCTCCCAACCCACCTGGCCACCACGGCCCAAGAGCAGTATCTTCATGCCGCAGCCTTGGTGGCGGCGCCGTATTGTTTGTTCACCCAGTCGCGGTAGCCGCCACTCAGCACATTCCCCACCCACTCGGGGTTGTTCAGGTACCACTGCACCGTTTTGCGGATGCCGGTTTCAAAGGTCTCGGCCGGCTTCCAGCCCAGTTGCTGCTCAATCTTGCGGGCGTCAATGGCATAGCGGCGGTCGTGGCCTGGGCGATCCGTCACATAGGTAATTTGTTCTTTGTAGGGTTTTCCATCTGCACGCGGCTTGAGCTCGTCCAGCAGTGCGCACACGGTGTGCACGATCTCCAGGTTCGGCTTCTCGTTCCAGCCGCCCACGTTGTAGGTCTCGCCCACAGTGCCTGCTTCCAGTACACGACGGATAGCGCTGCAGTGATCCTTCACATACAGCCAGTCGCGCACTTGCTGACCATCGCCATACACCGGCAGCGGCTTGCCCGCCTGCGCATTCACAATCATCAGCGGGATCAACTTCTCGGGGAAGTGGAACGGGCCATAGTTGTTGCTGCAATTGGTGGTCAGCACCGGCAGGCCATAGGTGTGGTGGTAGGCACGCACCAGGTGGTCACTGGCGGCCTTGCTCGCGCTATAGGGGCTGTTGGGCTCGTACTTGTTGGTCTCGGCAAACGCAGGGTCAGTTTTGGAGAGCGAACCGTATACCTCGTCCGTGGATACATGCAGAAACCGGAACGCTGCCTTGGCATCAGCTGGCAGGCCACCAAAGTAAGCCCGCACACACTCCAGCAGATGGAAAGTGCCCACGATGTTGGTTTGGATGAAATCTTCCGGCCCGTGGATGGATCGGTCCACATGGCTCTCCGCCGCAAAGTTCAGGATGGCGCGCGGCTGGTGCTGTGCCAGCAACTGGTTCACCAGCGCCGAATCACCAAAGTCACCTTGCACAAACACATGGCGGGCATCGCTGTTCAGGCTGGCCAGGTTCTCCAAGTTGCCGGCATAGGTCAGCTTGTCGAGGTTGACCACCGTCTCGTCCGACTGGGCCAGCCAGTCCAGCACGAAGTTGCTGCCAATAAAGCCGGCACCGCCGGTTACCAAAATAGTCATTGTGAAGAGTCCCTGTCGCGCAAAACCGCCGCTGATTATCGCCCTGCAAAGTGGCACTTCCGTGGCCGCGGCCTTGAGCTAGTCCAATCAGACTATGGCTGTGTAACAGCAAGTTTGGTGCCCAAAAAAGCCAGCTAGTCTGGTCGGGCTATTTGCATGCCAACCGTAAGTCCTTATGATTGGCCGTAACAAATTGTTACCCGCACCCTTTGGTGCGCCTTTGCCGGGTTCCATGTCCTTGATTCGCCACTTACAAAGTAAACCCGCCCGCCGCGTTGAGGCCCAGCGTGGTTTTACGCTCATCGAGCTGGTCATGGTTATTGTGATTCTGGGCGTGTTGTCGGCGGTGGCCATCCCCAAGTTTGTCGACTTGCGCGCCGACGCGCAGCTGGCAGCAACCCAGGCCATTGCGGGATCGGTTTCGTCTGCGTCTGCCATCAATGTGGCCGCCCGGAGGGTCAATGGCAGCAATGGCGTGGTGGTGGACGACTGTGCCGATGCAGGCAGCCTTCTCCAAGGTGGTTTGCCAGCCAATTACTCCACCGGACCGGTGGGGCTGCCGCTACCCATTGCCAACGGCGATACGCGCTTGTGTACCGTGTATGGCCCCAACAACACCACGCAGGCGCAAGCCAGTGTTACCGGGATTTTGTGACCATGAGAAAGCTTTTGATGTCCAAACCACACTTGGCTTTGAGCCGCAGTTTTGTATTTCTGGGGCTTAGTGTTTTGTTGTCAGGTGCTGCCCAAGCCGCCGTGACATTTGAAGACCTCGCGACGCCAGTGCCATTTGGAAGCACGTCGCCCTTCTCCAGTGGCGGGCTGACGTTTTCCACCACCAGCACCTACACCGTGACCACCGATTTGGGCTTTCCTGCCCCCAACCCCGGCAAGTTTCTGGCCTACAACAGTGGTGGCACCGCTTCCTTTGCGTCGGTGGCTCCCTTTAATTTACTGAGTCTTGACTTGGGTGGTTGGGTCGGGTTTGGCCCCAACCCAAGCCCGCTGCGCATCACCGGGCTGCGCGCCGCAGGCCCCGAGGTGTTTGTTGATGTGACGGTCAGTCCCAGTGCTTTTTCCAGCTATACCTTCAGCGGGTTCACCAATCTGCAGTCTGTGCGTTTGGGCAGCACTAACGGGTTTTATGTAGGCGTAGACAACATTGAAGTGTCGCCCGTACCGGAACCCACCACGTGGGCCATGTTGCTGGCTGGTATGGGGCTCTTGGGAGCCGCTGTGCGGCTGCGTCAGCGAGGCTAAAGCGAATTCGTATTTGGGCGGCCACTAAATGCCACCCACAAAAAAGGGACTGCAGTGCAGTCCCTTTTTTTAATAACCAGCGCTGTGGATTAAACGGCGGCGGCAGTCTTGCGGCGGCGGGCAATGGCGCCCATCACACCCAAGCCAGCCAAAAGCATGGCAAAGGTTTCGGGTTCGGGCACGGGCGTCACTTGGTATTGGGCGGCGATGTAGTTGAAGCCATTCACGCTACCACTGGCCTTCAAGCTGTAGGTGCCTGCACCCAGATTGCTGAAAGTGAAAGCGTTGCTGCTCGCGGTTCCGACAGACAAACCATTGAGGTACAACGACACCGAGCTGAACGTTACAGCTGGCAGAGTGAAGTCTGTGCCAAACAGGTTGTAAGAGGTCACGTAGCTGGCGGTTCCGCCCACATTGGATGAACCACCAAGGATGATGTTGCCCAGCAGCACGTCCGAGAACGAGCCCTGCACAAACACGGGGGTTGTTTGGGCTGCATTGGCGCCCAAGGAGCCCAGCGCCAGAACGGCGGTGGCGATGACAGTTTTGATATTCATGTTGATCCCTAATAAATTGGTGGCTGAAATGCAGCCTCTGCCATAGTAGGGTTAGCCCTAGCCTGCGTAAATAGTCCGTTTGGCGCTGTCGTGGTTAACCCGCCACCTGCAGCACCCGCAGCAGGCAGCTGTCGCACAGCTTGCGTGCGTTAAGCGCTGAGCTGGATTCGGCGTAGCAGCGCAGCTCTGGCGCGTTGCCCGAGGGGCGCAGGTGCACGATGTCGCCCGACGCAAAAAATGCGCGCAGGCCATCCGTCTCGTCCAGCGCCTCCAGCGGGCCCGAGTGGGGCGCCAGCAGCTGGCCCAGCAGTGCGGTGTCGTGCTTCAGCCGGGCAATCAGTGCCTGGCTGGCCTGCGTGGCCACGTTTTGCAGCCGGTCGCTCGCGGTAAAGCGCTTGGGCAGCTTGTAGCCCAGCTCCGACACCTTGAGCCCCCGCTCTTTGGCTGCGCACAGCAGCGCCACAATCGGCAGCACTGCATCCCGCGTGGGCAGCGGCCCCAGGCGCTGGCCGTTGCGCAGCACCTGGCTGCCCAACAAAAAGCCGCCATTGGCCTCGTAGCCCACCACCAGCCCTGCGCCTTGGGCCAGCGCGCCTTCCATACCGGCAATCACATAGGGCGAGCCAATGCGCGTGCGCAGCACCTGGCCAAACACCTGGCTGCGCTCCAGTGCCGTATTGCTGCTCACCGGCGTTACCACCGCCTGGGCTTGCAGGTACTGGGCGCACAAAATGCCCACCACATCCCCGCGCAGCCACTCGCCGGTTTCGTCGCCAATCAGCGGGCGGTCTGCGTCGCCATCGGTGGACACCACGGCGTCAAAGTCGTGCACCGCAGCCCACTCCAGGGCCCGCTCCACGTCCTCGTGGCGCACGGCCTCGGTGTCTATGGGCACAAACTCGTCCGAGCGGTCCAGCGGCAGCACCTCGGCCCCCAGCCCTTCCAAAATCTCGCGCAACACATCGCGCCCCACGCTGGAGTGTTCGTACACCGCCACCGTCATGCCCTCTAGTGCCTGCGCGCCAAAGAAATTCACGTAGCGGTCCACATACGCCTGCTGCACCGCGGCCAGGGGCGCAGGCAGCGGGGCGGGCTGCAGGTTTTTGGGCAGGCCCACCAGGTAGCCAAGCATGGCCTGCTCGTCCGCCTTGCTGATCTCGCCGTCTTCGCGGTAAAACTTGATGCCGTTGCGGTCAAACGGAATATGGCTGCCGGTGACCACGATGGTAGGCGCGCCGGTTTGCGCGCCATACAGCGCCAGCGCAGGGGTGGGCAGGGCGCCGGCGTACACCACCGTCAGCCCTTGGTCGCGCGCAGCAGCAGCGCAGGCCGCAGCAATGGCTGGGCTGCTGGGGCGCAGGTCGTGGCCCAGTACCACATGGGTGGCTTTGGGGGCTACGGCCAGCAAAAAAGCGGTGGTGTAAGCGTGGCACAGCGCGGGCGTCATGTCGGCCACCAAGCCGCGCGCACCGCTGGTGCCAAACGCCACGCCCGACTGGGCGGCTATCTCTTGCAGGGTCATTACATTCATGGGGTACCGATCCTAAAAGCGCCCGCGGCTGCGGTCTATAGTCCCTTTGGATTTGGTGCCAAATGTGCCTCTAACGCCCATGGATATTGCGCGAACAGCTCCTGTTTTTATAGCGAATCAGCGCGGCAAATACTGCGTCAACAAATCTTCGTATTGCTTCAGAACGTGGGGCCAGGTGAACTCCTGCGCATACCGGGCTTGGCCTTGGCGGCGTAGCTCGGCCAGCATGCTTGACTGGGCCTGTACCTTGTCCATACACGCCGCAAACCCATCCGCACCGCTGAAGTACACCGCGCCATCACCCACCACCCAGCGGTTAAAGCGGTTGTCGTGCGCAATGACCGCATTGCCAGCGCCCAGAGCCTCCACCAGCGATGGGTTAGTGCCACCCACTTGGTGGCCGTGTACATAGGCCGCGCTGTGAAAGCGCAGCGCCTGCACCACCGTCTTGTCGTAGATGGCGCCCACAAACTTCACTTCATCGCTGGCGGCATCTTTCACCGCACGGTGGTAAGCGTTGGCATCGGAGTAGTTGCCCAGCACCACCAGCTGCATGCCCCGTGGTTTGGCCGAGAAGCCTTTTACGATTTCCAGCAGCGAGTTTTCTGGCTCCGGCCGCGCAATCACAGTCATGAACTGCCCCGGCTGCAGGCCCAGCGCTTCCACGGGTGCGGTGGACGCGTGGGTCACGGCATCGGCGCCGTAGGGGATGGTGGTGATCTTGTCGGCCCGCACGCGGCTGGTCAGGTGCACCTTGATCTGCGGGTGGTCTGCCACCAGGTGGTTGCCCAGCCAGCAGCCCGCCCAGTCATTCATCCAAAACCAGGTCTTGGCCACCGGGCCCCACTTCATGCGCGACCACTCAATGCCATCCATGTTGATCACGTTGGGAATGCCCTTGATGCGTAGCAGCGCACAAAACACCGCCGTGTTGTAGCCCAAGGTCAGGCACAAATCGCGGTGCTTGGCCGCATGCGCTGTGGCTAGCCAGTCAAACACAATGGTGCCCTTGGGCCCCTCTTGCTGCACCGGAATGCGCACCCGCTCCACGCCTTGCCAGGTGTCTTCAAACACGGGGCCGGTGCCGTCTTCCTGGCAATACACCACCACGCGCCAGCCTTGGGCCACCAGGTAGTGCGACAGGTACTCGGCAAAGGTTTCAAAGCCGCCGTGGGCAGCAGGCACACCGCGGGTACCGAGAATACGTAGAGTTTTTTTCATATCAGTGTTTCACGCCCAAGCTGGCGTACAGCTCCAGGGTCGCCTGTAAATAACCTGCACGGTTGAAATGGGAAGCCACATGGTGGCGAGCATTGCGCCCCGTTGTTTCCATCGTCGCGGCGGGCATGGCAGCCACGCGGGCCAGCAGCTCTGTGAGGCCGACTACATCGCGGCTCGCAAACGTCCAGCCTGTTTCGCCATCTAGCACCATCTCCGGTATGCCGCCAATGTTGGCCCCAATGACTGGTGTGCCCAAGGCAAAGCTCTCCAGAACGCTCATGGGGGCGTTTTCGTACCACTCGGATGGCAACACCATGGCGCGGGCCTCGCGAATCAGGGCATGCAATGTGGCCCCAGACTGGTAACCCAAGAATTCAATATCGCCTCCCAGTTCTTGCTGCAAAGCATGAAGCTCCGCCTCGATCGGGCCCGTGCCTGCAATCTTGAGCTTGACGCCTGCCGCTTTTGCAGCCCGCATCAGCGTTGCCACCCCTTTCTCAGGCGCCAAACGACCGAAGTACAGAAAATAGTCACCGGGGGTGTAGCCGGGCTCAAAGCGTGTGGAGTCCACATAGTTTGGGATGTAGGCAAACTTGTCGCGCGACCAGCCCCACTCCACAAACTTCTCCATGAAAAAGCGGCTGGGTACCACCACCTTGTCCAGCTTGCCTTGGTAGGTGTTGAGCATGCGGTGCACGGTGCTCTCCACCATGACAATGGCACTCGCCGCCAGCGAGTCGCGCACACAGCGGTGTTGCACCACGTTCAGCAGGTTTCCGCCCTTGCACTTCTCGCAGACGCCGGTGTTGTTCAGCATCTTGTAGGCGGGGCACGCGATTTTCAGGTCATGTGCCGTCATCACCACGGGCACGCCCGCATCGCGCAGCGTGGGAATGATGGAGGGTGACAGGTGGTGGTAGATGCAGTGCAGATGCGCTACGTCTGCCGGAAAGTCTTGCAAGAGGCGTTTGAGTTTTTTTTGCGCCTCGAAGGAGTAGACCACCTTGGACGCCATGGCCAGCTTCTGGCCCACAGAGTAGGCGTGGCCAAACTCAATCTCATCGATGAAATACTGTGACCAAGGTGTCTCGAAGTTCTTGGGGTGGTGCATGGAAAAAAATCCATTGCTCCAGCCTTGCTCCTCCATCAGTGCAGCGTGGTCTAGGTAGACCACGTCGGAGCCGCCTCGGCGGTAGTGGTAGTTGTTGATACTTAGAAGTCTTTTCATCAGAAATACTATTTGGCGTGTACTGTGTTTAAAGATAAATCGATGGGCTCTTCGTCAATTTCACTGTGAATTTTTCCTCACGCCAAACCAAAATAAAACTTGCCGAAAAGAAAAGAATCCTTGCAGGGGAGGTGGGAAGAAAAAAAGCGCGAGGGGGGGGTGGGGGGGATAGGGGTAGGGTGAATCATCAACGGAAGGGTGATTGAGTGTTGGGTGGGGGGAGAGAGCAGCGCGTGGGGGGGGCGGAGCGACAATCTACCTGATTGGTTGGAGGGGGCCGGGCGGGGGAGGGGTAGAGTAGGAGGAAGAAGAAAGGTGGGCGGCTGCGAGTAGTGGTCCCGAAAGGGGGGGGGAATCTCTTGGGGTGCGCGCGCGGGGTGTGGGGGGGGGGGTGGGGGGGGGAGAAGAGGGGGCAGCGCGGGGGGTCATGGATAGGGATAGGATGCGCCGCCCAATGCATGGTATGGGGGGGGGGTGTCCCTGGGGGGGGGGGGGAGGATGTAGTTTTGTGGCGCGGCGTCGCGGGGGGGGAGGGGGGAGAGTGAAAATGAAAATGAAGAGGGTGGGGTGGGGGGGGGAATGCTGGGCGGGGCTAAAAAGGGGGGGGCAAAAAACATAGGGATGGCGATGAGAGAGGGGGGGGGTGGGGGGGTGGGAGTGGGGTCAAAAGAGGGTTTGTAGATTCAGGATGGAACTATCTCGGGGAAATGAGAAGGGGCGGCGGGGGGAGGAGGCGTCGGTGAGGAGGGGGTGGCGGGAGTGTCCTCTGGGAGATTACCTCATGTAGTCGTCGACTAAGGGGGGTCATATCTGTGGGGTGCGACGGGGCGGGCCCGATGGAGTGGACGGGGGTGAAGGGGGGGGGGAGAACGGGGGGGGGGGGGGATGGGAAAGGGGGGGGGGGTAGAGAAGAAGGAGGAAAAAAAGGGGGAGATGGGGATAGGTGAGTACGGGAAGACGGGAATTCGAGGGAAGTCAAGGGTAATAGGGAGGGGGAGGGGGGGAAGGGGGGTGAAGGGTGGAAGAGTGGGGGGTGGATGTGGCCAGGTGCCCATTCCGTGGGAGGTTGAGTTGGTGGTCCGTGGATCGCCCAACTCAGCCCAACCGACCCCCTCAACACCCAAGAAGAATTTCAATCGGAACCTGTGCCTAAGAGGGTGTGTACGGGGGGTTTTTGTATATATGATGTGGGCTGGGTTGGGAATCGATGTAGCCACTCTCCTGCAAAGTCTTCAAGGCATCTCCAATCGCGGTTGTAAGACCAATGACTTGCCACTCGCCGGATAGCACCTTTAAGCGGCCTATGGCGATATCTTTATTAGTTCGGTAGTTGTCCCACAATGCGCTGGTGGTAGTCCAATAATCAGCACCTAAACCTAAAACAATGCTCCGTGGAGGACCTGAAACCTGTTTTGCTCGCAGATAGACGAGAAATCCACATAAGTTAGAAGATTCCAATTTGAATCTTCCGGATTTCGGCCAAAAGTGAAACGCAGACCCGACTTCAAATTCAACCTGGGATAACTCGCCGATAGTAGAAAAAATAGATGCTGGGCGGCTAATATTTCCTAAAAAATCAGCTCGAAATTCCCGCCCCTCTACTGGGCCACTTTGAACAAGCGACCACTCTTTCCGAGTCGGTGTGTTTGTGCAAACAAGTGTTCGAAAATCTTTGATCAGGAAGCTACTACGCGATTTCGCTTGAATGTCGTTTGTGTAAAAGACCTGCCCCCATCCAGTCGCTGCTTGGAAGCCAGCAGAGTTGTTGCCAGCACCGACTCGAGGTCCCTTATACCAATCGTAGCTACTGGGGACTCCCGCCGGTAAGGCTTCGTGAGACTTGGCATTATCAAAAGCAATTGTTGTAAGTTCACGCAGCGACAAAGGTATTGGAACACGTTCATTCGCAGCAACAGGCCCACTCACGTATATGCTGAAAAAACCTATGTAAACAAGGGAAGCAAGTTTCATGATTGATTCGTATCGATTTCCATGCGAGAGCGAGTAGCCAGAACGCCTGCAGAGAGAAAAAACAATATCATCGCAAGATAGTTATTAATCAAATTCTCGCTAAAGAAATAAACTACAACTACAAGTATGGGGGTTAAGGTCCATCCTCGGGGTATTGAACGCACAACGGATACTAGTAATCCGATGAATCCCAAAAAGGCGATAAAACCAAACTCAAAAATTACACGTATGTAATCGTTGTGAGGTACTAGATTTATGGTGGATAAAGCTACAGAAGAGCCGGCGCCAAATCCAAATAAATAATTGGAGAAATTGCCATCAATGTAGATGTTGAATAGGTTGTACCAGTGCTTCAACCGAAACAGGAATGATAGATCTTGTGTGTTGAGCAAACGTACGAGATCTGCGTAAGTTACCGTTTCCAAATCAATACGGCCAGATGCCAGCAAGACTATGCTGTCTATCACGGGTTTGATTCTTAATTTGCTGCCGACTTCTGGAAAAAAACTGACCAAGATAAGTGTAGATGCTATGAGAACGATACCCATAACCAGATGTGCCGCTCTGCTGATCGACAGGAAAAGAGCCAAGACAACTGCTAAGAAGAGACCAAGTGTGCCAAACATCAAACCAACGCACATGTACAGGATGGGCGAAGCGAATGGTTTGTCAGTCAATACGCAGTAGAAAGAAAGTAAGCAAATTGCATACAGTCCTGCATTATTTCTGTTGGCAAAGAATCCGATTTGCTTGTTTTCAGAAAAATCACGAGAACCTGTGAGTAACTGAATAAGTATTGCAAGTAAGGGTAAAAGAATCAAAGCCCAAAATAGTAACTTCGTGCTTCGCTCCTTCATTGACCACTTCGATATATCAACTGCTAAGGATGTGCCAATGATGATAAAAGAGGGAGCGATTGCTATTTTTATTACATCAACAACCTCGCTTGATCGGAAATTTATAGCAGTGGATCCAAATATGCCTATGTACAACAATGTCAAACTAAGAATTTGATCTGTTTGAACTTTTGTATGGCTCTTGTAAAAGGCCCAGTTTACTGCGGCGACAATAAATATTCCGATTGCAGCTGCATTTGCAAGGGCTTTTACTAGACCGGATTCGGTCGCAACGGTTAGGCAAAGCAGCAACAAATAGCCGGCAAAGCTAAAGTGAATGGTCCTTAGCGGATTCGCTTTTCCTCTGAGCGGCGCCAATGGTTTTGTGTTATCCACTAGGCCGGACTCCCAGCACTGAGTACACCTTGAATGATTTTATTGGTAGTATCCCAATTGAATCCCCCAGCGATTAGTTTCTTTCCGGCTCTTCCTATATCTTTTCGCTTATCTTCATTCTCAATCAAATAGGTGATCATATTGACAAATTCATCTTTGGACTTTTTGAGGCAAACTGCACCATGAACATTGGATTCAAACCCAGGAATGCCATTGAATGCAGCAGCACCACCCACTACCGCGACACCGCAAGCCATTGCCTCAACTGTCTTGTTAATAAGGCCGAAGCCTTTAAATACCGGACTGATCGCGATAATGGCGTCTTTGTATACGTCCGACAGATCTTCTACGTATTCAATGTTCTCAACGCCCTGGGTAGATCTAATATTGGCCGCTAGGGTGCTACTTGCGCCTTTCCCTACAATCCGTAGATTTGAATTCGGACAACGATCGACGACCCCTGGCCAAACTTCGCTGACTAACCAACTTATTATTTCCCCATATTCACCACTAAGCTCACCGACGAAAACAATATTCCTTCCGTTTTCATTCGAAACAGACCTGAAGCGATGGTTTACGCCATTGGGGGCAAGTACCACTTTTGCGGCAATGGTGGGATGAACCAACTCCTTCATCAGCTCTTTGTCGCGCGCAGTTTGGAGAAGTATCGCGTCATACGATTGCAGCATTTTGGCTTCAATAACTCCGATCCAACGACTTCGTAGGTAATCAATTACCGCCTTGAATAGAGTTTTAAGGCTGCCAAAGTGGCTCTGGTATCTGTAGTGGTATTCAGCAGCTGTGCAATCATTAACTGCGGCTACGTGAACCGCGCTTTTCCTGAATACCCCGTTTGTCACTGAACCCCACTTGGCTACAGCACTCATAGGAGAAACCAGGATTGAGTTGGGTGTCGTGGGCAATTGGGCGGCACCTGGAAGATATTTCCAGCCATGCTGATACATCTCTTTACTGAGTAATTCGGAAATTATTCTAGTGAGTTTTGACTTTCGAGTCAGAGGTAAGAAGCAAATAGGTCCATAGAGCTCCTCATTGGCCTCAATACTTGCGGGTGGAAAATTACATTGAATATCATTCAGAACTATCAAGCGTATGGAATATGAACTCTTGAGCCCTGCAAGATAATTGAATAGGGGTAGAGTAATACCATTTCGCGGTGGAAAAGGGAGTTGATCTGTAACAACCCACAATACAGGCAACTCTGAAGCCAATCCCTCTGAGGTCATTGCAGGCCTTTGAAAGTAGATCGGGTCGCCGCTAGTACGGCAGGAAGCCTGCTGTCTAGCTGGGTCTTTAGCTCTGGCAAGTTGGTGATGAACTGCTGAAAGATGTCAACCAATTTTTCATTATCTAGCACCTCATTGGGCGGAACCACGACCCATTCTGGGAATGCGAAATGCTTCATCAAACCTTCAAATTTGCCTTGGTACGCAAACGTCAGGACAGGCACACCTTGGCCAAGCGAGGCAATAGCCAGGTGCATGCGGCCGGTTATTACCCCATCCAGTGCGCCTGCGATGGTCTTCAACTCTCCTGCTGATGGGGGAGAAATGATTCTGTAGCTATTGGTATTTACATTGGCCGGAAGTTGTGCTTCGAGCATCTCCAATGTACTCATGTCGCCAGCTTCCATCCTGTCGTCGTGTGGAACCAGCAGCCAGCTTACGCTAGCCATATTCTGAGCCTCTTGCATGGCCCGTATTACTGCATTGGCCAGCTTCTGCGTACTCACCCTGGCTTCGTCCTTGGCGAAAAGCATCGGGTGGAAATTAACGCCCAAGACAATGCGCCCCTTTTTGCGTTGATCATTGATCCAATCCAAGGCTGCTCTAGCTATGTCACCCGGCTCTGCCGGCTCGAGAAGAAACGCCGTATCTGCAACCAAGTTGCCGGTATTCCCGGCAATTGTGCGGTGTCTCTCGAACGATAGTGGATCACGGAGATTCACCTGTACTTGTTTACTTAATTGGCGAAAGCCAATTTTTACCAACGGTGCAATTGAAGTATTCAGACTAAATCCAAGAAAACGACTAATTCCACAATATCTGGCTATCAAATCTGCGGAAATAATCATTCGCAATGAAGTTACAGGTGAATAATGTCCGTCCATAATATCGGCTCCCATAATCAATCCTGCAGTAGGTTTGATTGCGAGTATTGATTTAAGAAAATAAAATGGCATAAATATACCGCCCCAAACATCGAATGGCTTGCAACCTAGGTCCTTTGCGATCTTGGTGGCATTGTTTGTAGCGCAAGCAATATAAATTTCTACATCGTTGCCGTTGGATCTAATCTGATCTAATGCTCCCTCTAACATGGCGGCGTCTCCGCGGGAACCTATTAGTCCTTGAGAGTCGGCTGTGATTAGTATGACTCGGTATGACTCATTGGTTCTTCTTGGCAACGCCTTAAGCACCAAGGCTGAGCAAAGCCAAAATAAAAAGAGGGTGACTTGGTGGATAAATTTCTTGGCGGTCTTCATGATATTTCTGTTTATTCTTGTATTCAGCTATTTCTTTAAGGCGCTAATAATTCCATTTATTTCTGCAAGTAACTTCTTTCGCGACATTGAATACAAAGTCAGTGCATAAGTTATGCTGAATGTGGTGCCGGCAACTGCTGCCGCTTGCCATGATGGCAATGCCTCAAGCTCTGTGGTCTTTCTCAATGCAGCTACTAAGATTAAAGCGAGTAATGAAGAAATAGTCCCTGGCAATACCTGTGCAAACACCTCACGGGCGGAGCTGTTGGTTGCTTTGGCGGCGAGTGTGAAGCTAACTGGAGTTACGCAAAGCTGTGAGATAGCGAAAGCTCCTATTAGCTCCGCAGTCGAGTTGGTAGGGTATAGAGCGAGCATTAAAAACCCAGCTATCAGCTTGAATAAATTAATTGCTAGCGAGTGCTGGGGTTTGCCAGTGGCATCTAGAGCCGCCCCATTAAAGAACTGAACTACTTGCACCGCCCCAATTAAACATAGAACTTCAATAATTGAAGCTGATTCTTTCCATTTGCCACCAAATAATATTTCACAGATTTCTGGTGCTAAGGCTGAAATCGCTACAAATAGCGGCATAGTTGTGCAAGATGCCAAGAACACAAACTTTAGATAAGTTTTCTTGAGCCGTTCTCGATCTGTGAGTAGTTTAGACATTGCACTCATTGCTACGCTCATCAGTGCAGTGGCTAAAAGCTCCAGCAGCGTTAGATATAGCTTTGCGCCCACTGCATAAACCCCCAATGCGGCAACACCTAAGCGGCTCAGGATGATGATGTCGACTAAGCGGCTTGAAAAAAAATCTATAAGTTGACTAGCGAAAGAAGCAGAACTGAATTTGGTAAGACTTTTGAAGTGCGTTTTGTCTATGCGAAAAGTTGGCTTCCAGCCAGGGCGAGCCCAAATCTGTATCGACAAAATCAGACCGGACGAAACTGCTTGGATCACAAGTGCCATTGGGCCCCAGCCCTGTGTTACCAAAAACAGGGCAAGCAATCCAGCAGTAAGGTTGGCACTAAAAGTTGCTTTTGCAATGCTTTTGAATTCCAATTCACGGCGAAGCATCGCAATAGCGATTCCATTGGCTGCAGTTATCGGTGGAATAAAGGCAGCAACTCGTAGTAAGTTACTGGAGGTAGGCTCTTTTAATAGGGCGGCTATATGGTCTGCAAATACATACATAACCACAGAAGCGCTGCATGCAACAGCGGTGACAAGAAGAAAAGGTAGGTTGACGTCTACGCTGCGCAGTCCCTGGCGCTGAACGAGCGCGCTGTGAAAACCTTGCTCAGAAAAAACTGCTACAAGGGCTAAAAGCACCGTAACCGTTTGAGCCAAACCCATTTCAGCCGGCGTAAGATAGCGCGCGAGTACAAAGAATAATAGTAAAGTAAATACCTTTACTGACCAGCTTTGTATCAATGACCAAATCAGGGCATTTGCAGTCCGTTGCTTTAAATTGGCGGTCATTTTTTAGACTGATGGTCAGATCTCACGAAGTCCGGTTAAGACTTTTCGTTGATCTTCTTGCACCGCTTCAATTAATGCCGAAAGGAAGTCATCTTGAATTGAAAACTGCTTTGGGGTATCCTGCCCGATCGAAGAAACACGAAGCAATAAGCCATCTGGAATTTTTCCAGAAAAGCCGTACTGTAGTTCTAGTAGACGCTTTTTAAAGCCACCTAATGATCTGTAGTCACCAATTGTCGTCCAGTAGGTCACTGGTTCGAATCGCTGACTTCCAAGTTGTGTTTCTATTCTCCGCACGTTATACGGTGATCCGTTAATGTCAATTTTTGCGATTCGATTAGACTTTAATGTGAATCCCTGTGCTGGATAGCAAACCTCGGGGTAATGTACGGCCATGTACGAACGCTGGTCTTTGCCATAAGCGATGGATAACATTATCCGATGGCCATTAACATTAATATAGGTTCTTGTTAGTATCTGGCTGTATAAACTATCCAGCTTCTCTTGAAGTTGTGGATTTATGATTTGGTTTGAACTCTGTTTGAGTGCCTGCCATTCGCCAAATTTTTCTGGAATAATTGTTTCTAAGTCAACGCCGTCACTCTTATCTGCCATGTAAGCGCGTGGGACAAAGTACCACGCAATAAGTGATGCGCAAACCATTAGTGCAAATAGATATAAGTTTATTTTTTTATGTCGCATGATTAATGGTTTCAGTTGGCCCCGCGGTACTTGGAGTGCTTTGCTTCAAAGGCTTGTAGAAGACTGTCGAAGCCAATAATCAGTAGCAGCGCACTCAAAAACAGCACCATGCCCGCAAAGCCGTGCAAGAAGCCTTGGCCCGCTTCGTCGCCAAAGTGGTACGTGATGAGGCTCAGGGCCATCACCCGGATAACGTTGGCTGTAAAGGAGATGGGAACAATGAGGATGGCGAGGCCAATGTTTCGGAACAGCGAGTCGCGCCGCACAATGTTCAGGTACAGCAGGCCCAGCGCTTCTAGCGTCAGCAGGGTGTGCAGGCCGGCGCAAGCGTCTGCCACCAGCAGCATGTATTGGCCAATTTGCAAAATCACGCCATTGCGGCCAATGGGGTAGCCCACCCAAAACAGCACATGCTCTGCGACATAAGACACGGCCATCTTCATGGGCATGGTCACCGTGTCCACCACCACGCCGGGCAGGGGCACCATAAACAACATAAAGAACAAGGCAAACCACTGCGCCTTCAGCGCCTTGGGGCCCAGGTTAAGCAGTGTAATGCCAACCAGCAGCCAGATGACGGAGCCAATTTCAAACAGCAAGATGTCTTGCGAGCGGCCTAGTGCGTACAACAGCAGGCCCATCACAAAAAACAACCAGCCCCAGGCGCTGGGTTTCTCGCCATGGCTGGCCGCCAACATATCGGGCCAGGTGCGGTAAATGAGCCAGCACGAGATGCCCAGCACGATGGGGCCGTGCATTTGTTCGTCTTGGGCCCAGATGCCGGTAAACAGGTCGTACAGGCTGGGCAGGTACAGCGCTGCCAGCCCCAGCATGACAGGCAGCCAGGCTAGCAACTCGGCTTGCAGGGTGGGCTTGCCACGGTAGATGTGGGGCATGGTGGCACTCATGCGTCGTTGAGCACGGAGCCCACCAGTGCAACGCCACTGTCTTGCAGGCGGCGGGCCAGTTGGTTGGCCTGCGGCACCAGGCTTTTGTTTTTGCGTGCCACCAGCAGGGCCGCGCCAGCGCGGGCTGCGGTTACTTCGGCGTCGGCAAACTCGGTGCCAGCGGGGGTGTCGATGATGATCACATCGAACTGCTGGCTGGCAATGCGCAGCAGGTCGCCAAATGCGGACCGGCCCAGCAGCTCTTGCGGGTTGGGGGGCGTGGCGCCTGCGGGCAGCACGGCCAGGCCGGGTAGGCCGGGCACAAGCTGGGCGACTTCGAGCCCCGCGCGGTTGGCCAAGATGCCAGACAGGCCGGCGCTTTTGCCAAGCTTGAACAAGGCGTTTTGCGCACGCGCAGGTTTGGCGCGCAGGTCTGCGTCAATCAGCAGAGTGCGCTCGCCTTGCTGGGCAAACACGATGGCCAGGTTGGCAGCAATGAAGCTGCGCCCCTCGCCACTGCCGGGGCTGACGATGGCAATCACCTTGTGCGCGGGGTCGGTGTTAAACCAGCGCAGCATGAGCTGGCTGCGTACAGCGCGCAGGTTTTCACCCACGCGGCTAAAGGGTTTGTAAGCGGCTACCAGCTCGTGGCTGACGGTGTCGTCTTGGTCACTGAGGTAGGCGTAGTCAAACTGTTTGCTCAGGGCAAAGTCGATGTCGTCTTTGGTGAGCACCTTTAGGGCCAATGCGGCGTCGCCAAATTGCACTTTGTCGGCACGCTGGCGCTCCACAATGCGGGCAGCGTCGTCTTGGCTCAGGCGGCCGGTGGCCACCAAAATGTCGCCAATGGTTCTAACCTGGTTCATGCGCTGACTCCAATGGCGGTGCGTTTAAACATGCCCGATGCCGAGCTGATGGCGCCCAGCACGGGCAGGTCCAGTGCCTCAACCAAGTCTTCGGTAGACCTCACTCGGCGGTTGGTGAGCTCTAGTACCAATGCCAAGCCAACGCTCAGAAGGCCGCCCAAAAAGATGGAGACCAAAACGTTCAGGAGTACTTTGGGCTTGGATGGATCTGGGGGGGCAATGGCGGGGTTGAGCACCGCAATGTTGGTTTGGTTGGTTTGGCTCTCGATATTGGTTTGCGATGCGCGTTGGCTCACGATCTCGAACGCGCGCTGGGCGGATTCGATGTCCCGGCGCAGCACGTTCAGCTCATCGCGTTGTTTGTTAAGCACCAGCACGCGGGCCTTTTGGGTGGCCAGGGCGCCTTGGAGCTGGGCCTCGCGCTGTTTGCTGACTTGGTAGGTGGTTTCAATGGAGCTGGTGATCTTGCGGGTCTCGGCGTCTAGCTGGGCGCGCAATGCGCCCAATTCAGACTCGGTGCGCTGGATTTGGGGATGGTTGGCACCCAGGTTGACCTTGCTCTCGGTGAGTTTGGCTTCCAGACGGGCAATGTCGGCTTTCAGGCCGTTGACGAGCGGGCTTTGCATGACCTCAGCCAGGGTGTCTGCCTTGGTGCTGTTGCGTTTGCTTTGGCTGTCGGTGGTTTGGCCTTGCACGCCGGTGAGCTGGCTACTGGTCTCGTTGAGCTTGGCGGTTTCAAAGTCCAGGCGTTCGTCGGTGCTGGTAATGCCGTTTTGTTGCTGGTAGTCTGAAAGCGCTTGTTGGGCTTTCTCCAGCTTCTCGCGGGCGGTCTTGGTTTGTTCCTCAAAGAACGTGGCGTATTGGCGCGCAGGGGCCACGCGAAGGTCTAGGTTCACGTCGATATAGCCCTGTGCAAACGCGTTGGCTACGGCGGCGGCAAAGTCGGGGTCGGCACCGGTGTAGTTGATGTTGATGACATTGCTTTCGCGGCTGGGTTTTACGTCCAGGCTTTTTTGCAGCAGTGATGCAAGCCAGTCGCGCAATTGGCCTTTGCCTTGTGTGGCCTCGCGCCACTGGGCTTGAATAGCGGGGCTGTTTTCCATACCCAGGCCCTTGACCACGGCTTGGGCGACGCGGTCGCTGTTGATGATGTCGACCTGCGTGGCCATGTAGCCGGGGGCCATCATGCCTTGGAGCATGAGGCCGCTCACGGGGTCTGGCGAGCGCACGTCTACCACCACAGCAGCGCTGGCGGTGTATTGCTTGGGCATGAGCGTGCTTACCACCACCGTGGTGGCCACGGTGAGGGCAAAGGCCAGCAGCGCAATCTTCCAGCGGGCCCGGAGTATGAGTAGAAACTGTTGAAGTGTCATAGCGGGGGCGGTTTAGAAGATGCTTTCTTTGACGTAAATCACGTCATTGGGGAGCACCGGGTCGGTGAGCTGGGGTTCGATTTGCTGGATGCTGCCGTTGGCCTGCTTGCGGTGCAGGCGCAGGCGCTTTTCTGATCCGCGGGCGTTGGGGCCGCCGCCTTGGGCCAGGGCTTGCATCACCGTCATGCCGCGTTCAATGCGGTAGGAGCCGGAGCGTTGGGCTTCGCCATAGATGTAGAACACCGGGGCACGGTGCACGTAGATGGTGTCGCCGCCTTGCAGAAGCATGTTGTCTTGCAGTTTTTCTGCCAGAAAGATGGAAGGAATATCCACCTCTTTGCGAAACAACTTGCCGTCACGCACCCCGGTGACGATGGCGATGTCATCGCCACCCGCTGTGGCACCACCGGCGTTGGCCAGCATGTCGCTGAGGCGGGTGTTCACCGTCTCTAGCGGAAAGCGGCCGGGGCGGGCAACCTGGCCGAGCACAGAGACCTGGTTGCCACGGATTTGAATGAGGGCAATGTTGACTTGTGGCTTTTGGATAAAGCCACCGGTTTGCAGGGCATCGGCAATTTTCTTTTCGGCCGCAGCGACCGACAGGCCACCGAGCTCGACCGCGCCAATGAGCGGGTAGGTGATGCTGCCGCGCTCGGAGACGCGGGTTTCGATGGTGAGGTCGGGGTTTTGGAAGACCTGCACGCGGATGGTGTCGCCCGCGCCCAGCGGGTAGTCGGCCTGGCCTTGGGCGTTTGCGCCCAGGCTGGCCAGTGCCAAAACGGCAGCGGCCAGAAAGCGGGGGAGGCGAAATGTTGTCATGGGTGGTACCTGGTGGACGGGGGCTTATTTCAAACCGGCCACACCTTTTTCGATAGTGGACTTGGCTGCGGCTGCATCGGGGGCTGCTGCGGGAGCCGCGGGTGTTGCTTCTGGTGCTGCGGCAGCTGCAGGTGCGTTGGCAAATTCGCCCATGTAGGTAACTTTGGTGGATGCACGCAGTTGCTTGAGGTTGGCGGCCACTGCTTCACCAGCGCGCTGGTTGAGCAAAAACTGCTCGATGCGGGGCAGCGCGGCCTCTTGGGTGACGGGCGCTGACTGCGAGGACACCACGCGCAGCAGGGTAATGGTTTGTGGCGCCTCAATCAGGGCGTTTTGCCCGTCTTTCAGGGCGTGGATGCGGGGAAGAATTTCGAGAGGAATTTGCTCTGCTGCGCGGGTAGCACTGCCTCCGCCAAATTGGATGTTTTTGCCTTTGAGCAGGGCAGCGGCCTCTTCAATGGGCCGGCCCGCTGCGGCCAGGGGGCGCAGTGCGTCGGCCACGCCCGCAGCGTTGGGCACCACAATTTCTTGCACGTTGTAAATGCGGCGCTCGCTGAACAGGGCGGGGTTGTCAGCGAAGTATTTCTTGGCCTCGTCTTCTGTGGGTTTGGGGGTGGACGCAGTGATTTGCTGGATGTAGGCACGGGCCAGGATGTCGCGGCGGGCGGCTTCAATTTGGCCCACCACCTCAGGAGAGCGGTGCAGCTTGTTTTCGGTAGCCTGATCTACGGCAAGCTGCTGGTCAATGAGCTTTTCCAGCACATCGCGGCCCATGGACTGCGCGTTGCCAGCGCCAGCGCCGGAGCGGCTGAGCACTTGGTTGATTTGATGGACCGAAATTTCTTCGGAGCCCACTTTGGCAGCGACTTGGGTGGCTACTTTTTTGTCGTCTTTATTGCCGCAAGCGGCCAGGCCCAAGGCCATAGCGGCAGCCAGTACGGTGGTGGAGAGGTGACGGGGTGTGATGCGCATGGTGGTGTCTCGGTTTAGTAGGTAAGTTGGGCGGTAAACAACAGCTGGGTGCTGTCGTAGTCCAGACCCGCTTGGTTGGAGCCGCGCGAAGCACCTTGCAGTGCAGCGCTCAGCGCGAGTTGTTGGTAGGGTTGCCAGTTGATGGACACCGAGGTGTCACGGGTGGTGTCGCGGCGAGTGCTGGCGGTGGCGCCGGGCGAGCCCAGGTAGTCGCGCTGAGCCCAGTCGTAGCGCAAGCGCAGCGCGGCCTTGGGGCTGAACTGCCAAACCGGGCCAATGCTGATTTTGTCGGTCTGGCTGTAGTTGCTGTTGCTGGTGGCGTAGGCGTCCAGGGTGTGGCTAAAGCCGACATTCAAGGCGGTTTTTCCACTGATGGCCCAGTCGAGGTTAGCGCCGGTGTTGAAACCGTTGTAGTCCCGCTGGCCGTAGGTGGGGTGGGTGCGGTTGATGTGGGTCAGGTAGACCTCGGCGCTGCTGTTGCCGCCCAAGGCCCAGCGCAAGCGCAGGTCGTTGTCGAACTGCTTGAAGTTGTCGTCAAACAGGCCTGCGTTGGGCACCGTGCGGTTGAGATATGTGCCGCTGCCAAGGCGGGCCAGGTAGGTGATGCTGCTGCCAGAGGCAAACGCGTATTTGAGGCCCGCGTTGGCGGTGTTGCTGGTGTAGTCACTACCCGCCAGAACGGCCTGTTGGTTTGCCTGGCGGGTGGTACCCACGCCGCCCAGCACGCGCCAGGCGCCATCGAGTTGGTATTCGGCGTTGAAGCTGGTGTTGGTGTCGATGCGCTGGTTGCGCTGGTTGTAGCTGGTGAAGTCGCTAAAGCTGTTGAGCGTTTCTTTGCGGCTGGAAGTAAAACTGCCTGTAAGCGCTGGTGTGAGTGCCCAGCGCCATGCCGCGTTGTAGTTGCTGGCGGTGAAGCTGAGGTAGTTGAAGTTTTTGTAGTTGTAGTCCACCAGGTTCAGGTCGAACTCAAACTTTTGCAGGCTCTGGTAGGTGTTGAGCCCAAAGCCCACTGTGGTGACACCAATTTGCTCTGCTGCGCTGTCTTTGCCAATGAGCGTCTGGGTATTGGAACCAGATGGCAGGCGAAACAGGTTGCTGTCGGTTTGCACGGTGTAGCCCGCGGTGATGACCAAGGGGTTTTCTTGAGCGTTGGCTGCGCCAGCGCAGGCGCTTAACGCCACTACAACGTGGAGACAGGTGTAGCTGCGCATGCTCAGTAGGCTTGCTGGTCTTTGACGACCAAGCGCACCGTCTTCAGGATGATGTGGATGTCCAGTCGCAAGGACCAATTGCGCAGGTAATCGAGGTCGTAGTCGATACGGCCTTGCATTTTGTCCAGCGTCTCGGTTTCGCCGCGGTAGCCGTTGACTTGAGCCCAGCCCGTAATGCCGGGCTTGACCTTGTGGCGCACCATGTAGCCTTTGATGAGTTTGCGGTACAACTCGTTGTGCGCCACGGCGTGTGGGCGTGGCCCGACGATGCTCATGCGGCCTTGCAGCACGTTGATGAACTGGGGTAACTCGTCTAGCGATGTCTTGCGCAAGAATGCCCCCAAGGGCGTGATGCGTGAATCGTTTTTCTTGGCTTGCTGGATTGCGCCACCGTCTTCGGTGACCGTCATGGAGCGGAATTTGTAGACCAGAATCTCTTCTCCATCCAGGCCATAACGCCGTTGCTTGAAGATGATGGGGCCCGGTGAACTGAGCTTCACGGCGATGGCAATAGCCAGAAGCACGGGGGCGATCATCAGCAGAATGAGCAAGGAAAAGGCGACGTCGCTGATGCGTTTGATGGCGCCGCTAGCACCGCGAAAAGGGGTTTCGCACACCGAGATGACCGGCATGCCGCACACGGAGCTGGGGTGACCCTGAATCAGGTCTGTGACGAACATGTCCGGCACAAAGTAGATGGATGCTGTGGTGTCTTTGAGCTCGTCCAGGATGGCCAGAATACGTGGCTGCGACGCCATGGGAAGCGAGAGATAGATCACCTGGATGCGGTTTTGTTGCGCGATGCAAGCCAGCTCATCAATCTTGCCCAACAGGCCAAAAGGGCTGTCGGGGTGGAGGCGGTCGGTGCTGCGGCTGTCCACAAAACCGGCGAGTTCGATGCGGGAGTAGGGTGACTCTTTGAGTTTGGTGGCCAGTGCCAGCCCTTGTTCATTCATGCCCACAATCAGGGCACGCTGCTTGGGGCCCTGCAGCTTGAGCACCATGGGTGCAAGCAGACGCAGACCAAAGCAGGCGGCAATTTCTGTGGCGGGCGCTGCCCATAACCACGCAATGAGTACGTCGTGCGAAAACTCTTTGATGTACCCCGTGGCGTAGCCGGTGATGCCCAACAGACCCGCGATCCATATCCAGTTGATGCTGATGTCTAGCAAAACGGTGCCGACACTGGTTTGCAAGCGCGACTCGCCCGGGAAAGTGAGGGCGAAAGTGAGCACTGCCAGCAGCAAATAGGCCGGCAATACGCTGCCTTCGAAGTAATACGCCAAGACCCAGAGGGATGAAACCAAGGCGGCAGGGCAGACGGCTGACTCAAAAAGACTGAGCAGGTTGTCTTTGCCCAAAGTGGGGTGCTCGGCGCCCCGGTTGAGTGTTGCAGCGGATAGTGTGACGTGGGCTTTAGACATGGTTCATCCACGCTCGAAACTTGCCAACGGCTTGTGCCCGGTTGGAGACATCCAGTTTTTTGAAGACGCGTTGCATATGGTTTTTAACGGTGAACGCGCTGATTTCCAGAATGCAGCCGATCTCCGGATTGGTTTTGCCAAGGGCCACCCATTTGAGGATTTCGGCCTCGCGGTCGGAGAGGTCGTGGTCGCCTTTGAGTAGGGCGTCGTTGAATGTGGTGGGCGCGCTTTGAACCTGGGCTTGGTGAGGAAGGTGTTCCACTTGCCGCAATGCGGTGTCGATATAGGGAAGCACCATGGCCATGGCTCCTCGCTCTGTTTCGGTGAACTGCTCTTTGGCGCTGAAGGCGACATAGAGGCAGTCGTGGCTGCCACGCTCGTCACGGATGCCATGCACCGCAGCGGAGCGCATTTTTTGCAATGCACCGCCCAAAGCACTTTTCAGGCCAGTGTCTTCTAGCAAAAAGCCGCTTTCGCCCGTGTTGAGGCTGAAAGGCTTGTTGTTGAACTCAGCCCAGCGGTTGAACAATTGGACCAGCAAAGGCGTGATGGCCTCGGCGTGGGAGGCATGGGACCGCACCCCCGCCATGGCGGAAATGATGTCGTGTTGGACCGCGCCGGTTGAAAAATCGCCCCAAGCGGCCACCAAAATGTCGTGCGGCAGGTAGCGTTGCATATCGCCTTGGAGCCAGATGAGCACGTCAAAGTGACTGCGCACTTCCACCGAATGGGTGACGACCCGGTGGTAGTGGTGCAGGTCCTCGGAGGAGAGCGAGGGTAGAAATGACATGGGGATGGCTGGCCGGAGCTAAGGGTTAATGCTAATTACGTGGGAAGTGGCGGATGTTACGGAGCCAATCGGACTATGCCTATCCCCCAAACGGGTGAATTTGCATCATTTCGTGAGCCCTGAACGAATAAATGTGAACTTGTTCACATTTATGGGCTTAGTTCGGGCACCTGTACGAAAGCGCACAGAGTAAGAAAATCAGCGGGCTTGTTGATTGGGTTGAACCCAGATTTTTGAATGCGATGTATGACGCGTCTGTGACGCAAATTGGCACTCTTTTTGTATGACGTTTACCTTTGAGAGTGCACTGTTTAGTCCATATGGACTAGGGGTCGACGACTACACTCGCGCAAACGAAAAATGGGAGTGATCAATGATTTTTGTGACTGGAGGCGCAGGCTATATTGGCTCGCATGCCTGCGTAGAGTTGCTGATGGCGGGTCACGATGTGACCGTATTTGACAATTTTTCCAATAGCCAATGGGAGGCAACTGAGCGTGTGCAGCGCATCGCTGGCCGCACCATGACGGTGGTGCGTGGTGATATTCGTGATGTCCAGGCACTGCAGTCAGCTCTGCGTGCCAGCAAAGCCGAAGCGGTAATGCATTTCGCTGGTCTTAAGGCGGTGGGCGAATCCGAAGCAGAACCGCTTAAATACTACGACAACAACGTGCTGGGTACGCTGCGTTTGTTGGAAGCAATGGTGGCATGCGACGTGAAAACACTGGTGTTTAGTTCGTCAGCTACGGTCTATGGCATTCCAGAGTCCCTGCCTTACCGAGAAGATCACCGCCTGAGCGCGACGAACACCTACGGGATGACCAAACTGGTGGTTGAGAATATGCTACGCGACTTGCACCGCAGTGACCCGAGCTGGAGCATCGGCATATTGCGATATTTCAATCCTGTGGGAGCCCATAGCAGCGGCCTGATTGGTGAAGACCCGCAGGGCACGCCCAACAATTTGATGCCTTACGTGGCACAGGTTGCTGTCGGACGTCGGGAGTTCTTAAATGTTTGGGGGAATGACTACCCCACGCCAGATGGCACTGGTGTCCGTGACTATATTCATGTGGTGGACTTGGCAATCGGCCATGTAAAAGCCTTCGATTACCTGAAGACGCGTGAAGGTTGTATCGCGGTGAATTTGGGCGCAGGAAGCGGACACAGCGTGATGGATATGGTGCGATCTTTTGAGGCAGCCAGTGGCCGTGCTGTTCCGTTCAAGGTGGGTCCGCGTCGTGCGGGTGATTTAGGCGCCTATTGGGCAGATGCATCGCTCGCTGCAGAGCTTTTTGGTTGGCGTGTTGAGCGCGGTCTAGACAGGATGTGTGCAGACACTTGGCGCTGGCAAAGCATGAATCCAGACGGTTACAAGGGAGAGCAATAAATGGCAAAAGGAATGATTTTGGCGGCTGGGCAGGGCACCCGGGTGCGTCCTTTGACAAGGGATTTGCCCAAGCCGATGGTCCCCATTTTGGGCAAGCCAGTGATGGAGTACCTGATTGAGCATCTGGCGCGTCACGGGGTCAGAGAAATTATGGTGAATGTGGCCTACCACCATCAGCGTATTGAAGAGTACTTCGGTGATGGCAGCCGCTGGGGCGTGGAGATTGGCTACTCGTACGAGGGCGTGCGGGAGCATGGAGACATTTTGCCCAGGCCCCTGGGCTCGGCGGGTGGCATGCGCCATATTCAGGACTTCAGCGGGTTTTTTGACGAAACTACGCTGGTGTTGTGTGGCGACGCGTTGATAGACCTGGACATTACCGCCGCGTTGGCGGAGCACAAGGCCAAAGGTGCATTGGCGAGCGTGGTGGCATTAGAGGTGCCGCGCGAAGACGTGCAGTCTTATGGCATGGTGGTGGCCGATGCGGATGGCCGCATTCAGTCTTTCCAGGAAAAGCCCAAGCCCGAAGACGCTTTGTCCACGCTGGCAAGCACGGGTATTTACATTTTTGAACCTGCTGTGCTGGACAAAGTGCCTACAGGGCAGGTGTATGACATTGGTTCGCAGTTGTTTCCGCTTTTGGCGCAGGACCGATTGCCATTTTTTGTCCAAAACCGGCCGTTCAACTGGTTGGATATTGGGCGAGTGAGCGATTACTGGTCGGTGTTGCAGCGTGTGCTGAAGGGCGAGATTGACTACATGCGTATGCCGGGCAAAGAGATAAAGCCGGGTGTGTGGGTTGGGCTGAATGCCCAGGTGCCCTGGGATCAGGTCAAGATTGAAGGGCCTGTTTACATTGGTTCCAGCGTGAAGATTGAACCCGGTGCAACCATCATCGGGCCTGCATGGATCGGTCACGGAAGTGTGATTCGAACTGGTGCGCGCATCACGCGCGGAGTGTTGTTTGAGTACACGCGCATTCCCGCAGACATGCATTTCTTCGAGATGATTGTGTCGCGCCATTACTGCGTAAACCGCCATGGTGAAACCTTGTACCGTGGTGACGATACGGCCCGCCTGCGTTGGGGTGATGCCCGCGCTTGACTGTTAGTTTTTTATTTCAGGATTCCGTATGTTGATTCAACCCGTGGTGTTGTCTGGTGGGTCGGGCACGCGCTTGTGGCCTTTGTCGCGCGAGAAGTATCCCAAGCAGCTATTGCCCCTGATTGGTGACGACTCCTTGTTGCAGGCCACGGTGCGCCGTGTGGAGGGCATTGCCGGGTTGGAGGTGGCTGCGCCGTTGGTGGTGTGCAACGAGGAATATCGATTTGTCATCGCGGAGCAGCTTCGTGTGATGGGCAAGCCTGGTACCGTGGTGCTGGAGCCTATGGGGCGAAATACGGCTCCAGCCCTCACCATTGCTGCGCAAGCAGCTATTAAAAACGGAGCAGATCCGGTATTGCTGGTGATGCCAGCCGACCATGTGATTGTGGATACGGTAGCTTTTCAGGCGGTGGTGCGGCAAGGCGCAGCCTTGGCGGAGGCTGGTGCAGTGGTGACTTTTGGCATCACGCCTGACGCGCCTGAAACCGGTTACGGTTACATCCAGTCGGGTGAGGCGTATGGTGCTGACGGTGCTAAGCGGATTGCCCGTTTTGTGGAAAAACCCGATCTGGTGACCGCTAAGACCTATTTGGATGAAGGCACGTATTCCTGGAACAGTGGCTTGTTCATGATGCGCGCATCGGTATGGCTGGCGGCCATGAAAATCTGCCGACCTGATATTGCTGCAGCATGTGAAGCCGCTTGGACGCAGGGGCGTGAAGATGGCGAGTTTGTCCGGGTGGGGAAAGAGGCCTTTAGCCAATGCCCCAGTGATTCGATTGACTATGCCGTGATGGAGCGTATTGCTGCAGACCGGGAAGCAGCCAGCGCCTTGCCAGTTGGCGTGGTGATTCCGCTCTCAGCAGGCTGGTCGGATGTGGGTGCTTGGGAGGCTTTGTGGAACGTGTTGCCCAAGGACTCTGCGGGAAATGTGGCGCAGGGCGATGTGATGATGCAGGATAGCCGCAACACCCTGGCGCTGTCCGAGGGGCGCCTGATTGCGTGCGTGGGCGTGGATGACTTGATTGTGGTGGAGACCGCCGACGCAATTTTGGTGGCGCACAAGAACAAAACCCAGGATGTGAAGAAGATCGTCGACCGCCTGAAGCAGGCAGGACGTAGCGAAGGACAGACCCACCGCAAGGTGTTCCGACCCTGGGGCTGGTACGACAGTGTGGATAGCGGGGAGCGGTTTCAGGTCAAGCGCATTGTGGTCAAGCCGGGGGCGGCGCTCTCGTTGCAAATGCACCACCATCGCGCAGAACACTGGATTGTTGTGAGTGGGACTGCGAAGGTGACGGTTGGGGAAAAGACCTTGCTGGTTTCAGAAAACGAATCGACGTACATCCCATTGGGTACGACGCATCGTTTGGAGAACCCTGGCAAATTGGCTCTGGAGATGATTGAAGTGCAGTCGGGGAGTTATCTCGGAGAAGACGATATCGTGCGGTTTGAAGACGTGTACGGACGTTAACGTGACTTTTTGCACGCTTTGATCGGGTCAGTAGTCTGGTTGAGCTATAGGCGAGGCTGGCAATGCCCGTGAAAATCAAACCCCGCATAGAGCGGATTTCGCTCGGTGCAACAAGGAATACACATATATGAATTTCAAAACATCTTTGGCTGTGGCGTTGCTGGGCTTTTCCGCCTTGGGTGCGAACGCTGCGTCCAACCTGGTGAACAACGGAAGTTTCGAGTCGACGGTACAAAGCGGCGGTACTTGGGGCACTTACCCCAGCCTGCCGGGCTGGGTTGGCTTGCCGACGGTTGAGCTGCGTAACAACGTGTCTGGTGTTGCCCAAGATGGCAATAATTTTGTGGAACTGGATACCAACCGCAACAGCGGGATCGCCCAAACGATCGTGGCATCGGGTTTGGTTGAGTTGAGCTTCTGGTACTCGGCCCGTCCAGGTACTGGTGCTACCAATGATATTGGGGTGTCTTTTGGTGAGAGTTTCCAGGCAGTCGTGCTGCAAGGCGTCACCAACAATACCAGTGCCAATATTTGGCAAAAGTTCACCCAAGTAATCAATTTGGGCAATTCTGGCAGTGCGGTATTGGCGTTTTATGGTCAGGGGAGCTCTGATTCGTTTGGAGGATCTTTGGACAACATTTCAGTTACTGCTGTGCCTGAGCCAGAAACCTTTGCGATGTTGCTGGCTGGCTTGGGTTTGGTGGGCACTATTGTCCGCCGTCGCAAGACCATGCAGGCTGCGTAAAACAGCACCTTGCAACGCAAAAGGGCTTGTCGAAAGACAAGCCCTTTTTGTTTGTGTAGACCCAATGGTGGTCGGGGTGAGAGGATTCGAACCTCCGATCTCTTCGTCCCGAACGAAGCGCCTTACCGGACTAGGCCACACCCCGATGGCGTGTTTTGGCAGCGAGGATCAGTGATTTCTCGCCAACAATTGCGTTGCCAATTGTACCAAGCAGTCGGTATGAGGGCCTGCTGGCAGGCGCTCTGCGGCGGCGATAGCGCGTTGCGCTTCAGCATGTGCCGCTGCCTGCGCTACGCCCAGGGCGCCGGTCTTTTTAACGATCGCGATCACTTGGTCCAGCATCGCAACGTCTCCGGTTTCAATGGCGGTCTGGATAGTCAAGCGTTCGGCTTGCGTACCCCGCTGCATGGCGGCAATAAGGGGCAGGGTGGTTTTGCCTTCACGCAAGTCGTCCCCCAGGTTTTTGCCCATCACTGCAGCGTCGCCGGTGTAGTCCAGCACATCATCAATTACTTGGAATGCTGTGCCCAACGCTTGTCCGTATTCGGCGCAGGCTTCTTCTTGCGCTGCACTGGCTCCTGACAAAAGCGCGCCCACGCGCGCACTGGCTTCAAAGAGTTTGGCTGTTTTGGAGCGGATAACTTGCAGGTAGCCAGCTTCGTCGAGGGCGGCGTTGTGCATGTTCATGAGTTGCAGCACTTCGCCTTCTGCAATCACGTTGGTGGCATCGGCCAGCACCTGCATGATGCGCATGCTTTGGGCTTCCACCATCATCTGGAAGGCGCGGGAGTACAAAAAATCCCCAACCAATACGCTGGCTGGATTTCCGAATTTGGCATTCGCGGTGGCGTGACCGCGGCGCAAAGCAGAGTCGTCCACTACGTCATCGTGGAGCAGCGTAGCGGTATGGATAAATTCGACTACAGCTGCCAAGTTGTAGCGTTGAGCGCCTTTGTAGCCCAAGGCGCCACAACAAAGTAGCAACAACACCGGCCGCAAGCGCTTTCCGCCAGCGGCGATGATGTACTGTGAAACGCTGCCGACCAATGGCACACCCGAGTCCAACCTATGGGTGATTACCTTGTCGACCTGGCGCATGTCGTTTTCGACGATGGAAAGACCCGTCGATGAGCCGGAAGTAGTGACTTGCAAGGCGATGAACCGGTTTGTTATGGACAGATTATAGAGACGCGCTCTGACGCCTGCCTTGCTCTGGATGGGCGGGGGTTTGCATTTTTAGCCGAAATGGTATACTCCAAGGCTCTGCGAAAATTCATTTGCAGATTTCCTAGTCGAAGAGGTCAACATGTACGCGGTCATAAAAACCGGTGGCAAGCAATATCGCGTTGCTGCTGGCGAAAAAATTAAAGTAGAACAGATTGCTGCGGACGTAGGCCAAGAGATCGTGATCGACCAGGTTCTGGCAGTCGGAAACGGCGCAGAACTGAAGGTTGGCACACCCTTGGTGTCCGGCGCAACAGTTACTGTCACGGTAGTGGCACACGGCAAGCACGACAAAGTCACCATTTTCAAAATGCGTCGTCGCAAGCACTATCAGAAACGTCAAGGACATCGCCAGCAGTTCACCGAACTGCAAATCGGCGCGATTTCTGCATAAGGGGCACAGGTCATGGCACAGAAAAAAGGCGGCGGCTCTACGCGAAACGGGCGTGATTCCAAGCCCAAGATGCTCGGTGTAAAGGCTTTCGGCGGTGAATTGATCAGCGCTGGCTCCATCATCGTTCGCCAACGTGGTACCAAGTTCCACCCCGGCAACAACGTCGGTATCGGCGTAGATCACACCTTGTTTGCACTGGTGGACGGCCACGTGTCGTTCGCAGTCAAGGGTGCGATGAACAAGCACACCGTGAGCGTGACTGCAGCGTAATCTGCCCATGCTCCCCGAGAAACCCTGCGCCCTTTGCGCGGGGTTTTTCATTTCTAACCTCGGTACATGCCATGAAGTTTGTTGACGAAGCCTACATTGATATCTCCGCGGGAGACGGTGGCGCGGGCTGCGTCTCCTTCCGGCACGAGAAGTACAAAGAATTCGGCGGCCCCAATGGCGGGGATGGTGGCCGTGGCGGCCACGTCTTCGCGGTGGCAGACCCCAACCTCAATACCCTGGTGGATTACCGCTTCGCGCGTCGTTATGACGCCAAGCGCGGAGAGCACGGCATGGGCTCCGACATGTTCGGTGCTGCGGGCGATGACATCACGCTCAAGATGCCCGTGGGCACCATCATTACGGATGCCGAAACTGGCGAAGTGTTGTTTGAGCTGTTGAATCCGGGCGAGGTGATCACCATTGCCAAGGGCGGCGACGGTGGCTTTGGCAATATGCGTTTCAAAAGCGCGATCAACCGTGCGCCACGCCAGAAAACACCGGGCTGGCCCGGTGAAAAGCGCAACCTCAAGCTGGAGCTGAAGGTTTTGGCCGATGTAGGCCTGCTGGGTATGCCCAATGCGGGCAAGTCCACCTTTATTTCCGCAGTGTCCAATGCACGCCCACGCATTGCGGACTATCCCTTCACCACCCTGCATCCCAACCTTGGTGTGGTGCGCGTGGGGCCGGAGCAGAGCTTTGTGGTGGCGGATTTGCCGGGCCTGATTGAAGGTGCGGCAGAGGGTGCGGGCTTGGGTCACCAGTTCTTACGCCATTTGCAGCGCACACGTTTGTTACTGCATGTGGTGGACATGGCCCCGTTTGACGAGGGGGTGGACACGGTGGCGCAGGCCAAGGCTATCGTCAACGAGCTGAAGAAGTACGACGAAAACCTGTACAAGAAGCCGCGCTGGCTGGTCTTGAACAAGCTGGATATGGTGCCAGGCGATGAGCGTCCCGCGTTGATCAAGGACTTCATCAAGCGCTACAAGTTCAAAGGCCCAGTGTTTGAGATCTCGGCCCTGACCCGTGAAGGCTGCGAGCCGCTGATCAAAGAGATTTACAAACACGTCAAGGCCCAGCAGATGGCCGAGCAGCCGCATGTGGAGGTGGACCCCCGCTTCCTGTCTGGCGCGGTCGACTCCAGCGACACGCCTGCGTCTTAGAACGCTATTGATTGAATAGCTGCTTGTGCAGTGAATACAAGGGCTACAAGCCAAAATGATTCAAAAGTTCAGCTCCCCTGTATTGCGCGATGCGCGGCGTGTGGTGGTCAAAGTGGGGTCCAGTCTGGTCACCAACGAGGGCCGTGGGCTGGATGAACAGGCGATTGGTGAGTGGTGCCGGCAACTTGCGCTGCTGATTCGCGATGGTCGAGAGGTCATCATGGTCTCCAGTGGTGCGATTGCTGAAGGCATGAAGCGCCTGGGTTGGGCCACACGGCCCAAGGAAGTGCATGAATTGCAGGCCGCTGCTGCTGTGGGGCAGATGGGCTTGGCCCAGATGTACGAGACCAAATTGCGTGCCAATGGTCTTGGCAGCGCCCAAGTGCTATTGACCCACGCTGACCTGGCCGACCGCGAGCGTTACCTCAATGCCCGCTCCACCTTGCTCACCTTGTTGAAGTTGGGCGTGGTGCCCGTCATCAATGAAAACGACACGGTGGTCAACGACGAAATCAAGTTTGGCGATAACGACACCTTGGGGGCCTTGGTAGCAAACCTGGTGGAAGCGGATGCGCTGGTCATTTTGACGGACCAAAAAGGCCTCTATACGGCGGATCCTCGCAAAGATCCCGCGGCGGAGTTTGTGCATGAGGCCAAAGCAGGTGACCCCACATTGGAATTGATGGCAGGTGGAGCAGGCTCCAACATCGGTCGCGGCGGCATGTTGACCAAGATATTGGCGGCCAAGCGCGCTGCGGGTTCGGGGGCCTCTACTGTGATTGCTTGGGGCCGAGAGGCTGATGCGCTGGTTCGATTGACGCAGGGTGATGCGATTGGCACCTTGTTGATTGCCCAAACCCAGAAGAACCAGGCACGTAAGCAATGGATGGCCGACCATCTGCAGATGCGTGGCGCTGTCGTGGTGGATGCAGGCGCTGCTGCCAAGGTGCGCGATGAAGGCAAGAGCCTGCTGCCCATCGGCATGGTGCTGGTGGAGGGGGACTTCTCTCGTGGTGACGTGATTGCCGTGCGCGATGAAGCAGGGCAGGAGATTGCCCGCGGTCTGGCCAACTATGCCAGCGCGGAGGCGCGCTTGCTATGCCGCAAGTCATCCAGCGAGTTCGAGCGCCTGCTGGGTTATTCGGCCGAACCTGAAATGCTGCACCGGGACAACCTGGTGTTGAGCCGCTGATTCAGCGCCTCTCAGTTCGTGCTGGGTTTGGCGCTGCGGGGCCTTTGCTGGGTTTGCAGTGCCTTGATCACATCTTCCAGCCGGTTGGCCACCCGCACATCGCAGGCTGCCAGCCGTGCGAACACAAAGGCGTGTTTGGACGGCTGATTGCCATTCACATCACGCCAAGCGGGTTCTGGTAGCACAGACCACTCACCAGACGCTCCGGCCCGTGCATAGACCTTGACCTGGTCGCTGGCGCAACGAATGCCCTCGTAAGCTGCGTTGACTGTGCCAGTCGCATTGCTCATGACGACCACATAGCGCACGACGCCATCCTTGCCCACGGTCACTGTGGCAGGATCTATCCCCACTCGTACTGACACGTAGTTGGGCATTTCGAGCGGCAACGCGCGTGTTGTCAAAAAGGCAGGCGGAGGAGGTTCTTTTTCTTCCACCCAATCGAGGTTGTCCAAACCATTGCTTGTTTGCGCCCAGGATGCGCATGCAGCACACACGGCGAGCGCTGCCGCCAATGCTTTGCGTGTCCACTTATTCATGGTGCGGTGGCCGGTTGGTGCCTGGATCGGGCTCGAACGAAGCGCCTGGCGGCAATTCGATATGTGAACCCATGGTGGGACCTTCATGTACATGCTCGGTACCGCCATGCGGGCGGTGGTTGTGGCGCAAAAAGCGGTTGCGCGGCTCGTGCCGTGGCAGGTAACGTGACAGCTCGGTGAGCGCCATTTCATAGACGCCGCGTTTGAACTCTACAACGGCGTCCAATGGAACCCAGTAGTCATTCCAACGCCAAGCGTCGAATTCTGGATGGTCGGTGGCGCGCAAGTTCAAATCCCAGTCGTGCCCCGTTAGCTGGAGCAGAAACCAGATCTGTTTTTGGCCTTTGTAGTGACCGCGTGCGTCACGTCGGATGTACCGGTCTGGCACCTCGTAGCGCAACCAGTCTCGGGTACGGGCGACAATGCTCACGTGCTCCGGGTGGAGCCCCACTTCCTCGTGCAATTCGCGGAACATGGCCTGCTCGGGAGTTTCGCCCCGGTCAATGCCGCCCTGCGGAAACTGCCACGAATGGGTACGTATGCGTTTGCCCCAAAATACCTGATTTTTCTGGTTGAGCAGGACGATGCCGACATTGGGCCGAAATCCGTCCCGGTCAAGCATAATCAAACCCCAATTTTTAAACTTCGTTCATTATGCACAGCGAAAGCAGTGCATCAAGCGCAGAACGCCTCCGTAGCCAGCGAGTTCCTTCATGAAAGCCTCCCAATTCCTTATCTCCACCCTCAAAGAGGCGCCCGCAGACGCCGAGGTGGCCAGCCACAAGCTCATGATGCGAGCCGGCATGATCAAGAAGCTGGGTGCTGGCATTTACACCTATATGCCCATGGGGCTGCGCGTGATTCGCAAGGTGGAGGCCATCGTGCGTGAAGAGATGAACCGAGCTGGCGCCGTGGAATGCACCATGCCCGTGGTGCAGCCGGCCGAGCTGTGGCAAGAGACCGGACGCTTTGACAAGATGGGCCCTGAGCTGTTGCGCATCAAGGACCGGCATGACCGCGACTTTGTCATCCAGCCCACCAGCGAAGAGGTGGTGACAGACATCGCGCGCCAGGAAATCAAAAGCTACAAGCAGCTGCCCAAGAACCTGTACCAGATCCAGACCAAGTTTCGCGACGAGCGCCGCCCCCGTTTTGGCCTGATGCGTGGGCGCGAGTTCATCATGAAGGACGCCTACAGCTTTGACCGCGACCAGGACAGCGCCAAGGCCAGCTACCAGGTGATGGCCGGTGCCTACCGCAAGATTTTTGACCGCTTTGGCCTGCGCTACCGCGCGGTGGCGGCCGACAGCGGCGCCATTGGCGGCGATCTGAGCGAAGAGTTCCAGGTGATTGCTGCCACGGGTGAAGATGCCATCGTCTATTGCCCGACCAGTGATTACGCAGCCAATATGGAGAAAGCAGAGGCTTTGGCGCCCGTAGCCCCCAGGGGGGCTGCGCAAGCAGCTATGGAAAAGATAGCAACGCCCGGCAAGAGTACCTGTGCGGATGTCGCAGCTCTGCTGAATGTGCCCCTGCAGACCACCGTCAAGTCGCTCGTGCTGGCCACCGATACGCTGGACGAAAAAGGCAACGTCACCAAGACCCAGGTCTGGCTGCTCTTGCTGCGTGGTGACCATGACATGAACGAAGTCAAGGTGGGCAAGCTGCCCGGCCTGGCCGATTTCCGCTTTGCCACCGTGCCCGAAATTGAGGCCCACTTTGGATGCAAGCCGGGTTACTTGGGTCCCATTAACCTGAAGCTGCCCGTGAATATCGTGGCCGACCGGGATGTGGCCGTCATGGCCGACTGGATCTGTGGCGCTAACGAGGAAGATTTCCACATCCGCGGCGTCAACTGGGGCCGCGACCTTCCCGAGCCCGCACTGGTGGCGGACCTGCGCAACGTCGTGGCAGGGGATGCCTCGCCAGACGGCAAGGGCGTGTTGGCGATCGAGCGTGGTATCGAGGTGGGCCATGTGTTCTATCTGGGCACCAAGTACAGCAAAGCCATGAATGCCACCTTCTTAGGCGAGAACGGCAAGCCCCAGTTCATGGAGATGGGCTGCTACGGCATCGGCATCACCCGCCTGCCAGCTGCAGCCATTGAGCAGAACCACGACGACAAGGGCATCATCTGGCCCGACGCGCTGGCGCCCTTTACCGTGGTGTTGTGCCCCATCAGCCCGGATCGTTTTGCTGATGTGAAAGCAGCAGCCGACACCCTGTACGCCGAGCTGCTGGCCGCCGGTGTGGATGTGATGCTGGACGACCGCAACGAACGTCCGGGTGCCATGTTTGCCGACTGGGAGCTGATTGGCGTGCCCCACCGTGTGACGATTGGCGACCGTGCGCTGAAAGAAGGCGTGGTGGAGTACCAGCACCGCCGTGACACCGAGGCCACCAAAGTGCCGGTGTCCGAGGTGGCAAATATGCTGCTGTCACGCCTGAAGGCATGAATGCTTCAGCGGGGGGCAGTGCTCTGATCGGCAGGCGACAGGGCCTGCAGCGCTTGCTGGTGGGGTGCGGAGCGCTATCGTTTGCAGATCAGGTACTGGCTGGTGGCCAGATTGAAGAACCCCTGGTCGACTCGGTGCGCACCGCACTTTCCTCTGCCATCCGGAATTCCGCGCCACCGATCCCCGAGTTTGCCGATACGGAGTCACGACTCAAGTACCTGCGCTGGCTGGGGGCGATGAGCGAGCGTCTGAAGAAAAAGAAGCCTGATTGGGAGACCCGCAAAGAGTTTTTGCAAACGGTCTGGTACGAGAGCAAGCGTGCTGGACTGGATGTTTCCCTTGTGATGGGATTGATCCAGGTGGAAAGCAATTTCCGCAAGTTTGCGGTGAGCCGCGTGGGCGCACGGGGCTACATGCAGGTCATGCCTTTCTGGACCCGTGTACTCGGGGATGGTGATGCGGGCAAACTTTTCCACATGCAAACCAACCTGCGCTTTGGCTGCATCATCCTGCGTCACTATCTGGAGCGCGAACGCGGAGATATGTTCATGGCCTTGGGGCGCTACAACGGGTCACGCGGCAAAGCACCGTACCCAAGCGCCGTGATGGGTGCCAAACGCAACTGGGACTGGGTGTTTTAAGCGTTTTCGGCCTAGGCTGGCTGTGCTCGCCACAGCACCTCAAACTGTGCGGCCGGCATGGGCTTGGCAAACCAGTACCCTTGGGCTTGGTCACAACCCATGTGTTCCAGGGCAGCGCGCGTGTCTTCGTTTTCCACACCTTCTGCGGTTACCGTGAGATTCAGGCTCTTGGCCAGGTGGATGATGGCGCTGACCATGGCCACGTCTTTTTCACCGTTGAGCAGGCGGCGCACAAAAGACTGATCTATTTTGAGCTTGTTGACCGCAAAGCGTTGCAGGTACGAGAGGTTGGAGTAACCGGTGCCAAAGTCGTCGATCGAGAGGCGAATCCCCATGGCTTTGATGCGTTGCAGCGTCAGCATGAACTTGTCGGTGTCCTGGATCAGGGTGGACTCTGTCATTTCCAGTTCCAATTGGCGCGGGTCCAATCCGGATTGCTGCAGGGCGCGTTCGATTACGGCCTCCACGTCGCCGCGCCGGAACTGCACGGCGGACAGGTTCACGGCCACTGTGAGTGCAGGAGCCCCAGCTTGACGCCATGCCTGCATTTGTCGGCAGGCTTCCTGCAATACCCACTGGCCAATGTCTACGATCAAGCCAGACTTCTCGGCCGCTGGAATAAATAGCCCCGGAGACACAAGCCCAAACTTGGGGTTTTGCCATCGCACCAAGGCCTCTGCCCCCACCAAGCGGTTGGTGGACAGGTCAAATACCGGTTGGTAGTGCAGCACCAGTTCGTTTTGTGCCAATGCCTGGCGCAGGCTGGAAATCAGGTGCAGGTTCTCGCGGATGCTGGTGTTGATTTCCTCATCGAAGAAGCGATAGGCATTGCGCCCCGACTCCTTGGTTTGGTACATGGCAAGGTCCGCGTGGCGGAGTAGCTCTTCAAAGGTAGCTCCGTCCTTGGGGTGGACGGCGATCCCGATGGAGCAGGTTGCCAGAATTTCCAGTCCACGCAGGTGAAACGGTGCCTGCATGCGTTGCAACACCTGGTTTGCCACTTGCGCGATGCCTTGGGTATCACTGATGTCCGTGACACCAATCAGAAATTCATCGCCACCTTGCCGACATACGATGTCTGCGTGGCGTACCGCCTCGCGCAAGCGTAGCGCGACTTGTTTGAGAAATTCGTCGCCCGCGGAGTGGCCCACCGAGTCATTGACATCTTTGAAGTTATCTAGGTCAACGAACAGCAGGGCGACCAATTGCTGATGTCGCACGCTGCTCGCAATGGCTTGCTCTACCAGTTCGCTACCCAACACGCGGTTGGGCAGGCGGGTCAGTGCATCGTGTTGGGCAAGGTGAGTGAGGTTTTTTTCGGATTCCCGGAATCGTTCAATTTGCACACGCAGGCCCATCAGCGCTTTTTGCATGTCATAGGCCAGAAACCAGACCAGCATGCCATTCACCACCAAGATGGTGACGCTGTCTGTCAGTCGATCAATATCGGTGCCCGGTGTGGTGGCGCCGCGCCAGCCGTTCAGCGTTCCCAGACCCACACACATGACACACAGCACCATGCCTGTGAGTAGCCACCAGAACTGTTTGGGCTTGAGGAGCTGCCCCGCTGCAATCAGGATGACGGGGTAACCCAGCAGGGACGAATCGCGTAGTCCGTCGCTGCGCCACATGATGCCGAACAGCGCCAATGTGGCCGACCCAAGGATGAGAACGGACGCAGCCTCGTAGTGGCCGCGGCGGTTTAGCCACTGGCTAGGTAGCATCAGGGCTGCCGCGGTGCCCAGAATCACAACCACATCCCAGCGCTGCTGAAAGCCGTATTGCACGGCGGTGCCGGTGAAGGCTATGAACAGCAGCGCTGCAAACTGAAACAGGCGACGGCTGCGCAGGGCGTCGTCGAGGGTGTCTGTAGCGCTGTGGTCTGACACGTGAGGGGGTCCCGGAGGCTCCAATGGTTGCTGCGGCACCCCGGTGTATGTGCCGGGTCCTGTGCCGGCGCGAAGGTCAGGCGGGGTTCTTGCCCAGAGTTTGTGCCAATTCGCCTGACTCGTACATCTCCATCATGATGTCGGAGCCACCGATGAACTCGCCCTTGATGTAGAGCTGGGGGATGGTGGGCCAGTTGCTGTATTCCTTGATGCCCTGGCGGATGCCGTCATCTTCCAGCACGTTCACGGTTTTCACTGTCTTGGTGTCCACACCGCAGGCCTTGAGGATCTGGATGGCGCGACCGGAGAAACCGCACTGGGGAAAGCTGGCAGTGCCCTTCATGAAGAGCAGGATTTCGTTGGATTTGACGAGTTCGTCAATGCGTTGTTGTGCGTCGCTCATGTTTCGGCTTCCAAGTAGATAGATACCCTAATTATTTCACCTTCCCCGGCGCTTGTGCGGGGCGGCGTTGCTTGGCAGATGAGGGGCAAGGCTTTTTCGGATAATAGATGCCATGAACATCACCAAAAACACCGCAGTCACACTGCAATTCAAGGTTACCGATACCAGCGGCAAGCTGCTGGACCAGAGCCAGGAACCCATCGCCTACCTGCACGGCGGCTATGGCAACACCTTCCCCAAGATCGAGGAAGCGCTGGAAGGCCAGGGCGTGGGTTTCGCCACCACGGTGGAGCTGGTCCCGGCCGATGCCTTTGGCGAGTACAACGAAGCCTTGCTGCAAACCATTCCCAAAACCCAGTTTCCCCCAGGCGTGAAAGTGGGCGGGCAGCTCGAAGGCCGTGCCGAAGACGGCAACACCATTGTCTTCACTGTGACCAAGATCAAAGGCCCGGTGGTGCACCTGGACGGGAACCATCCCCACGCCGGCAAGACCCTGCGTTTTGCGGTGAAGGTGCTGGAAGTGCGTGCCGCCAGTGAAGAGGAAATCGCCCATGGCCACGTGCATGGCGCCCACGGCCATCATCACTGATTGCCTGAAATTTTTCTTTAGGTCTTGAAAATGGCTGGATTTGCAAAAATCCAGCCATTTTTTGCTTCTTGGGCGGTATTTTTTGCACCAAGTCGCAATGGGATGCCTTGCTCGCCGGGCTACGATACCTACCAGTTCCCTTGTATCCGCCACCAGGAGTTTTGCTGTGTTGTCTCATCCCGCCACCAAGTACCGTGCTTTCCCCGCCATCGATTTGCCCCAGCGGCAGTGGCCGACGCGGACTATTAACCATGCCCCGATCTGGATGAGTACCGATCTGCGGGACGGCAACCAATCCCTGTTTGAGCCCATGAATGCGGAGCGCAAGATGCGCATGTTCCGCACGCTGCTGCAAGTGGGTTTCAAGGAGATCGAGGTTGGCTTCCCTAGCGCCTCGCAAACCGACTTTGACTTTGTGCGTGAGCTGATCGTGGGCGGCCATGTGCCGGACGACGTGACCATCGAGGTGCTCACCCAGTCGCGCGAGCACCTGATCCGCCGCACCATCGAGTCCCTGAAGGGCGCCCGCCGCGCCATCGTGCACGTGTACAACGCCACCGCGCCCGTGTTTCGCGACGTGGTCTTCGGCATGAGCAAGCCCGAGGTCAAAGAGCTTGGCCGTGTCGTCGGTGCGCCTGATCAAAGAGATCACCGCCACCATGCCGGAGACCGAGTGGGTGCTGCAGTACAGCCCCGAGGTGTTCACCAGTACCGAGCTTGAGTTTGCCTGCGAAGTGTGTGACGCAGTCACCGCCGAGTGGGGCGCCACACCCAGCAACAAAGTCATCCTCAACCTGCCGGCTACCGTGGAGGTGTCCACCCCCAACATTTATGCCGACCAGATCGAGTGGATGCACACCCATCTGGCCCGCCGCGACAGCGTCATCCTGAGCCTGCACCCCCACAACGACCGGGGCACCGGCGTGGCGGCTGCCGAGCTGGGCATGATGGCTGGCGCCGACCGCGTGGAAGGCTGCCTGTTCGGCAATGGCGAGCGCACCGGCAACGTGGACCTGGTGACCCTGGCCCTCAACCTCTACACCCAGGGCGTGAGTCCCGGCCTAGATTTCTCGGACATCAACGCCATTGCCCGCACCGTCGAGCATTGCAACCAGTTGCCCATCCACCCGCGCCACCCCTATGTGGGCGACCTGGTATTCACCGCGTTCAGTGGCTCCCACCAGGATGCCATCAAGAAAGGCTTTGCCGCCCAAAAGGCAGCCGGCCCGGATGCGCTGTGGAATGTGCCCTACATGCCCATCGACCCCGCTGATGTGGGTCGCAGCTACGACTCGGTCATTCGCGTGAACAGCCAGTCCGGCAAGGGCGGTGTGGCCTACCTGATGGAAGCCGAGTTCGGCGTGGTCATGCCGCGCCGCCTGCAGGTGGAGTTCTCGGGCGAGGTGCAAAGCCATACCGACACCCACGGCGGCGAGATGACGGCACAAAACATCTGGGATTTGTTTGACGCCACCTACCTCCACGCGGCAGACGCCAGCGTGCGTTACGTGGAACACCACCTGTTCGAGCACCCCGGCCAGCCCGGCCGGGCCCACGTGCAAGGTATACGCATCGGTGTGGAGGTGAATGGCCAGCCCATGCTGCTGAGCGGTGAGGGCAATGGCCCGATTGACGCAGCAGTGCACGCGCTGCAAACCATCGGCATCAAGGTGCAGGTGCGCAGTTATGAAGAGCGCAGCACCAAAGCCAGCACCGATGCCGGTGATGCACAGGCCTGTGCCTTCCTGGAGCTGTTGGCTGCCAACAGCGACACCGGCAAAGGCGGCGAGCGCTTTGGGGTTGGCATGGACACCAACATCGTGACGGCGTCGGTCAAAGCGCTGATCAGCGGTGTGAACCGCTTGGGGTTGGGTTTTGTGGTGCAGCCGCAGGTGGCGCACAAGGTCGCCTGAGCATCAGGCGGGCGTGTGGGGTCAGGGTGACGCCTGCTTCCGCCATCGTTGGATGTTGGTTTCCACCAACTGCTTCATCACATTCTCTTTGGTCAGCTTGTGCAACGCTTTGGCAATGCGTCCCCGCAGTTCGCCCGTGTTGCAGGGGGACTGGTGCGCGAGTGTGAGGTGTAGGCCTTCATTGCTCACGGCAGCGGAAGATCTTTTCAGTCCGGTGTAATTCAACTTGGCAGCCAACGCAAGTCCGGGGTCTTCCTCGTAAACAATATATTGAGCGCGACCCACAGCCAACATGCGAAAAGCCTGCTCCAGCTGGGGTACCTCGTCAAACTGCAAATTTTCTTTGGCGTAGCGGTCAAATGCCTCGCCAAGACTGTTGTTGAGCACTGTCAGGCCCTTGCGACCTTTGAGGTCGCTCCATGCTTTGTAGGGAAAAGTGTCTTTGCCACTGGTCCAGATCACCGTGCGCGTGCTGCGAAATGCGGGGTGGAAATAGTCCGCGGATTCAAGTCCGAAGTGAAATTTTGATAATAAAGGGTAGGGGGGGGGGGGGGGGAGGGCCTTCGAGGCCCTAGGCGCGAAAAAAAAAAAGTTTCAAAAAAATATTTAAAACTAATCAAAAAGAAGGATGCTATCTAATTGACATCCCTACCAAAACCAAACAAAAATAAAAAAGGAATGAGTAATTGGGGGGGCGCGACAAGTCAATCATTGGTTGGGGGGTGGGGGGGGGAGGGGGGGGGGGGCGGCGAGCGGGGCAAGAGCATCAGCAGTCATAGGAGGGGGGGGTGGGATGGCGGAAAGGGGGCGGGAGGGGTGTTGGTGATGGAGGGGGGGGGGGGGTAAATAAGAGGGTGGCTGGGGGGAGGAGGGAAGAAGGGGGTAGGTCGAGGGGGAAGGGGGGGGGGGAGGCGGGCGGAAGTGAGAGGAGGTGGTAGCGGGGGATCAGAGGAGAAGCGGTGGGGGGGCGCAGCAGAAGAGACGCGGGGGGCGGGAGAGGGGGGAGAGGGGAGGGGGGCGGGGGGGGGGAGGGGCGTAGCCCCAATCGGGATGAGGTGGGGGTAGGGCTAGGGCCCGGGGACGAGGAGCAGGGGGTCGGGGAAGGGGAGGGGGAGGTGGTCATGGGGGGGGGGGAGGGGAGGAGCGGGTGGGGGAGAGCGAGCGGGCCTATCGTTAGTTCTTCATCGATGGGCTACAGAAGAAGAAGGACGTCGGAGGCGGTGGGAAAGATTGGGTGCAGGCGGTGGTAGGGTAATGGGGAGAACGCAGGCAGGCAGGAGGGAGGGGGGAAGGCAGGGAGGGAGGGGGGGCTGGTCGCCGCACCCAAACTCCTACTCTGCGTATCGCATCACTCCGAAGAGGGAGGGGGGCGGGGAAAAGAAGGAAAGAAAGAATATGTCCGTTCGTCCCAACAAGAAAAAGGAGATTGCCATTAAAAGACAAAGAAAAGCCTTCCCGGGGATGGCTCCCCCTCAGCCAGGCAAGAGGGGGAGGAGCGAGAAGATAAAAAAAAACATCAATAAGTCCATGTATTCCAGCCGTGGCAGCGTAAAAAATGCGCCCGCAATCAGATCGATACGCCCGCTTTTTGCAAGCTCCTGCACCCGCGCCCAGGATCCCACGTACCTCACTTCAATCGGTACGCCGATCTCTTTGGAGAGCAGTTGCATCAGGTCGGCGTTGGCGCCAATCAGCCGCGCGTCGTCGGCCGGATCGCGCCAAAGGTAAGGGGAGTATTCAGGGTTGCCTGTTGCCACCAGGGATTTGCAGGCAGGTGTTTGCGCAGCAGTGTGGCCGCTCCAAAAACACAGGCAGCAAAACACGGCTCCGAGGCCGCGCAGACTCAGGCCCAGAGCCTGTCCAACGGATTTTTTTATATGCATGGCCGATCACGGGTGACTTCGCCACATGGCCATGCCAGTCTAGCGACAAGGACTTGTCGTTGTAAACAACTAAATCGTTGGGCCTTCATGCCGACTTAAACTTTTTTGAGGAAGCACGCCTTCAGCATAAAGCTGCCACCGTCCATCTTGCAGTCCACCTCGTGGTCACCGCCCACCAGCCGGATGCTTTTGACCTTGGTGCCTTGCTTGAGCACCGTGGAGCTGCCTTTGACTTTCAGGTCTTTGATCAGTACCACGGCATCACCATCTTGCAGGACCTGGCCATTCGAGTCTTTCACCACCGGGTCGGCATCGTCCTCCGTAGGGGAGGGCGGGGTCTGCGGCCATTCAAAGCCGCAGTCGGCGCAGATGAATTGGGTACCTTCCGGATAGGTGTTTTCCAAGGTGCATTGGGGGCAGGCAGGTGTAGTCATGTTAGGGGTAGAGGTTAATTTGCTATTGAATTAGTAGCTGTTAGCGCAATGAATACGGACGCTAAGGCCATATTCCGCCACTACAGCGGGCGATGCCTGCAAGGTCGTTGCGGTTTTGCACCTCGGTAAATCCGGCCTTTTGCAGCAAGGCACACACCGCTGGGGCTTGGTCGTGGCCGTGTTCCAGCAGCAGCCAGCCTCCATGGCGCAGGCGGGTTTGTGATTGCACAATGATGGTGCGTATGTCATCCAGTCCATCGGCCCCAGCCGTCAGGGCTTGGCGGGGTTCATGGCGCAGGGCTGGCAAATGATTGTCGTTATCGCAGATGTAAGGCGGGTTGGAAATGATCGCGTCCAGTGGCCCAGTGAAGCCCGAGAGCCAGGAGCCTTGGTGGAAGGTAACGTGAAGGTTCAGGCGCGCTGCGTTGCCTTGGGCCACCGCCAGCGCATCGCTGCTGTAGTCCACTGCATGCACCTGAAGCGTGGGAAGGCTGTGTTTCAGGGCCAATGCAATCGCACCGCTGCCTGTACCCAGGTCCACCAGGCGGGCTGCGGGCTGCGGGGCCAGCACCTCTAGCGCCCAGTCCACCAGGGTTTCGGTGTCGGGGCGTGGTACCAGCACCCGGGCGTCTACGCGTAAATCCAGACCGTAAAACTCCTTGTGGCCCGTGAGGTAGGCCACAGGTTCGCCTGCCAGGCGGCGTTGCAAGGCTTGGTCCAGCCAGCGCTGCGCTTGCTCTGGCACCGGTGCTTCGCCATGCATCAGCAGCCAGGCCCGATCGTGCAAAGGGCGCCCCATGGCGTGCAGCACCAACATCTGCGCATCCAGACGGTCCAAGCCGCTGTGCATCAAAGTATCAATGGTGTTGGCGAGCATGTCGGTGAATTGCTATGAGATTGGTAGCGTTGTGCGCACCAATAGCGTGCAGCGTGGGGAATAGTGCCCTCAATCCTCTTTTGGGCCAGCGCAGATAGCCCGGATCGGCTACGATGATTCTGCGAATAAAAATACCAGAAATCGCATGGTGTGGTGAGGGGTGAGGCACCGGGTCTGAACCTAAGGAATCGTGCATATGAGTCCCACATTGTCCTCCGAAGCCCAGTTTGTGAATCGCCGGCGCCCGGCCTTGTCCTTGAGCGCAAAAATTGGCGTAGCGGCCACGGGGTTGGTGGTGCTGAGTCTGGCGATCACATCGATGGTGATCGGCTTCAAAAGCAGCGCCGCTGCGGAAGACGCCACCATGGATTTGGCTCGCACGTCGGCGCGCGAAGCGGCGGGGGCACTGCAAACCCGCATCCGTTCCAACCTCGCCTTTGTCACCGCCTTGAGTGGCGCCATGACAGCCACCAAAACCGCCAATCTGCCTCTGCAGCGCGAGCAGGTGAGCGAAATGGTGAAGTCCACCCTGAGCAGCGCAGAAGACTTTATTGGCGCCGCCGTGACTTGGGAGCCCAATGCACTGGACGGCAAAGACGCCGACTATGCGGGCAAAACACCCGAGTACGATGACTCCGGACGATTCATGCCCTACTGGACACGCAAAGCCGGTGGTGGCTTCCATGTGGACCCGATCGTGTTTGACCCGAAAACACCGGGTGCCAACGACTGGTACGACGTGCCCAAGAAGTCGGGCAAGGTTAACTTCACCGAGCCCTACATTTACCCCATCGAGGGCAAGGATGTGCTGATGGCCACGCTCGCGGCCCCCATAGTGATACAGGGCCAGTTTCAGGGGCTGGCCAGTGCCGATTTCACGCTTACACAACTGGGAAAAATCTTGGCCGACCTGAAAGTGATGGACGGCGGTTCTCTTGCCTTGCTGTCCAACGGCGGGCTGTACGCATCGCACTCTGAGGCTGAGCGCATCAACAAAAAAGCTGAGGATGTCCCCGCCGACGGTCTGGCTGCCATCCAGGCAGGCAAGCCTTATGAGTACCAGGATGCACAAGGTGTGGTGCACCTGCTGCAGCCAGTGGCCATCCACCCCGACACACTGCCTTGGAGTGTGCGTCTGAGTTTTCCGCGCAGTGTGGCTACGGCCTCATCGCGCCAGCTCACTGCCTATGCCCTGGTGGTGGCGGTGGTGTGTGCAGTGGCTACGGCCTTGATTCTGGTGGCGGTGGTGACGCGCCTCATGCAACCGTTGCGCGCGCTCAGCCAGGCCATGGTGAATTTGTCCAGCGGTGAAGCTGACCTGCGCACCAAGCTGGATGTTCGGGGCAACGACGAATTGGCTGCCATTGGCTCGGGTTTCAACCAATTTGTTGGCAAGATCCACGGTGTGTTGACCCAGGTGCGTGGCAGTGCCGACAGTGTGGCCAACGCCAGCGCAGAAATTGCGCAGGGCAATAACGATCTTTCTGCCCGCACCGAACACCAGGCTAGCGCTTTGGAGGAAACCGCTGCCAGCATGGAAGAGCTCAACTCGACTGTGCAGCAAAACGCCGAGAACGCGCGCCAGGCGAACCAGCTGGCCATGAGTGCTTCCACCGTGGCAGTGCAAGGGGGTGAAGTGGTGGGGCAAGTGGTTGAAACCATGAAGGGCATCAACGAGGCGTCCCGCAAGATCAGCGACATCATCAGCGTCATCGACGGCATCGCCTTCCAGACCAACATCCTGGCGCTTAATGCAGCAGTAGAAGCCGCCCGCGCGGGTGAACAAGGCCGGGGCTTTGCGGTGGTTGCGTCTGAAGTGCGCAGCCTGGCCGGCCGAAGCGCTGAAGCTGCGAAAGAAATCAAATCTCTCATTAACGCCAGCGTAGAGCGAGTCGAACAAGGCACTGCCTTGGTCGACAAGGCTGGTGTCACCATGACCGAAGTGGTAACCAGCATCCGCCGGGTCACCGACATCATGGGCGAGATCAGCGCGGCCAGCAGCGAACAAAGTGCAGGTGTTGCCCAGGTGGGCGAAGCCGTCACGCAGATGGACCAGGCTACGCAGCAGAACGCTGCGCTGGTGGAGGAAATGGCCGCTGCGGCCAGCAGCCTCAAGAGTCAGGCCAACGAGTTGGTGCAGGTGGTGGGCGTCTTCAAGCTCTGAGCCAGGGCATGGTCTGCCTGCGCCTTGCTGAGATACCTCTTGTGAGCGCAAGGGAGCCTGGGCGGCAAAGCGTTTTCTCCGTGTCCCCCGCCCGCTGCGCGGGCTCCCCTTCTGCCTACGCAAAACGCTTTGCCACCCAGACTCCCTGGAGTCTGTGGGGCCGAACGTTTAGTTCAGATTGTTTTCCAGCGCCGCCAGCTGTTGTGCGGCTTCATAGGCCTGCAGCGCCTCCACTACATCATCCATGTCACCTTCCATGATGTTCAGCAGCTTGTAGAGCGTCAGGTTGATGCGATGGTCTGTGAGGCGACCTTGCGGGAAGTTGTAGGTACGGATGCGGTCGCTACGGTCACCACTGCCCACCAGGCTTTTGCGTTCGGCGGCATCTTTGGCTGCACGCTCTGAACGGTCTTTTTCGTGGATGCGGGCAGTCAGCACTTTCAGGGCCTGAGCCTTGTTGCTGTGCTGGCTGCGCCCGTCTTGGCATTCGGCCACGATGCCGGTGGGGATGTGCGTGATGCGCACCGCCGAGTCGGTCTTGTTGATGTGCTGGCCACCGGCGCCGCTGGCGCGGTAGGTGTCGATGCGCAAGTCAGACGGATTGATCTTGATGGCTTCGGCCTCGTCCTGCTCGGCCAACACGGCAATCGTGCAGGCGCTGGTGTGGATGCGGCCCTGCGTCTCGGTGGCGGGCACACGCTGCACGCGGTGACCGCCTGATTCGAACTTGAGCATGCCGTAGGCACCGCAGGAGCCTGCGCTGGTGGTGGTACTGCCTTCGATGCGTAGCACCACTTCCTTGTAGCCACCCAGCTCGCTGTCGGACGCGCTCATGATCTCGGTGCGCAAGCCTTTGGCGTCACAGTAGCGGGTGTACATGCGGGCCAGGTCAGCGGCAAACAGGGCGGACTCGTCGCCCCCCGTACCTGCGCGAATTTCCACAAACGCTGGGCGCGCATCGTCCGGGTCCTTGGGCAGCAGCATGCGCTGCAGCTCCGCTTCCAGCTGCGCCAGTTCCGCCGTCGCGCTGGCAATTTCTTCCTCGGCCATTTCCGCCATGTCGGGGTCTGCCTTCATTTCTTCGGCACCGGCCAAGTCCTTCTCGCGCTGCTGGTAGCGGCTCCAACGGCCCGCGACGGCCGCTACGTCGGTGTGTTCGCGCGAGAGTTTGAGGAACTGCTCCATGTCTTTCATGATGTCCTCGCGAGACAGCAGAAATTCCAGCTCCCCTTGGCGGTCGGCGTAACGGGCGAGTTGTTGGCGAAGAAACGGTTTCATAGGACTGGAATCAGGTTGGCAAGCAAGGCAAGGACAGTAAGGCCCTGGCCGAAGCGAAAAAACAAAATGTGGCTGTTGAAGCTCCCCTCTCGCCCGGAGGGGGAGAGGGGCTGGGGGAGAGTGGGCCCAGCCCAGCTAACGGCTGTTGCGCAAAAAGAAGTGCTGGATCGCGTTACTAGCCCGCTCACGGGCGTCGGCATCCCCTGCATGCAGTTCCGCCATCGCCCCGTGCAGCATCTTCTGCGTCAGCCCTTTGGAGAGGGCTTCCAGGACTGCATCGACATCCTCGCCCTTGGCCAACAGCTTGCGCGCGCGGGCCAGTTCCATGGCACGCCACTCATCCGCTTGGGCGTTGAGCTGCTGGATCAGGGGCACGGCACTGCGCTGGTCCACCCAGTGCATGAAGCTCTGCACACCCGCGTCCACAATCGCCTCGGCCTGGGCCACGGCGGCCTGCCTGCTGGCCTGGGCGGTTTGCACCACACTGGCCAGGTCGTCCACGGTGTACAGGTACACATCGCCCAGGGCTTTCACCTCGGGCTCAATGTCGCGCGGTACCGCCAGATCGACCATGAACATGGGGCGGTGCTTGCGTTTTTTGAGGGCTCGCTCCACCGCGCCCAGGCCGATGATGGGCAGGGTGCTGGCGGTGCAGCTGATGACGGCGTCAAATTCGTGCAGGCGCTCGGGCAGGTCCGCCAAGCGCATCACCTCGCCGCCAAAGCGGCTGGCCAGTTTTTCGCCACGCTCCAGCGTGCGGTTGGCAATGGCGATGGCTTTGGGGTTCTTGGCGGCAAAGTGCGTGGCGCACAGCTCGATCATCTCGCCCGCACCCACAAACAGCACCTTCACCTCGGCCAGGTCTTCAAACAGATTGCCGGCCAGGCGCACGGCCGCGGCGGCCATGCTGATGCTGTGCGCGCCGATCTCCGTCGAGGTGCGCACCTCTTTGGCCACAGCAAACGAGCGCTGGAACATTTGCGAGAGTGTGCTGCCCAGAGCTCCCGCTTCGTCGGCCGCGCGCACGGCGTCCTTGAGCTGGCCCAGAATCTGGGGCTCACCCAGCACCATGCTGTCGAGACCGCTGGCCACACGGAAGGCGTGACGCGCCGCATGGCCGTCTTCCAGTCGGTAGGTGTGGGCGCGCAGCTCGTTGGGGGTCACGCCGCCGCTTTGTGCCAGCCAGGCCAAGGTGTGGTCCAGCGCCGCTTCATCACCAGCGCAGTAGATTTCGGTGCGGTTGCAGGTGGAGACGATGGCGGCTTCGGGCGGGCGAGCCATGCTCTGGCGCAGGCCATGGAGCTGCGGTGCAATCTGGTCCATGGCGAACGCAAACCGGCCCCGCATGTCCAGCGGTGCGGTGGTGTGGTTAATGCCTAATGCCCAGACTGCCATATGTTTAGACCTCGATTATAAAATCGAGACCCTACCCACCACCTGACGGGCCTGCTTTGGCCTTGTGCCACCCTATGGGCCCCTTGGATCTGCTGAATCACCTGCTGAACTTTGTGGCCCCGGCCTTGGCGCTGGGGGCTGCGCTGGCCTACCTGGCTCCTGTTTTTATAAGCAATAAGGCTGTAGCCCGCACTCGTACTGCGCAAGCAGCTATCAATGTTGTAGTTGGGGCGTTGGCCCTGTTGGCCGGGTTGGTGTTTTTTGGCCGCGACGGCAAGATGCTCAGCTACGCTGCCTTGGTGCTGGCTACGTCCAGCAGCCAGTGGTGGGCCATGCGCCGCTAAGCCCGGCCCCATCAAAGTTTGATCTATGTCAATCCGTTTTCACGCTGTTCTTTTTGACCACGATGGCACCTTGGTGGATTCCGAGGGGCAGCACTTTGTCCTGTGGAACCAGGTACTGGCGCCCTACGGCTTTGCCTTGACGCTGGCGCAGTACAAGGATTTTTATGCTGGTGTGCCCACCGATGCCAACGCACTGGATTTGGTGGAGCGCTTTGGGGTGAAAGAATCACCCGAGGTGCTGGCCCGGCTGAAGAACGAGTCTGCCCAGGCCTATTTGCAGACGGCGGCTTTTCCGCTCATGCCTGGTGTGCGCGCATCCATTGACCAGTTGCAGGCCGCCCGGCTGCGCATGGGGGTGGTGACTGGCGCGCGGGCCTACGCCATTGCCGCCACACTGCGTTCCCACGACCTGGCCGCTGCGTTTGAGACCGTGGTGTCGGCCGACGATGTGGTGCACAGCAAGCCCGCCCCCGATTGCTACCTGCTGGCCCTGCAGCGCATGGGCTTGTCGGCGAAGGATGTAGTGGCTTTCGAGGACACCGAGCACGGCGTGGCGGCAGCCATTGCCGCCGGGCTGGCCTGTGTGGCCATTCCCACCGAGATGTCGGCTGGTCACGACTTCAGCGCTGCGACCGTTGTTGTGCCCACGATGCAAGATGCCGTAGCGTGGGTCTTGGCCGCAAATTAAGTGTCAAGTAGGCCTTTGGCCCTTGTGGAGTCTGCGCGAGTAGCTATCTTTTGTATAGCAATCAGCTGGGGCTGAACAGATCCACCCGGTCGGTGATGATGCCGTCCGTGCCCAGGTCGATCAGCCGCTGGGTCGCCCAGTCGTCGTTGACGGTGTAGCTCAAGGTGCGAAAGCCTGCACTTTGGGCTTGGGTCACCGTGCTGCGGTCCCACAGTGCATGGTTGCAGACGATGGCTTGGCATTCCAGGCGCAGCGCGGTTTCCAGCCAGCCCGTCCACAGGGTGTCGAGCAGCAAACCGCGCGGCAATGCGGGCGCGGTGGCCTGTGCGCCTTCCAGGGCTTCGGGGTCAAAAGAGGTGAGCAGGGGCGGCACCGCCTGGCCCGCCCACAGGCGTGCGGCGTGTTGCGCCACCACCTCGCCCGTATGGCGCTCGGTGCCGGGCGTGGGTTTGATCTCGATGTTCAGAAAGTAGCCGTTGCGCAGGCAGTACGCGGCCACGGCGTCCAATGTTGCCAGCGGCTCGCCTGCGTAGGCACGGCTGTGCCAGCTGCCGGCGTCAAGTTGCGACAGCACGCCCCAGGCGTGATCGCCGCCCACCGCGCTTTGGCCCTGGCCAATTTTCGCGCGCGCATTGGTGGTGCGCTGCAGCGTCGCGTCGTGCATCAAAAACGGCACGCCGTCGTTGCTGAGTTTCACATCACACTCGAACATGCGGTAGCCATGGCTGGCGCCCACGCGGAACGCGGCCAGGGTGTTTTCGGGTGCCAGCTTGCCGGCGCCGCGGTGCGCCACCCAGCGCGGGTAGGGCCAGGCGGGGAGGTCGAATGTGCTGGTGGCTGTCATGGGGTGTCGATCCTCTTGCCAGTGCTGGCGTCAAAATGGTGGATCCGGTCCGGGCGCGGCGTGACATGCAGCGTGGTGCCCAAGACGGGCACAGCGGCAGATTCTTCGGTTCGGATGATCATCAGCTCATCGCTGTTGCCGTCGGCCCACTTGGCGTAGACCAGGCGCTCGGCGCCCAGCATTTCCACCGCCTCCACCTGCAGGGCCCAGCCGGTGGGCGTAATGTCCAGGTGCTCGGGGCGGATGCCGGTGATGCAGCCGGGTTTTGCGTCCGGTGCGTTTTTCAGCAGGTTCATGGGCGGTGAGCCGATGAAGCTGGCCACAAAGGTGCTGGCGGGGCGGGTGTAGACCTCCTCGGGCGTGCCGAATTGCTCCATCACGCCGCCATTCATGACGATCATGCGCTGGGCCAGCGTCATCGCTTCGACCTGGTCGTGCGTCACAAACAGGCTGGTGATGCCCAGCTCGCGGTGCAGCTTCTGGATTTCGAGTCGGGTCTGGGCGCGCAGTTTGGCGTCCAGGTTGGAGAGCGGCTCGTCAAACAAGAACACCTGGGGCTGACGCACGATGGCGCGGCCCATGGCCACGCGCTGGCGCTGGCCGCCGGAGAGGGCCTTGGGCTTGCGCTCGAGATACGGGCCCAGCTCCAGAATTTTGGCAGCCTTGTCCACGCGACGCTTGATTTCATCCATGGGCACGTTGGCGATCTTCAGGCCATAGGCCATGTTCTCGAACACGCTCATGTGCGGATAGAGCGCGTAGTTCTGGAACACCATGGCGATGTCGCGGTCGGAGGGTTCCAGGTCGTTGACGACCTTGCCGCCAATGCAGACCTGGCCTTCGCTGATTTCTTCCAGGCCAGCCACCATGCGCAGCAAGGTGGATTTGCCACAGCCGCTGGGACCGACGATGACGATGAATTCGCCGTCGGCAATCTGTGCGTTCACACCATGGATGACCTGGTTGGCCGTTTTGCCACTGCCGTAGCGTTTGATGACGTTTTTGAGTTCGATGGAAGCCATAGAGCGAAGTGGATGTGAAAAAGTGTTCGTGAGCCGAATAGCGGTGGGCGGCCTTAGCCCGCGCGCCTATTTCTGCGCGTTTGGCAGTATGAGGCGCGGGGGCTAAGGCCGCTCAGCGCGGAGCGACCAAGAAGAAAGGGTGCGCCAGACGCTGCTGCGTTACGGGTTGGTTGTCCCAGGGAAACCATGGTCATTTCTCGGTATCCACCAAGCCTTTGACAAACCACTTTTGCATCAGCATGACCACCAGTGCGGGCGGCAGCATGGCCAGCATGGCAGTGGCCATCACGATGTTCCATTCGGTTTGCGCATCGCCGCCCGAAATCATCTGCTTGATGCCTACCACCACGGGGTACATGCTTTCTTCGGTGGTGACTAGCAGGGGCCACAGGTACTGGTTCCAGCCATAGATGAACTGGATCACGAACAGCGCCGCGATGCTGGTGCTCGACAAGGGCACGAGGATGTCTTTGAAGAAACGCAGTGGTCCGGCGCCGTCCACCCGTGCAGCTTCCACCAGTTCATCGGGTACGGTCAGGAAAAACTGGCGGAACAGGAAGGTGGCAGTGGCTGAGGCAATCAGCGGGACCGTGAGGCCCGCATAGCTGTTCAGCAAGCCCAGGTCTGCCACCACCTGGTAGGTGGGGCCGATACGCACCTCCACGGGCAACATCAGCGTAACGAAGATGGCCCAGAAGAAAAACATGCGTGCCGGGAAGCGGAAGTACACGATGGCAAAGGCCGACAGCAGCGAGATAGCAATCTTGCCCAGCGAGATCACCAGGGCGGTGACCAGGCTCACCACCATCATGCCGCCGACGGCGGCCTTGGAGCCTGTGCCCTCGCGGCCGCCCAGCAGTGCGGTGCGGTAGTTGTCCCATAGGTGGGCGCCGGGGAGCAACGGCATGGGGGACTGCACCACCTCTTGCGTGGTGTGGGTGGAGGCAACAAAGGTGATGTAGACCGGGAAGGCAATCACCAGGACACCAATGATCAGGATGGCATGCGACAAAAAGTCCAGCCAAGGGCGACGTTCAACCATCAGTAGTTCACTTTCTTTTCAACAAACCGGAACTGCACCACGGTCAGTGCCACTACGATGAACATCAGCACCACCGACTGCGCAGCCGAGCCACCCAGGTCCATGGCCTTGAAGCCGTCAAAGTAGACCTTGTAGACCAGGATGGCCGTGTCTTTGCCAGGGCCGCCTTTGGTGGCCGCATCGACAATCGCAAACGTGTCAAAAAATGCGTAGACGATGTTGATGACCAGCAGGAAGAAGGTGGTGGGCGAGAGCAGGGGGAACTGGATGGTCCAGAACCGGCGCCAGGGGCGGGCGCCGTCCATGGAGGCCGCCTCAATCAGCGACTTCGGGATCGACTGCAAGCCCGCCAGGAAAAACAGGAAGTTGTACGAAATTTGTTTCCATACCGCGGCCATGACGATCAGCGCCATGGCGTGGTTGCTGTTGAGCAGCGGGTCCCAGCCCATGCCGAGCTGGCGGATGCCATACGACACGATGCCGATACTGGGCGCAAACATGAACAACCACAACACCCCTGCCACCGCAGGCGCCACGGCGTAGGGCCATATCAGGAAGGTGCGGTAAATGCCGGAGCCGCGCACCACGCGGTCGGCAAAAATGGCCAGCGTGAGTGAGAGGGACAGGCCTAACACGGCCACCAGCAATGAAAAAACGGCCGTGGTTTTGAACGACTCCAGGTAGGAGGCGTCGTTCCACAGATTGCGGAAGTTCTCCAGACCGACGAACTCTACCGAAGTACCAAACGCATCACTTTGCTGCACCGACTGCAGCAAAGCCTGTGCAGCAGGCCAGAAAAAGAAAATGGCAATGACGGCGACCTGCGGTGCAATCAGTACCCAGGGTAACCATGCCGACTTGAAAACGACTCTTTTTTCTACCGCCATATCAACCAATCAGAAATGCAAAGTGGCGGCACGGGCCGCCACTTTTTGGAGGGAGCTGGAGTTTACTTGTTTGCTTTTTCGAAACGGGCCAACAGCTCATCGCCCCGTGTCACCACGGAGTCAAGTGCTTCCTTGGCCGATTTTTTGCCAGCCCACACTTGTTCGAGTTCTTCGTCCTCGATGGCGCGAATCTGCACATAGTTGCCCAAACGAATACCGCGGGACTTGTCCGTCACTTTGCGCACCATCTGTGTCACAGCCACATCGGTACCTGGGTTTTCTTTGTAGAAGCCGGATTTTTCGGTCAACTGGAAGGCGGCCGTCGTGATGGGCAGGTAGCCCGTGCGTTTGTGGCTGGCGGACTGCACTTCGGGCTTGGACAAGAAGTCAAAGAATTTGGCAATGCCTTTGTACTCTTCAGCTTTTTTGCCAGACATGACCCAGAGGCTGGCGCCACCAATGACGGTGTTTTGGGGGGCTCCAGGCACGTCTTGGTAGTGGGGCAGGGGGGCCAGGCCGAAGGCGAACTTGGCGTTTTTCTTCACGTTGCCGTAGAAGCCGCTCGAAGTCGTCATCATGGCGCATTCGCCCGACACAAAGCTGGCTTCTGGCACGTTGCCACGGCCCTTGTAGACAAACAGGCCTTGCTTGGCCATGTTGGCCAGGTTCTCAATGTGCCGTACGTGCAATGGCGAGTTGATCTTCAGGCGGGCATCCAGACCGGCCAGACCGTTTTGTTTGGTGGCGAACTCCACGTTGTGCCAGGCAGAGAAGCTCTCCAACTGGGTCCAGCCTTGCCAGGCAATCGAGATAGGGCACTTGTGGCCGCTGGCTTTGAGCTTGGCGGCAGCCAGCGCGACTTCAGCCCAGGTGGAAGGGGCCTTTTCGGCGTCCAGTCCGGCGGCCTTGAAGGCGTCCTTGTTGTAATAAAAGACGGTGGTGGAGCTGTTGAAGGGGAAGCTCAGCATCTGGCCACTGGGCGCGGTGTAGTAACCCGCCACGGCAGGGATGTAGGCCTTGGGGTCGAACTTGTAGCCTGCGTCGGTCATGACCTTGCCCACCGGGACCACGGCGCCCTTGCTGGCCATCATGGTGGCAGTGCCCACTTCAAACACTTGAAGGATGTGGGGTGCATTGCCCGCACGGAAGGCAGCGACAGCGGCTGTCATCGATTCGTCGTAGGTGCCCTTGAAGGTTGGCAGGATGCGGTATTCCTTCTGGCTGGCGTTGAATTCCTTGGCCAAATCGTTGACCCATTCACCGTTCACGGCGGTCATGGAATGCCACCACTGGATATCCGTTTGCGCTTGGGCGGGGGTGGCAATGGAAAAAGCTGCCGCTGTGATCGCGGCGATCGCTAGGGCTCGGCGGGTAAGGGGGGTGTGCGACATAAGTGCTCCAGAGATAAGAATGGCGCGATGCTAGGCAAGCACCGTGACAAATTTGTGTCAAATGTATTAAACGACAGCTCTTCTGACCATTTGGTCAGGGGTTTCCACTAGAAAAGCCCGTGAATAGTGGGTGCGTTACCATCTAAGGCCTACCAAAAAAGGGCTTTCTGTGCCTCTTGGCAGCAACCACCGACCCTGATGAACGCTCCCACCTCGCTCAATCACCTTCTTAGCGCCGCCAACCCTGGCGCGCACGTGCAAGAACGCATTCGCGAAATTCCCTACAACTACACGTCCTTCTCTGACCGTGAAATCGTGATTCGCCTGCTGGGCTCGCACAGTTGGGAGTTGTTGAACCAATTGCGGGGCGAGCGTCAAACGGGGCGCTCCGCCCGCATGCTCTACGAGGTGCTGGGCGACGTCTGGGTGGTGCAACGCAACCCCTATTTGCAGGACGACCTGCTGGACAACCCCAAGCGCCGTGGCCAACTGGTCGATGCGCTGAACCACCGCCTGGCCGAGGTGGAAAAGCGCCGTACCCCGCAGACCGACCCCGAGCGTGACGCGATGGTCGGCCAGTTGCTGGTGGCGGCCCGGGCGGCCGTCAAGACTTTTGACGCCGCGTTTGTGGAAGTGGGCGCCCTGCGCAAGAAAACACAAAAGCTGCTCTACAAGCTCACCGCCAAGGACAACGTCAAGTTTGACGGCCTGAGCCGGGTGAGCCACGTGACCGACGCGACGGACTGGCGCGTGGAGTACCCCTTTGTGGTGCTGTGTCCCGATTCCGAAGAAGAGATGGCTGGCCTGGTGAAGGGCTGTATCGACTTGGGCCTGACCATTATTCCGCGCGGGGGCGGTACTGGCTATACGGGCGGAGCCATTCCACTGACCTGGAAGAGCGCGGTCATCAACACCGAAAAACTCGAAGCCATGACCGAGGTGGAGATGAAGCGCCTGCCCGGTCTGGACCGCGATGTGGCCACCGTCTGGAGCGAAGCGGGCGTGGTCACGCAGCGCGTGGCTGACGCAGCCGAACGCGGCGGCTATGTGTTTGCCGTGGACCCCACGTCTGCCGAGGCCTCCTGCATTGGCGGCAACATCGCCATGAATGCCGGTGGCAAGAAGGCTGTGCTGTGGGGTACGGCGCTGGACAACCTGGCCAGTTGGCGCATGGTGACACCGCAGGCCGAGTGGCTGGAGGTGACCCGCATCAACCACAACATGGGCAAGATCCATGACGTGGATGTGGCCAGTTTTGAGCTGCAGTACTTCAAGGCCGACGGCAAGACGCCGATCCGCACCGAGCGCCTGGATATTCCGGGTGCCACCTTCCGCAAGGAAGGCCTGGGCAAGGACGTGACCGACAAGTTCCTGAGCGGCTTGCCGGGCATCCAGAAAGAGGGCACCGACGGCCTGATCACCAGCGCGCGCTGGGTGGTGCACAAGATGCCGGGCCACACGCGCACCGTGTGTCTGGAGTTCTTTGGCAATGCCAAGGACGCGGTGCCCAGCATTGTGGACATCAAGGACTTCATGTTCGCCGAGCAAAAGCGCAGTGGCGTCTTGCTGGCCGGCCTGGAGCACCTGGACGACCGTTACCTCAAGGCCGTGGGCTATGCGACCAAGAGCAAACGCGGCGGTTTTCCCAAGATGGTGTTGATCGGCGACATTGCCGGCAACGATGCCGACGACGTGGCGCGGGTGACCAGCGAGGTGATTCGCCTGGCCAACAGTCGCAGCGGCGAGGGCTTTGTGGCCGTGAGCGCCGAGGCGCGCAAGAAATTCTGGCTGGACCGCAAGCGTACCGCCGCCATTAGCAAACACACCAACGCCTTCAAGATCAATGAAGACGTGGTGATCCCGCTGCCGCGCATGGCCGAGTACACCGATGGCATCGAGCGCATCAACATTGAGCTGAGCCTGCAGAACAAGCTGGCCCTGTGTGACGCACTGACAGAGTTCTTCGAGCGTAGCGACCTGCCCTTGGGCAAGACCGACGACGCCAACGACATTCCCAGCGCGGAGCTGTTGGAAGACCGTGTGGCCCAGGCGCTGGAGCTGGTGGCCGACGTGCGCAGCCAGTGGCAAGGTTGGCTGGACGGGGTGGAAACGTTGTTTCCCCAACTGCAGGACCACAGCCTGCGCGCTAGCTGGAAGACCCAGCTGCGTACGCCGCTGCAGTCCATTTTCACCGGTGCGGCTTTCGAAGCCATCCTGATGGAATGCACGGCCATCCACAAACGCGTGCTCAAAGGCCGTGTGTGGGTGGCGCTGCACATGCACGCCGGTGACGGCAATGTGCACACCAACATCCCGGTCAACAGCGATGACTACGACATGCTGCAGTCCGCCCACGGTGCAGTCAAACGCATCATGGCGTTGGCCCGCAGCCTTGACGGCGTGATCTCCGGTGAACACGGCATTGGTATCACCAAGCTGGAGTTCTTGAGCGAAGCCGAACTGGCCCCCTTCATTGCCTACAAGGCCAAGGTGGACCCCGAAGGGCGTTTCAACAAAGGCAAGTTGCTAAGGAATCAGGAGCTGCCCGCGCAACCTGGAAGCGGGTTTGCGCCGCATTTGACTGAAGATGGCTCGACTATTTACGCCGACCTGACCAACGCCTACACACCGTCGTTCGGTCTGATGGGGCACGAGTCCCTGATCATGCAGCAGAGCGATATTGGAGCTATTGCCGATAGCGTGAAGGACTGCCTGCGCTGCGGCAAGTGCAAGCCGGTGTGCGCCACCCACGTACCGCGCGCTAACCTTCTCTATAGCCCGCGCAACAAGATTTTGGCGACCTCGCTGTTGGTGGAGGCCTTCCTCTACGAAGAGCAGACCCGCCGCGGCATCAGCGTCAAGCACTGGGAGGAGTTTGAAGACGTGGCCGACCACTGCACGGTGTGCCACAAGTGCGAATCGCCCTGTCCGGTGAAGATCGACTTTGGCGATGTGACCATGAACATGCGCAACCTGTTGCGCAAGATGGGCCAGAAGAGCTTCCGCCCCGGCAATGCGGCGGCGATGTTTTTCCTGAATGCCACCAACCCTGAGACCATCAAGCTGATGCGCTCGGCCATGGTGGGCGTGGGCTTCAAGGCGCAGCGGCTGGCCAACCAGGTGTTGCGTTTGGCAGCCAAGAAGCAGACTGCCAAGCCACCTGCCACCGTGGGCACTGCGCCCATCAAGGAGCAGGTGATCCACTTCATCAACAAGAAGATGCCCGGTGGCCTGCCCAAGAAGACGGCTCGCGCGCTGCTGGACATTGAAGATGCGGATTACGTGCCCATCATCCGCAACCCGCAGACCACCACGGCAGAAACCGAGGCGGTGTTTTATTTCCCCGGCTGCGGCTCGGAGCGCCTGTTCAGCCAGGTGGGCTTGGCCACGCAGGCCATGCTGTGGCATGCCGGTGTGCAAACCGTGCTGCCGCCCGGTTACCTGTGCTGTGGTTACCCGCAGCGCGGCAGTGGTCAGGCCGACAAGGCCGAGAAGATGATCACCGACAACCGGGTCCTGTTCCACCGCGTGGCCAATACGCTGAACTACCTGGACATCAAGACCGTGGTGGTGAGCTGCGGCACCTGCTACGACCAGCTGCAGGGTTACGAGTTTGACAAGATCTTCCCGGGCTGCCGCATCATCGACATCCACGAGTACCTGCTCGAAAAAGGCATCACGCTGGTGCCCGAGGGCGGCGCGGGTGCGGGTTATCTGTACCACGATCCCTGCCACAGCCCCATGAAGCTCCAGGATCCGATGAAAACGGTGAAGGCGTTGGTGGGCGACGCGGTGTTGAAGAATGACCGCTGCTGCGGCGAGTCTGGCACGCTGGGCGTGACGCGGCCTGACATTTCCACGCAAATCCGCTTCCGCAAGGAAGAAGAGTTGCGCAAGGGCGAAACCGCTCTGCGGGCGTTGACCGCACCCGTTGGGCAGGCGCCTGCGACGCAAGGCAATGTGAAGATTCTGACCAGCTGCCCGAGCTGTCTGCAAGGCCTGAGCCGCTACGGCAATGACCTGAACAACGGCCTGCTGGAGGCCGACTATATCGTGGTCGAGATGGCCAACCAGATTTTGGGCAAGGAATGGTTGCCCGAGTACGTGCAGATTGCCAATGCCGGCGGCATTGAGCGCGTGCTGGTGTAAGGGGCTGCGACATGGCAGGTTTGATCGCAGGCGCTCCGACCCCGACTGACATCACGGTACACGGCCAGAGCCGGGTGCTGGAGGTGGCATTTTCGGATGGTGCGCGTTTCCGCATCCCCTTCGAGCTGATGCGCGTCTACTCGCCCTCGGCCGAGGTACAGGGCCATGGTCCCGGCCAAGAGACCCTGCAAACCGGCAAGCGCGACATAGAGCTGGTGGCGCTGGATCCAGTCGGTAACTATGCTGTGCAGCCGCGTTTCTCGGATGGGCACGATACTGGTATTTACTCTTGGGACTACCTGTACTTTCTGGGCTCCCAGGAGGCCCGCCTCTGGCAAGAGTACGAAGCCCGGCTCAAGGCGGCGAATACCGGGCGTGATGCGCCTATGGTGGTCAAAAGCGCACACGGTTGCGCAAGCCACTGATTTGCTATATTTTCAGGAGCTGTTCGCGCATATTCCATAAGCGCTAGAGCCATATTAAGTACATAAGTATGTCTACCACCCACTTTGGTTTTAAATCCGTCGATGAGTCCGAAAAAGCCCGCCATGTGCGCGGCGTGTTCGATTCGGTGGCCCCCAAGTACGACCTGATGAACGACCTGATGTCGGCCGGCCTGCACCGGGCCTGGAAGGCCTACACCGTGCTGGTGGCCAACCTCAAAGAGGGGGACCGGGCGCTGGACATTGCGGGTGGTACTGGCGACTTGGCGCTGGCCTTCTCCAAAAAAGTGGGCAAGAGTGGGCAGGTGGTGCACACCGACATCAACGAGGCCATGCTCTCCACCGGTCGAAACCGGCTGTTGGATGCAGGTGTCATCCTGCCCACCATGGTGTGTGATGCCGAGAAGCTGCCTTTCCCGGACAACCATTTCAATGTGGTGAGTGTGGCCTTTGGCCTGCGCAATATGACGCACAAGGACGTGGCATTGGCAGAAATGCAACGCGTTCTCCAACCCGGTGGCAAGCTGCTGGTGCTGGAATTCTCCAAGGTGGCGCCTCCGCTGGAAAAGGTCTACGACTGGTACTCTTTCAAGGTGTTGCCCCGTTTGGGCAAGCTGATCGCCGGAGATGACGCGAGTTACCGTTACCTGGCCGAGTCGATTCGCATGCATCCCGGACAAAAAGAGTTAAAGACCATGATGCACAAAGTGGGCTTTGGCCATGTGGACTATCACAATCTGACTGGTGGCATTGCTGCTTTGCATGTTGGAATAAAGTGCTGAGATAACTATTTTGGAGCAATCATGAAATTGTGGGCTTTGGGTTTGGCGTTGGTTTTGTCCCTGTCGGGCATCAATGCAGAAGCTGCCAAGCGTTTGGGTGGCGGTAAGTCGTTTGGCAAGCAGTCCAGCAATGTGACGCAGCGCGACGCCACGCCAGCGGCCCCTGCTGCTCCGGCCCAAAACATGAACAACACGGCGGCTAAGCCCGCACCGGGCGCAGCGGCAGCTGCGGCGCCCAAGCGACCTTGGGGCGCCATGCTGGGTGGTCTGGCCGCCGGTCTGGGTTTGGCCTGGTTGGCCAACTCGCTGGGCATGGGTGAAGCCTTTGGCAACATTCTGATGTTCGCGTTGCTGGCCTTGGGGGTCATGATGGCCATCGGCTGGTTCATGCGCAACCGCAAGCCCGCAGCGGCGCAGTCCTCGCCCTTCGCGTTCCAAGGCGCAGGCCAAGTACCGGCTACCGTGGCCAAGCCCTACCGGGCAGAGAACGTAGGCAATGACGCATCGGCCCGCCCCTGGGAGCGCAGCAGCATGGCGTTTGAAGCCCCGCAGCAGCCCCAAGGCGGCTCGATGATTGGTTCCGCCCTGATGGGCTCGCAGACGTGGGGTGTGCCCGCCGGTTTTGACAGCGAAGGTTTCCTCAAGGCCGCCAAGACCAATTTCGTGACATTGCAAGCGGCTTGGGACCGCTCTGACATTCCAGCCTTGCGCGCCATGATGACCGACAGCATGCTCAAGGAAATCCAGGCTCAACTGGCCGAGCGCGAAACCCACACTGGCAGCGGCCCCAACCATACTGACGTGGTGATGATCGACGCGCGCCTGCTGGGTATCGAAGAACTGCCGGACGAATACATGGCCAGCGTGGAGTTCTCCGGCATGATCCGCGAAGAAGCCTCAGCCGGTCCCAGCCCGTTCCGTGAAGTCTGGAATATGACCAAATCCAAGACCGGCGCGAGCGGTTGGTTGGTCGCGGGCGTGCAGGCGCTGCAGTAAACCCCAGTCTCGATTGGCACGCTTTCGGCGCGCGTGTCCCTCTCAGGAACACCGCAGGACCGGCTTTGCCGGGCTGCAGGTGTTGCCCCCTGCAAGGGGGAGGGCGAAGCGACACGCAGTGCGCGCCGCCATGGGGGTGAGCCATAATCCCTTATGGCAACACAGTCCCCCTTTTCTATGCTGGAAGGCCTGTTCAAGGCGCTTCCTACTCCCCCCGCTCCCCCAACGTGGCTTGTTGAGGAAAGCCACCGCCGTGTGGTGCTCTTGCTCAACCATGTGCTGCAGCAGGAACCGCAAGCCATGGAGCGCCTGGCTCGCCAGAAGGGCAAAGTCGTTGTGAGCCAATGGCAGCAGTTCACGTTCAAGGTGCAGGCTACGCCCGCAGGCCTGTTGGATCTCGCCGCTGCAGAGGCGACGCCCGATCTGACCTTGGCCATCTTGGATGAATCCCCTCTCGCAATTGCCCAAGCCCTGATGCAGGGAGACAAGCCCAAGGTGCGTATCGAAGGCGATGTGCAACTGGCCGCCGAAATCAACTGGCTGGCCGACCATGTGCGCTGGGACGTGGAAGAGGATCTCTCGCGTGTTTTGGGCGACGCACCTGCCCACCTGTTGATGCAGACTGGCCGCACCTTGGCCCAAGCTCTGCAGCAGTTTGTGGGGCAGCGTGCGGCCCCCAAAGCTTCAGGCGCTGCCGCATGACACGGTTGGGCCGTGGGGTCTTCATTGTCTGGGTCGTCCTGCGTTATGGGCTGGACGAGCTGGTGCTTACCAGCTTCCAGAAGCCTTGGTTGCGCTTGCTGGCGCGTATTGTTTCGGTAGGGCGCAAGCTGGACGCACCGCGTGGCCAACGGCTGCGTGAAGCGCTGGAGCGACTGGGCCCGATTTTTGTGAAATTTGGCCAGGTGCTGTCTACCCGGCGTGACCTGCTGCCGCTGGACATTGCCAATGAACTGGCCAAGCTGCAGGACCGAGTGCCGCCGTTTCCCTCCGAGGTGGCGGTTGCCACCATCGAACGCGCCCTGGGCAAACCCCTGGCCGAACTGTTTGACTCGTTCGAGCACACCCCAGTGGCCAGCGCATCCATCGCGCAGGTGCACTTTGCCGTGTTGCGCGACCGCAAGGGCCAGCCGCGCGAGGTGGCCGTCAAGGTGCTGCGCCCCGGCATGCTTGGCGTGATCGACAAAGACCTGAGTCTGATGCGCATGATGGCCGGCTGGGTGGAAGGCCTGTCGGCCGACGGCAAGCGCCTGAAACCGCGCGAGGTGGTGGCGGAGTTCGACAAGTACCTGCACGACGAGCTGGACCTGGTGCGCGAAGCCGCCAGCGCGGCCCAGCTGCGCCGCAATATGGAGGGTCTGAACTTGGTCCTTATCCCCGAGATGTGGTGGGACCTGTGCAGTACCGAAGTCTTGGTGATGGAGCGCATGCACGGCGTGCCCATCAGCCAGGTGGACCGCTTGCGCGCCGCGGGCGTGGACATTCCGAAGCTGGCGCGCGATGGGGTGACATTGTTTTTCACCCAGGTGTTTCGGGATGGTTTTTTCCACGCCGACATGCACCCGGGCAATATCCAGGTCAGCCTGGCCCCCGAGACCTTTGGCCGCTATATCTCGCTGGACTTTGGCATCGTGGGCACCTTGACCGAGGTGGACAAGGAGTACCTGGCGCAGAACTTCGTGGCGTTCTTCCGGCGTGATTACAAGCGGGTGGCCGAGCTGCACATCGAGTCGGGCTGGGTGCCTGCCAGCACCCGGGTGGACGAGCTGGAGGCTGCGGTGCGCGCGGTCTGCGAGCCCTACTTTGACCGTCCACTCAAGGAAATTTCGCTGGGCATGGTGCTGATGCGCCTGTTCCAGACGTCGCGCCGCTTTCAGGTGGAAATCCAGCCGCAGCTGGTGCTGCTGCAAAAGACGTTGCTCAATATCGAGGGGCTGGGTCGCGAGCTGGACCCCGATCTGGACCTGTGGGCCACGGCCAAGCCGTTTCTGGAGCAATGGATGCTGGAGCAGGTCGGTCCTCAAAAACTGATCCGGGAGTTAAAGGCCCAAGCCCCGCGTTATGCCAAGCTTTTGCCAGAGTTGCCGGGCTTGTTGCACCAGTTTTTGCAGCAGCGTGGCGCCGATAACAGCGCGCTGATGCAGGAACTGCTGGTCGAACAAAAGCGCACCAACCGCCTGCTGCAAACCCTGGTGGCTGCAGTCATCGGTTTCGCGCTGGGCATGGTGGTCATGCAGATTGTGGTTCGGGTTGGGGTTTTCTGACCGCCACTTATAATTGAAGGCTTTGCAACTTGATGTCAGAGCCTTACTTCCATGCCCATCTACGCCTATAAATGCGAGTCCTGCGGGTTTGCCAAGGACGTATTGCAGAAAATCTCCGATGCCCCGCTGCAAGATTGCCCCACTTGTGCCAAGCCCACGTTCAAAAAGCAGCTCACTGCGGCGGGCTTTCAGCTCAAAGGTTCCGGCTGGTACGTGACCGATTTCAAGGGTGGTAGCGCGCCATCGACTGCTGTGGCTCCTGCCGCAGGCGACAGTGCTGCAGCCTCTGCGGCCAATACCGATGCTGCGCCCGCAGCCGCGTCGGCTGTAGCAAGTCCCCGCGCCGCCCCTGCGGCCAGCACTCCTAAGTCGACTTCCTGAACCTTCCACAGAACTGGAATCACCGTGCCCATTAAAAAATACCTGCTCACCGGCCTGATGGTCTGGCTGCCCTTGGCCATCACCATCTGGGTCTTGCTGTGGCTGGTGGGCCTGCTGGACGCTGTGTTTGGCGGTTTCCTGGCGGGCGTGGCGGCGGTGACCCCTGAGTCCATGGGCCCCGGCATTGAGCGCCTCCACAACATCCCGGGTCTGGGCGTGTTGTTGGTGTTCGCTGCCATGTTGGTGACCGGTGCGCTGGTGTCCAACGTGGCAGGGCGCTGGTGGGTTAAGCAGTGGGACCGCCTGTTCACCAATATTCCCATCGTCAAGTCCATCTACAACAGCGTCAAGAAGGTGTCTGACACGCTGTTTTCCAGCAATGGCAATGCGTTTCGTACGGCCTTGTTGATCCAGTACCCGCGTGCGGGAAGTTGGACGATTGCCTTCCAGACCGGCGTGCCCAGTGGCGAAGTGAAGTCCCATCTGCAAGGGGAGTTCGTCAGCGTCTATGTGCCCACCACACCCAACCCGACCAGCGGTTTCTTTTTGATGCTGCCCAAGGCGGATGTGATCGAGCTGGACATGAGTGTGGACGAGGCACTGACCTACGTGATTTCCATGGGATCGGTCGCACCGGTGGCCTCAGCGCCCCAAGCGTTTTCCTCCCAATAACCTATTACCAACCCGCCGCCCACAAGGCGGCGACATGAAAGCAAGCTATGGCCATGCGCTCCCACTATTGCGGTCTTGTGACCGAAGCCCTGTTGGGCGAAACCGTAACCCTGTGTGGTTGGGTAAACCGTCGCCGTGACCACGGTGGCGTGATTTTTGTCGATGTGCGTGACCGTGAAGGCTATGTGCAGGTGGTCTGTGATCCCGACCGCGCTGAGATGTTCAAGGTCGCCGAAGACATTCGCAACGAATACTGCGTGCAGATCAAGGGCCTGGTGCGCGCACGTCCTGCCGGTACCACCAATGACAACCTCAAGAGCGGCAAGATCGAGGTGCTGTGCCACGAGCTGACGGTACTCAACGCGTCCGTCACGCCCCCGTTCCAGATCGACGACGAAAACTTGTCTGAAACCACGCGTCTGACCCACCGCGTGCTGGACCTGCGTCGCCCCTACATGCAAAACAACCTGATGCTGCGCTACCGCGTGTCCATGGAAGTGCGCAAGTTTTTGGATGCCAATGGCTTTGTCGACATCGAAACCCCCATGCTCACCAAGAGCACGCCCGAAGGTGCGCGTGACTACCTGGTGCCCAGCCGCGTGCACGATGGCCAGTTCTTCGCGCTGCCCCAGTCGCCCCAACTGTTCAAGCAGTTGCTGATGGTGGCCGGCTTTGATCGCTACTACCAAATCACCAAGTGCTTCCGCGACGAAGACTTGCGCGCTGATCGCCAGCCCGAATTTACCCAGATCGATATCGAAACCTCCTTCCTGACCGAAGAAGACATTCGCGCGATGTTCCAGGGCATGATCACCACAGTGTTCAAGAACACCATCGGTGTGGACCTGGGCGAGTTCCCGGTCATGACCTACCAGGACGCCGCGCGCCTGTACGGTTCCGACAAGCCCGACTTGCGCGTGAACCTGCAGTTCGCCGAACTGACCGACGTGATGAAGGACGTGGACTTCAAGGTCTTCTCCGGCGCCGCCACCATGAAGGGCGGCCGCGTGGTGGCCTTGCGTGTCCCTGGTGGTTCGAAGGAAGTCGGCGGTATCAGCCGTGGTGAGATTGACGCCTACACCGAGTTCGTCAAGATCTACGGCGCCAAGGGCCTGGCCTACATCCGTGTCAATGAACTGGCCAAGGGCCGTGACGGTCTGCAAAGCCCCATCGTCAAGAACATCCACGACGCGGCGCTGGCTGCGGTGCTGGAGCGTACGGGCGCGCAAGACGGCGACCTGATTTTCTTCGGTGCCGACAAGGAAAAAATCGTCAACGACGCGATTGGTGCCCTGCGCATCAAGATCGGGCACAGCGAATTCGGCAAGAAGAACGGCCTGTTCACCGGTGGCTGGAAGCCGCTGTGGGTGGTGGACTTCCCGATGTTCGAATACGACGAGGAAAGCCAGCGTTACACCGCCGTGCACCACCCCTTCACCGCGCCCAAGGCTGGCCACGAAGACTGGATGGTGTCGGCGCCCGAGAAGTGCATCTCGCAAGGCTACGACATGGTTTTGAACGGCTGGGAAATGGGTGGCGGCTCCGTCCGTATCCACCGCGCCGATGTACAGCAAAAGGTGTTCGACGCGCTCAAGATCACGCCCGAAGAGGCCCAGCTCAAGTTCGGTTTCCTGCTGGACGCGTTGCAGTACGGTGCGCCCCCGCACGGTGGCTTGGCATTCGGTCTGGACCGCATCGTTACGTTGATGACGGGTGCCGAGTCCATCCGCGACGTGATTGCCTTCCCCAAGACCCAGCGCGCCCAGTGCTTGCTCACGCAAGCGCCCAGCCCGGTGGATGAGAAGCAGCTGCGCGAATTGCACATTCGCCTGCGCAACCTGGACGCAGCCAAACCGGTCTGATCCGGCCAGCGCAGCCGTGAGGCTGGTGCACAATGAAAGGGCGCTCTGAGAGCGCCCTTTTTTCATGCCCAAGCCCTACAAAATTCCGCAATCGGTGCTGGTGGTGATCTACACGCCCGCGCGCGACGTGTTGCTATTGCGCCGTGCGGATACGCAAGAAGATTTCTGGCAGTCGGTCACCGGATCCAAGGACGGCACCGATGAGGCCTGGGCGGTCACCGCCGCACGCGAGGTCTGGGAAGAGACCGGCATAGACTGCCGGCAGGGTGCGGCGCTGGCAGCGCAGTTGCAGGACTGGCATTTGGAAAATGTCTATGCAATCTACCCGCATTGGGCGCACCGCTACGCACCGGGCGTGACGCATAACACCGAGCGGGTGTTTGGCCTGCAGGTGCCGCTTGGCACGCCGGTCACCCTGAGTCCGCGCGAACACACGGCGTACCAGTGGCTGCCCGTGCGTGAAGCGGCGACCTTGTGTTTCTCGGGGTCTAATGCGCAGGCGATTGAGCGATTGGAAAATGCGGGAATATTTGAGAGAAATTAGGCTGTGGCGCCCGTAGATATTGCGCAAGCAGCTATCATTTTGGAAGCGAATTGCCGACCATGAATCACTTGCGCATTGCCACCTACAACATCCACAAGGGCGTGCAGGGCCTGATTTTCAACAAACGCCTGGAAATCCACAACCTGGGCCACGCGGTGGAGCAGTTCGATGCCGACGTGGTTTGTCTGCAGGAGGTGCGCAAGGTGAACCGGCAAGAAGCCGAATACTTCACCCGCTGGCCGCAGATGCCACAGGCAGATTTTCTGGCCCCCGAGGGGTACGAGGCGGTGTACCGGACCAACGCAGTGACGCGCCACGGTGAGCATGGCAACGCGCTGTTGTCGCGCTGGCCGGTGCTGGACCACCAGCATGAGGATATGTCCGACCACCGCTTTGAACAACGCGGCCTGCTGCATGCCGAAATGCAGGTGCAGGGCCGGTCGCTGCACGTGATTGTGGTGCACCTGGGCCTGATCCGGGCCAGCCGGGTGCGGCAACTGGCACAGCTGCGCCACTACATTGCCCGCCGGGTGCCCGATGACGCACCACTGGTGGTGGCGGGCGATTTCAATGACTGGAGCCAACTGGTGCATCGCACACTGGGGTCCGTCGGTTTGCACGCCCATGCACAGGCGCGAGTGCCGACCTTCCCCTCGCGCCTGCCGCTGGCACAGCTGGACCACGTGTTTGCGCGCGGCCTGCGGCCGGTGGGGCTGTCGGTGCCGAACGGGCCCATATGGCGCCGCATGTCGGACCACCTGCCCTTGATTGCCGAATTTGCCTGGCCCGATGCCCCGTGACTGACGCGCCCTATTTGCCTGGCCACCAACTACAGCTGCTGCAGGGCGGGCAAGACTATTTCCCGGCGCTGGTGGCGGCTATCGATGCCAGCCAGACCGAGGTGCGCCTGGAGACCTACATCTACGCCTTTGACGCTGAGGGTGAGCGCGTTGCGCAAGCGCTGGAGCGCGCGGCCCTGCGTGGGGTGCGCGTGGCGCTGCTGATGGACGGCATTGGCACGCCACAGGTGCCTACGCAATGGCAGCAGCGCTGGAACGCGGCGGGGGTGCACTGGTTGCGCTTTGCTCCGCTGGGGCGGCTGGGGCTGCTGGTGCCCAGCCATTGGCGCCGTTTGCACCGCAAGCTGGTGGTGGTGGATGGCGCCGTGGCGTTTTGTGGCGGCATCAACATCCTGGATGACTACAACGACCCTCAGCATGGGCCGCAGCAGGTGGCGCGCTTTGACTTTGCCGTACGGGTGCAAGGCCCTTTGGTGGCCGAGGCGAACACCGCCATGGCCCAGTTATGGGACCGTTTGTTGGCCACCCGCCAGTTGGGGCAGGGCCAATGGTCTGCGGCACGCGCCGTGTGGCAAACCATGGCACACCCCCAGCACGTGAGCAAGACGCCCGATTCTCAAGGTGGGGCCTTGGCCGCGCTGGTGCTGCGTGACAACGTACGCAACCGCAAACGCATTGAGCGCGCCTACCGCAAGGCTCTGGGCTCAGCGCAGCGGGAGGTCTTGATTGCCAATGCGTATTTCTTGCCAGGCGGCAAGCTGCTGCGTGCGCTGGTCCATGCCGCGCGGCGGGGCGTGCGGGTGCGCCTCCTGCTGCAGGGGCGCTACGAGTATTTCATGCAGTACCACGCCGCGCGCCCGGTGTTTGGCTTGCTGCTGGCTGCGGGGGTCGAGATCCACGAATACACCAGTGGCTTTTTGCATGCCAAAGTGGCGGTGGTAGACCAGCAGTGGGCCACGGTGGGCTCGTCCAATCTGGATCCGCTCAGTCTGCTGTTGGCGCGCGAGGCCAATGTGGTGGTGCAGGATGCCGCCTTTGCCACGGAGCTGCAGCAGCGCCTGGAGGCGGCCATGGCCCAGCACAGCCGCCCGCTGGATGCGCAGGACTTTTGGCGGCGGCCCTGGGGGCAGCGGGCATTGGACTGGTTTGCCTATGGGGTAATGCGATTGACTTTGTTGCTGGCGGGGCGCCGATATTGAGGTTTGCTATAAAAATAGTAGCTGTTTGCGCAATGCTCATAAGGGTTTTTGGCGAAAAACCCTACAAGCCAAAGACTGGTAACATGCTTGAATCCTTGATTCCATAGAGCGCCATGAAACCCACCGACGCCGACGAAGGAACTCCGGTTTCCGTCAAAATTCGCGAACGCTTGCAGGCTGCCCGCAAGCGCTTCTACGCCAACGACAACATCTCCCCTTTCATCGAACCCGGCGAGCTGGAACTGCTGCTGGACGAGGTGGAAGACAAGATGAAGGGCGTACTCAACAGCCTGGTGATTGACACCGAGCACGACCACAACACCGACAACACTGCCCGCCGTGTGGCCAAGATGTATGTCAATGAGGTGTTTCGCGGTCGCTATGTGCCAGCGCCCAGCATCACCGAATTCCCCAACGTGGGCCACCTGAACGAGCTCATGATTGTGGGGCCTATCACTGTGCGCAGCGCCTGCAGCCACCACTTCTGCCCAGTGATCGGCAAGATCTGGATTGGTGTGATGCCCAATGAACACACCAATGTGATTGGCCTGTCCAAATACGCACGCCTGGCCGAGTGGATCATGGGGCGTCCCCAGATCCAGGAGGAGGCCGTGGTGCAGCTGGCCGACCTGATCCAGGAAAAAACCCAGCCTGACGGCTTGGCCATCGTGATGGAGGCCAGCCACTATTGCATGGCCTGGCGTGGTGTCAAAGACATGGACAGCAAGATGATCAACTCGGTCATGCGTGGCGTGTTCCTCAAGGATTCCGCACTGCGTCGCGAATTTCTTTCATTGATTCCCCGGAAAGGCTAATGCCATGTTGGTTCGTTTGCTCTATGCCAGCCGTGCGATTGACTCCAACCCGGAGGCTATCGAGGCCATTTTGTCCCAGTCGCGCCATTACAACCCTACCTGCGGTATCACCGGCATTCTTTGTTACGGTGGTGGTATCTTTTTGCAGGCCATCGAGGGTGGCCGCATGGCCGTAAGCGATTTGTACGGCCATATCCAGAAGGATGCACGCCACAAAGATGTGGTGTTGTTGCACTACGAAGAAATTACCGAGCGTCGCTTTGGTGGTTGGACTATGGGCCAAGTCAACATGTCCAAGATCAACACCAATATCTTGCTCAAGTACGCTGAGAAGCCTGAGCTGGATCCGTATTCGGTGTCTGGCAAGGTGTCGCTGGCGTTGCTGGAAGAGTTGATGGCCACTGCGTCCATCATCGGAAGAGCCTGATCTCGACATCCCCGTCTCTCACTGCGTGTAGTGTGCAAGCTGTCCGTGGCGGCACCTGTCACCCCGGGGTGACAGGTGGTGAAACAGCTTTCGGTTAGCGTACCGTGCCACTTAGCGCTTTAGCCTTGGTCGTATTTGCCGGCCTGATTCACGCGAGCTGGAACATTGCCGCCAAGAAAGCAGGCGGCGACGTACGTTTCGCCTGTTTCACGGCACTGGTGATGATGGTGTTTTGGGCACCCCTGGGCCTGTGGTTGGGCTGGCAGCAAGTTCCTGGCTGGGGTACGACCGAGTGGGCGTTTGTGGCGCTCAGTGGCGTACTGCATGTGGTGTATTACGTGGTGCTGCTGCGTGGCTACCGCAAGGCCGATCTCACCGTGGTCTACCCGCTGGCACGTGGTTCCGGGCCCTTGCTGTCATCCATGGTGGCCATTTTCTTCCTGGGTGAGGACATCTCCCGCTGGGGGGCACTGGGCATTGTGGCGGTGGTGGGTGGTGTGTTTCTGGTGGCTGGTGGTCCAGGGCTGTTTCGCCAGGCACACGATCCATCACAGCGCGTGCGTATCCGCAAAGGTATGGTTTATGGCCTGCTCACGGGGGTGTTCATTGCCAGCTACACGGTGGTAGACGGCTATGCGGTGAAGGTGTTGCTGCTGTCCCCGATTCTGGTGGATTATTTTGGCAACTTTGTCCGGCTTGTTTTCTTGCTGCCACCTCTGCTGCGCGACCGCTCTGCGGCTGCGGCCCTGTGGGCGCAGCAATGGAAGTACGCCCTTATTGTGGGCATCATCAGCCCCATTTCCTATGTGTTGGTGCTATACGCCATGCAGGTCGCACCCATGAGTCATGTGGCACCTGCGCGCGAAGTATCCATGCTGTTTGCCGCCCTGTTGGGCGGGCATTTGCTGGGTGAGGGTGACCGGGTCGCGCGCTTGCTGGGAGCGGCCTGCATTGCTTTTGGTGTGATGGCCCTGGCCTTGGGGTGAACCTATGAGATTGCTGGTTGGATGTGATTTTTCCAGCAGCCCATCGCGGCGCAAGCAGATTGTGCTGGCCACGGGCTACATAGACCGCGGGCGATTACTGCTCCAAGGACTGGAGCGTGTTAGCTCGCTGGATGCGTTCAGCGCCTGGTTAATCCAATACCCCGTTTGGACTGGCGGCTTCGACCTTCCTTTTGGCTTGCCCCGTGAGTTGGTGCAGACGCTGGGTTGGCCTCTGGAGTGGGAGCCTTGCATGCGTCACTACGCAAGTTTGTCGCGGGCAGAGATTCGCACCCAGTTTGCCGCCTTTTGTGATGCAAGGCCTGTAGGGGGCAAGTTTGCCCACCGCGCCACCGATGGGCCGGCAGCCTCTAGCCCTTCCATGAAATGGGTCAATCCACCGGTCGCTTTCATGTTGCATGCAGGTGTGCCTCGCCTGCTGGATGCCGGGGTGTATTTGCCAGGGGTGCAGCCAGCCTTGCCCGCGCACGCACCGCCTGGCCGGGTCGCTTTGGAGGCCTACCCTGCCTTGCTGGCGCGTGAAATGGTGGGTTCGCGCAGCTATAAGAACGACAACACCGCCAAGCAGACACCGGAGCGGTTGATCGCACGCAAAGATGTGATCCATGGGTTGGAGATCGGTAGCACCCGTTTGGGTGTTCGCCTCAAACTCAGCCACGCACAACGCGAAGCCTTGGAGCAAGACGCCACAGGTGACGCACTCGATGCTGTGCTGTGCCTGGTGCAGGCTGCGTGGGCACAACAACAGTCAGATGCAGGGCACCCGTGTTACGGATTGCCTGCGACCTTGGATTCGCTGGAGGGCTGGATTTTGACGGCCTGAGTGGCCGCCGGTTTGCGAGCCTCAGGCCGCACGAGGCACAACCGTCTCTTCAATTTTGATGGCCAGTTGTGCAATCGCCAATGCAGCAGGGCAACCCGGCATGGTTTGCATCAGCAGTTGGCGGCGCATGATGGCCTGCCGCACGGAGGGGTCCGCCGGAATGTCACCCATGTGTACCAGCTTCAGTGGTTTTCCACTTTCGGTGGTGACAAAACGGTCGAGCACTTGTTGCAATTGGGTCGTGATCGCACGGCCGTCACCCAAGCGGGCCGTCTGATTGATCACCACACGAATGCTGCTGCGTTTTTGTTGGCTGGCCAGCACCTTGATGGTGGCGTAGGCATCGGTCAGTGACGTAGGCTCCGGCGTAGCCACCACCAAGACTTCGGAGGCCAGAGACACCGCGAACAGCACCACGTCAGAGATGCCGGCGCCGGTATCGAGCAACACCACGTCATAGTGCGGTACCAGGCCCGACATGATGCGCAAGAAGTCATCGCGCACCTCGGGTGTCAGTCGGGAGTATTCGACCATGCCCGAACCCGCCAGCAGCACCGAAAAGCCGCCCGGTGCCCGGATGATGGCTTCCTCGAGTTTGGCCTTGCCGGTGAACACATCATGCAAGGTGATCTTGGGGTACAGGTTCAGCACCACGTCCAGGTTAGCCAAACCCAGGTCAGCATCCAGCACGAGTACACGGTGGCCGCGTTTGGCCAAAGCCGCTGCCAAGTTGGCGGAGACAAAGGTTTTGCCCACGCCGCCTTTGCCGCTGGTGACGGCCACCACTTTGCCCAAAGGCTTGAGCGGCACACCTGTGCTGCCTTCAGCGTTTTCTGGGGGATTTAGCACGTCAGACATCAAAACACCCTCTGCATGGCGCCATTGTTATTCCCGCCCGACATGTCGGTGGGGGTGCTTTCGATCCAGGCGGGGTCGCCCAGCGACAAGTGACCGAACAAAAGATTCTTTTCTTCGGCACTGACAAATACTTCCTGTTGTTGGTCCAAAAGCACGCGGTTGCGTCCCTCGGCTTTGGCCCGGTAGAGCTGCTGGTCAGCGCGTTCGCTCCAGAGGGCCGCAGTAGACCGCACCCATTCTGGCGCAAACGCACCACCCACACTGATGGTCACCTGGATGTTTTGGCCGGGGGCAATCTGGATGGGCAGGCTCTCAATGGCTTTGCGAATGCGCTCCGCCACGATGGATCCATAGGCAGTATGGCAACTCGGCAACATCACCGCAAATTCTTCACCGCCCAAGCGCGCCACGGTATCCATGGGGCGCACACAACCCAACAAGGTCTTTGCAATCACCTGCAACACTTGGTCACCGGCTTGGTGGCCATAGGTGTCGTTGACCTTCTTGAAGTGGTCAATGTCCAGCATCAGCATCAATGCAGGCTCACCAGAGCGGGCAACCACATCTATTGCGCGGTCGACTACCGAGCGAAAGTGTCGGCGGTTGGCCAAGCCGGTGAGGGGGTCCTTGAGAGACAGTTCGCACAGACCATCGATCATGGCCTGCAAGTGCGCAGTGGCAGACGCTTCGGCAGGCGGCAAGCTGAGGTTCAACCCATGGTGGAGCAAAGCACGCGCGTCGTCCAGCCGCAACTGCTGCAGATCGACGGGGTCAAAGGGTGCGTTGGTGGCCACAGGAGTTGATCAAAAAGGTCAGAATAGCTGCTGAAAGTCTAACAGGTAGCTTTAGGACTGAAGGCAAAAATTACCCGGTCGTGGCACTTGATCTGCGGTCCTTTATCGGGATGCGCAAACTGGGCAGAGGGCTTGCCTGGGAAGTCGCACTTCGGACCATTCCATGTGACGACCGTCCAGCATGAGCAGCCTGCCTGCAAGACTGGGGGATAAGTCCAGAATGAGTTTCAGTGCTTCGGCTGCCTGCATGGCCCCCACGATGCCTACGAGAGGTGCGAACACGCCCATGGTGGCGCATTGCGTTTCGGGGGGGGCATCACCTGGGGGGAAGGCGCAGGCATAACAAGGTGAACCTTCTGCCCTTGGGTCAAACACCGCGATCTGGCCGTCGAAACGAATCGCTGCGCCAGAGACAAGGGGTTTGCGATGTGCCACACACGCTGCGTTGACCGCATGGCGTGTGCTGAAGTTGTCGCAGCAGTCCAGAACTACATCGGCGTGCTGCAGCCAATCGGGCAAAGAGTCCGCGTTGGCTTCCGCCTGGACGGCATTCACAAGAACCAATGGATTGAGGTCTTGCAGGGTTATGGCCAGGGAGTCCACTTTGGCTTGCCCCACCCGAGAAGTGGAGTGGGCAATTTGCCGCTGAAGGTTGGTCAGGTCCACTGTATCGGGGTCCACCACCGTGATGTGGCCCACCCCTGCGCAGGCAAGGTACATGGCCGCAGGACAGCCCAAGCCGCCAGCCCCTATGACCAGAGCGTGCGCGGCGTTCAGTCGCTCTTGCCCCTCGATCCCAATCTCATCCAGAAGGATGTGCCGCGAATAGCGCAGCAGCGCGTCATCCTGCATGGCAGATCAGTTGTCCTTGGGCTCTTCCTTGCGCTCGGTCAGAGTCTTGCTCACCATGACGGGCTTGCCCTTCAATTGATTGATGGCTTGCTGCAGCTGGAAGTCTTTGTCCGATCCAAACTCGGGCGGGCGGCGCTCAGACGCCGGTTTGCGCGACTCTTCTTCGAGCCGTTTCATGGCTTCTTCACGGGCCTTTTCGCGGGCGGGATCTTTCTTTTCTTCGCCCTGGCCGCTGGTCAGATGCTTCTCCAGATCGGCTTCGCGCATACGCAAGGCCGCGTAGGGGCTGCCTTCTTCGGTGTCGTCCACCATCACGTCGGGCACGATGCCCTTGGCCTGGATGGAGCGTCCACTGGGGGTGTAATAGCGCGACGTCGTGATCTTCAGGCCGGTGTCCGGGCCCAGGGGGCGGAAGGTTTGCACCGAGCCTTTGCCAAAGGTCTGACTGCCCATGATGGTGGCGCGTTTGTGGTCCTGCAGGGCACCTGCCACGATCTCGCTGGCCGATGCGGAGCCTTCGTTGACCAGCACGATCAGCGGGATCTTCTTGAGGCTGGCGGGCAAGGCGCGGATCGCGTCCGAGCCGTCCCGGCCCAGGTAGTCACGTGCAGTGGCTTTCAGTACCTGTTTGCTTTCAGGCGTTTGCCCGTTGGTGGAGACCACCGTTACGTTCTCGGGTAAAAAAGCCGCCGAAATAGCCACTGCGGCATTCAGCAGGCCACCGGGATCATTGCGCAGGTCCAAGACCAAACCCTTGAGCGCTTGCGTGTCGCTAGTTTGCAAGTGGCCATCGGCTGTTTTGATACGTGCACCGGATCCATCCGTTACGTAGCTTGGGCTTTTTGAAAGCTCCAAGATCTTTTTCGCAAAGTCATCAACTGTGCGTTCTTGGAATTGGCTGATACGGATCCAAGCGTAGCCAGGCTCAATGAATTTCCCACGGACCGACTGCTGTTTGATTTCTTCGCGTGTGATAGTGACCGGAAAGGTGCGGTTTTCATCTTTGCGGTAGATGGTCAGCAGCACCTTGGTGTTGGGCTCGCCACGCATGCGTTTGACAGCATCATTGAGCGACAGGCCCTTAACAGCCGTGTCGTCAATTTTGGTGATCAGGTCGTTAGTTTTGAGGCCAGCACGGAAAGCTGGGGAGCCTTCGATGGGTGAGACCACCTTGACCAAACCGTCTTCCTGTGTGATTTCGATACCCACGCCGACAAACTTGCCCGAGGTGCCTTCACGGAATTCCTTGAAGGATTTTTTGTCGAAGTACTGGGAGTGGGGGTCCAGGCTGGCTACCATGCCGGCAATGGCGTCGGTGATGAGCTTTTTCTCGTCTACCGGCTCCACATAGTCACTCTTGACCATGCCAAACACGGCGGCGAGTTGCTGCAGTTCTTCCAGAGGCAGGGGGGTCAGCGTGTTGCGCGCTACGGTTTGCAGCGACACGGTGGTTAGTGCCCCGGCCAGTGCGCCTAATGCAATCCAGCCGGTAATTTTCAGTTTGTGACCCATATGTATTCCTGTGCCGCGCCAATATACACCTTGGAGGTCACTCTTTCGTTCCGGTTCCCCTGCTGCCCCACTATTTCAGTGGGGCAGGTCTAGCAATCTCAGGCCTTGCCTTGGGAGGCCACGGCCGCTGCCGCTTTGGCGGCGGCCTCGGCGTCGCCCAGGTAGTAGTGGCGGAGGGGTTTGAGGTTTGCATCCAGCTCGTACACCAGCGGGATGCCGTTGGGGATGTTCACGCCCACGATGTCGTCATCGGAGATGTTGTCCAGGTATTTGATCAGGGCGCGAATCGAGTTGCCGTGGGCGGCCACCACGATGCGTTTGCCAGCCAGGATGGCAGGCGCCATGGCTTCGTTCCAGAAGGGCAGCACGCGTGCCACGGTGTCTTTCAGGCACTCAGTCAGCGGGATCTGGTCGGCCTGCAGCTTGGCGTAGCGGATGTCCGAACGCTCGCTGCGTGGGTCGGTCACTTCCAGGGCGGGGGGCGGGGTGTCGTAGCTGCGGCGCCACACCAGCACTTGGTCGTCGCCGTACTGCTTGGCGGTTTCAGCCTTGTTCAGGCCTTGCAGGGCGCCGTAGTGGCGCTCGTTCAGGCGCCAGCTGTGCACCACGGGCAACCAAGTGCGGTCCATTTCGTCCAGCGTGTGCCACAGGGTGCGGGTCGCGCGCTTGAGTACGCTGGTGTAGGCCACATCGAACTCGTAGCCGTCTGCCTTGAGCAGCTTGCCGGCGGTTTTGGCCTGTTCCACGCCCAGGGGGGTCAGGTCCACATCGGTCCAGCCGGTGAAGCGGTTTTCAAGGTTCCAGGTGGATTCGCCGTGGCGTACGAGAACGAGTTTGTACATGGTATGGGTCACAAAGCAGTGGGGGGACCGGGCAGGGTGCTCGGCAGCGTACAGCTTGCCATTCTAAAATGCCGGGTTAGTGTGAAGTAACCAACAAGGAACAAAGTGAAATTTATTATCGACAACTGGATGCTGATTTCGATTGCCCTGGCATCTGGCGTGCTGCTGCTGTGGCCGGTGTTGCAGGGGGCCACGGCCGTGGGTATCGCCCCAAATGCAGCCGTGCAACTGATTAACCGCGAAAAAGCGGTGGTGGTGGATGTGTGCCAGCCCGAAGAATTTGCCCAAGGCCACATTGTGGGCTCCAAGAACATTCCCCTGGCCGAGCTGGAAGCCAAGCTGTCTGGTTTGGTGAAGAACAAGGCGCTGCCTGTGGTGCTGGTGTGCCAGACCGGCGCCCGATCGGCGCGTGCCGTGGCCACTGCCAAGAAACTGGGTTACGAGCAGGCCCAATCGCTGGCGGGCGGGCTCAAAGCCTGGAAAGCCGCTACCCTTCCGGTTGAAAAGGCCTGACGTAGGCCTGCTGAACCTGAGGTAAGAACCATGCAAGCCGTCAAGATGTACACCACCGCCGTTTGCCCCTATTGCGTGCAGGCCAAGCGTATTCTCAAGTCCAAAGGCGTCGAGGCCATTGAGGAAATCCGGGTCGATGCCCACCCCGAAGAACGCACCAAGATGATGGAAATTACCGGCCGACGCACCGTGCCGCAGATTTTCATTGGGGATACCCACGTGGGCGGATGCGATGACCTGATGGCATTGGACAGCCGGGGGGGCTTGCTTCCCTTGCTAGGCGCAGCGGCCTGACATAATTCCGCCCAACGAATGTTGTTTTCGTAGCCCGTCGGTGTTGTGCCGGCGGGCTTCTGTTTATCTAGAGAGACTATTGCCATGGCTGACCAAGATCCCGTATTCCAGATTCAACGCGTGTACCTGAAAGAAGCGTCGCTGGAGCAACCCAATTCCCCTGCCATCTTGCTGCAACAAGAGCAGCCTTCGGTGGACATCCAGCTCGGCGTGGAAGCAGCCCCCGTGGCTGATGGCGTGTTTGAAGTCTGCGTGACCGCCACCGTGACCACCAAGATCGAAGACAAGACCGTGTTTCTGGTCGAAGCCAAGCAAGCCGGCATTTTTGAAATCCGCAACCTGCCCCAGGAACAACTGGGCCAGATCATGGGCATTGCCTGCCCGCAAATCGTCTACCCCTACCTGCGTGGCAACGTGGCTGACCTGATCCAGCGCGGCGGCTTCCCGCCCGTGCACTTGTCGGAAATCAACTTCCAGGCGATGTACGAGCAGCAGCAAGCGGAACCCGCTGGCAGCCTGCCCCAGTAAGCGTGTTTAGAGGCCTTTTCGGCCTCTGGCCCGCATAGATATTGCGTAAGCAGCTATGAATATCATAGTGTTGGGGGCGGGTGCTTGGGGCACTGCGCTTGCTGTGAGTGCCGCGCGTGCGCCGCAGCCCGGCCGTACGGTCACCCTGTGGGCGCGTGATGTCGCCCTGGTAGCCGACATGGCCGCTCGGCGTGAAAACGCGCGTTACTTGCCAGCGCAGGCCTTGCCTTCTTCTTTGCAATTGAGCGCCGAGCCAATGGCTCTGGTGTTGGCGTCGGTGCAGCCGTCAGATCTCGTGGTGGTGGCCACGCCCATGGCTGCACTGCGCAGCATGTTGACCCAGTTGCAGAATGTTCCCGCACCGGTGGCGTGGCTGTGCAAGGGCTTTGAGTCTGCGGTGCAGGGCGCCCATGGCTTGCTGGGCCATGAGGTGCAAGCGCAGGCGGCCCCTCACTTGTTGGCTGGTGTGCTGAGCGGCCCCAGTTTTGCGCAAGAGGTGGCGGCAGGCCAGCCCACCGCGCTGGTGGCTGCCAGTGTCCATGCGTCTGTGCGCGATGCCCTGGTGGCGGCGTTCCATGGCAATTCCTTGCGCGTTTACGCGAATGACGATGTGGTCGGCGTGGAAGTGGGTGGCGCGGTGAAAAACGTGCTGGCTATTGCCACGGGCTTGTGCGACGGCTTGGAGCTGGGGCTGAATGCACGCGCTGCGCTGGTAACGCGGGGTTTGGCTGAAATTACCCGCCTGGGACTGGCCTTGGGCGCCAAACCCGAAACCTTTATGGGCTTGAGCGGACTCGGCGATCTGGTGCTCACCGCGACCGGCGATCTGTCACGCAACCGCAAGGTAGGTCTGGCGCTGGCCGGGGGGCAGACCCTGGCCCAAGCGGTACAGGCCCTGGGCCATGTAGCCGAAGGCGTCTACAGCGCGCGCACTGTGCTGCAACGTGCCCAGCACTTGGGCGTGCCCATGCCCATCACCCAGGGCGTAGTGGACTTGCTGGACGGCCGGCTGCAGCCAGCCCAAGCGGTCATGGCCCTGATGGGCCGCGAGCCGACCGCCGAAGGCGTCTAGCCTTTTTGCACCTTGGCCGCGATGTGCGCCAAGGCTTCCTCCACCTGGTCCACCAGTACCAGGCACAGCTCTCCGGCTTGCAGTTTGTCCATGGCCGTGTCAATGGCCAAAAATTCGCCAAACACTTCTGATCGGCTGGTTGCGCGGCTTGCATTGGCCAAGCCTTCGCGTAGCAGGGCAATTACCTCGCCGTCCTTGCGTCCGCGCTGGCACTGGTCCTCAAACATCACCACTTCGTCAAAGGCATTGCCCAAGATCTCTGTTTGTTGGCGAATGTCTTGATCGCGCCGGTCGCCGGCACCGCTGATGACCACCGAGCGCCGCGTGGCTGGCATGGCTTCCACGGCCTGCACCAGCGCCAACATGGCATCGGGGTTGTGGCCGTAGTCGGCAATCACAGTGGCGCCACGGTAGGTGAACAGGTTGAAACGGCCTTGCGCGTTGTCACTGTCATTGGAGAAATTGCCCAATCCTTTGCGGATGGTGGCCCAGTCCTGCCCCAGTGCCCAGGCGGCTGCCACACTGGCCATCACGTTCTCGACCTGGAAACCAATGGTGCCGCCCAAAGTGACGGGCACATCGGCCAACGGGATGGATTGCAGCATGTCTCCCTTGGCGGCAATCACATGTCCGCCCTCCACAAACACCACGGCGTGGCCTTGGGCACGGTGGGTGGCCATGACCGGATGGTTTTTGTCTGCAGCGAAGAAGGTCACAGAACCTTTGCATTTGACTGCCATGGCTGCCACGATGGGGTCGGCCGCATTGAGCACGGCGGTGCCGGTGCTGGCTACGTTTTGCACGATCACGCGCTTGAGCACCGCCAGTTCGTTCACGGTGGTGATGTAGTTCAGCCCCAGGTGGTCGCCACTGCCCACGTTGGTCACCACGGCCACATCGCAGCGGTCAAAGGCCAGGCCTTCGCGCAGCACACCACCCCGTGCGGTTTCCAGCACTGCGGCATCTACATCGGGGTGCAGCAGCACGCTGCGGGCGCTCTTGGGGCCGCTGCAGTCGCCGGTGTCGATGGTCTCGCCGTTGACATAGACACCATCGGTATTGGTCATGCCCACGCGCAGACCGCTTTGTGCCAGCAGGTGCGAGATCAGGCGCACCGTGGTGGTTTTGCCGTTGGTGCCGGTCACCGCCACGATGGGGATGCGCCCGTCCTGGCCCTTCTTGAACATGCTGGAAATAATGGCCTCGCCCACCGCACGGCCTTTGCCGAACGACGGCGAGAGGTGCATGCGCAGGCCGGGGGCCGCGTTCACTTCCACCACGCCGCCGCCTTGGTCTTCCAGAGGCTGCAGGATGCTGTCGCTCACCACGTCCACACCGCAAATATCCAGGCCGACCATGTGTGCCGCCGCAATGGCGCGTGCTGCTACTTCGGGGTGCACATCGTCGGTCACGTCGGTGGCCGAGCCGCCGGTGGACAGGTTGGCGTTGTTGCGCAGGTTCACGCGCTGGCCCTTGTCGGGCACCGAGTCGGCGGTCAGGCCCTGGGTCGCCAGGCAGGCGTGGGCAATGTCGTCAAATCGGATCTTGGTCAGCGAGGTGGCATGGCCTGAGCCACGCCGCGGGTCTTGGTTCACCTGCTCGACCAACTGCGCAATGGTGTGCACACCATCACCCACCACTTTGGGTGGATCACGGCGGGCGGCGGCCACGAGTTTGTCGCCGATGACCAGCAAGCGAAAGTCGTTACCGGGCATAAAACGCTCGACCAGGATGTCATCGCGAAACTCGCGCGCTGTGGCGTAGGCTTTGATCAATTGTTCACGGGTGGTGATGTTGACAGTGACTCCCTTGCCCTGGTTGCCGTCGTTGGGCTTCACCACCACGGGCAGGCCAATTTCTTGCGCTGCGGCCCAAGCATCGTCGGCATCGGTGACCGCCCGGCCGCCCGGTACGGGCACGCCGGCTGCGGCCAGCAGCTTCTTGGTCAGTTCTTTGTCTTGGGCTATGGCTTCGGCAATGGCGCTGGTGGCATCCATCTCGGCGGCCTGGATGCGGCGCTGCTTGCTGCCCCAACCCAGGCGCACCATGCTGCCTTCGGTCATGCGGCTGTAGGGAATGCCGCGCGCCACGGCCGCGTCCACGATGGAGCCGGTGCTGGGGCCCAGACGCACATCTTCGTCGAGCTCGCGCAGTTGCTCCAGGGCAGCGGGCAGGTCAAACGGTGTGTCGTTCCGCGCGGCCTGGCACAGCTGTTGTGCCAGCTCCAGCGCCAGCTTGCCCACCTCTTCTTCGCTGTACTCCACTACCACCTGAAACACATGTTGCTCCACCGTGGGGGTGGTGCAGCTGAAGGTCACCGGGCAGCCGGCCTGTGCCTGTAGGCCCAAGGTGGCCAACTCCAAGACGCGCGCCATGGACACTTGATCGTCGTGCCCCGTGGCCTGGAAAGGGCTGATCTCTGGGAAGCGCTCACGCAGGCGAGTTTCAAACCCCGCCAGCGCGGCGATATTGCACTCTTCAGCGCTGCACTCCACCACGGTCTGGATGGCCGTGTGGTGGGTCCACAAATTGGGGCCGCGCAGGGCGCGGATGCGGTTCACTTGCATGGAGGGCTCAGTAAGGGGTTTTCTTGGGGTTGGAGTCAAAGGTGCGCAGGCCGGCTGCGATCAGTTCGACGGGAATGTTCAGCGCCCATGCGGCGGCTACAGCCGCCATTACCAGCTCCGGTTGGGCGGCTTTGACCGGGTTCAGGGTACTCAGAGGCAGCAGGGCAATTTCTTCGGTTTGTTGTGCCAGCACGACTTCGCCATGTCGGACAAACACCACTTTTTCGCCTGCTGCCCGGTGTGCCACCAGGGTTGGGTGTTGTGCATCGGGTGCATAAAAAATGACCTTGCCGTCGCACAACTCCGCCAGCTCCACCACCTGCGGGTCAGTGGCATTGAGCACGGCGGTGCCGCTGGGCAGTACGACGTCTACTTGGGTGCGGGTGACCTTGAAGGCTTGTTCAGCGTCCAGGATGTCAAAGTCCTTGAGGTTGTCGGTCCATCCCACGTTGGTGACCACGCCCACAGCGCATCGGTCGTAGGCCAGGCCCTCACCCAAAATCATGGCGCTGCTGTTTTCAAATACGGCAGCCTGCACCGAGCGGTTAATCAGCAGGCGTTGGCTGGGCTCCCAGCGCGCGCAATCGGTGGCGACCACGCGGCGGCCATCGAGGTACAGGCCTTCGCTGCAGGCCAGGCCCACATGGCGGCCGCTGATGTGGACCAGCCAGGCCACCAGGCGCGCCAGGCGACCGGTATTTTGGGTGCCGGTGATGCCGATGACCGGAATGCGCCCATCGGCTTCGGGCTCAAACAGGTGCTCGACGATGGCACGGCCCACGGGGCGGCCTTCACCGTTGGCGGGCTTGATGTGTGCCAGCAAACCGGGACTGGCGTTGACCTCAATCACAGCCCCGCGCTGGCTTTTCATGGGTTTGCTGATGTCTTCCATCACCATGTCGATACCGGCAATATCCAAACCCACCACGCGGGCAGCCAAGGCTGCCGTGGCCGCCACACTGGGATGCATTTGGTCGGTCACGTCCCAGGCCACGTTGCCGTTGCGCTGGATCAGCACTTTTTGGTCTTTGGCAGGCACAGAGTCGGGTGTCAGACCGGCGCGGCGCAGCTCCAGCTGGACTTCGGGGCTTTTGTGCGGTTCGATGGGGCTGAGTGGGGCTTCTTCTTCCTCGCCGCGGCGTGGGTCGGTGTTGATCTGGGCATTGACCAGTTCGGTCACGGTGGACGCACCATCTCCCACAACCCAAGCCGATTCACCGCGTGCAGCCGCTACCACGCGCTTGCCGACCACCAGCAGGCGGTGCTCGTTACCGGGAATGAATTTCTCGACGATGACGCTGCCACCGCTTTGTTCTTTGGCCACGTGGAACGCAGTTTCCACACTGGCTTGATCTGACAGGTCCAGCGTCACGCCCCGACCATGGTTGCCGTCATAGGGTTTGACCGCTACGGGCAGGCCGATGTCTTCCGCCGCCTCCCAAGCGGCGGCGGGAGAGTTGACCAGTGTGCCCTCGGGCACGGGTACGCCGCAGGCCTTGAGCAGGCTTTTGGTCAGGTCCTTGTCGCTGGCAATTTCTTCGGCAATCGCGCTGGTCTGGTCGGTCTCGGCGGTCCAGATGCGGCGCTGGGCAATGCCGTAACCCAGTTGCACCAGGTTGCCCTCGGTCAGGCGGATGTGGGGGATGCTGCGGTCAGTGGCCGCATCCACAATATTGGAGGTGCTGGGCCCCAGGCATAGCGAATCCACCATTTCGCGCAGCACCGTGAGTTGTGCTTCCAGGTCGTAGGGGGTGTTGTTGATAGCGGCCACGACCAGATCCCGGGCCACCACTAAGGCCGCCCGCCCCACTTGCTCCTGCCGGGTGCGGAAGGCCACCTTGTAGACGCCGGGCTTGGACGTTTGGCGGGCCTTGCCAAAGCTGGTCTGCATGCCTGCCAAGTTTTGAATTTCCAGCGTCACATGCTCCACGATATGGGCGGCCCAGGTGCCTTCTTGCAGGCGCTGCAAAAAGCCGCCGCGTACGCCGGGGCTGCATTTGTGCTCGATCAGGCCCGGTAGCCAGCCGGTCAGGCGGTCATAGAAGCCGGGCAGGGTGTTGGAGGGATGGTCCTCCAGCGTACCGATGTCCAACCATGCCTCGATAACGGGCCGGTAAGTCCAGATATTGGGGCCGCGCAGGTACGTTACCCGGAGAATGTCGATGTTTTTCTTGGCTGTCATGGCGATGTGGGGTGGGGCGGTGCACCATTGTGACGTGGCGCGCGTTGTGTATTTTCACCCAGCCCCTGTGCTGTGTAACGGATTTGTTCTTGGCGCGTCTACGCGCAGATGACGCAAAATCCCGAGTTAAACCTTTTCCCTTGAAGTAGATGACCCCTGACGCCCTTGCTGTTTCCGTGCTGCCTGGAGAGCTTGCTCCGCAATGGCGGGCCGATGTGCAGCAGCAGCTGCACCCCCAAGAGAACGTGTTGGCCTCGCTGGAGGTTGACCTCGACACCCAGCTGCGCTTCGTCAAGGGATTGGTGCTGGTCACCAACCGGCGCCTGTTAAGTCGGGTGGGGGCCCACGGGCCCTGGCAGTCGTGGGATTTGCAAGCTGGGCTGTCCTTGCTGCACCATGACCATGCGGGGGTGGGGCATCTGGATTTTCTGGATGCTGCGGGGCTGCATGCCAGCTGGCGCTTTACGCTGGGCCAAAACCTGCATGCCTTGCGCTTGGTCGACCAGTTCCAGGCCCAATTGGAAAGCACCGTGTCGGGTCGCCCACTGGCGCAGGCCCTGACGCAGGTGTGTCCCAGTTGCAAGGCGCCCCTGGAGGCCGACCAAGAGGAATGCCCGGTGTGCACCAAGGTGGTCCACACCCCACCCAGCACTTGGACCTTGTTTCGACTGTGGCGCTTCGCCAAGCCCTACAAAGGGCAGCTGCTGCTGGGTTTTGTGCTTACGCTGTTGGGTACTGCGGCCAATCTGGTGCCGCCCTATCTGACCATGCCGCTGATGGACAACGTGTTGATCCCGTTCCAAAACGGGCAAAAGATCGATCCGATGCTGGTGGGCATGTACATGGGCGGGCTGCTGGGCTCCGCCTTGCTGGCCTGGATGCTGAGCTGGGCCAAGACCTATATCCTGGCGCTGGTGTCCGAACGCATTGGCGCCGACTTGCGCACCACCACCTACGAGCACTTGCTGCGCCTCTCGCTGGAGTACTTTGGCGGAAAGCGCACGGGCGATCTGATGTCGCGCATTGGCAGCGAAAGTGACCGCATTTGTGTGTTCCTGTCGCTGCACCTGCTGGACTTTGCCACCGACGTGATCATGTTGACCATGACGGCGCTCATCCTGTTCTCCATCAACCCCTGGCTGGCGCTTGTCACTCTGGTTCCGCTGCCCTTCATTGCGTGGATGATCCACTTTGTGCGTGACCGTCTGCGCACCGGCTTTGAGAAGATTGACCGCGTCTGGGGCGAGGTCACCAATGTGCTGGCCGACACCATTCCGGGGGTGCGGGTGGTGAAGGCTTTTGCGCAAGAGAAGCGCGAAGCGGCACGCTTTCGCGAGGCCAATAAACACAACCTGGCGGTGAATGACCGCATCAACAAAATCTGGTCGCTGTTTTCGCCCAGCGTGTCGTTCTTGACCGAGTTGGGCCTGCTCGTGGTCTGGGCGTTTGGCATCTGGCAGGTGTCCAAGGGCGACATCACGGTGGGGGTGCTGACCGCCTTTATTGCCTATATCAGCCGGTTTTATGGTCGCCTCGATTCCATGAGTCGCATCGTCTCGGTCACACAAAAGTCGGCCTCGGCTGCGAAACGTATTTTTGACATCCTGGACCATGTGTCCAGCGTGCCCGAGCCCGCCAACCCGGTGCCCATGGGTCAGGTGCAGGGCCGCATTGAAGTGCGTGACGTGGGATTTAGGTATGGCAATCGTGAAGTCAATCGCGGTATCAGCCTGAAGATTGCGCCCGGCGAGATGATTGGCTTGGTGGGCCACAGCGGTTCGGGCAAGAGCACATTGGTGAACCTGATCTGCCGCTTTTACGACGTGTCCGAGGGCGCGATTTTGGTGGACGGCGTGGACATCCGCTCCTACGCCATTTCGGACTACCGCCAGAACATTGGTTTGGTGCTGCAGGAGCCGTTTCTGTTTTTCGGCACCATTGCCGACAACATCGCCTACGGCAAGCCACACGCCACCCGCGCCCAAATCATTGCCGCCGCACGTGCCGCCCACGCGCACGAGTTCATCCTGCGTTTGCCGCAGGGCTACGACTCCATGGTCGGAGAGCGCGGCCAGGGCCTGTCGGGCGGGGAGCGCCAGCGTATTTCGATTGCGCGCGCGCTGCTGATTGACCCGCGCATCCTGATCCTGGATGAGGCCACCTCATCGGTAGATTCCGAAACCGAGAAAGAGATTCAGAAGGCGCTGGAGAACCTGGTGCAAGGCCGCACCACCATCGCCATTGCGCACCGCTTGTCCACCCTGCACCGGGCCGACCGGCTGGTGGTGCTGGACCGCGGCAAGGTGGTGGAGGAGGGAACCCACGACGTGCTGATGGCTGCGGAGGGCGCCTATTTCAACCTGTACCAGGCCCAGGCCCGCAACAACAATCTTTTGGAGGAGTCCGCATGAGCGCCCTGCACACAGTGACGGCCAGCTGCTTCTCGCTGGAACGAACTCCTTTTGGCAAGCTGGTGCTGACTAACGAGGCCGGTGAACGGTTTGAGGGCGTGGTGCCAGTGCGTGCATTCCCCATCCAGTCCCCCGAGGACGGCATTTCGCTGGTCAGTACCGATGGCAAAGAAGTGGCCTGGGTCGACATGCTGGCCGAGGTGCCGCAGCCCGCCCAAGACCTGATTCGCGCTGAGCTCACCACGCGCGAATTCATGCCGGTGGTCACGCGCATTGTGTCGGTCACCAGCTATTCCACCCCCAGCACCTGGGTGGTGGAAACGGACCGTGGCAACACCGAGTTTGTGCTGCGCGGCGACGAAGACATTCGCCGCATTGGCAAGGACAACGGCTTGTTGATTGCCGATGCGCATGGCATCCAGTACCTGGTGCGCGACCAGTTTGCGCTGGACACGCACAGCAAAAAAATTCTGGATCGCTTCCTGTAGGGTGTTGTTTCCTGGTCAGTGGGCACTCGCACTGGTCCAGGCTTGCGGTACATTTTGGGGCTGATGCCAGCGCACCCGCGCGCTGCTGCCCAGCCCAGAACAGAAAGCACTGCCCCATGTCCACTCTGCCGATTGTTTCGCGCCGCCCCCAGACCCTTCGCAAGCTGCAGCTGACCGGCGCCGCACTGGCTTGTGCGGTGCTCTTGTCAGGCTGCGCCATTTGGCCTAAAGCCCTGACCTTTTGGGGTGACAGCGAACCGGCCGCAGCAGATGCAAGTACTCCATCGGTTGCAATGGCGCCCAGCCCGGCAGCGTCCGCGCCGGTGGAGCCTGCACCGGTGGTCACCAGCACACCCGTGGCTGAGCCTGCAAAGCCTGTGGTCGCACCCATGGCCAGCCTGCCCCCGGAGCCTGCACCTGCGGCGCCCGCCAAGCCTGCCGGTCCGGTAAAAATGGAAAAGGGTTACTACATCAATGTGGGCCTGTTTGCCGTGCCCAGCAATGCGAGCAATGCATTCCAGAAGCTGGACAAAGCCGGTTTGCCAGCCTACACCGAACTGCTTGAAACCAATGTCGGCAAGTTGACCCGGGTGCGTGTGGGTGGCTTCCCCACCAAGGCCAAGGCTGACGCTGCTGCCAAGAAAATTCGCACTTTGCAACTCGAAGCCATCGTCTTCCGCCATAAGTAAACAAGGGCCCGTCAGGGCCCTTGTTCATCACACTTCCATGTTGTCGATCAGCCGGGTGCTGCCCAAGCGCGCAGCGGCCAGCACCACCATGGCGTCGCCACCACGTGGGGCTTGCAGGTCGGCCTGGCGGCGCACCGCCACATAGTCCGGCACCCAGCCGGCACTGCGCAGGGCATGCATGCCTTCGGCTTCCAGTTGTGCCACATCGGACGCCCCAGCGCGCAGCACCGCCACTATTTTGCGCAGCGTGGCCGAGAGCAGCAGCGCTTCCTCTCGCTGGGCCGGGCTCAGGTAGCCGTTGCGGCTGGACAAGGCCAGGCCCGCCTCGCTGCGCTGGGTTTCACCGCCCACCACGTCAATAGGCAATGCAAACTGTTTGACCATATTGCGGATCACCATGAGCTGCTGGTAGTCCTTCTTGCCGAACAGTGCGGTGCGTGCTTGCGTGACCGCCAGCAGCTTCATCACCACGGTGCACACGCCAATGAAGAAGCCGGGGCGGAAGTGGCCTTCCAGAATGTCGGCCAGCTCCGTGGGCGGGTGGACCTTGAAGGTTTGGGGCTGGGGATACAGCTCTTGCTCGCTGGGCGCAAACACGATGTCGCAGCCCGCAGCCTCCAGCTGGGCGCAGTCGGCTTCCAGCGTGCGGGGGTAGGTGTCAAAGTCTTCGTGCGGTGCGAACTGCAGGCGGTTCACAAAGATGGTGGACACCGTCACATCGCCCAGCGGCTTGGCTTGGCGCACCAGGGCCAAGTGGCCCGCATGCAGATTGCCCATGGTGGGCACCACAGCAGGGTGGCGGTACTGGCTCAGCGCATCGCGCAGCTCGGCTATGGTGTGAAGAAGTTGCATAGAGAGGAGGGGAAGTTGGTTGGGGATCCGGCGGGGGGGGTCCGAAGGGGGGGAAAGCCCCGGGGGGCGGGCGCGGGGGTAACCTTCACCAGGCGTGAAGAGAATCGTCAGGAAACGTGCCGTTTTTTACAGCGGCCACATAGGCCTCCATGGCGCCGCGGATGCTGCTGGCGTCGTTCATGAAGTTGCGCACAAACTTGGGGTTTTTGCCCAGGTTCACGCCCAGCATGTCGTGCAGCACCAGCACCTGGCCCGCCGTGCCCTTGCCAGCACCAATGCCAATCGTGGCGCAGTGCGGCAGCTCTTGGGTCAGTTCGGCCGACAGCGGCGCGGGCACCATCTCCAGCACCAGCATGGAGGCACCGGCATCTTGCAGCGCGTGGGCCTGTTTCTTCATCCCATCCGCCGCTGCATCGCCACGGCCCTGCACGCGGTAGCCGCCCAGCGCGTGTACGGTTTGGGGTGTCAGCCCCAGGTGGGCGCAAACCGGGATGCCGCGCTCCACCAAAAAGTGCACCACCTCGGTGGTCCAGCCGCCGCCTTCGAGCTTGACCATGTGGGCGCCTGCTTGCATGAGCACGCTGGCGCTGCGGATGGCTTGTTCTTTGGATTCTTGGTAGCTGCCAAAGGGCAGGTCGCCAATCAGCCAGGCCGTGCCCTGGGCACGGCGCAGGCCACGCGCCACGCTTTCGGTGTGGTAGGCCATGTCGTCCAGCGTCACGCCCACGGTGCTGTGCAGGCCGCGGCAGACCATGCCCAGCGAGTCACCCACCAGAATGCACTCCACACCGGCTGCATCCGCCACCGCCGCAAAGGTGGCGTCGTAGGCGGTGAGCATGGTGATTTTTTCGCCACGGCTGTGCATCTCCTGCAGGCGCGGCAGGCTGATGGGCTTGCGCGTGGACGGCGGAGATGCCGGAGGCAGCGTGCCGTA
>NZ_JAXHOL010000031.1:0-17627 GCF_034519335.1 Rhodoferax sp.
AAAGCCCGCACGAGGCGGGCTTTTCGGGACCAGAAGAACCTGAATTACTTCAGCTTCATTTCCTTGTAGTCCACATGCTTGCGAGCAACGGGATCAAATTTCTTGATCAGCATTTTCTCGGGCATGGTTTTCTTGTTCTTGTCGGTCGTGTAGAAGTGACCGGTACCAGCTGTAGATTCCAGCTTGATTTTTTCGCGTCCGCCTTTGGTTGCCATGGTGCTCTACTCCTTAAGCTTGACCACGTGCGCGCAAATCGGCGAGCACAGAATCGATACCGTTTTTGTCGATCAGACGCAAACCGGCGTTGGAAATGCGCAGACGCACCCAGCGGTTTTCGGTCTCGACCCAGAAACGGCGGTATTGCAGGTTCGGCAGGAACCGGCGCTTGGTTTTGTTGTTGGCGTGGGAAACATTGTTCCCCGTCATTGGGCCTTTGCCCGTTACTTCACATACGCGTGCCATGTGGACACTCCGATAGAAACGGTTTTCACTGACGATCAAAACGGTTTGAAAAACAAACCTGTCCGATCTCGCTCAAACCTCACCTCGCCATGAAAAAGGGTGGCGGTAACCCCCCGCCAAGGCTATTGGCGGAACTCACAGAGCGCCCTGAATAGGCAAGCCCCTCACGGGGCGAACTCAGCAAAGCCTTGGATTATAGCCCAAGCGCGAGTTTTGCGGCTAGACGCCGATTTCCACGGGGGCCGCCCCATGCTTCATGGTGTGCGGCGAAGCCAAAATGAGTCCCCGCGGGCCTCGCAATCCGAGCGTAGGCGCTGGTGTGGGGGGGGCTTTATTCTTGTTGTTCCAAGAAGCGCTGGGCGTCCAGTGCAGCCATGCAGCCTGTGCCCGCACTGGTGATAGCTTGGCGGTACACATGGTCCTGCACATCTCCAGCCGCGAATACACCAGGTATGCTGGTTTGAGTGGCGAAGCCTTTCAGGCCGCCCTGGGTCACGATATAACCGTTTTCCAGTTCCAGTTGCCCTTGGAAGATATCGGTATTGGGCGAATGGCCGATGGCGATGAAGCAACCTTTGAGGGTGATGTCTTCGGTGCTGCCATCGGTCGTGCTCTTGAGGCGGATACCCGTCACGCCTGAAGCGTCGCCCAGTACCTCGTCCAAGGTTTTGAAGGTCTTGAGCTCAATCTTGCCCGCGGCTACCTTTTCCATGAGCTTGTCTACCAAAATCGGCTCAGCCTTGAATTTGTCGCGGCGGTGCACGAGGTAAACCTTGCTGGCAATGTTGGAGAGGTAGAGAGCCTCTTCGACAGCCGTGTTGCCACCACCCACTACACAGCAGATTTCATTGCGATAGAAGAAGCCATCGCAGGTAGCGCAGCCGGAAACTCCGCGGCCCATGAAGGCGGATTCGGATGGCAGGCCCAAGTACTTGGCTGAGGCACCGGTGGAGATGATCAGCGAATCGCAAGTGTAAGTGCCACTGTCGCCCGTCAGCGTAAAAGGGCGCTTGGAGAGGTCTACGGCACCAATATGGTCAAACACCACTTCGGTCTTGAAGCGCTCAGCGTGTTCCAGAAAGCGTTGCATGAGTTCCGGCCCCTGCACGCCGTTCACGTCTGCAGGCCAATTGTCGACCTCCGTGGTGGTCATGAGTTGGCCGCCTTGGGCCATGCCCGTGATCAGGACCGGGTTGAGGTTGGCACGGGCAGCATAGACCGCTGCGGTGTAGCCGGCGGGGCCAGATCCCAAGATCAAAACCTTGGCGTGTTTGGTAGAGGACATGTTGTAACCTTTGTGGTCGGAAAGCCGGGTGGCTGGCCGTGTACATTTCGGGGCGGCCCTTGGTGAATCAAGGACCGCTTTGTATCGAACGCATCGATTGTAAGAAACCGGCTTTCACAATTCAGAGACCCTCCAAATGGCAATGCTGAGCAACCAGGAATTGATACGCAGGGTGCCCCTGTTCGCCATGCTCACGTCTGCCCAAGTCGATTCCCTCGCGGCCAATGTGGCCAAGGAGCGCTTCAAGCGCGGAGCGAATGTGGTGGAGCAAGGCAAAACGTCCAATGCCCTTTTTTTGATATTGGCGGGCAGGGCGCATGTGGTGATGACTGACAGCAAGGCCCGCGAGGTGATTGTGGCTACGCTGAAGGCCGGTGACTATATTGGCGAGATGAGCCTGATAGACAACGAGGCGCACTCGGCGACGGTGGTGGCGGACACCCAAATGGACGTGCTGGTCTTGGGGCGCGACGATTTCGCCCGCTGCGTCAGTGAAAACGCAGCTATTGCCTCTGCCGTCATGCGGGGGCTGGTCCAGCGCTTGCGAAATGCAGACCAAAAGATCGTTTCATTGGCGCTCATGGGGGTGTATGGCCGTGTGGCCAATGTGCTGTTGGATACTGCAGAGCCCAATGAGAATGGCGAATTGATGATCCGTGAAAAAATCTCGCGCTTGGATTTGGCCAAGATGGTGGGAGCTTCGCGTGAGATGGTGAGCCGAGTCATGAAAGACTTTGAAGAGCAGGGCTTTGTAAAAACGCTCAAGGATGGTGGTATGCGTGTGTGGGAGCGGCGCTCCACGCCGCGCTGAACCATGCGCCAAACCGGTAGATGCTGGTGATGTGCCAGCCGACTAAATGACCTATTCACTGCATACATTGAATTCTTCCCCTCAAGATGCGTCTCCGCCGGCATCGGGGGCTGCACGCTTCGTGAATGAAATCGCCTTGGTCGCAGGCTTTGTTGCCCTGCTGCTGTGGCTAATTGCGCTTTTGAGTTACTCGCCGCAAGACCCGGCATGGTCGACGTCTGGTACTGGCGTGGCCATGCACAACCAGGTTGGCCGCTTGGGTGCTTGGATGGCCGACGTCAGTTACTTCGTGTTGGGCTTCTCCGTGTGGTGGTGTGTGGCTGCAGGCTGGCGCATCTGGTTGTCTTTGCTGGCGAGTCGTATGCGTGGCGAGGGTAGGAGTGATGCCGCTTCTTCGCAAACCACGCATGGCGCGTGGGTGGTGGTCGGGTTGCTTTTGCTTTTGTGTGCCAGTACGTCATTGGAGTGGTCACGCCTCTACCGCTTGGAGGCTTTTTTGCCCGGTAGCAGTGGTGGGGCGCTCGGGCAGTTGGTGGGGCCGTGGGCACTGCGCTGGTTGGGCTTCGCCGGGGCGGGCTTGGTGGCCATTGCGTTGGGCGTGCTGGGTTCGGCCATGGTGTTTGGTTTCTCGTGGATGCGCACGGCCGAACGCATTGGTGCCTTGTTGGATGGGCTGTTGGAGTCGCGTCGCGAAAAGATCGAAGCCGCACAGGACCGAGAGCTGGGCCAGCTGGCTGTGCGGGAGCGTGAAGAAGTATTTTTGGAAGAGCGCGAGGAGGCCGTGGTTCACTACCAAACGCCCGCGCCGGTGGTGATTGAGCCTGTGATGGTGGAGTTGCCGCCTAGTGAGCGCGTGGCCAAGGAACGCCAGAAGCCTTTGTTCAGTGAAATGCCCGATAGCAAGCTGCCACAGGTCGATTTGCTCGACGGTGCGCAACTGCGCCAGGAAACTGTGGCGCCCGAGACGCTGGAAATGACCAGCCGCATGATCGAGAAGAAGCTCAAGGACTTTGGCGTGGAAGTGCGCGTGGTGCTGGCCCAGCCTGGCCCAGTGATCACCCGCTACGAGATCGAGCCGGCCACGGGCGTGAAGGGCTCGCAGATCGTGGGCCTGGCCAAGGACTTGGCGCGTTCGCTGAGCCTGGTGTCCATCCGCGTGGTGGAGACGATCCCTGGCAAAAACTACATGGCGCTGGAACTGCCCAACGCCAAGCGCCAAAGCATCAAGCTCTCTGAGATTTTGGGTTCGCAGGTCTACAACGAAGCCAAGTCCATGCTGACCATGGGTTTGGGCAAAGACATCATTGGTAACCCCATCGTGGCCGATCTTGCCAAGATGCCGCACGTGCTGGTAGCGGGTACCACGGGTTCGGGCAAGTCGGTGGGTATCAACGCGATGATTCTGTCGCTGCTCTACAAGGCGGAGGCGCGCGATGTGCGTCTGCTGATGATCGACCCCAAGATGCTGGAAATGTCGGTGTACGAAGGCATTCCGCACTTGCTGGCACCAGTGGTGACAGACATGCGCCAGGCCGCGCACGGCTTGAATTGGTGTGTGGCGGAGATGGAGAAGCGCTACAAACTCATGAGCAAGATGGGTGTGCGCAACCTGGCAGGCTACAACGTCAAGATCGACGATGCCAAATCCAAGGGTGAGTTCATCTACAACCCGTTTAGCCTGACGCCCGAGAGCCCCGAACCGCTGAACCGTCTGCCGCACATCGTGGTAGTGATCGACGAACTAGCCGATCTGATGATGGTGGTGGGCAAGAAGATTGAAGAGCTAATTGCGCGCTTGGCGCAAAAGGCGCGCGCTGCGGGGATCCATTTGATTCTGGCCACCCAGCGGCCTAGCGTGGATGTGATCACCGGCCTGATCAAGGCCAACATTCCGACCCGCATTGCTTTCCAGGTGAGCAGCAAGATCGATAGCCGCACCATCCTGGACCAAATGGGCGCCGAAGCCTTGCTGGGCATGGGTGACATGCTCTACATGCCCAGCGGTACCGGCCTGCCGATTCGCGTGCACGGTGCCTTCGTAAGTGACGAGGAAGTGCACCGCGTGGTCAGCTACCTCAAGAGCCAGGGTGAGCCCGACTACATCGACGGCGTGCTGGAAGGCGGCACGGTGGACGGCGAAGACGGCGAGGGCGGTGGCGATGCAGGTGGCGAAAAAGACCCGATGTACGACCAAGCGGTGGAGGTGGTGCTCAAGAACCGCAAGGCCAGCATCTCGCTGGTGCAACGCCACCTCAAGATCGGCTACAACCGCGCCGCACGGCTGGTGGAAGATATGGAAAAAGCCGGTCTGGTGAGTGCCATGAGTGGTAGCGGCCAACGTGAAATTCTGGTGCCAGCCCGAAGTGAGTGAGCTGGCGGGGTAGACCACTTTGCCAAGCGAATGTGCACTGACCCCAACCGACCAATGACGAACTAAGATGAAACACATTGCTCTTATTTTGATAGCTGCTTGCGCAATATCGGCGAGGGCTGGAGGTCTGGAAAGCTTGGAAGCCTTCGTCAAGACGGTGAAGAGCGGGAAAGCCGAGTTTTCGCAGGTGGTGACCTCCCCCGCCAAGGAAGGGCAAGTTGCGCGCAGCAAGGTGTCCAGCGGTAGCTTTGAATTTGCGCGACCCAGCCGTTTCAAGTTCGTCTACAAAAAGCCGTTCGAACAAACCATCGTGGCCGACGGGCAAACGCTTTGGTTGTTTGATGTAGACCTGAACCAGGTGACCGCGCGCAAGCAGTCATCCGCACTGGGCTCTACGCCCGCCGCGCTGATTGCAGCGGCGCCCGACCTGAAAGCATTGCAAGCCGACTTTGCCTTGGCCGACGCGCCCGACAAGGACGGCCTGCAGTGGGTGCAAGGCACACCCAAAGCCAAGGACAGCCAGTTGCAGCAGGTGCGTGTGGGTTTTAAACAAGACCAATTGGCGGTGCTGGAGATTCTGGACAGCTTTGGCCAGCGCTCGGTGCTGAATTTTGTGGGCTTTCAGCCCAACGCCGCGCTGGATTCGGGCGCCTTCCAGTTCAAGCCACCCGCTGGCGCGGACGTGGTGCGCCAGTAAGGGCATCCCATGGCATCGTCGCCATCCAAACACCAGCCGCTGGCCGAGCTGTTGCGCCCCAAAACGCTGGGTGAGGTGATTGGTCAGCAGCACTTGCTGGGCGAGGGTATGGCGCTGCGCCTGGCGTTCGAGTCGGGCCAGCCACACAGCTGCATTCTGTGGGGGCCGCCAGGCGTGGGCAAAACCACGATTGCGCGGCTGATGGCCGATGCGTTTGACGCGCAGTTCATCACCATCAGCGCGGTGCTGGGTGGTATCAAGGATATCCGGGAGGCCGTCGAGCAGGCCCAGCACGCCCGCGACGGGCTGGAGCAGCGCCGCACCATTGTGTTTGTGGATGAAGTGCATCGCTTCAACAAAAGCCAGCAGGACGCGTTTCTGCCGCATGTAGAGAGCGGGCTGTTCACCTTCATTGGTGCCACCACTGAGAACCCCTCCTTCGAGGTGAACTCTGCGTTGCTGTCCCGCGCCGCGGTGTATGTGCTGCAGCCGCTGGATGCTGACAATTTGAAGCAAATAGTGGCCCGGGCCCAGGTGGAGTCTGCGCTACCAGCTATCGAAACCGTAGCGTCTGATCGCCTGATTGCCTACGCCGATGGGGACGCCCGGCGCCTGCTCAATACGTTGGAAACGCTGGCTGTGGCGGCGGTGCAGGAGAAGGTGGGTGAGATCACCGACGTCTGGCTGCTCAAGGTGCTGGGCGAGCGTATGCGCCGCTACGACAAGGGCGGCGAGCAGTTTTACGACACCATCTCGGCCCTGCACAAAAGCGTGCGAGGCTCGGATCCCGATGCCTCGCTGTACTGGTTTGTGCGCATGCTCGACGGCGGAGCTGACCCACGCTACATGGCGCGTCGCCTGATCCGTATGGCAGCCGAAGACATAGGCCTGGCCGACCCGCGCGCGCTGCGCATGGCGCTGGACGCGGCCGACGTGTACGAGCGCCTGGGCACGCCAGAGGGTGAGTTGGCACTAGCCGAATGCGTGATTTACTTGGCCGTAGCTCCCAAATCAAATGCGGTTTACAAGGCGTTCAACGAAGCCAAGGCATTTGTAAAGAAAGATGGCACGCGCCCCGTGCCCATGCATCTGCGCAATGCGCCTACCAAACTCATGAAAGAGCTGGACTACGGCAAGGGCTACCGCTACGCGCATGATGAAGAAGGGGGCTTTGCAGCGGGTGAACAGTATCTGCCGGACGGCATGGCTGATGCGCAGTTTTACCGGCCCGTGGAGCGCGGGCTGGAGATTCGTATTGGTGAGAAGCTGCGCGAGCTCAAAGCGCGCAATCAGAAGAAAAACTAATAGTGCATGAAATGCGCCATGAGTTGCCAAATCGGCATGGCAGTCAAGGGTAAACCCACCCCGCGGCCCCGAGCCCCCCCCAGCGCGACCTCGCTAGAATCGCGGCACTGCTTTGGCCTGCACCGCCAGTGAACCTGACGTGGCAGGCTTATTGCTTTCGATGGTCTAACGCCACCAGTGTTAACGGCCATGCCGTTCGCACACAAGAACAACGGAGTTTTCTATGGATATTTTGATACAGCAGATCATCAACGGTCTGGTGTTAGGTAGCATGTATGCGCTCATCGCGTTGGGCTACACGATGGTGTACGGCATCATCAACCTGATCAACTTTGCCCACGGCGAAGTCGTGATGGTGGGGGCTCTTACCAGTTGGACCATGATTGGCCTGATGCAGGATGCGATGCCCGGTACCCCGGGCTTCATCATCCTGTTCCTGGCCCTCATCATTGCCTGCGTGGTCGCTGCTACCCTCAACTTCGTCATTGAGAAGGTGGCTTACCGCCCTCTGCGGAATAGTCCCAAACTAGCCCCGCTTATCACCGCCATCGGCATGTCCATCTTGCTGCAAACGCTGGCGATGATCATCTGGAAGCCCAATTACAAGTCCTACCCGACGCTCTTGCCCAACACCCCCATTGATATTGCCGGTGCGGTCATCACCCCAACGCAAGTCATGATTCTGGGTGTGACGGCTGTGTCTTTGGCACTGCTGATGTGGTTGGTGAACTACACCAAGCTGGGCCGCGCCATGCGCGCCACGGCCGAGAACCCCCGTGTTGCGGGTCTGATGGGCGTGAAGCCTGACATGGTGATTTCCGCCACCTTCATCATTGGTGCCGTGCTGGCCGCCATTGCCGGTGTGATGTATGCGTCCAACTACGGTACCGCACAGCACGCCATGGGCTTTTTGCCCGGCCTCAAGGCCTTTACCGCCGCTGTGTTCGGTGGGATCGGCAACCTGGCCGGTGCCGTGGTCGGCGCCATTCTGCTGGGCCTGATCGAGTCGATTGGTGCCGGTTACATCGGTGCACTGACCGGCGGTGTATTGGGCAGCCATTACTCCGACATCTTTGCTTTCGTTGTTCTGATCATCGTGTTGACACTGCGCCCCTCCGGCTTGCTGGGTGAGCGTGTAGCCGATCGTGCCTAAGGAGACCCAACACATGAATTCTCAAAAACGACTGATCACCATGCTGGTGGCTGCAGCAGGTTTGCTGATTCTGCCGCTGGTATTGCAAGGTTTTGGTAACGCCTGGGTGCGTATTGCCGATATGGCGCTGCTGTTTGTGCTGCTATCTTTGGGCCTGAACATCGTGGTCGGCTATGCGGGCCTGCTCGATCTGGGTTACGTGGCGTTCTTCGCCATTGGTGCCTATATGTTTGGTCTGATGGCTTCACCCCATTTGCCAGAAACCTTCCCTGCCATTGCCGCCATGTTCCCCAATGGGTTGCACACCCCGTTGTGGGTCGTGATTCCGCTAGCGGCAGCCTTGGCCGGTGTGTTGGGCATCTTGCTGGGTGCCCCTACCTTGCGTCTGCGTGGCGATTACCTCGCCATCGTGACCTTGGGCTTTGGTGAAATCATCCGTGTGTTCTTGAACAACTTGGACCACCCCGTCAACATCACCAACGGCCCCAAGGGCATTGGACAGATCGACGCGATCCAGTTTTTTGGCATCAGCTTGGGCAAACGGCTCAACATTGCGGGATACGAGCTCTCGTCCGTCACGCTGTATTACTACCTGTTCCTTACTTTGGTGGTGGTCAGTGTGATCATTTGTCACCGACTGGAGCTGTCCCGCGTGGGCCGTGCCTGGATGGCAATTCGTGAAGACGAAATTGCTGCCAAAGCCATGGGCATCAACACCCGCAATGCCAAGCTGCTGGCCTTCGGCATGGGCGCTACTTTTGGTGGTGTGTCTGGTGCCATGTTTGCTGCGTTCCAGGGTTTCATTTCGCCCGAATCCTTCAGCCTGATGGAGTCGGTGATGATTGTGGCTATGGTGGTGTTGGGTGGTGTAGGCCATTTGCCCGGTGTCATTTTGGGCGCGATCTTGCTATCCGCCCTGCCTGAAGTGCTGCGTTATGTGGCAGGGCCTTTGCAAGCCATGACCGGTGGCCGTCTGGATGCTTCCATTCTGCGTCAACTGCTCATCGCCCTGGCCATGATCAGCGTGATGCTGCTGCGCCCCCGCGGCCTGTGGCCTGCGCCTGAGCACGGCAAATCATTGCAAAACGCCAAAACCTGAACCTTGCAGGGCAGCCCGGCGTATGCGCTTGGAGCTGCCCTCCACTGAATGGAATCCAACATGACAGATACAGTATTGAACGTCTCCGGCGTTTCCAAGCGGTTTGGTGGTTTGCAAGCCCTGAGCGACGTCGGCATCAAGATCGAACGCGGCCAGGTCTACGGCCTGATCGGTCCCAATGGCGCCGGCAAGACCACCTTCTTCAACGTGCTGACCGGGCTCTACACGCCTGACAGTGGCAGCTTTGAGCTGGCCGGCAAGGCCTACCAGCCTACCGCAGTGCATACCGTGGCCAAAGCCGGTATTGCGCGTACCTTCCAGAACATCCGCTTGTTCGCGGAAATGACTGCGCTTGAAAACGTGATGGTGGGTCGGCATATCCGCACCCACTCTGGTTTGCTGGGTGCGGTGTTCCGTACCCCCGGCTTCAAGGCCGAAGAGGCTGCCATTGCCAAGCGTGCACAAGAGCTGCTGGACTATGTGGGCATTGGCAAGTTTGCCGATTACAAGGCCCGCACCCTGAGCTATGGCGACCAGCGCCGCCTGGAAATCGCCCGTGCCCTGGCCACCGACCCGCAACTGATTGCACTGGATGAACCCGCCGCTGGCATGAATGCGACCGAGAAGGTCATGCTGCGCGAGCTGATTGACCGTATCCGCAATGACAACCGTACCATTTTGCTCATCGAACACGATGTGAAGCTGGTGATGGGTCTGTGCGACCGTGTGACGGTGCTGGACTACGGCAAACAAATTGCCGAGGGCACCCCTGCCGAAGTGCAGAAGAACGAAAAAGTGATTGAGGCCTACTTGGGCACGAGCGGCCACTAAGGAAATAGCATGACAACCCAGACTCTGCTCAAAGTTAAAGGCCTGAAGGTCTCGTATGGCGGCATCCAGGCCGTCAAAGGTGTGGATTTCGAAGTCCACGAAGGTGAACTGGTGTCCCTGATTGGCTCCAACGGTGCTGGCAAGACCACCACCATGAAGGCCATCACCGGTACCCTGCCCATCAATGCGGGCGATATCGAATACCTCGGCAAAAGCATCAAGGGCCAGGGCCCTTGGGACTTGGTGAAGCAAGGCCTGGCCATGGTGCCGGAAGGTCGCGGTGTGTTCACCCGCATGACCATCATCGAAAACCTGCAGATGGGTGCCTACATCCGCAACGACAAGGATGGTATTGCGGCGGATATGGAAAAGATGTTCACCATCTTCCCGCGCCTGCGTGAACGCAAGGACCAGCTGGCCGGCACCATGTCGGGTGGCGAGCAGCAGATGCTGGCCATGGGCCGCGCACTAATGAGCCGCCCCAAGGTGCTGCTGCTGGACGAACCCTCCATGGGTCTGTCCCCCATCATGGTGGACAAGATTTTTGAAGTGGTGAAAGACGTGTACGCCCAGGGCGTGACTGTGCTGCTGGTCGAGCAAAACGCCAGCCGCGCGCTGTCCATTGCCAACCGTGGTTACGTGATGGAGTCCGGCATCGTCACCATGACCGGCAACGCTGCCGACATGTTGACCGATCCCAAGGTGCGTGCCGCCTACCTCGGCGAGTAAACCCGCTTCAGCTTCCGGAGACTGCTCCGGAATCCACGCAGGTGTAGCGAGGCAATCTTGCCAAGCTACACCTTGTTACTTGGCTTTGCATTGCCGATGTCAGAGCAGTCGTTGTGGCCTGCGTTGTAAGCGCATGGAGTTTTTCCATGCACAACCCAGGAGTTCACGATGAAAGTTCATGCTTTGCTGACCAGTTTGGTGCTGTTGGCTTCCGGCGCAGTTTTTGCGCAGACTACGCCCAAAGATCCACTCGCTACGCCCAAGATCGACCAACGCGAGGCCAATATGGAGAAGCGTGTGGAGCAGGGCACAAAATCCGGCCAGCTGACGCCCCACGAGGCCAAACGCCTGAACCGCGAAGATGCTCTGGTGGATCACGCCCAAGCGAAAGCCGCTGCGGATGGCGTGGTAACGGCCCAGGAGCGCAAGCGCATTGGGCACCTGCAGCAAGCCCAAAGCAAAGAGATTCGCCAGCAAAAACACGATGGTCAAACCGATCTCAACCACAACGGCAAGCGTGATCGCAAACACCGCCCTTCGCAATCGGGCTCTTGAACGAACGATGTGTTCCCCTCACGAAGCAGACTTGTCTGCTTCGGAGGTAAATGCATCGGCAAAGAAATTGTCCTCAGGCAGCCCTGCCATGTGGGTAAAGTCCCTGCGGGCGGACTCCACCACAATGGGGGCTCCGCATGCATACACGTGATGGCCCGACAAGTCTGGCATGTCATCCAGCACCGCACGGTGTACAAAGCCGGTACGGCCCACCCAAGCGTCTTCGGGTTGCGCGTCAGATACCACTGGCACGTAGCGTAGCTGGGGCATTAGCGCCTGTTGGGCGCGCAACCATGCGTCCATGTACAAATCGGCCGGCCGCCGCCCGCCCCAATACACAGTTACCGGACGCTGCATGTCGTGCTCCTGCATGTGCTCCAGCAGTGCCTTGATCGGGGCGAAGCCAGTACCGGATGCCAGAAATACCAGAGGAGCCTCGGAATCTTCACGCAGGAAGAAGGAGCCGAACGGACCCTCGATGCGCAGGATTTCTTTTTCCTTCATGGCGCCAAACACATGGTCGGTGAACTTGCCTCCGGGCATGTGGCGGATGTGCAGCTCCAGCGCATTGCCTTGACCGGGAGCGTTGGCCATCGAGTAGCTGCGGCGTGCGCCATCGCGCAGAATAAATTCCACATACTGGCCGGCGCGGTACAGAAAACTGTCATTGGCCGGTAGTTGCAGGTTTAACACCATAACGTCGTCGGACATACGCGTCATCGTTGTCACGCGTGTGGGCATTTTTTTGATGGGCAGAGCACCTTGTTCGGTCACTTGGCGCGACTCCAGAACCACATCACTCAGGGGTACTGCGCAACAAGTCAGGATCAGGCCTTGCGCTGCCTCTTCCACGCTCAGCGCTTTGGCGTGGTAAGGCCTATGCAAGACGTCGCCCCTGATTTTTTTGCATTTGCAGGAACCGCACGCGCCGTCCTTGCAACCGTAGGGTAAGCCAATGCCGTGCCGTATGCCAGCGGTCAAAATGGCTTCGTCGGAGTCCGCGGTAAACACTCGGCCGCTGGGCTCTACTGTGATGGTGAATGCGGCGTGGCTGGCAGGGTGAACGGTCATCTTTTGGGTATCCTTGGGGGCTCTCAAGTCATCAGCCCTCAATTTTGCCTTCAAACCAATCTCCTCTCGGTGCCTTGCCCTCCCGCTTTCGCAAAGAGCGGGTGTTGGTGCTGGGCTGTGGTGACATCGGTGTGCGTATGCTCAAGGCCCAGCGCACACAGGCTCGGTGGATGGCACTGACTTCCTCTGCGCAACGTGTCCCCGTGCTGCGCGCAATGGGTGCGACGCCGCTGCAAGGCAATTTGGACAAACCCCATACCTTGCGTCGTTTGGCTGGGATTGCCCACCGGGTGGTTTATTTGGCGCCCCCCCCGTCTGAAGGTTGGACGGATCCCCGTGCCTTGGCATTGGCGCGCGTGTTGCGCTGCCGCAGTGCGCCGGTCAGCGTGGTGTATGCCTCCACCAGTGGTGTGTATGGAGATCGTCAGGGCGATTGGGTCTCCGAGACCTGTGCCCTGGCGCCCCAGACACCCCGAGCCCAGCGCCGGGTACAGGCTGAGTACGCCATGCGCTTTTGGGGGCGCAGCAGTGGGCTGCGGGTGTCGGTATTGCGGATTCCGGGTATTTACGCGCCAGACCGGGAGGGTGGCACACCGCAGGCCCGTCTGGCCAAGGGTACGCCCGTGCTGTTGCCGGCTGAAGATGTGTACACCAACCACATCCATGCCGATGACCTGTCCCGCGCCTGCTGGCGTGCCTTGTGGTTGGGCCGGCCTCAGCGCTTGTACAACGTGAGCGACGAGTCGGAACTCAAAATGGGTGACTACTTCGACCTAGCCGCCGACCTATATGGTTTGTCGCGCCCACCCAGGGTGTCGCGCACCAGCGCCCGTGAGCTGCTGCCGGTGATGCTGCTGAGCTTCATGGATGAATCGAGGCGGCTCGTCAACACGCGCATGGCACAAGAACTCCGTTTGCAGTTGCGCTATCCCACCGTGCAGACTGGGTTGTTATCCGGCGCCTGATGCACGTCTGTCACGCCAGCGGTAGGCGTGCACCAAGCCCTTCCAAACCAACCAACTTGTGACCAGGGTGATGGGGTAGGCCCACAGCACATCGCTGAACCAGTGCGCCACGTCTGACATGCGCGCAAAGCCAATCCCCAGGCCCGCCCCGGTGCCTGCCAATGCCCACAGCGTTTGGCGGCGGCGATGTATCAGCAGCAAGGTGGTGAAGAAGAATCCGCAAGCAACGTGCCCGCTGACAAAGGAGCAGTTGTTGTTGCACTGGTCGGTGATGACTGCTGCGCGCGTGAATTGTTGCTCCCCGCCAAAGTGCTCCACCTGGTAGGGACGGGCACGCTGCCAGTGTTCCTTGAATACGGCATTGACCACCACGCCCGGCCCCATGATGCCGGCTACCACCACAAACGCCAGTGGCAGACGCCAAACTTTCCAGCGTTTGCCAAATGTCACGACGAGCCAGGCCACAAAGCAGACGGCAAGGCCAATGCGAAACAGTGCGGGAACATAAAGGTTGATATCCACTACCCACCACCAGTCAGCAGAGGCGATGGTGGGTGACGCGCCGGTAAACAGTGCTGCCAATGCCAAGTCTGCGGCAGGCCAGATCGTTGGCACCATGGCGGCTGCGACCGAAAGTGCCAAAACCACGAAAAACAGACGGGGTGTGTGTGGAGCCTGGCTCGCGGTCTCTGGGGGCATGGTCAGCTTCATCGGGGGAGGAAAGTCGATGATTGTGATGCAATTGTCGGAGTGATTAAGATGGGTGCCCCTTCATTACCTTGTATCCGTATGGCTTTACTCACTTTCTGTCGGTGGTCCGGGTTTGCATGGCTGGCGGTAGTGTTGTCTGCCTGCGCAGTCCCAACGCCCTCGTTCAGGGCGGCGCCAGCGTCCGGCGCTGCACTGGTTGGCAACGAATGGGTGGCAAGCCAGATCGACGGCGTGACGGCATTGGTAGAGCCGCTACCGCGCCTGCGTTGGTTATCTGCCGAGCAAATCGCCGGCACTGGCGGCTGCAACGGTTTTGCGGGCCGTGCTGTGGTGAACCAAGGCGCATTACAGGTCGGGCGTTTGGCGGCGACGGGGCGCTTGTGCATGGCCCTCCCGCAAGGTGGCCAAGAGGACCGTTTTTTTAAGGTATTGGAATCGGCACGTATGGTGCGGCTGATCGACGGAGAGTTGGTGCTGCAGGACGTTTCGGGCCAACAGTTGGCCCGTTTCTCCAAAAAGTCACCTTGACCGTGTATAGCGCGTCATTAGGCCGCTGTCACCAAAGGTAGCCGACGCTGTCGTTGGCTTGTCAGCGCAAACACTGCGTTGGCCACCGCGGGCGCAATAGGCGGCAAGCCAGGTTCCCCAACCCCACCTGGTGCCCGTGTGCTGGGGACGATGTAGGTTTCCACTTTGGGCGCTTGTGCCAATTGCACCATGGGGTAGGTCGGAAAATTGTTCTGCTGCACCACGCCATCTTGGATGTCAATCTTGCCGTAGAGCGCGGCACTCAGTCCAAAGATCACTGCACTCTCCATTTGCTGTGCTACGGTGTCGGGGTTGACCACGGTGCCGCAGTCAATGGCACATACCACGCGGTGCACGCGCGGTATGCCTTCTTGCAGGGACACTTCGGCAATCTCGGCCACGATGGAGCCAAACGATTCGTGCATGGCCACCCCCATGGCATGCCCCTTGGGCAGGGCGCTACCCCATCGGGCTTTGTCGGCCGCCAGTTGCAGCACGGCGGCGTAGCGCGGTGCGTCTTTGAGCAAAACCAGCCGGAATCCCAAAGGGTCCTTCTGGGTGGCTGCAGCTAGTTCGTCGATAAAACTTTCCGAGAAAAACGCATTGTGCGAATGGCCTACAGAGCGCCAGAAGCCGACAGGCACCTCCATCAGCGTGGCCACATGGGCCATGTGTTGGTGGGCAAAGCCGTAGGGCAGGTCAAACAGGCCCTCTGCGGTGGTTTTGTCCGGCATGTCCACCGGGCCCGACAGGGCGGGCAGCCCGCGGGCCATCCAACGCGGGCTGATGGCGTCACCTGCCGACTTGATGCGCAGGCTACTGACTTGGCCTGTGCTGTCGATGGCCGCGCGCAAATCTGCCACATGCATGGGGCGGTAGAAGTCGTGCGTCATGTCCTCCTCGCGCGGCCACAGCAGTTGTACGGGCTTGCCATCGCAGGCCATGGCGACCTGCACGGCCTGGGCTACATAGTCCACCTCCAGCCGGCGCCCAAAGCCTCCGCCCAGCAGCGTGACATGCAGCAGCACATCGTTGGCATCCACACCGGCTACTTTGGCGGCTATGGCGCGTGCCATTTCGGGCACCTGGGTCGGCACCCATACGGTCACTTTGCCATCTTTGACCTGGGCGGTGCAGTTCATCGGCTCCATGGTGGCATGGGCCAGGTAGGGGGCCTGGTAGCTAGCCTCCACCAATTTGGCAGCCGACGCTTCGGCTTGGCTGGCATCGCCTTTCTCGTAAAAGGCGAAACCTTCTTCGGCTTTCAGTGCCTCCTGCATCCGGGCTTCAATGGCTTGGGTGTTCAGGGCTCCATGGGACGGTGCTGCCCATTGCGCTTGTACCGCCTGCACGGCTTGGCGGGCGTGCCAGGTGGTTTGGGCCACCACGGCAAAACCTGCCGTGGAGCCACCCAAGGCGTCCAGGGGAACGACCTTGTGCACACCGGGCAGAGCCAGGGCGGCTTGGGTGTCCAACGCTTTGACACTGCCGCCGATTTGCGGCGCCAAGCGCAGGGCCGCAAACAGCATGCCGGGCTGGCGCACGTCAATGCCAAACTGGGCCGTCCCGTTGGTCTTGGCGGGAATGTCGCCACGCGGTGTGGGTTTGCCCAGCAGGGTCCATTGTTCGCGGGCCTTGAGGCTCACATTCTTGGGGTTGACGCCCGCCGCGCCTGCAGCCAGCTCGCCAAAATGCGCTGACTTGCCCGAGGCATGCTGTACCACCCCGGCGGCAATGCGCAGGTCAGACGCCGGCACTTGCCACTGTTTGGCCGCTGACTCCAGCAGCGCCGCACGCGCCGTTGCCGCTGCCGTGCGCAAGGGCACCCAAGCGTCAGCCACGCTGGACGAGCCGCCTGTGGCATTGATTCCCAGCTCGCGTGCGAGCTTGCCGACAAACCATTCACCCAATTTCACCTTGGTAGGTGGGTTGCCCCCCTCGGACTCCAGCGGGTGGAAAGGCAGGCTGGCGGTGAGCATGGCCACGTTGCCGTAAATCGTGTCGGGCCCTGCCTGTTGCAGTTTCAGTTTGGCCATGGGCAGGTCCAACTCTTCCGCTACCAGCATGGACAGGGCGGTGTGGATGCCCTGGCCCATCTCGCTGCGTGGCATGGCCAGCACCACGGTGCCATCGGTGGCCACCTTGATCCAGCCGTTCAGCGCCACTTCGCCACTTTCGGGCAACATTAATTCCGGGCTCCCCATGCGGGAGCGGGCGGGCATCACGCCCCAACCCACCACCAAGGCGCCGGTGGCGCCCAAGGCGCTCAATAGCCAGGTGCGGCGCTTCATGCTGCGGCTCCTTGGGGCTGGCTCCGCCGCGCGGTGGATGGCGGCGCGCACGCGCTGGTAGGTGCCGCAGCGGCAGATATTGGTCATGGCCTCGTCGATGTCGGCATCGGTGGGCTTGGGTTTGCGGGCCAAGAGGGCGGCGGCTGCCATGAGCATGCCGCTCTGGCAGTAGCCGCACTGGGGCACTTGCTCGGCAATCCATGCGGCCTGCAGGGCGTGCATCTTGTCAGGGCTGCCCAGGGCCTCGATGGTGGTGATCTTCTGGCCCACTACGGCGGAGACCGGCATGACGCAGGAGCGCACAGCTTGGCCATCCACGTGCTGGTGCGGCTTCTCGTTGCCGCACACCGTGGTGTTCAGTCGGCTGTTCGAGTATCGCGCCTGCTGCTTCCAGGCGGTATGTCGTTGAGCGTCGGCTGCTGGTGACTAGCCATTGATCATTTCCGGATATGTTTGCTCCTTGGGTTCTGTTGTCCGCATCTCGGGGGGGGGCGCCGCCAAGTGTAGCTGTCATGGGCTCACAGGGTAATCTCGAGGCATTTACGCTTCCCCAGGCAAAAATGTCAGACGTCTTGCGACCTTCAAACGCATCGTCCCGCTGAACGGACCTCGAATGACGCACTTGCTGGCAAGTTTTGGTCCCGGTCTCTCAATTCCTACTGGGCATGATCGATGTATTTGATTATGGCGCTGGACTGTAAATTTTTCAGCATTGAACGCGGTCAGGAAGACCCGCTTGGTACCTTCGCCTGCTGTTGTAACT
>NZ_JAXHOL010000034.1:0-199078 GCF_034519335.1 Rhodoferax sp.
GTACATGCATTGCTGCCGATCAGGGCCATGACCGTAAGCAGCGAGCCCTGAGGTAAAGATGGCACCAGCAAACCACCCAACATGGCACTGAACGAAGGCCGCACCATGATCAGTGTAAGCAGGAACACCAGGCCCATAAGCGCCACCAGGGCGATCAGCAGCTTTTCAATCAGGGCATAGACACCGGATGCCAGCAGCGCTCCCGCCAGCAGTCCCACCAGCAGTGCCCACCATTTCAGACCGATCTCGCTGATGCCCCGCAGGCCCAGCGCCGCCCCCGTTATATTTCCGGTCTGGTAGGCCGCGTTACCAAGCCCGACCGCTGCAACCACGAGCACAACGGCAGCGGTGCCCAACCAGCTCGAGCTGTAACTACTGCGCAGGGCTTCGGCCAGACCCTGCCGGCTTACCAGCGCGAGGCGCGCCGCCATCTCCTGCAGGACTATGGTGGCAAGCACCGAAAACGCCAGCGCCCAGATCAGGGCAAAGCCGAAGTGAGCACCGGCAATACTTGCCGTGGTAACCGTCCCCGGCCCGATAAATGCCGCGGTGACCAGGATTCCAGGGCCGAATTTGCGGCCGGGACCTTTCACCCCGTTCACTTGTTATCCCGCAACTGCGGGTTGGGCGCGGCGGGGACAGGCTGGCTGGTCGTGGCGCCAGATAGCACGATTCCTACGCTGGGCAACTTCATTGTTGCGCTGCATCACCCGCCTTGCGCACGAACCCGGCCAGCGCCGCCTCCCCCGCATCAGGGTCCGGTGGCAACAGGCCCTGCTCGATGATGAAGTCGTGAAACTCCCGCTGACTGAATCGATCGCCGAGCGCGATTCTCAATCTCCGCGCGCAGGCGCATCATGGCCATGAAGCCATAATAGTAGGACGTCGCCCGCCCGGGCATGCGAAACGCGTAGCGGTCGGCCTCGGCCGGCCCGCGGTGCTGGCGGTGCCCCGGACCCGTGCGTGGGCGCGCCGGGTGCCGGGGCGGACCGCCGCGCGCGGCGGGGAGAGAAAAAGCTGGGCGGGGAGGTAGATAAGGCTGCTGTGGCTGGCGTCGCGCCCGCTCGCGTCGCGTGTGTGCAAAGGGCGCGCGCAGGGAGTCGTTTTCACGGTGGCACTGCACTCTGCCGGGCGCGCCGGGGGTCGCGCAGGTCGCGGGCTGAGTCGTCCTACCGCGTCGCCTTCGAGGGCGGGGTTGGTCTGGACCAGCACGAACTCGCCGAACTGACCGGTATTGTTGATCAACTGCGGCGGACTCATAAAGGGGGCGGGAATCGCGGCGGACTCGGCCTCGGTGGCCAGGCGAATAGAGGCGTCACGCTGCGGCAGGGTGATAATGTCCTCGCGGCGAATGATGTCCTCAACCTCGGCAAGGCGCTGTTGGTATACGGTGAGCACCTGGTCCGGCGGTATCTGCGCCTCGTCGAAGCCGACGGATCATACCCAGCAGGCTCTTGTCATCCCAACGGCGCTGCTCGGCTATAGTGCGCGCCAGAGCATCCATCTGGCTGCCAATGAGCTGGTAGCTGTAGAGAGCGTCGGCGATAAGCTGCTCGGGCGTGGCCCGTACGCCATAGTTTCTCAGTTGCTCGCTGTACACCTCGCCCGGTAGCAGGTTATCCGGCCGGGCGCGAGGCAACATATCCGCGCGCAGCCACGCCCGGTACTCGTCCAGCTGGGTTTCCAGCAGGGCCAGGTCATCCTGCCAGCCTGCCAGTCCCGCCTGCTGGAACAGGTCTCGAATGCCGGCGATATAGCGCGGCGCGTCCGCAAGATCGGCATCCAGCTCAGGGCGATAAGGCCCCAGCAGGCCCTTGACACCAAAGCGCTCGGTGGATCGCGCCCTGGCGAGCTCAGTGATCGGGGTATAGCCCCTCAAAGCTGCCGTTGTACTTGCGCAGGCGCTCGAGGGCGCTGGCGTAGCGCGCCTTGTCATTCCTGGGATCCAGCAGCGCATTGAAGCTTTGAAACAGCAGACGGTCGAGTGGATAGTAGGGCAGCAGGTACGCACTGTTGATACGGGCCGGGTCTCGATCCCGTCTTGCAGGGACTGGATCAGGATCCTTGAGGTCCTCGCCTACCCTCGGATCTCGGTTTTGCCGCCAGGCGCTTGTTCAATTCGACCAACAGCAGCCGGTCACTGGCGCTCTGGCGCTCGTTATGATCCGGATTGAGGTCGATGACATCCGCGTCAAACTGGGTGAGGCCCGCCCGCGCGACCGACTCGGGCCGGAATTTTGCCTGGCTTTGCAGCACCATCATCGCATTGACGTTGGAACTGTTCTATCCAGTCGGCGGAAGCGGAGCCGGCAAAAAACGCAGCCAGCAGCAATAGTGCAGCCCTGCTGAAAAACCGCATTGTGACCTCCTTAACTGGCAGAACGATGAATATTACGCCAGAATTGCGGGGAAAACTCCCCGCCGCGTGCGAATTAATTCTAAGGATCAGGTCCGGCAGATGACCCAGGCAGCAACGAGTTCAGCGATCTCCCTCGCCAGGCAAGCGCTGGTGCACGGCGGTATTGCCCTGTTGCTGGCCGCGCTGTTGATCGGCGCCGACGTCAAGCGGGGGCGTGACGGCGTGACGGCTTACCTGGTTGCCGCCTGGGCGTTCCTGACCGGTCTCGCGCTCAGCCACATCGTGCACGAGTGGTGCCACTTCCTGGGCGCCAGGGCCGCGCGCTCCGCGCTCACCCTGAAGCCGCGCATCCACCCGCTGTTTTTCGATTACGACTTTGCACAGAACACGCCGGCACAATTCCTGTGCCTGAGCATCGGCGGGCTGCTGGGCAACCTTATGCTGCTGTGCGTCGCGCTGCTCTGCGCCGGGCCGCAGTCTCTCGGTGATGACAGCTTTCCTTGCGGCCGTAGCGGGCCAGTTCGTCTTTGTAGCTGATGCTGGAATTGCCCGTTTCAATCGCCAAGCCATGGCCGGCAGGATCCGCTGCCCTGCAGCAGCACTCGGCCAGGGCGGGCCCTTGCTTCGCGCGCCGGTGCCGGGGCCAAGGACCGCCGCCCTGGTACTGCTCCAGTGAGCGGCGACAGCCAGTTGAATGCACTCACGTGGTGCGCGCCAGCACCAATTTAGCCCGCCAACCCCGCCCTGTGGGGCAAATACCGCCATAATTCGCCTTTCAGGATCTGGCCCGGTAATTGCATTGCCCAGATCTGAAGCAACCTTCCTGATACATGGGAGCAACCGTAGCGGGCATCGAATCGGTCAATTTTTACTTGAGGCTGGATGTTATGACAGTTGAGGTGCAGTAGTTCGATTTCTTGAGGCACCCTCAAAGGACGACGTCCCCTGCGCGAAGGTCTCGCGGGCATCATGGGGGTCGGGGACGGGAATGTCAGCAACGCCCAGGAGCTGGACCAGGCGGAAACCCGTAGGCATTGCATTGGGTCACAGGAGCGTCCTGGTTGCCTACAGCCTTGCCGAGCAGAATGGCTATGCCTTCACCGTGAAGCTGAGCTGGAATGCAGTTATTGGTGTCTATCAGCGCTTACAAGGCCGGGGAGCTGTCGCAAACAGCGTTCTCCATGGCGCTGGGACTGGACAGCGGATCCGTAGCGGAAACGAGTCAGCTGGAGAATATTGGCCACTCGGTCGGGCTGGTTTATCGCGGTATCCAACATACTGTCGACAAGGATACGGGCAGCTCTCACCAAGTCCTGGATTTCATGAAAAAGACCGCTGAGGACCCCGCCTTTCGCGAGCAGCTCAAGGAGATCCTCAGCACCGGGGATGGCGATATCAGCGACTTCAGCCAACTCGACGCCGATGAGCTCGAGGCGCTGAGAGGCGGAAGAGGGGCGCTGGTGGCCGAGTTTGCCGCCAGGCACGGTTTCCTGTTCACCATGTCAGACCTGCTTGCCGTTACCGACGCCTTCCAGCGCGTGCAGTCGAAACAGATAAGTGGCGAGGATTTTGCCAGGTTCCTCGAGCTGGACGCCAAATCGAAGGAGTTCTTCCCGTTCATAGAGAAGGTTGTGTCCATGACCTACAAAGGGGTGAGTTATTCCGCCCCGGTGGCCGCCAAGTCGAAAGACAACACCCTCCCGGTTATCCGCTTCATGGAGCGCTCCGGCAGTGACCCCGCACTGCGCCAGAAACTGGTGGCGATCCTCGGGGGGGACGGGGATATCAGCAACCCCTCAAAGCTTGATGCGGAAGAGGCCCGGGGCTGGGCGGCGCCAGCAGCACTCAGGTGGTTAAACTGGGCGCCGAGTACGGGTATCGTTTTACCGCGTCTGACCTGGCTGTCGTCGTCAGCGCCTTCCAGATGGTTGGCACCGGCAAACTTCCCCTGGAGAGCTGCGCCCGAATCCTGGGCCTGGGCAAGTCTGACAGCGCCATTGCCAGTGTGAAAAAGACGGCCGGCCTGGTGTACCGGGGCGTAAGGACCTAGCGCAACGGTGAGCGCAGCGGGCTACGACAGCGTCAGGCCCGCATCTGCGCCGCCCCGGTAATGGGCGGGATATCCAGCGGCGACAGAATCTCGCGCTGCCGCGCACACGGCGGGGATGGCGTTGACGATGCGGTTGGCAGCGCTGCCATTGCCGCCGCCGGCCGGCCCCGGTTCAATTGCATCGTGGCCGTGCACGCTGATAACCAGGTCAGGGCTGCCCTTGATCAGCACCTGGTGACAGCCCTGCCCCTGGGGCGGGTACGGCCAGTCCGGCGCGCAGCGGTCATCGATGCGCGCGATGTGCTCCACCACCAGCCGGGTGACGCCGTTGCGGATACCGCGCACCTCAAACCGAAAAGCACCCTGGGTGCCCTGGTCAAAGACGCCCATCCCCGGCACATCGACAGCTTGCTCCAGCGCCCGGCGCTCGACGTAGGTCTCGACGCTGTCCAGGGGATACTCAAGGGCCGCGGCCATGATTCTCACCATGGGTTCCCACACCATTTTCAGGGAGAAATCCTCCAGCATGCGCGGTAGCTGTGCCATGCCCTGGCCGAAGCCGATAACCTCCCGTACCACCTGCGGCTGGTCATACAGGGCGTAATTGAACACTTCCTGGACACGAATCTCGTGGATGTCGGCCACGACTCCACTGGCGAGGATCGGCAGGATGTCCATGGCCCAACCCGGATCGATGCCGGACACAAACACCGAACTGTTGCCCTTGCGACAGGCCTCGCGCACCGGCGCAACCGCCGCTTCCAGACCACATTCCGGGTACAACAGCGGGTAAAACGCTGTAGACACGACATTCACGCCGGCTTCGAGGCAGCCCAGCAACTCCATGAAGGCCTCCGCCCCGCGGGTATCTGCAGTGGCTGCGTACACCACCGCATCGGGCTGCAGCCGCTGCAGCAAGCCGCGCCAATCTGCCGTAGCCTGGACGCCTGCACGTGCAACGCCTGCGATTTCGCCCGCGTCGCGTCCCAGCTTGGCGGGATCAGAAACAATAACCCCGACCAGCTCAAGGTCTCTGTGCGCCAGCACCGCGCGAATCGCGGGGCGGCCGACGTTGCCTGTGCCCCAGACTACTACCCGCTTTTTCATTGCCTGTTCCCCCGCAAAAAACTGTCCTGAAAATCCATCCGTATGCCGTAAGCGGTTCAGCAAATTCGACCAGTTGTGACAGCCTGCAACAGTGCATGCTCCGACAGGGGAAGCTTGTACTTGCCAGTCAGCCGTTCTTGTCGCACTCTGCTGTCAACGCCGGCCACCAGAGAGCCGCGCCGGTATAATAATGTATGAGGTGATGCAATGCCCGCAGTTAACCACAACCGTAAACTTCTCCTGTCCGCACTCCTTGCCGCCCTGGGGCTCACCGGTGAAGCACCCGTTGCGCTGGCCCAGCAGGGCGCACTGGAAGAGGTAGTAGTGACCGCGCGCAGACGCGAGGAAAGCCTGCAGGAAACACCTGTTGCAGTAACTGCGCTTAGCGCTGACACGCTGCGTGACGCGGGCGTGCGCAACCTGGCGCAGCTGAACCAGATCGTGCCCAATATCGAAGTGTCCTCCGCCAACGGCACCGCGCCACTGGCCAACATATACATTCGCGGTGTCGGGCAGCGCAACACTGGCCCGAACATCGATTCCGGCGTTGGCATTTATATCGACGAGGTCTACGTGGGCCGCCCGGATGGGGCGCTGCTCGATATCTACGACATCCAGTCAGTGCAGGTGCTGCGAGGCCCGCAGGGTACCCTGTTTGGCAAGAACACCACCGGCGGCGCACTGGTCTTTACCACCAATCGCCCCGGCGAAGAGTTTGAGGCAGCCCTCGGCGGTCGCGTCGGGAATTACGACCGCCACGATGGCAATGCCATGGTCAACCTGCCGCTGACCGACAACCTGTTTACTCGACTCGCAGGTTCGACCGTCAACAGCGACGGCTACATCAAGAACCTCTACGACGGCGATAAGGTACATGAACGAGGATCGCCAGAACGCTAACTGGCAGACCCGCTATGTGCCCACTGACAGCAGTCACCCTGGACCTCAACCTCAACTGGGCCAGGACCGAGCAGACAATGCGGCCGCAGAAGTGCGTACTGGTGCCCGGCTACAAAGGCTGGCAGGCGGAGCTGTTCAACACCCTTGCCGTCGTTCCCTCCACCGGCCGCACTGTGGATGACTTCTGCCAGGACGCTGCCGAGGCAGGCGACGCCAACACGGTGATCTCTGACCTGGGAGGAGATTACTCAGCCACGAACAAGGGCTCGGCCCTGATTGCCAACTGGGAGCTCAATGAAAACCTCAGCCTGAAGAGCATCTCCGCCTGGCGCTATACCAAGGCCGAGCAGGATGACGAGCTGGACCACACCGCGCTTCCCTTCCTGCACCGCACCCAGAGTGTCCACCCCCAGGGCGAGCCGCGCGAGACCGACCAGTACAGCCAGGAGTTCAAGGTCACCGGCACCGCGGTGAATGATCGCCTCAACTACGTCGCGGGTGTGTTCTGGTTCAGTGAAGAAACCAAGGGCGAGACCACGGTATCTTTCCTGGGCCCCTACGACCCGGCCCTGGCGGGCTGGCTGTACCTGAATGCTCCCTCGACCCAGTCTGGATTCCGATAACGACGCCCTGGCGAGCTTATGCGCAACTGGAATGGTTGTGGACCGAGCAGTGGCGCACCACACTGGGCCTGCGCGCCACCGACGAAACGCGCAAGCTCACCCGCAAGCGTTACCAGCTGATCCCGGACACCCTCGATGCCAACGGCGGCACTGTCGTGCCGCTGTTCGGCAATTCCGGGCTGTACAACCGCGACCCTGGTTTTGTCTATAACCCCCGGTTCGAATATGCCTTCGCGGACCAGTCAAATGGCAGTAATTCCGACAATGCGCTGACGCCCATGGCCAGCGTGCAGTACCTGATCAGCAACATCGAAGGAATCGACGCCGGCACCGTGTACCTGACCTACAGCGAAGGGTTCCTGTCGGGCGGCGTGTCCGAAGCACCCTCGGGCGAGCTGGAGAATTTCGAGCCCGAGGAAGTTAAAAACTGGGAGCTGGGCGTTCAAGCTTGACCTCCTGGACAGCAGCCTGCGTGTCAACGGCGCGCTGTACTACTCCGACTACAAGGACCGCCAGCTTACCTCCGGTGGTTATCAATCCCGAGACCAACGCGCCGGCCCCGGATACGATAAACGCCGCCAAGTCGACCATCCAGGGTTTTGAACTGGAGACCATCTGGTTCCCGGTGGAAAGACTGCAGCTGATGTTCAACCTGACGCTGAATGACGGCTCGATTGATGAATTTATGGACACCCAGGTTACCCGGCGGACCCCCTCAGTGCCGCCAGCTGCGGGCTGCAGCAGGGCTGACCTGACCTTCATCCAGGTCGACTCCTGCCCCAACGACCGCTCCGATGAAAACCTGCCCCGCCTGCCGGAACAGACCTTACTACGCGGCCGCCGAATACCGCTTCGATACCGACTTCGGCACGGTGCTGCCCCGCATCCAGTTCAGTTACAAGTCCGATGTGGATTTCTGCTTCGATTCCGCCAGCTGCCGCTCCGGCCTGTGGCTGGAGGAGAGCAAAAGGACCTCAGCGCACGCGTGACCGGATCTCCACCGACGAGAAGTGGGTGGGCGCGGTTTACGGTAACAATCTCACCGATGAGGATCTACATCATCGGCGCCAGCCCGCTGGTGGACTCCCAGGGCGTCGGCGGCTATGCCGCCGGCAGCGCCCACCACCTACGGGGTCGAGTTGAAGTACACGTTCTGGAAACCGCCCCCGCGCCAGCGCTTCCAGAAGCCCGCTCGCCGTCCGCCCCGGGCTCGCCTGTGGGGCAAGGATGAACTGCGGATAGAGCGTATGAGCCAGGAGGGGCGGGGCATCGCCAGCCGGCAGGGCAAGGTCGTGTTCGTGAGCGGCGCCCTGCAGGGCGAAACCGTGCTGGCGCAGTGCACGGCAGTAAAGCGCGATTATGACGAGGCATTGATGGTCGGCCTGGTCGCCGCTACCGATGCGGCCCGGGGCGCATCGAGCCGGATTGCCCGCTCTACCGGGATTGCGGCGGCTGCACCCTGCAGCACTGGTCGCTGCCGGCGCAGCAGGCGCACAAACAGGCGAGCCTGCTGGCGCTGCTCCAGCCGGTCGCGCCGGGTCTCGCGCTGGATCCGCCCATATGCAGTTCGCCCTGGGCTTACCGCCACCGGCTGCGCCTGTTGGTGCAACGTACTCCCGACCGCTCCTTCGTGCTGGGCATGCGCCGGCGCGGCTCGCACGAGGCGGTGGCGGTGAGCCGTTGGCCTGGTGGCGGCCACACCCGCGAACGCCCTGCTGCAGAACCTGCCGGCGCTGCTGGCGGCAGCCTCCGACTTGCAGGGCCTGCGCGAGGTCGAAATCGACAGCGACAGCACCGGGCAGCTCGGACTGTGCTGTTACTTTGCCGCCAACCCCGGTTCCAGGGGCATTGCCCTGCTGCGCGCGGCGCTGCTGACAGCCCCCGTGGTGGCGTTGCGGGTGCGGCTTGCCGCGCCCGGGCAAACCGCGGCGCGAGCAGGAGTGGGATGATGCGGGCGATGACAGGGCTGACTGGCAGGAACTGCATGCGGAGGGCGAGCTGTGCCTCAGCCTGAACTGCCCCGGGGAGAACAATGACAGGCCGGCGCGGGTGGAAGAGATGGCGTACCTGCCGGGAGACTTCACCCAGACCAACTGGGAGGTCAACAACGCGCTTGTGACCCGCGCGCTTGAATGGTTGCAGCCGCGCAGTGACGAGCGGGCACTCGACCTGTTCTCGGGCATCGGCAACTTTGCCCTGCCGCTGGCGCGACGCACCGCCGCGGTGGATGCGCTGGAAGGCGATGCCGGTATGACGCGCCGACTGGAAGCAAACGCCGCGCGCAACGGGATAGGGAATATCCAGGCGAAAACCGTCAACCTGATGGCGGATGGCCCTGCGCTGCCCCGGGCGGATATCGCCATCATTGACCCGCCCAGGGCCGGGGCGAAAGCGCTCTGTGAGGTGCTGCCCCACACCGGGGTGAGCCGCCTGGTCTACGTATCCTGTCATCCCGCTACCCTGGCGCGGGATGCGCGGCTGTTGCAGGCGGCGGGCTTCGCCCTGGTACGGGCGGCGGCGGTGGACATGTTTCCCCACACCGGCCACAGCGAGGCGATAGCCCTGTTCGAGCGGGTATCGAAACGCTGAGCCGGCGCCTCACTGCGGTCTGCGGGGCTGCCGGGATGCGCACCCCTCTTTGGGTGGGGACCCTGCCGACTCTTCGCGGCCAGACTTGCCCCGGATAGACTAAGCTGTCACCATCAGCGCCATCAACATCGACGCTATCGACCGACTCCGGGGGAAGACCCGCATGCTGTTTCACCAGATTGCCAACCGAGCGCGGCTGCCAGTCCTATTTCGTCGCCTGTGAACAGGCCTGCACCGCGGTCATTATCGACCCCGAGGAAACCCTGATAGACCGCTACCTGGGGCTGGCGGCTCAGGAGGGTGTGCGTATTCACTACGTGCTGGACACCCACACCCACGCCGACCATTTCTCCGGTGCCATAGAGATGGCGCGGGAGCTGGGCGTGCCGGTGATCATGCACCGCGACAGCCCCGCGCCCTACGTCGACCTGCGGGTGGACGACGGCGAGAAGATCAACCTCGGTAAACTGTCGCTGAATATCCTGCACACGCCCGGGCACACCGCGGACTCGATCTGCGTGCATGTCGAGGACCGGGTGTTCACCGGCGACACCCTGCTGATCGGCGGCTGCGGCCGCTCCGACCTGCCCAGCGGCGACCCGGAGCAACTTTACGACAGCCTGTTCAACAGGTTGCTGCTGCTCGACCCCGCCACCCGGGTCTACCCGGCGCACATTTACAGCAACCGCGAGTATTCCACCCTGGCCGAGGAGATCGCGAAAAACCCGCGCCTGCAGCTGCACGAGCGGGCGGACTTTGTCGCCCAGATGCGCACCCTGCGACTGAAGGAGCCCGATCATCTGACGGAGGCCCTGCGCACCAACCTCAGCGGCGGCAAGACCGTCGAGCAGCTGATCGCCGCCGCCGCGCGCAATGTCTCATTCATGTCACTGGAGGAAGTGCGGCGCCGTATCGAGACCGCCGACCCGGGGATACTGCTGCTGGATGTGCGCGAGCGCGATGCCTACGAGCGCGGCCACATACCCGGGGCGACCCATATTCCGCGGGGGCAGCTGGAGTTGCGGGTGAACCAGGCCCTGCCGGACCCAACCAAACGCATCGTGGTGTACTGCGAGCTCGGCCGGGTATCCACCCTTGCCACCGCCACCCTGCGGGAGATGGGATTCACCCGGGCGGTTGCCCTGGACAAGGGCATGCAACAGTGGATCGAGAACGGCTACCCGGTGGCGACGGGACCGGCTTGATACCATGCCGCACGGCGCGTCATACTCATCGCCCTGGAACCAGAATAAAAAAATCTACAATACGTCGACATCATCAATGCCTATCCCGGCCGCATCGTCACCACGCACTACAAGGCGGCCGTGCCGGGTGACGACGATGCGCAACAAGCCATCGTCGGCGGCAGGCATCATGGACTGGAAAGCGCTGCTGCAAGCGATCATGGCCACCGAGCGGAGCCAGCGCGGCCTTTGAAACCAATGTCTGTGAGTCCAGCTTGTGAGCATTATTAACTACAGCGCGCCAGGGCGACTGCTGGCCGTCGCCCGGGGCCACCCCTATGAGCGTGAGGTGTTCGCCGGGCTGTTTCAGGGCCTTGACGACTTCGATGTCTGCCACGTCGAGCAACCGGCCGCGCAGTTTTGTTTCACACCGCGGGCGGCGCGTGAATTTGACGCCATCGTCTGCTACGACATGCCCGGCGTGGATTTCACCGCGCCCGACGCGCCGCGCCCGGTCACGCCAGACCCTGCGTTTGTGCGTGATTTCCTCGCCATGCTGGAACAGGGCGTGGGTATTGTTTTCCTGCACCATGCACTGGCCGCGTGGCCGGCATGGCCTGAGTATGCCGAGATCATCGGTGGTCGCTTCCACTATCGCCCGGCGCTGCTGCGCGACCGGCAGTGGCCGGACTCCGGTTATCGCCACGGGGTGCACCACCGCGTAACAACACTGGCCGCGCACCCGGTAACGGAGGGCATTCCCGAGCATTTCGACATGACAGACGAACTGTACCTCTGTCCTGTGTTTGAGGGCGATGTCGTGCCGCTGCTGCGCAGCGATTACGACTTTCGCAAAAATAACTTTTACTCTGCGGCCAGGGCAGTTGCCGGCGAACTGCATTCGCGCACCGACTGGAACCATCCGCCGGGTTCCAGCCTCGTAGGTTGGGCGAAACACCGGGGCGCCAGCCCGATTGTCTATCTGCAGGGCGGTGATGATGCAACGGCCCTCGGGAATGCGCACTTTCGCCGGTTGGTGCACAACGCGGTGCGCTGGGTTGCCAGCGGCGAGGCGCGCGACTGGGCCGCCAGCAGATAACCACCACAACTGCGATGATCAATAAGTAGGCGACCAGCAACTGAGTCGCGTGCTACGCCCCACACTGCAGGAATCGCTGCGTCTTCTGCAATACCGCCCTGGCGCGACCGACGGCATCGCCAGCAAAGCGCTGCATCAGTTCCCGTGAACGGACTTCCACGCTGAGCGGCAAGTGCGGGTCGAGTTGCTCAAGGATGTCGCGCAGCGGCAGTTCGCCGTCACCCGGCAGCCGGCGCAGGTACAGCGCATCGTCCAGCAGTCCTTCCGGGCTGTCATCGGCCAACGCGGCGGTGGCATCGCACAATTGCAGGTAGGGGATCAGGTTATGCTCGATACCGCGCAAATCCTCTGCCGCACTGCCGGTGCGCATCAGGTGCAGTGTGTCCACCAGTATGCCACCCGCAGGGTGGCCCACGTCACGCACCACCGCCAGCGCCTGTTGCAGGCTCCGGATTTCAGTGATGGCAAGGAACTCCAGCACCACTCGCAGGGCGCCGTGTTCGGCGCGGCGGCAGAGGTGTTCGAAGCGTCGCTTGGTCTGGGCGCTGTCGGGCTCGGACGACACGCACAGGACGTTGCGAGCGCCCAGCTCCAGCGCGATCTCGATCATGCGATCGTGCGCACTCATTTTTTCATCGGGTTTGAACCACACTCACCTCGAGGTCGAGTGCGCAAAGGCCGGTCTCCGCCAACGCCTGCGCTACGCGTTCGCCGCGCCCGCGATCCCAGGACGGCAGGTCGCACCAGATGCCGGCCGCCGTGAAACCGGCCTGCGCCGCGGCGTAGACAGTTTCTTCTGGCGAAAACTCCGGCAATACGCCCGCGGCGAGAGAAATCAAACGGGTATCTGTGATCAATGGCTTACCTGCTGGCGCACGCGCTGATGTCTTCTCGATGATACGGCACGACAACCGGGGGCAGCCACGTCGCGGATCTTGTGTCCGTCGTGTACTCGTCCGTAAGTGGGGCAGTAGATCTCCTTCGGGGCATACCGCAGCAGAACCTTCATCCCCATGACTGTGAGATCTTCCCAGGCGCGAAACCCGTTTGCCTGGCGGACAATCCGGCCGCGCCGCCCCCATTCCGGGCAATGCTCCTCCATCTTGTCGACGCCAATCAAGTGAAGGAATGAAGCCCGTCTCTACATGTGACATCAAGTCACTGCTTCAACCTAACCCAAACAAGTAAGGGGCTGCTGGCGGGCCCGCAATTCCTCGGCGCCAGGGTCTGCCTGTTCCTCGGCGCCCTGATCGTGCTGGGCCACAACCTGTTCGACTACCCATTCTGTCGCTGGGTGGCGGATTTGAAGAGCCGCCGCACGGGACCGGTGGCTGAACTACCTGTAATTTCCCCGGGTGGGTCAGGCGGCGCTGATGCGCGCCAGGTAGTCCAGCAGGATGGCGTTGAGTTCATCCGCCGCCTCCAGCGGCAGCATGTGGCCCGACTTCGGGATCATCTGCACATCGACCAGGTTGGGGAAGATCGCCCGCATCAGGCCGATGGGGTCCTCGCCGTGAAAACCCTCCAGGTCCACATCCCGCTCGCTGCCGATAAACCAGGCCGGTACCTGGCTCTGCACTCCCTCGAAGGGTTTGCGCTGCGCCCACTTGATATCCATGGAGCGGTACCAGTTGAGCCCGCCGGTAAAGCCTGACTGGCTGTACTCCGACACGAAGAACTCCAGCTCCAGTTCAGCTCAGCCAGGGCCAGGGCAGCGGCGGCGGCTCGGCCATCGCATCGATGTAGGCGGTGCCGGGGGGATGCTTGAACACCTCGAAGTAATTCGCCGCCCCGCTCAGGATCCACATGACCTTGCGCAGGAACTCCGCGGGCGGCGGCCGGCGAGTTCGATGTCGGCCCGGGGCGGTTCACGAAAATACTCGATATGCAGGAAGTGCCGCTCGCCCATCTCCCGGTACCCGGTGAGGGGCGGCTTGTCCGGGTTGTGGGGCGCGGCCGGATTCTCCAGGCAGATAATGGCCTGCACCCGCTGCGGGCGGCGCAGGGCCAGGTCCTGGATGGCGAAGGCGCCGAAGTCGATGCCGACAAAAATCAGCCGTTGTCCACGCCGCAATAATCCAGCAGGCCGACCAGGTCGGCGGTGATTTCGTCGACGCCATACGCCTCGGGCTCTTCCGGCGCCTCGCTCTGGCCCATGCCCCGCATGGAGGGCGCGATAACGCGGTAACCCGCCGCGGCGATAACCGGTATCTGCCGGTGCCAGCTGAACCAGAGCATGCGGGAAGCCATGGCAGAACACCACCGTGCCCTTTGCTTCGGGCGCGGCCGCAGCCTGCTCCACCCAGTGCATCTGGATGTTGTTGATCATGGCGTAGTGGTGGCGCCAGCCGGGAGCAGGGTGGGTCATGGGATACCTGCCGGGACTTTTAAAGCAGGAACCCGCCACTGGGGCGGGTTCCTTGGATGTTCGTCCATTTTGAGCAGGACGGGGATCGCGCTATAAGCCCTTGAAGTCGTCACGAAGGCGCGGGGTCACAACGCCCAGCATACGGCCGAACATATAAAGTGCATGCCGGGCTTGCACGATCAGGTCGCCACGGAAGTTGCGCGGCACGACGTTTTCGGCGCGTGGCCGGGCGACTATCACTGTGTTGCTATTCAGGTCAAAGTAACAACGCTGCAACTCTGCATCCAGTAGACTGGATTCCATGTAGACCAACAGCGCCTGCAACTGCAACTTCGCGAGACTGTACCAGCGGCTATCATAGGAAAACAAAACTACGTTGATCCCGAACGCCATGCCGTTATACCGCCTCGGATCGACACACTGTGACGTCTGGGAGATTGTTGCCTTGAGCTGCTCCAGCGTACTGCGCAGGACGGGGCGATAATCGGTCGCCTGCACATGGTACAGCGTCACCGGTGGAATAGAATGTGGTTTGCGCTACTTCGCCGCGGGAACTACCGCACCCCGTAAGTGATATCTTGCATCTGCTTGACCACGAGGCCATTGCGGTCCTGCACCGGAATCTCATTCCCCGAATGCTTTTGGCAACCAGGCGATCACCGGCAATTGACTGCGGCGACGATCACGGTCGGCGGCAGGCAATTTCAGGATGTCCTGACCGTAGGCACACTGGTACTCACTTCCGGCATCCAGAGTCAACTCATGCTCCAGCACAGAGCGCACGGTAGTGAAATCGATGTTCTCTATGTCGACGAAAAAGAATTTCGACTTGCCACCAACCGGGTCCGTGTTGCCGCAAAAGGTAAAGCGGGTAATGAACGGGCCGGTTCCCAGCTCAAGACCAAGTTCGGGAAGCGTGCTCATGCCCAAGGTGCCAGTGGGGCCACCCTCCCACCGCACTGCGCCCGGGGATCAATAAACTGCAGCACTTTTGACTTCGATGCTGCCAATGGCATTCGGGGGTGATTTTGAGCCGGAATGTCCTGAGCACGGGGCGTCACTGCGACTCGGCAAACCGTCGACATTGTTCTCCTCTGTATTGTCGGCGCACTCCTCGCCACTGACCGAGAGCGCCGCATCGACAAGCGACCGCCCTCGAGGTAGCTAGTCCCCGCCGCGAAACCGCTGGGGGACAGTCCCGCATAGGCTGCGGCGTCAGGAACCACCGAATGACACCGCCTCATCCCCGGTACCCGCTGCAATACTGGTGATGGCAACTGAGCTGTCGTCCGGGATATAACGCAGGTGGCATACCGGGGTCGGGCAAGCCCAGGGTCGGCAGCGCCGGATCCAGCAAGCGGAAACGCTGCAACACCACGTAACGCATCCCGCTGGTTTCAACGACTGGACTCGGATTGGGCCGGCGAAGGTACCGGTGCCAACAGCACACCTGACCCGTCAAACGCTCGCCAGCGCCCCCATTTTCGCGATACCTCCGCCCTGCAGGGCCGCCGTCTCGAACGTGAGGACTGTGTACTCTTGCCCAAGGTCTAGTGCCAGTGCTTCGCTCAGGCCGCTTACCGGATTATGATTGATCTCAATATTACCCCGGCAAAGTGCCGCCATGATCCCCCCACGCCAACCCCCGGGGAGGCTGGGCTAATATGCAACTTTCAAGTGGGTCACCATTGCCGCCGTAGCTGAAGCCCGCCAACGCGAGGCCGCGTAAACCAGCGCGGCGGCTTCGCCTGCCTGATCAGACCAGCGACGCCAAACGTATCGCTGCTCGTCAATGTCGACCCCGTAATATCCCGCCTCAACATGTGTTGCTCCCTTCTCATCAGGGTAACTTCATTAATTTGGTGCACGCCAATCGCAGCACTTAGTCCAACGACCAGTTTAACCCGACTGGCCGGCCATTCCGTCAGGTACCCATAAACTTACAGCACGCTTTTCCCGGGCGCGTAACCCGCGCGCAAAGGCTTCTGATCACCTTTTCGAGCAGCAACGGGCGCCTGGACGAGGAATTCGGCCATTGTTCTGCCTGCAAAACATGCAAGATATGCGCCGGTTTATCAAACAACGCGAGCGAGTATAGCCAAAGCGAATAGTTCGCGAGTGAATAATATATGTCGCAGGTAGGATCTGGTTTGCCGGTGGTCATGGTGTGCCGTCGTTCACCTGCTGCACCTCCCCCAGTGCTGCCGCCTCTGCGCCTCGGTTTGTAGCCTGACAGCAGAGCCGCCAGCCGCGCCGGGCCGCCGCACATACCGGCGCACTCTTGTCCCTGGCCAATTGCCCATAGCTTGTTTGCAACAGAGTTTCCGCCTCGTCCAGCCTGCCCAGCCCGCATCAGGATCAGCTCCCGAACATCGCCTCCATTTGCGCCACCAGCCAGTGATCGGCACCGTAGGAGCCTGCAGCCAGCGAGGCGACCCGGTTCTGCAATGTCCGCAGCGCCTGCGGGGCCTCGCCGTCCAATGTAAGCAGGCCGGGTAAGCTCGATTCCGACCACGCGCCACTTCCGGATGGGAAAGCTCGGCGCAGGAGGTGCCGTGGGTTTGGAGGGCATTGCGCAACAAGTCCTTCGGCTTCCTCTCTGGCCCCTGATTCCGCCAGGGCCCCGGCCAAGCATCGGCCATCGTTGCCGCCACCTCGGGGTGAGAGGGGCCCAGCACTTTCACCTTGATCGCCAGCGCCTGGCGGCCCACGGCGATCGCGTCCAGATCGCCGGCATCGTATGACAGGAACGCCAGGTTGATCAGCGCCTGGGCGATGTCCGGATGTTCTTCGCCGAACAGGTCGCGCTGCGCATCGGGTTGTGGGACCTGGTACGTCTTTCCTGGCCTTACCGGGGCTGGCCTCGTGGCACCCGATAAAGCAGGCGGGGCCGAGATTATTCAGCCCGTTCGCGAGGCTGGGGTGCTTCTCGCCGTAGAGGTGGCCGGGTCCATGGCCGGGGATTCGAGGTAGCGGCGTACTTCGCTGCCGTCGAAGGGGCCCGACTCCATCAACAGCGAAGCCTTGTTGTTGATATTTTCCGCCAGATCGGGGTGGGGCGGTTCGCCGACACAGCTCTCGCCGCATTGCCAGGATTCGTAGATAACTCCCGGTCTTCCTGTCGAACCTCGTTCTCGGTCAAACTGGTTCAAACCCAGCTCCTCGATCGTTCCTTCGCCCATACAAGCCGGTGCTTCTCCTGTTCATGCTGGCGTTGATCGACAAGTACGAAAAGCGAACAGGGGCTCGGGTCCCTCGAAACGCCCCACGCGACATCAGGTGCGGCCTTGCCCCCAGCGCGCGCCCCGGCCATATCTCCGATGCTGGCCGGGGTAGCGCCCGATTCACGGCCAATCTGTTCGACCGCGTCACCACTGTAGAGCGACTCGGCCGCCTCCAGCTCAGCACTGACCGTGCCCACATGGGCCAGGTGCAGCGTGGTCTGCACGATCTCCTGTTGCGGAACGTGAAGGGGCAGGGAGCGAGTCGATTTCGCGAGCGCCTTCTCCAGCATGGTACGCGCATCTTTATACAGCCCCAGGCTGGAGAACACGCTGCCGATGGCATCCATCAGCCGCGCCTGTATTTCCGGCTGCGCCGCAAGTTCCGTGTCGATACGCTGGGCGCCCGCGGTCAGGATCTCCCGGGCGGTAATGGTTTCGCCGCGGGCCTGACCGGGGTCGGATACCTCGAACAGGCTGACCAGGAACGATGTCGTCTGGCGCGCCGTCTCGGCCTCGGCTTCGGCGCGGACACGCTGGCGTTCCGCCTCGTTGCGGGCAATCACCGCGGTGGTTGCGAGCGCGATGGCCACCACCATGCCGACCACCGCGGAACCGGAGATGATGGCCAGGCGCTGGTTGCGGCGCTGCAATTCGCGCTGCCGCAGATCGTCAAAGCCGAGCCCCAAAATCCCCGCCAGCAGCTTTACCCGGGCGGTTGGCCTGGGCGTCCGTGCCATGATGCCTGGCGTCCGCGGCAATAGGCTCGGCGGGCTCATCCGAAAGCTCGCCATCGGCGCCAAGCTTGAAGCGCAATGCCGGGGGAAAACACTCGAAATGCTCTATGCCTTGTTTTTCTGCCTGTGGAGTAGGGTTCGCCATCGACGATGAGGCTGAAAATCCTGATCGGATCGGCCCAGGCGCTTTAAGGCCTGATCTCCTCGTTGACCCAGTGGGACTTCGCCGAGGCCATCGAGCAGATGACGATCTGCACGGCGGAGGACTCCAGCGCCTGGGTCAGCTTGTTGCCGAGGTCGGTGGCGCTGGCAAGCTCCTCGCGGTCGCGAAACACCGGCGCCAGGCGACTCCGGCACCTTGCCCATTTCCGTCTGCCGCCCCACCAGGCGCTTGGGAAACGCGATAATTCTCCAGGAGCGGTGCAGCCAGCACGACCATTTATCGTGGGAGTGACTGTAGCTTAAGAAGGCCTTGTACTCGTAATCCTGCCAGTCGATCACTGATTTTTCCCAATCGGCGAGGCGGCGGTTTCGTCAGGTCTTCAGCCTGATTTCGCCAATACCAACGCGATGCCTCCGAACCCTGCGCTGCCATGCTAACCCTTTCGACCTTCTCGATGCTACCAATGATAGAACGCCCCGGCAAAGACGCGCTTTCTCTGGTGATGCATTCCCGCTAAAGTGACACCAATCCTGGCCGGGACAAGCCCACCGCAATGACCCCATCGCACAACGCCTCAGGCAACACGCGCCACGGCAACCAACCCGACACCAGCAGGTGAACTCGGCCGGCCGCCAATGAGCGGACCCTGGTGGGCCTGCCGGCGGTGCTGACCAGTTCTGCTCGGCTGTATCGGTTACAGCCAGATAATGGTCTTCGCCGATGCGGGCGGCCCCCATACCTGGTGGGATGTTGCCTACGCCAGCCTGCAGCTGTTTATTTTCGAGGCGCCGGATCAGACGGCCGGTTGGCCGGTATACCTGCAGGTCGCCCGGGCCATGGCGCCCATCATCGTTCTCTACACTGCCGCCAAGGCCGTCTGGGGTGTGGTCGAGGAGCAGGTCGCCCTGTACGGGCTGCTGTTTCGAAAGCGGCGCTTCGTGGTGGTTTGCGGTATCGGTGAAACGGGCTTTCGCATCGCCCGAGATTACTGCCTCAACTCCGACAAACGGGTGGTGGCGATCGATAATGACCCGCTCAACGCCCTGGCCGCCGAACTGAAGAACTACGGCGCCATCGGGTGGTGCGGCAACGCCATGGACCCACTGGTGCTGCTCAAGGCCCAGGTCATCTACGCCAAGGAACTGTTCCTGTGCACCAGCGACGACAAGGCGAATATCGCCATTGCCAAGAATGCCGAGCGCCTCACCCGCCGCCTCAAAGACACCGAGGTCAAAAGGCTGGAGGCAATCGCCCGGCAGCGGGAAACCCGCCATCGGCGGCGAACCTCCCGATGCGGCACTCGCGCTGTTTCCTGTGCGTGGACTCGCCGGATATCTGATGAGGTCTTCAGCGTTCACAGCTTACTTCGAGATCAACAGCTCCCGCTTTGCCATACGGCTGTTCAACCGGCGCGAGACCATCGCCCGCAATATATTCAGGCTGTGCGCACCCGACCTGTACTATCGCCCGGCCACACGCGGCAACGAGCCCATGCACATCCTGTTTATCGGCTTCGGAGGCGCTGGTGCGGGAAATGATCCCCGGCAGACCAGCGCTACCCGCCCACTACACCGACTTCCGCCTGCCCCATGTCACGGTGCTAGAGCGAGTCAAAAATGCAGGCGAAGGTGGAGCGGTTCCGCCACCGCCACCCCCACCCGGATAAAACCATCGATATCAATTTCGTTTACGCCGACCCGATGACGATTACTCCTGAGACCTGGTACGAGATGCAGACCGCCACCCACTTTGACGTGTGTTACGTGGCCCTGGTGCATGACGTCGAGGGCATCCTCTCGGCGCGCCGGCTGAATCGCTTGCCCGCCTAGCGGCCTGCCGCCGCTGAATTTCGTGGTCTGCCTGAACCAGCAGAACTTTCTCGCCGAAATCATCGACGATGATTTCCAGCCAATCGACATGAATAAGATCAACCTGCCCGAACATGAGCCCATCGAGTACTTCGAGTGCCTCGACCAAACCATTTCCATCGACGTCGTCGTCAACGAGGCCCTCGACGCCATGGCCCGCACCCCGCACAACGCCTACCTCAATACCCAGCTGGCCAATGGCGCGAACCCCCGGGGCAATGCCTCGCTCATCCCCTGGTCGGAACTGCCGGTGCACAAGAAGAAAGCGAACCAGCACGCCGCCGCCCATATGGATGTCAAGTTGCGTATCGCCAATTGCGTGGCGCTGCCGTTTGACGCCCGGGAACCGGAAGCGGTGTTCCCCCCGGACGACTTCATGATGGAACTGCTCGCCCAGCTGGAGCACCGCCGCTGGATGGCGGACAAGCACCTGGCGGGCTACAGCTACGGGGGAGACGCGGGACGAGGATCGCATGCTGCACCCCGACCTGATCCCCTGGGAGCAACTGACCGAGGCGGACAAGGAAAAGGACCGGGCCAATATCCGCCAGATTCCGCGCCTGCTGAAATTGCAGGAGCAGAAGGTCTGTCACATGTACCTCGGCCTGCACGATATCCGCTAGAGGTTCAGGTTCCGCTAGAGTATCGAGCCCTTTTTCGCCAGAAAAATGGTGTGATGGCTGCCCTTGCCCGGGCGCGCCCGCACCGCGCGCACCGTCACGTGGAAGCCGGTCTTTTTCAGGCGGATGACGAACTGCGGGTCGAAGCCCGCGGACCACACAGCCAGTGTGCCTTCGGGGCCGAGCGCACGGTGCAGGGCCCTGAGTCCCGCTGCAGAATAGAGCCTCTGGTTCGTCTACCTGGGTCAGGCCTTCAGGGCCGTTATCGACATCCAGCAGAATCGCGTCGAAGGCATTGTCACTGCCAGCTACCAAATCGGCGACATCCCCGATGTGAACCCGGGTGCGGCGATCATCCAGCGGCCTGCCCGCGCAATCCCCCAGCGGCCCCCGGTTCCAGTCGACCACCGCCGGTATCAACTCGGCCACAGTCACCGCAGCCGAGGCCGGCACAGCTTTCAGGCTTGCCGCGAGAGTGAAGCCCATGCCCAAACCGCCGACCAGGACCCGGGCGCCGGCAACGGACGCCAGCCGCGCACAGCCCAGTTCAGCCAGCGCTTCTTCCGAGCCGTGGACACGGCTGTTCATCAGCTCGCCGCGGATACCGGACAGGCGAATGGAGAATTCCTTGTCTGCGCTGCGCCAGGGTTAGCGTTCCCCCCGCCATTGGGAATGTCGACAGCGGCCGGGTCTGCCATTTATTCATCCAGCTGATTCCGCGGGCGCAACTGGATTCGCGCCCGACCGGGGCAGGGCGAGCGCCAGGGCGGCGGCCAGCAGCAGGGTGACGACCAGGCACTGCAGCACCAGTTCGTAATTGCCCAGGGTGTCATAGGCAAGGCCCGCCAGGGGCGCGCCCACCAGGCCGAAAGGCAGGAATAGCGGCGCCTGGGCGCCGGTCACCTGGCCGATATGCGCCGCGTCAAAATAGCGGCTGTTGAGGTAGGGGTGCATCGGCATGATGCCGCCCGCGGCGAATCCGAACATGAAGACCGCCGGCAACACTGCCGCGGTACTTGCGGCGAGCAGCAGCAGGCAGATGGCCCCGGCCCCGATCAGCATCAGGCCCGCCGCGATCCAGCGGCGTAAGCGCGGCCGGCATCCCCTACCCACGCGAGAATGGCCTTGCCGGTAAAGCCGCCGATCCCACCCGCGGAAACGAACAGTCCCGCCTCGGCGACCGAGTACCCCGATTGCAGGAAATGCGGCGGGTAACAGATTGGGCAGCCACGGGATGCAGGCCCACCGCTACGGCGCCATGCTGGACATGGTGCGCACCGGCAAGCTGGCGCCTGAAAAATTGGTGGGTAAAAAGATCAACCTGCAACAGTCCATAGACGCGCTGATGAACATGGACAAGTTCGAGGTTGCGGGCGTCACCGTCATCACCGAGTTCTGATGCGACTCAGAACGGCAAGTCTTTCTTACCCTCGCCTTTCGCGTTCACTTTCATGGGAATCACATAGATCAGGCTAGGGTCGCGAAACACCAGATCAAATGACTGCGGGGCCCAGTCCCCCTGGGCTTTGAACTGGGTGGTGTAGCGGATCATGAGGGGGTTGCTGTAATCCATCCAGAACTTCGCCGTCATGGCACCTTGGTTGGGATATTGGTACGCCACCTGAATGTTGCCCCGGATCGCCATTAAGCGGGCAATCTGCGCATTCCAATCCGTCGCTACCTCATCACTGATACCCCAAGGCCTGACCGTATCCAGAAACGTATCAGCCGCAAAAATCGGGTACTTCGTTACGCTTGACTGCAAGCACACCCCAACCGAATTCTTCAAAACAAAAGTACGCGAAGAATTGGCCGCTTTGTAGGTGGCAGACACCACATTGGCTGGAGGCAGCTCAAAGGAATCGACGTTCTTTCCGAGTTGGGGAAGACAGCTCAGCAGAACGCTGCGGAAATTGTCGGGTCGCACATCGACCAAGTCGAATTGCTTGGGAATGCGGATGGCATCCGCAGGGACAGCATCTGCGAATGTGGACAGCACACTGTTGTCAATCACAACCGGAGTGCCACTTTCCGCACCTGCGAACCGGCCAGGCACATTAACAGTGCCTTCTTTGTTTTCCACCACAGCCAACAAATTCTGGCCTGTGGTGTGCACCCAGGGTTTCAGATGTCGGGCGTATTCGGGGTCTGCCAGGTTGCCTTCTTGCTTCACAAAGTAAACCGTCTCCAAGGTTTGGGCCCGGTACCGTGATGCCCAGATGTTCACCATGACTACGTTGTCGGGCAAGGCGTTGGCGTCGGCAGCAACAGGCGCCAGTATCGACTTCACCCACGCGTTGCTGTGAGAGCCGGCTTCCGCAACCAGCTTCTTGAAGTTGGAAACACCCGAGCTGTTGGCACACACAAACGAACCCACCGACGAGTATTCAGACGCGGGTCGGTCCGAGAAATTGTCCACCCAATCGTTCTTGTTGGTACTGAGATTGCAAGGCTTGACACCCCCATCCAGAGTGGAACGTCGTTCTGTAAAGGACACCACTATCAAGGGCAACATACTCTCGGACTCGGTGTTTCTCAGCGTCAGCACATACTTGGAAACCGACCCGCTGGGCTCCCTGGTTTTGCTGTTGACTAGGGGAATGTTCTGCACATTGCGGCCCCTCAACATCCACTGCCCGGCAGGCAAAGGGTAGGGCTTGGAGAACATTCCCAGACCAATTGCCCCTTGTACTATTTTCCCTACTTCCAATTGCTCGTAATGGGTTTGCGCCTGTGCAGCTTGCGCCAACAACACAACGATGTACCCCAAACCCCGCGTGATTTTCATGTGTAGCCATCCCTGAATGTCGCCAAGACCGGCGCAGCAGGTTGACTGTACTGCACAGAATTACCGCCGGCTGGGTCACGCAGAAAAAGCAAACGAAAACCACCTAAAGCGCCCGTGGAATAAGCGCAAACAGCTACTAAATCAATAGCAATTACGATGCTCCATTGCGGTACAAAATGAACTGCGCACGGCGGCTTCGGATACGCCAGCCCTCGGGGGTGTGCTCCAGCTCGTCCACAAACTCGCCCACCTGGCTGGTCGCGTCGGCTGGGCGGCCCTGCGGGGTGGAGGGGCTGCTGTGGCGGCCGGTCCATAGCAGCACTTTGCTGCGGGCTTCTGCCGTTCCGGCCTGCAGGTCCACGCTCACCTGCTGGTTGCACACCAGGTGCTGGGTCAGGCGGTCCGGGTCGCGGCCGGCATACGCCTTGGCAATGGCTTCTCGCCCCTGCAGCAGGCTGCCATCCGGCCGCACCAGCGTGCCATCGGGCACAAACAGCGCGGCAAAACCTTGTGCATCCCCACGGTCCACCGCGTCGGCGCCCTGCAGCACCAGCGCGCGGCATGCGGCTTCGGCAGCCACAGTCTCCAGCGTGCTCATGCTGCCGTATTGGCCAACCAGCGCGCCAGGCTGGCGGCCACATCGGCAGGCCGCTCCATGGGTGCCATGTGGCCCGCTTGGGCTATCACGTCCAGCACCGCATGCGGCGCCAGCGTTTGCATGTCGGCATGCTGCGCGGGGGGCGACCAGCTGTCTTGCGCGCCACACTGCAGCAGCGTGGGCACCACCAGCGTGCGCAACACATCGCTGGCATCAGGCCGCGCCAGCAGCGCCTCGATTTGCGCGGCGAACACATCGGCGCTTTTGCGCGCAAACATGGCCACTACGGATTCAATCAGCGCCGCGTCCTGCAGCCGGTCCGGGTGCACCATGCCCTGCACCCAGGTCTGGGCCATGGCGCGCACACCCTGGGTGCGCGCCACCTCCAGCAGGGCGTGGCGTTTGGCGGCCTCTTGCGCGCCGGCCTCCCCCGCTGCGCGCGGCAGGTGGCCCGTGTCCATCAGCGCCACGCCGGTCACGCGCTCTGGCGCCTGGCGCAGCAGCTCCATCGCCACACGCCCGCCCATGGAATGGCCGGCCAATGCAAAGCGCTCCGCGGGTGCGCTCTGCAGCACCCCACGCGCCATGGCGCCCAGGCTATTGGCCATGCCGTAGTCCGCCACCCACGGCCTAGTGCCCGCGGGCAGGTGGGCCAGCAGCGGCTCCCACACCCCACCGTCGCACATCAGGCCAGGCAGCAAAACAAGTGTCTGCGCGCCCATGTTCACTTGCCTGCCTTGGCCGGGTCTTTCACGGCGGTGAAGGTCTGCACCTCGGTGTTCCACAGCTGGCCACCGACCTTCTCTACCTTGCGCACATAGATGTTGTGCACCACGTCGCGCGTAGCCGGGTCGATGGTGACCGGGCCGCGCGGGCTCTCAAAGCTCTGGCCTTTCATGGCAGCCAGCAGTGATTCGCCCGTACCACCCTGTGTGGCCTTGGCTGCCTCGTAGATCACGCGCATGCCGTCATACGCGCCCACCGCCATGAAGTTGGGGCGCAAGCCGTTGTTGGCCTTGCCAAAGGCTTCCACAAACTTCTTGTTGAGTGCGGAGTTGTGCGCGGCCGAGTAATGGTGCGCCGTCACCACGCCCAGCGCCACATCGCCCATGCCATCCAGAATGTCGTCGTCCGTCACGCTGCCTTCGGCAATCACGCGGATACCGGCCTTGTCCATGCCGCGTTCGGCAAACTGCTTCATCAGCGCCGTGCCTACGCCGGCGGGCACAAAGGTAAACAGCGCATCGGGCTTGGCATCACGCACCTTTTGCAAGAAGGGCGCAAAGTCCGGGCTGCGCAGCGGCACGCGCAACGACTCCACCACCACCCCACCCTGAGCCACAAAACGCTGGTTGAACCAGGTCTCGGAATCCACGCCCGGTGCGTAGTCCGTCACCAATGTCACCACCTTGCGGATGTTGTTCTTGACCGCCCAGTCCGCCAGGATGGTCACCACCTGCGGCACGGTGAAGCTGCTGCGCACGATGTAGGGCGAGGCCTCGGTGATGCTGGAAGTAGCCGCCGCCATCACCACCATGGGCGTTTTGGACTGGGTGGCAATGGTGGCGCTGGCCATGGCCAGCGGCGTGAGGCCAAAGCCGGCCAGCACGTTCACCTTGTCGTTCACCACCAGCTCCTGCGCCAGGCGTTTGTTCACATCGGCCACGCCGGTGTCGTCTTTCACAATCAGCTGCACTTTTTTGCCGCTCACGGTGTCGCCGTTTTGGGCGATGTAGAGGCGCGCGGCGCTTTCCAACTGCTTGCCGGTGCTGGCAAATGGCCCCGTCAGCGGCAGCAGCAGGCCGATCTTGAACGTGTTGTCTTGCGCCCAAGCCATGCTGAGGCTGGAGGCCAGTGCAGTGACTGCGGCAGTGCGGATGAAGGTACGTTTTTGCATGGTGTGTCTCCGGTTTTTTGTGTCCGGCGTCAGTGTGCAAGCGCAGCCGCAGCACGTCCAATGCAAAGGCCTGCTGACCTATGCAATTTGCTTATGGCGTCTGGCCCGACCCTAGCGCCCCACCCACCTGCCGCAAGATGCTCTGCCACTGCGCAGCAGCCGGTGTGGGCAGGTAGCTGCTGCGCCACAGGGCGCCAATCTGCCGCTGTGCGTGCTGCACCGGCAAGGGCAGCTCCACCAGCAAGCCTGCCGCTATTTCGCGCGCCACCTGGCGTGGTGACATCAGGGCCAGGCGGTCGCTGTCTTGCAGCATGGCCTGCATCATCAGTGCACTGTTGGCCCGCACCTGTGCAGTTGGCGCAGGCAGGCTAGCGGCCTGCAGCATCTGTGCAAATGCCTTTTCAGCCGGGGTGTTGGGCATGGGCATGACCCACTGCGCCGCGCGCAGCGCCGCCCAGCCCAAGCGGCGGCGCTGGGCCAGCGGGTGGCCCGCACGCGCCACAACCGCCAGGCGGTCTTCAAACAGCAGCTCCTGGCTCAGATCAGGCGCGGGCGGCGCGCTGCGCAGCGCCCCCACAATGCAATCCAGCTCCGCATGGCGCAGCTGTGCCACCAGCGCATCAAAGGTGCCGTCAATCAGCACCAGCTGCACATGCGGCTGCTGCGCCAGCAGCTGCTCCACCGCCGGGGCCAGCAGCATGGTAGTGGAAAACGGCAGCGTGCCCACCACCAGCCGCCCCTGCAAGGCCGCGCCCGGTTCGGGCCATTCGTCCACGGCCTGGCGCAGCTCGGCTTGGGCCAGCTTGCTGGCGAGCAGCAGGCCCTCCCCCGCCTCGTCCAGCCGCAAGCCGCTGCGCGCGCGAATGAATAGCGGCGCCGCCACCATGTGCTCCAGCTGCTGCAGGCTCTGGTGCACTGCGGGCTGGCTCACACCCAGTTGCTGCGCGGCACGCCCTTCGCTGCCCGTATCTACCAGCGCCTGCAGCACTTGCAGATGCCGCGCTGCCACACCCAGTGCCAGCGGGCTGTGGTGCCAAGCGGTAGCCGCACTGCGCGTGCGGTGCCGGTCGGCATCCGCCAGCAGCTGCAGGGCGCGCGCGGCCCGCAGCGCCAGCTGGCGCCCGCGCACCGTGGGCTGCATGCCGCGGCCCACGCGCTCAAACAAGGGGTTTGCCAACGTGGCTTCGAGCTGCTGCACCGCGCGGATGACGGAGGACTGCGCCACATGCAAGAGCGTGGCCGCACGCTGGCTGCTGCCCACCTGTGCCACGGCCGCCAAGGCGCGCAGCAAGCGCAAGTGCGGCAGCAGCTCCATGTGGCCTAGCGCCAGTTCAGCAGGGGGAACAGCGCGTCGTCCATCTCCGCGCCATCGGGCAGGCGGTCTGCCAGGCCGGGGAACGGCGGCGAGGTGCGCCAGCTGCGCACCGCGTGGCGCGCGTCATCGCCCAGGTAGCGGGCCGAGAACACGCGCCGCCGCGTGCCCGGCCCCACGCCGCTGCTGGCGTGCAGCGTGAGCATGTGGAAGGCCACCGCATCGCCCGGCTGCAGCGCCCAGCCCAGCTGTTCAAACTGCTCGGGGTGCGCGTCAATCTGCGGCAGCTCGGCCAGCGCGCCTTCGGGGAACCACTTGGCCTGCAGGTCGCGAAAGGTGCGCGGCATGTACCAGGTGCCCGCGTGCGACCCGGCCACAAACCGCAGCGTGCTCTCCAGTGGCACCGGGTCCACCGGAATCCAGAAGCTCACGTTCTGCCGGCCCGCCACGTTGTAGTAGGGCTGGTCTTGGTGCCAGGGCGTGGGCTGGCGTGTGCCGGGCTCTTTCACCAGCAGGTGGTCGTGGTAAATGCGCACCGTCTCGCTCTGCATCAGCTGCGCGGCCACGCGGGGCAAGGCACTGTGTTGCATCACATCCGCATAGTCCGCGTTGTGCTGCCAGGTGCAAAAGTCTTCGACAAACTTGCCCGGGTCATCGGCCTGGCTGGCCACCTGCGCCAGGGGGCTCAGGTGGGCCAGGTTGTGCTCAATGCCGCGCGCAAGTTGGGCCACCTCTGCGGGCTTAAGCAGACCGCGCACCACCACAGCGCCTTGGCGCGCGTAGTCTTGCACGGTGGCGGGGGGCAAGGTGTAGTCACGCATGGTGATCACTGCGCGCCCTACGCTGCCCCACCTTGCGCCAGCGCCTGCTGCATGCCCGGCGCGTAGTCGGTGTAAATCCACTGCGCAATCACCTCGGGCGTCATGGTGTCGGGGTGGCCGGCCTCTTCGCTCACGCGGGCCACTTCCTCGGCGCCGGTGAGCGTGCCCACAAACATCTGCAGCACCGCCTGCAGGCCGCCCTGCGCCAGTGCGGCATCGCCCAGGGTTTTGAGTGCGTCCCAGGCTTGGGCTTCGGACGCTGCGCTGTTAGAGAGATAAGGCGTGGTGGACATAGGTGGATTTGGAGACACAACAATGCAACAAGTCTAAACCGGAGCCAGGGCAAAACCCCTTGGTGCCACGGGTTTTCATCATGCAACTACATTAGTTACATGAAACAAAACAGCCAACTGTCTGACGTCTTGCATGTGCTGCTGCACATGGCCGAAGGCGAAGGCCCCGCCACCTCTGAGGCGCTGGCCGCCGCCATGCAAACCAACCCGGTGGTGCTGCGCCGCCTCATGGGCGGGCTGCGCGATGCCGGGTTTGTGGTGTCGGCCAAGGGCCACGGCGGCGGCTGGGTGCTGGCCTGCGACATGGACCGCATCACCCTGGGCGATGTGTACCAGGCGCTGGGCGCGCCGCCGCTGGTGTCGCTGGGGTTTAGAGAAGACCGCCCCACCTGCCTGGTGGCCCTGGCCGTGAACGAGGCCCTGGCCGGCGCCGCGCAAGAGGCCGAGGCGCTGCTGCTCAAGCGCTTTGGCGCCGTCACCTTGGCCACGTTGTCCGCCGACTTTCACCGCCGCATGGCCCAGCACCACGCTGCAGGCCACGCCCATCCACACACCCACCAACTGAATGACCACACCCATGATCCACATTGACTTTGCCGTCATCGGCGGCAGCTACGCCGGCATGGCCGCCGCCCTGCAACTCGCCCGCGCGCGGCGCAAGGTGCTGGTGGTAGACGCCGGCCAACGCCGCAACCGCTTTGTGGACGCAGCCGGCGGCACATCGCACGGCTACCTGAGCCAAGACGGCCGCGCCCCGGCCGAGATAGCCGCCGACGCCCGCGAGCAGCTCATGAACTACCCCAGCGTGGAATGGCTGCACGGCAGCGCAGACCGTGCGCGCGTGGCCGCAGATGGGCGGCTGGAATTTGAAGTGGGCAGCCAGACCATCAGCGCGCAGCGCCTCATCATTGCCACCGGCGTGCGCGACGAACTGCCACCCGTGCCCGGCCTGGCCGAGCGCTGGGGGCGCAGTGTCTTCCACTGCCCGTATTGCCATGGCTACGAGGCAGACGCCGGGGCCATCGGCATCATTGCCGCGTCCCCCTTGGCGCTGCACCACGCCATCATGCTGCCGGACTGGGGCCGCCCCACCCTCTTCCTGAATGGCAACTACACACCCAGCGCCGACGACCTGGCCACTATTGCCCGCCGTGGCACGCAGATTGAACCGATGCCCATTGCGCGCATTGTTGGCTTTGCCGACGTGGTGCTGCAAGACGGCCGCACGCTCCGCATGAACGGCCTGTTTACCCAGCCGCGCACGATGATGAGCAGCCCCGTGGCCGAGCAACTGGGCTGCGCGCTGGAAGATGGCCCCATGGGCCTATTCATCAAGGTGGACGAAGGCAAGGCCACCAGCGTGCCGAATGTGTTTGCGTGCGGGGATGCGGCGCGGGCGGCGGGGAATGTGACGCTAGCGGTGGCGGATGGGGCGATGGCGGGGTTTGGGGCGCATCGGGCTTCGATGTATTGACCCACCAAAGCATTTCGCTGGTGTTTCTAAGTCAAATAGGCCCGTAGCCATCGCAGGATATGCGTGAGCAGCTTCTATTTTTATAGCGTCTAGCACCAACCGCCACAACTCCCTGCTCAGGAACGGACACATTGCCGAGTCACTGGCCAAACATCAGACCATCATGGACGCACTGTTGACGCGGCATGCACAGCGCACCCAGGAACGCACGAGGGAGTATTTTGCGAATGGGTTGGAAGCGGCGGAGTAGGACCGCTCGTGCGACTTCACAGGGAGGGCATGAGCCTAGGCGAATTTGACTTTTGACCTGTCGATGTTTCTATTGGCCGGAAGCGGTCCTCAGCGAATAGAACACCGAGTTACTTCCGAACATACGTCGGCGCCGGAGTCCCGAGACGCGTCAGGCCTATTTGGAAGATCTGACGACCTTCGCTTTGGCAATAATTGCTGCAAATGCAATCGAACGTTCGATAGCATCAGGACCGTTCATCAGACTTAACAGCGCACTTCCAACCTCTGCGGGTTCGAAGCCGCCCTTAATGCACCTCTGAGTCAATGCATCCAAATTAGTTGGGTGCGACTTTACAGATGACGCAGAAGCTGCTGAACCTTCCTCAACAAGCGGCATTTGTGCCCCTTGGGGGATCAAGGACGCCTTATTGTCCGAAGCTGAGAGTGATGACTTTGAAGAAGGTCGATCCTCTGACTGCGAGGGTGAATCGCTACGCACATTCAGGAGTTCGGCTCTCTTCTGCGTGGCCCCAATCCGACGTTTGCCCCGCTCTCCGCTTAACCAATACAGTCTGTCCAAAGTCCAATTTGGCCCACTGCCATACGAGATCGAGCCCCTTCTTGGGCTTCTTGTAAATTGGGCCGAAGGGTTGAATTGAGCCGATACCAGCAAGTCTCTCGCCTTTGGATTCACTGATCCAGGCGTCGCTTTGGGCTTTCGGGGCAATCCAACTCAATAGATCGGGGTATTCAAAGCTCAAAACCGGCTCTCTGCGGCCCGCGCGGAACATGCGCGACGCCTCAGTTTGGATATATTCTTCGTCCTGCACCGGAGTCTCAGGCCTAGTTTGAGCAACGACTCCCATCAATGCCCCCGCCATCGTGGCAATCGTGTCTGTGTCACTGCCGAAAACATTGGCAGCCTCAGCCAATCCAATTTCTGGCAGCTCATTACGATATAGCCAAGCAAGAACAGACGCATAGAGGGGGGTTTTCAACCCCCGATCCCCGCTCGTGAGGATCGAACGCGCTTAACTCAGTGAGTATCGATACATAAGCCTTGGCAGGATCTGGCGATTCACTTTCACAAATACGAGCTGCTGCTGTTGAAGCTTGGCCTCCATTCTTCGACGGTCTTCAGCCAAACGTCTCTGAGACTCCGCTTGGATTGTCGCTCCCAAGTCGGGATCCAAACCAGGGACAGTTCGGGGGTCGGCTTCAAGGATCTCCATTCCGATCTGCCCCATTGCTTCGCCTAAGCCGGCCCAATCAGAAGGGTGAATGGCTTCTCCGCTTTGCATAGTCTCGTAGAGCAAGGCGGAGTGGACAATTGCACCAATCAGCGCGTGGGTGACCGTGTGTGCAAACGCTATTCCGTATTACGTCCGAAACAAAAGCGTGCCGAGGGGCGTCGTGGTTCTGCCATACGTGTGGCTGAATTCGCATTGCTGCTCCGTTGCCTCCACCATCCCAGTACTTTACGCTCGCCGAAGAAAAGAAGTTTAGAGACCATGATGAGTCGCGTAATGCGAGGTTTGCGGCAGCGGCTTTAGAGCCACGGCCCGCTCCGAGCGCATAGTTAAGCCAAACAGGGAGTTCAATCTTGGCAAACGACTCGACGTCAAAAAATCCAGCACCATTGATTGCGCGAGAAGTGCTAAGCCGCAGTTGAGGCTGTCATCTGAATAGGTGCCTTCATGGAAGGCAATGTCGGGGCCAAACATGCCGCCTACACGACGAGTAAAAGCGATGGGCTTGGAAACCAATGCGACTGAGTTCCTTTTTTTGAACTCTGAGGCGGAAACCAGTTCAGCTGGGAAACCAATGGCATCGCCGTACGCCGCCCAAAGCGAAGAGCGGATGATGTTTTCTTCTTTGATCTTGGCCATACGTTATGCGAACTTGCTCGAATCGATTTCGATTTGAATTTGGTGTAACAGCTGCTGGGCCAGCATCGAAACTTGAGCGAACACTTCATCATACACATCACCGCTCTCAACATAGATCCGGCGAAGGTGTGAAAGTGAAAGATGCCCTGGATACAAAAAGCTTCTGCCTGACGACAGGTCGTATGAGCGGTGTGCGCACCTGCTTCTCGGTTAGCGGTCCACGATTTTTTGCGCTTAATTGAGGCGGCAAACAGTGCATCCAAGCCTGCAGCGCCCATTGCCCGAATTGTCAACGGATATGCATTGTTAGTGGTACCAAAAAGTGCACACCAGGGTGCGCCAATATCTCAGGATCAAAACTCAAAATGCACCAGTACGCGTGCTCGTGCTTTAAGAGGCCCTTTGAATATCGAAAGAAATAGTCATTTATTCTGGATATTGAAAAAGATTTATATATTCAAGCCACTTCGCATCGCGACTACTATCAATCGAATTGATTTTGAGAATATGTGCCAATTGCTGTTCTGCTTGAAGAAAACGCATTTGCCGAAAGACGATCTGTATGGAGAACACCTACCAGACCGTTGTTGGTCGTAAAGTGAAGCACTTCAGGAATTGCCCGTTGCGTGACGATTTTGGCGACCTCCGAATCGTTCATACGGCAACCTCGTCATAAGCAGTTGGATCAAGACGGGCTACTACTGCAGACTTCCTGCTGGGGTCATCAACAAAGCACGACGCCCATTCTGGCGCGCGCGATTGCCATAGAAATAAGGCGACAAGCATGGTCGAAGCGGTCGTCGCCAAGTGCCCCTTCTCCTCCCGGAAGGAGCACTATTGTCTAAACCAATAATGATGACATGGTCGAAGTCCAACCCCTTAGCTGAGTGGATGGTGCTTAACGCAACATTCTCAGCCCCCGGCCAATCCCTGCTCTTTGTGATTTCGACATATTCCAGGACCCCAAGCGTGGAAGCGCGAGCCGCAAATCCCGAAACCATCCAAGGGGGTGAAGGAAGGTGACCGATTCTTTTGTGAGGTCAACCTGGGTTTTGACGTAGTTGATACACCAAGCCATCTGGTCAGGAGCATTTCCACAGAGAACAACGGGGCGGCGATTGTCCTCTAGACCGGCGAGCTGCGGCTGTGTGCCATCTTCATCTAGTGTTACTGGGCTGATCAAACTCGCCGCCAACTTGGCAATCTCAGGAGTATTGCGATAGTTGACGTGCAGGCGATGGCTCGCCTCTGGGCGAATGACCAATCCCACTTCGATCCAAGTGAAGCCGCCGGTATAGATTCGTTGAGCCGTGTCGATAATGAAGGTTGTCGAGCTTTCATCATCACGCTGTTTAAGCACTCCACGAATCATGTTCGCTGTGAAGTCTTGGGATTCATCAACAATGATGATGTCGTATTTTTCATATGTAGTTCGCGCCATCAACACAGCGAGATCATTCCAATCCAAAGCATTCCGACTGGCTTTATTGGCGAGGTAGGGGCGAACCACCAAATCCAATATGGCTTGCTTAGTTGGCCCGTCAACGCGCGGTGCATTTCCGCGTCCATCTCGTGTCTTCTTCAAGTACTCATCCAAGTCTTCGGGCATAAAGCGACAGATCACGTACCATGCCTCTCCTTCGGGTTCTTCATCGAATCCACTGTGAATTTTCATTGGCGAAACCCCAAGGCAGCACTCCAGCAGAATCCAGTTTTTCAAATTGATTGACCGAGCCATGAAAGACACCGCGCTGTACGAACACCTTCTTGGACTGAAGACGCCCTGGTCGGTGAAGAAGGTTGACCTGTCTTTGGCAGATCAGCGGGTGGTGGTCGAGGTGGTTCTGAAGAAGGGTCAGGTTTGGGCGGATCCCACAGACGCCACCAAGCGAGCCCATGTCAATGGGTGGACCGAGCGGGAATGGCGCCACCTGGACACCTGCCAATTTGAGACACTCATTCGAGCCCGCGTTCCCCAACTCAAATACGCCGATGGCTCGGTCGAAGAGCTGGTCGTTCCCTGGGCTGAACGGTATAGCCGAGTCACCACCTTGATGACGGGCTTTGTTATCAAGCTGCTTCAAGTCTGCCCGACCACCCAAGGGGTATGCAATCTCACACGCCTGTCTTGGAGCACCGTCAACGCCATCATGGTCAGTGCCGTGGAACGCGGCATGCTGCGTCGCACCGAAGAAGACATCAACTATCTGGGAATCGACGAGAAGAGTTCCCAGAAGGGACACAGCTACGTCACCATCCTGACCGACATCGACCGTTCGCGGGTTCTTGACCTGATTCCTGAGAGAAAGCTCGAAGCTGCAAAAACGCTGCTTGAAACGGCACTCACGCCAACGCAACGAGCCTCGGTCAAAGCGGTGGCCATGGATATGTGGCCTGCCTTCATGAGTGCAGCCAAGCAGTGCATGCCCCAGGCCGACATCGTTCATGACAAGTTTCACGTCTCCAAGTACCTCGGCGACGCTGTGGACACGGTGCGCAAACAAGAGCATCGTCGCCTCTCGCAAGCGGGAGACTCCCCGCTGACAGGCAGTAAGTGGGCGTGGCTCAAAAGCTATCCCGATGGACGCAGCGCTGAGGCCGTCTCGTTTCGCGCCTTGAACCAGCTCAACCTCAAGACCAGCAGGGCGTGGACCATCAAGGAGAACTTCACCCAGTTCTGGGGCTACAGCTACAAAGGCGCAGCCAAGCGTTTCTTTGCTGCCTGGTCTACCAATGCGATGCGCAGCCGATTGGAGCCCATCAAGAAGGTGGTCAAAATGCTGCGCCGTCATGAGACGGGTCTGCTCAACTTCAGCCAGCACAGAATCAGCAATGCCTGTGCTGAAGGATTCAACAGCGCTATCCAACTCATCAAGGCCAACGCTCGTGGGTTTCGTAACTTCACCAACTACCGTGCAAGGATTCTGTTTCATTGCGGCAAGTTGGATTTGGGTTGGGCGTGAGGAAAAATTCACAGTGAAATTGACGAAGAGCCCTCCTTCGAGGAACTCAGAGGAAAGGCCAATCTTCGGTGCGTTTAAACGCGCCAGTACTCCTAGCTCTGGCTTAGGTTCAGTGAGGTTTCCCGCCCCGGTCTTTATTAGAGCCCAGCGGCTGAACGTATCGACGGTGACTTGAATTGGGATTGCGACCGCAGGGGATGCCGTGCTGTTTTCGGCCACGATTTGATGAATATAGCCACGAAGCGTTGTGTTGTAAGTCAACAGTAGAGCACGCACCGGCTCCACACTTCCCACTCGTTGGCGACGCCCCTGAGCCCACAAAAGTAGCAGCTTGAGGCGGAGGATTGCTGTTGTGGTTTTTCCGCTCCCGGCAGCACCCCGAATGAGCTCAACGCCCGCACGAACGCGGGTAACAATCTTCAGCTGCTCCTGGGACGGCGTGACCGTCTTGAGATATTTCATCAATTCCCCCTGAAAAATTCTTGCTCTTGGCCTACCGTTGGCGCTCGCTCTTAGTACGGCGTGACGGTGACCTTTTTGTGCAGATTGTGACATTTTGTTTGCCGGCATAGAAACCGCTAACCCCAAAGGGAGCCAATCAGTATTTCTCCGTCAGCAACGGTGGAATCAACCGTGCATCGCGCAGCCTCTCCCGTGCAATTGCAGCATCAGCTTGTCCTTCATTTCGTCACCCACCAAAGCATTCCCAGCATTCATCCTTGAGACTTCTCTGCACCACCACCCCAGAGGAGTCCCCATGCCCATCACCTGCTTCATCCGCTACGAAATCTCCCCCTTCCAAAAAGACCAGTTCACCACCTACGCCAACAACTGGGCGCGCATCATCCCCCGGCCTGGGTGGGCATTTGCTGGGCTACTTTGTGCCGCACGAGGGCAGCAACTACGAGGCCTGGGGGCTCATCTCCTTCCCCAGCCTGGCGGCGTATGAGGCCTATCGCCAGCGCCTGCGGGCCGATGAAGAAGCCCAGGCCAACTTTGCCTTTGCGCAGCGCGAGCGCTTCATCCTGAAAGAGGAGCGCACCTTTCCCCAGGCGGTGCCCGCCAGCTACCTGCAGGCACCCACGGGCTATATTGCTGCGGCATGAACCCCGCCCCCACTCACCCCACGTACGAACCCAAGCTGGCCAGCGTGGCCGCCGTCATTGCCGACGCCACGCGCTCGCGCATGCTGAGCTACCTGCTGGCGGGCGACTACGCCAGCGCGGGGGAGCTGGCGCGGGCCGCGTCCGTATCGCCAGCCACGGCCAGCGGGCACCTGGGCAAGCTGATGGCGGCAGAGCTGCTGGTGTGCGAGCAGCGCGGCCGCCACCGCTACTACAGATTAGCCGACGACGAGGTGGCCCACGCGCTGGAGGCGCTGGCGCTGATGGCCGAGCGCCGCACCCACACCGCCGCCTGGGCCAACCCCACGCGCCAGCGGCTGCGCTTTGCGCGCTGCTGCTACGGGCACCTGGCGGGGCAGCTGGGCGTGGAGCTTTTTCGCAACTGCTGTCCAAGGAATGGCTGGCCCCGGCGGGCGATGGCTACCTGCTCACCGCGCAGGGCACGGCGGGCTTGGGCACACTGGGCTTTGCGGTGGATGGCATGGACAAGGCCCCGCCCTCCGCCCGCGTGGCCTACCGCTGCCTGGACTGGTCCGAACGCCGCGACCACATGGCGGGCAAGCTGCCCAAAGCACTGCTAGCCCACTGCCTGCACCACGGCTGGCTGCGCCGCCATGAAGGCGAGCGCGCGCTGGAGGTAACGCCGCTGGGGCGCAAGCACCTGGCGGGCCTGCTGCCGTCGGTCAACGCGCTGTAAAGCGGGCAACCCTACTGCCGCCGATGCCGGCTGCTGACTGATAAACTCGGCAAACACTGGCTCTTTGGACCTTTTATGTCTTCCCGCAACAGCCTGCCCCTGTCTGAACACGCAATGCAAATTGCCGAGCGCCGCTTCCCTGAGCTCGCGGCCAAATCGGGCCATGTGGCTTACAAGACCACGCTGCAACGCACTGGCGCCGTTGTCGTGAAAACAAGCCAAGGCCAGATGGTGGAGCGCCGTGCGGATGGCACATCCATCGTCATCAAAGATCTGCCCGTAGGCAAGCGCGTGAAGCCCGGCGTCGTTCTCAAGCGTGTCAAGTAAGCCCGCAGGCAGAAAAACGGCAGCCAAGCCGCCCGCAACACCCGCTTCCCAGGCGCAGCCCCGGCTGCGCGTTCTGGCCGGCCCCAACGGATCGGGCAAAAGTACCATTCAGAGTGAACTCAAACCCGAGTGGATCGGTGTCTTCATCAACGCGGATGAAATTGAGCGAGCCCTCAAGGATTCCGGTGGCGAGCTGAGCCTGGCCAAGCTGGGCATCACCGCCAAACCCGCTGCCGTATTGAAACGGCTGGAACAGCACATCAAGAACTCTGCATTTGCCAAGACACTGGGGCTGCACGCGCTGCTTGGGCACATGGCCGTGGCCCCATCTCTGACATTGAAGGTACCTGGCCCTTTCAACTCCTACCTCGCGTCAGTGCTGGCGGATGCCATCCGCCGCGAGTTGCTGGAGGAAGGCAAGACGTTCACCTTCGAGACGGTCATGTCGTCGCGGGACAAGGTCGATTTCATGAAAGAGGCACGAGCGCGCGGCTATCGCGTCTATCTCTACTTTGTGGCCACCGACGACCCTGAGATCAACCTGGACCGTGTACGGCGCCGTGTCATGCAGGGGGGCCATCCGGTTCCGGCAGACAAGGTCAGAAAGCGGTACCGCGAATCGATCGACCTGATGACCGAAGCCTGCGAGGTCGCCCACCGTGCCTACGTGTTTGACAACTCGGGCTCCAGGCACAAACTGTTGGTCGAGGTCAACGAACTGGCTGACGAAGGCACCATCAAACTCCACACGAGTCGCCTCAACCCCTGGTTTGTTCGCACGGCGCTTTGGCAATCATTCTCCTGATGGTGGGCCTGCGGCCCTCAGTCAACGCCTTGCGAATGAAATAGGCCTCTAGCCCAGTTGTAATATGCGCGAGCAGCTACTATTTTGATAGCATTATGGGGTGCGGGGCGTACCCGGGGTTCGTGTCACACGCCAGAGCCCAAGCCCGCCCACCACACCGCAGGCCGCTAGTGCCAACCAGACCCCGCTGGTCGGGGCCGCATGGTCCCCCAGGCCGGCCCCTACTGCGGCCTGCCCCACCAGCGCGGCGCATCCACCGACGCTGGACATGAAGCCATAACAGGTGCCCAGCGGACAGTCCCGCGCATAGCGTGGCAAAACGGTGGCGAACAAGGGAAAACACAGGATCGACCCCAGCGACAACAGGGTTGCGAGCACGAGCATGGCCGCCTGCGGCCAGGCCGCCAGCACCAGTGGCGACAGAAATGCAGAGCCCATCAGCGCCAAGCCGCCACCCATGGCCGCAGCATCGCCCAGGCGCGGCACAAGCCAGCGGCTCACGGGCCATTGCAAGGCAATGCCCACCACCGCGCTGAGCGTGAACACGGCGCTGAGCGCGCTGCTTCCCAAACCGTGCTGCTGGACGAAGGCGGGCACGGCCAGGTACAGCTGGTGAAACATCACCTGGTAGGTGGCACAAAAGCCCACAAAACGCAGCAGGCTCGGCTCCGCCAGCTGGGCGAGCCATGATCTGGGCGATGCGGGCGCGGTGCCGGATGCCAACTGGCTGGAGGGCTTGGGCGCACCTTGGTCCGGGGGCAGCAGCGTCCATTGCAGCGCGGCAAACGCCAAGAACAGCGCACCGGCCACACAGCCGGTCAGGCGGAAGTCCACATGCAGCAGCACCAGCCCTACCAGGGGGCCGAGCAGCATGCCAGCTTCGCTGGCCACGTTGTGCAGGGTGAAGGCATAGCGGCGCTGCGACTGGTCGGGGCACTGGGCGGCCAGGCTGGCTTGGGCACACGGGGTGAACAACGCGCCAGCAAAGCCGGTCAGAAAAGCAGCCAGCAACAGCAGCGGCAATGTCTGGGCCCAGCCCAACAAAACAAAGCCCACACCGCGCAAACAACAGCCCCAGACGATGGCCCTGCGGTAACCCAGACGATCGCCAAGCCAGCCGCCCAGCAAAAACAAGCCTTGCTGGCTGAAGACGCGCAGGCCCATGACCAGCCCGGTGATCCAACCCGCCAGCCCCAAGTCCGCCCCCAGGTGCTGCGCCAGGTAAGGCATGAGCATGTAAAAGCCCAGGTTGAACGCCAGCCCGTTGGCCACCAACACGCGGGCGGCAGGACTGAGCCCGCGCCAGCGGCTCAATTCACAAGTGCCAACAGGCTATCGATGCGCTCAGCATGGCTGTAGATCCGCCCCTTTGTGGACTTCATGACCTGGGTGGCCGAGCTGCGGTTGACCGCCTCACCGACCTGGATGAGTCCAACCATGGCCATCATCAGATGGGGTGGGCAGTTGTAAAAATACAGGCCTGGGCGCGCCAGCGTCACCACAAATGGTAGATCAAGCTCGCTAAGCCAAGGCGTAGCGCCTTCGGGCACAGCCAGGCTGCGCACAAAATGGCCGGTGCTTGTGGGCTCGAACCGCACGGTGTCGCCAACCTGGGCGTGCACAAAAGCTGGCTCGAACACCATAGATCCGCTTGCGCCAGCGTTGAGCATGCGCACCACGTGCTCTGCGCTCCAGGCGGGCGCGGCAAAAAGGCTGCAAAGTGCCAGCAAGCCTCCCAGAAGTGAGTGGTGTAGGCAGGTGAAGCGAAATTTGTGAGCCGTCATATCAATCAATCTTTGTCCCTGAGGCCATCAGGCGCTCACGGGGGTGGGAGATGATGCACGCAAGGTGCGTACGTAGGGTTGGCCGTTCTGATCGTGATGCACATCCACCGGGACGTGGTAGAGCTGATGGATGAGTTCGCGGCTTAGCACCTGGGCCGGTGGGCCAAAGGCCTGCAGGCGCCCGTCGCCCAACACAATCAGCTGGTCGGCAAACTGTGCCGCCAGGTTCAGGTCGTGCAGCACAGCCACGCTGACCCAGCCTTGGGCTGCGGTCTGCGATTGCAGGTGCTCCATGAGCTGCATTTGGTGTTTCAGATCCAGCGCGCTCACGGGTTCGTCCAGCAGCAATAGCTTGGGCTGGCGCAGCAACACCTGTGCAAACAACACCATCTGCCGCTGCCCACCGCTGAGGGTGTGGACCGGACGGTCGGCCAGGTGGGCTATGTCCAGGGCCTGCAAAGCTTTCAGGGCAGCGTCCAGATCCTCGTCCGACAGGCGCATGGACAAGCGCTGCAGGCGCCCCAGCACCACCACCTCCAGAGCACTCAGGTCCAGGTCGAGCTGGGTGTTTTGCGGCATGTAGCCAATACTTTGACGCCAGCTTGGCAGCGTGTGCGGCGTCATGGCGGTGCCATGCAGGCGCACAGCGCCAAGCGTCAAGTGCAGCTCGCCAAACAGCGCGCGCAGCAGGCTGGTCTTGCCGGTGCCATTGGGGCCAATGATCACGTGCAGCTGCCCCGCCTGCAGTTGCAGGCTCAGCCCTTCGACCAGAGTGAGTTGGCCAATGCGCAGGGTCAGGTCATGGAGTTCAAGCACGGTGTTGCTTTCGGTTGCCCAGAATGAGCCAGATCATGAAAGGAACGCCAATCAACGCGGTCACGATTCCGATGGGAAACAGAGCGCCGGGCACGATGGACTTGGAAAGCACCGAGGCCACCGAGAGCATGAGTGCGCCGCACAGCGCCGACTGCGGGATCAGGAAGCGCTGGTCTTCGCCAACCTGCATGCGTGCAACGTGCGGCGCCACCAGCCCAATGAAGCCAATGACCCCCACGAAGCTGATGGCGGTTGCCGTCATCAGCGCCACCAGCACCAGGGTTTTGAGGCGCAGGCGCGTGACGTTGACGCCCAGGCTGCGCGCACGCGCCTCGCCCAGGCGCAAGCAGGTGAGCTGCCAGGCGTCGCGGTGCAGCAGCAGCGCGCACACCAGCGTCACGCCTGCGGTGATCCACAGCATCGGCCAGGTGGTGCGCATGAGGCTGCCAAACAGCCAGAAGATGATCTGCTGATTCAGCTCAGGGGAAGAAACGAACTGCAGCAGCGACAAGAGCGACTGAAACAAAAACAGCAGTGCGATGCCTGCCAGGATGATGGTCTGGCTGTTGACATGGCGCATCAGCGCCAGCCCAAACAACAGGCTGGCCGCCAACATGCAAAAGACAAAGGCACCGATGGGGATCGCCACCAGAGGCGGCAACCCCAAGCCGCCCGTTACCAGCGCCAGCGCGGCACCAAATCCGGCGGCTGCCGCCAAGCCCAGGGTGAAAGGGCTGGCCAAGGGGTTGTCCAGCAAGGTTTGCATTTGCACCCCACCCAGTCCCAAAGCGGCCCCCACCACGAGTGCCATGAGCGCGATCGGCAGACGCATGTCCATCACGATGGCGCGCGTCATGGGGTCGGCGGCCGCAGGCGCCAGCAGCGTGCGGATCACGTCGCCCAAGGCTAGCAGGGACGGGCCGGTGGCGACGTCCAGCATCATGCTAAACAGGCTCAGCCCCACAAACAGGGCCAGCCAACGCCAACGCAGCGTTTCGCGCCGACGTTGGCGCTGCACGATCAAGGCGCCCGTGTCGGCCGTAGCGGTGATTTCCGTCATTTCCAGCTCAACACGAAGGTGCCCTGAGGCTGGATGGGCAAGTAGTGGCGGTAGAAATCGAGGTAGGTGGCGTCCGGATGGATGTCGACAAACAAGGTCGGGTACAGCGCCTTGGCGAGGTATTGCAGCTGCGCCGCATCTAACAAGCTGCGTGTGGCGCCGTGGTAGACCCCGTAGAGGCGACCATCCTGAACGGCAGGCAGAGCGCTCCAACCTTTGCGCTGGGCAAAGCCTTGCAAGCGTCGGCGCGCTTCAGCCGGCGTCACACCAAAACCCATTTGCATGGCTTCAGGGCTGCTGACGCTTTCATAGCCGGCAATGAGCACCACCTGCGGCCGGGTCACTAGCAATTGCTCAGGGTTGATGGGGCCCCAGTCCTTGACAAATGGCGCTGCGACGTTCTCGCCGCCCATCAGATCGGCCATGGCACCCCACATGTTTTTGCCATAGGTGTAGCTGTGTTCGGCCGGGCCTTTGTCGCCGAGCTCGATGTACACGCGCGGGCGGGGCAGCTTGGCCTTGGCGATGCGCTGCTGGATCGTCTCTACAACTTGGCGGTATTCATCGGCAATGCGCTGTGCACGTGCCGTTTCGCCGGTGAGCTGGCCCAGCACCTTGGTGCTGGCCAGGTGGCGCTCTAGCGTCTGGGCGTTGTAATCCACTACCACCACCGGAATGCCTGCGGCCTCCAGGCGGGGAACTTCCGACGCCAAGGCCTTGAACTGCCAGTCGGCCAGGATAACTACGTCGGGTTTGGTGGCCAGCACTTTTTCAATCGAAAAACTCTGGTCCTGCACATTGCCTACGTCAGGCACATCACGCAACGTGGGCCGGGCGGATGCGTACTGCGCCCACACGGCTGGCCGCGACTTGACGAACCAGCCGCGCGACAGCCCCACCAGTCGGTCAAAGGCCTTGTCGCCACCCACGGCGAAGTAGTCCTCGATGTAGAAGCCCAGTACCACCCGCTTGGCCGGCAATTCCAGCGTGATCTTGCGACCCAGCACGTCTTCCATGGTGCTGGGCGCCGCCCAGGCGCTAAGAGCGCCTAGCGCGATCGTGACGCCCAGCGCGAATTTTTTCAAAAAATGGCGTGTCATTTACATCCCCAGCGAAAAAGTGCCCTTGGCCTGCACTGGCAAGTAACGACGGTAGAAAGCCAGGTAGTTGGCCTGGGGGTCGATGTCTTTGAACAGCGTGGGGTACAGGGCTTTGGCCATGAATTGCACCATGGTGTAGTCCAGCACCGAGCGGGATGCGCCCTGGTAGACCGCATACAGACGTTTGTTCTTCACGGCTGGCAACTCGCTCCACCCGGCGCGCTGGGCAAAACCCTGCAGCCGCTGCTGTGCCTGCGCAGGCTCCACGCCCTGCCCCATCAGCATCGAACTGGGGTTCTTGGTCGACTCGGTTCCGGCGATGAACACCACCTCGGGCTGTGCGGCCAGCACTTTCTCCGGATTCATCGGGCCGTACCACTCCACAAAAGGTGCTGCAATGTTCTCGCCGCCAGCCAGCGCGCCCAACGGGCCCCACATGCCCTTGCCGTAGCTGAAGCTGTATTCGGCTGGCCCTTTGTTGCCAAACTCCACATAGAAGCGCGGTTTGGGCTGCTTGGCAGCTGCGATGCGCGACTGCACCTGATCGATGGCAGCCTGGTATTCACCCGCGATCTTCTGTGCACGCGCCTCATCGCCCGCGACTTTTCCCAGCAGCAGCGTGCTGGCGTAATGGTTGGCGGGTAGCTCCATGTTGTAGTCCACCACCAGCACCGGCACGCCAGCATCTTCGAGTCGCTTGATATCAGGGCCCAGGCCCTTGTACTGCCACTCGGCCAGCACCAGCACATCAGGTTTGAGGGCCAACACCTTCTCAACGGAGAAGGTCTGCGCCTCAACCTCTCCCACGTCCGGCAGCTCCTTGAGCGAGGGCCGGTGCGCCGCGAACAGCGACCAGTTGGCGGAACGCCAGCCTTCCCAAGCCTCTCGGGAAAAGCCGACCACCTTATCGAAGGCCTTTTCACCACCGATGGCCATGTAGTCCTCGAAATAGAAGCCCAGCAGCACACGCTTGGCCGGCAGGTCGACGTGCACGGATCGACCGAGCACGTCTTTGATCACTTGAGGGGCCGCCTGCGCGGTTTGAATCAGACCGGCCGTCAGGCCCAAGAGACACAGCAAACGTGCGGTGGTGGCAATTCGCATAAACAGTCCTTCAGAAAGCCAGGTATTCCGGCGAAGGCCTGCATTGTAAATGCGAATGATTCTCAAATATTTTTCAGCTTTCCCTTTGCTGAAATTTTTTCGCCGCCCTAGCCCCGCCCCACAAACGGCATGTTGGTAGCCATGATGGTCATGAACTGCACGTTGGTGGACAGCGGCACCTGGGCCATGTGCAGCACGGCGTCGGCCACCTGCTGCACATCCATCATGGGCTCCACCGCAATCTCGCCATGGGCTTGCAGCACGCCGGTGGACATGCGGGCGGACAGCTCGGTGAGCGCGTTGCCAATGTCGATCTGGCCGCAGGCAATGTTGTACTTGCGGCCGTCCAGCGAGATGGATTTGGTGAGGCCGGTGATGGCGTGTTTGGTGGAGGTGTAGGGCGCAGAGTTGGGGCGCGGGGCGTGCGCGGAGATGGAGCCGTTGTTGATGATGCGGCCACCCTGCGGTGTCTGGCTCTTCATCAAACGGAAAGCGCCCTGCGCACAAAGGAAGGAGCCGGTGAGGTTGGCGTCCACCACGGTTTGCCATTGCGCAAAGCTGATGTCTTCGAAGTTGACTTTGGTAGCCCCCACACCCGCGTTATTGAACAACACGTCCAGCCGGCCAAAGGTGTCTTGGATCATGGCGAAGAGCTGGTCTACCGATGCGGGCTGACTCACGTCCACGCTGAACGGGTGGGCAAGGTCCGTACCACTGGCCTGCGCCACCGCCTGCAGCGGCCCCAAGCGCCGACCGGCCAGAACGACCTGGCAGCCCGCATTGAGAAGCGTCAGGGCGACGGCACGGCCAATACCGGTGCCTGCGCCAGTGACCAAGGCGACGGGGGACGTGGTGTTCATGGGGGTCCTTCAAATCATCAAAGTATCGATTAAAAAAAGCTCGGTATGCCTCTCACATCGGGGGCATGCCGCGTGCGCTGCGTCAGCCCAGGGTAGCTCACAGACTGTCTGTGGCCTCATGGTGCGCCACTACAATTCTGCGCACTGGTCACATTCAAATAGGGAGTAAACAATGAAGAAGATTTTCGCGGCCACTATTTTTACGTGTGTAACAGTGGCTCAGGCGGCCACGTTCAACTACACATTCAACCCGGCACCGGACCTTAATGTTTTTGGATCGTTTGAAGGGACTGCATCTGGCGACTTGGTCACCAACCTTTCGAACATCACACTGAGTGCGAACTTCAGGGGTGATGCACTCAATACGGGAGCCCGTGTGCTCGCCTACAGCTACAACTCACCGTCAGCCAGCTGGGTCAGTGGTGGATCGGTTGCGTCATTCAGCGGATCACAAAACAACTTTGCCTTCCTTGCATCCACACATGACATACCGACCTCTCCCCCCTACGGGTTTGAGATTCTTTTCAGCACAGAGAGTCATAAGGTTTATTTCTTCTCAAGTTATAGCCAATATGCACATAGAGGCTGGCAATTGACGGAAGTGACAGCCGTACCAGAGCCAGAGTCTTATGCACTGATGTTGGCGGGTCTGGGCTTGATGGCGGGAGTTGCTCGCCGCCACAAATTGGCAAAGGCTGCATAAGCCCGCGCTGTGCAACACACACACAAACGGGAGCTTGGCTCCCGTTTTTTTATGCGTACGCCAAGTCTTGCTTACCCTTGGCGCCTGGCGGGCTCGCGCTGGTGCAAAAACTTGGTGAGCAGATCGCGCGGTGGCGTGATGCTGATGCCTTTGAGCATCTGACCCACATTGCCACGGTGGTAGGCACCGTGGGTGAGCACATGGAAGAGCATTTCTTCACGCGTCATGCGGCCGGCGTCGCCGTCGGTGAACTGAAAGCGCAGGCTTTCTGCAAGCGCTGATGCTTCCAGCCCAGCTACATACGACTCAAACCACAGGTCTGTCTCGGCAGCAGCAAAGTGCAGCTCGCCCAGACCGGGTGTCTCTACCGTGTTGCTCTGCGTGTAGCCGTGGGACTCGCCCAACAGGTGGGCCCGAAAGATGCGGTCCACCACATGGATGTGATTGAGCATGCGAATGGCGGTGTGCAGCGGCTCGGCGTGTTGGACCGGGTCCACCGTGGCCATGCAGTCATACAACTCGGCATGGGCCCAGGTCTTTTGGGCAAACAGGGTCTTCAACATGGCAAGGGACATGGGGGCTCCGGGTTGGGTGCGCTAGGGATGGTGCCATGGTAGCGTCCCTCACGAGGGCGCCGCGCTGCCCTTGCTGACGCTCTCGCCGTCCTCGGGTCGCAAGGTCCAAAACGCGACGGACGACACTGCAGTCAACACCCCCAGCGCGATGAAGGCGTGGTGCAGCGACGCGGTGACCGCCACCCGGTCGGACTGTGGCAGGCCTTCCAGGAAATACGCGGTGATGAGCGAGCCAAACGCCAAGCCAAAGCTCATGGACATTTGCTGCAGAGTACTGGCCAAGGTACTGGCCATGGCCGTGTCTGCGGCGTTGATGTCGGCGTAGGCCATGGAATTCATGCTGGAGAACTGCAGCGAGTTGCACAAACCCAGGGCCAGGCCAATGCCCACAATCACGACCATGGGCGTGCCTGCATCCACCCAGGCATAGCTGGCAATGGCGCAGGCCACCAGCAGCGTGTTGACGATGAGCACGCGCCGGTAGCCGAACCGCCGCAACATGGGCGCGGCCAGCGCCTTCATGGCCATGGCAGCAATGGCCGCTGGCATCATCAGCAGACCCGACTGCCACACTGGCAGGCCCAGGCCCAGCTGGTAGAGCAGCGGCAGCAAAAACGGCATGCCGCCCACCCCCAGCCGCGTGACAAAACCGCCCAGCACGCCGACCCGAAAGGTGCGGGTAGAAAACAAGGACAGGCGCAGCAGCGGGTGCGGCACCCGCTTGGCATGCCAGCCATAGGCCACCAGCAGTCCTACGGACACGGTGACGATCATGGCCACCGTGCTGTTGGACAGGCTGATCTCACCGAACACCTCCAGAATCCAGGACAGCAAGCCCGCGCCCGCTGCAAACAGCAGCAAGCCGCGCACATCCAGCGGGGGCGGCGTGTCGTTCTGGTAGTTGGGCATGTGTTTGCTGGCAAACCACATGGCGGCCAGGCCCACGGGCACATTCACAAAAAAGATCTCGCGCCACGAAGCCCAGTGGACGATGAGCCCGCCCACCGTGGGGCCCAACAGTGGGCCCAGCAGCGCAGGGATGATGACGAAATTCATGGCCTGCAGCAGCTCGCCCTTGGAGAACGTGCGCACGATCACCATGCGGCCCACCGGCATCATCATGGCCGCAGCAATGCCCTGCGGCACGCGCGCGGCAATGAGCATGGTGGCGTTAACGGCCAGCCCACACAACACCGACGACACCGTGAACAGGCCCACCGCAAACATGAAGACGCGCCGGCTGCCATACCGTTCGGCCAGCCAGCCACTGATGGGAATGCTGACCGCCAGCGCAAGGATGTAGCTGCTGACGACGGCCTTGAGGCTCAGCGGCGTAACACCCAGGCTTGCCGCCATGGACGGGATACCGGTGTTGACGATGGTGGAGTCCAGCTGCTCCATGAACAGCGCCGTGGCGACCACCCACGGCAGGTAACGTTTGGTCGTGGAATCACTCGTTGCCATGGCGCATGGTAGCGCCGTGGCAAGAACCTTGTGCCTCGTTGCGGTTTCGCTCTTTAGCCCGGGACCCAGAGCTTGGGCAGGCCACCCAGCGGCTTGAGCAGCTTGGCCACGGCGCCGCCTTGCACCAGCTGCGTGGCGTGCGCAATGTCGGGCGCCAGGTAGCGGTCCACGTGGTGGGCAGGCACGTCCTTGCGCAAGAGCGCATGCACCTCTTCCAGCACGGCCGAACTTGTGAGCGGGCGCAGGAATTCGATGCCTTGCGCAGCGGCCAGCAGCTCAATGCCGAGGATGTGCGCCGTGTTGTGGATCATGCTTTGCAGGCGGCGCGCGGCAAAGGTGGCCATGGAGACGTGGTCTTCCTGGTTGGCACTGGTGGGCAGGCTGTCCACGCTGGCGGGGTGGGCCAAAGACTTGTTTTCGGACGCCAGCGCGGCGGCGGTGACGTGCGCAATCATGAAGCCGCTGTTCAGGCCTGCATCCGCCGTGAGGAACGGCGGCAGGCGTGACACGCCGCTGTCAATCAGCATGGCGATACGGCGCTCGGCAATGGCGCCCACTTCGGCAATGGCCAGGGCCATGCCGTCAGCAGCCAGGGCCACGGGCTCTGCGTGGAAATTGCCGCCAGAGATCATGGCTCCGTCATCAGGAAAGACCAATGGGTTGTCAGTAACGGCGTTGGCCTCGATCAGCAACACGCGCGCCGCGTGGCGCAGTTGGTCCAGGCAGGCGCCCACCACCTGCGGCTGGCAGCGCAGGCAGTACGGGTCTTGCACGCGGTCGTCACCCTCTGCGTGCGACTGGCGGATGGCGCTGCCCTTGAGCACTTCGCGGTAGTACTGCGCCACGTCGATCTGGCCGGGCTGGCCGCGCACGGCGTGGATGCGCGGGTCAAACGGGCCGTCGCTGCCACGGGCGGCGTCCAGCGTCAGCGCACCAATCAGCAGCGCGGCTTCCAGCACGGGCTCAAAGGCCAGCAGGCCGTGCAGCGCCAGCGCGGTCGATGTCTGCGTGCCGTTGATGAGGGCTAGGCCTTCTTTGGCCTCAAGCTCCAGCGGGGTGATGCCCGCTTTTTGCAGCGCCTGCAGCGCAGGTACGCGTACGCCATCCACCAGCATGTCGCCCTCGCCCATCAGCGCCAGCGTCATGTGCGAGAGCGGCGCCAGGTCGCCCGACGCGCCCACAGAACCCTGCGAAGGCACGCAGGGCACCAGGCCCGCGTTGTGCACGGCCAAGAGTGTGTCCACCACCACTTCGCGGCAACCGGAATAGCCGCGCGCCAGGCTAGCGGCCTTGGTAGCCATCATCAGCCGCATGATGGGCGCGGCCAGCGGCTCGCCCACACCCACGCTGTGGCTGCGGATCAGGTTGCGCTGCAGGGTAGCCAGTTGGTCTTTGCTGATGCGCTTGTTGGCCAGCTTGCCAAAGCCGGTGTTCACGCCATACACCGGCGCGTCGCCATCGGCCGCAGCCTTGACCAGCGCGTGTGATGCGCGCATGGCCACGCGGGCCGATTCGGGTAGGCTGAGCTGGCACACACCAGCGTGAATGGCTTGCAGATCGTCCAGCGAAAGCTTGCCGGGGTTGAGGATGAGAGAAGTCATGCAGAGTTCCTTCTTGTTGTGATTATTTCGAGATCATGGGCAGATTCATGCCTTGTTCTTTGGCGCATTGCACGGCAATGTCGTAGCCCGCATCAGCATGGCGCATCACGCCGGTGCCGGGGTCGTTCCACAGCACGCGCTCCAGGCGCTGGGCCGCAGCGTCCGTGCCATCGGCCACGATGACCACGCCGCTGTGCTGGCTGTAGCCCATGCCCACGCCGCCGCCGTGGTGCAGGCTGACCCAGCTTGCGCCGCCCGCAGTGTTGAGCAGTGCGTTGAGCAACGGCCAGTCGCTCACGGCGTCGCTGCCGTCTTGCATGCTTTCGGTTTCGCGGTTGGGTGATGCCACGCTGCCGCTGTCCAGGTGGTCGCGGCCGATGACGATGGGGGCCTTGAGCTCGCCGTTCTTCACCATCTCGTTAAAGGCCAAGCCGGCGCGGTGGCGCTCGCCCAGGCCGATCCAGCAGATGCGTGCGGGCAGGCCCTGGAAGGCGATGCGCTCACCGGCCATGTCCAGCCAGCGGTGCAGGTGCTTGTCTTCGGGGAACAGCTCTTTCATCTTCGCGTCGGTCTTGCGGATGTCCTCGGGGTCGCCACTCAGCGCCACCCAGCGGAACGGGCCCTTGCCGCGGCAGAACAGCGGGCGCACATAGGCGGGCACAAAGCCGGGGAAGTCAAACGCGTTTTTCACGCCTTGGTCCAGCGCCACCTGGCGGATGTTGTTGCCATAGTCCACCGTGGGAATGCCCATGGCCTGAAAGTCCAGCATGGCCTGCACGTGCACGGCGCAGCCCTTGGCCGCGGCCAGGCGCAGCGCGGCGTGTTGCGTGTCGTCCGCCTGCGCGGCGCGCCACTGCTCCACCGTCCAGCCGCTGGGCAGATAGCCGTTCACCAGGTCGTGGGCAGAAGTTTGGTCCGTCACGATGTCGGGGCGCAGGCCGCCGGCCTTGGCACGTTTCACCAGCTCGGGCAGCACATCGGCAGCATTGCCCAACAAGGCGATGGACACCGCTTTCTTCTCGGCGGTGTACTTGGCCAGGCGGGCCAGAGCATCGTCCAGATCGGTCGCCTGCTCGTCCACATAGCGGGTCTTGAGGCGGAAGTCGATGCGGCTTTGCTGGCATTCGATGTTGAGGGACGAAGCACCCGCAAAGGTAGCGGCCAGCGGCTGCGCACCGCCCATGCCGCCCAGGCCGGCGGTCAGAATCCAGCGCCCGGCCAGGCTGCCGCCAAAGTGCTGCTTGCCGGCCTCCACAAAGGTCTCATAGGTGCCCTGCACGATGCCCTGGCTGCCGATGTAGATCCAGCTGCCGGCCGTCATCTGGCCGTACATCATCAGGCCCTTTTTATCGAGCTCATGAAAGTGCTCCCAGGTGGCCCACTTGGGTACGAGGTTGGAGTTGGCAATCAGCACGCGCGGGGCATCGGCGTGGGTGCGGAACACGCCCACGGGTTTGCCGCTTTGCACCAGCAGGGTTTCGTTTTCTTCCAGCGTGCGCAGGCTGGACAGGATGGCGTCAAAGCATTCCCAGTTGCGCGCGGCCTTGCCGATGCCGCCGTAGACCACCAGCGCATCCGGGTTCTCGGCCACCTCGGGGTCCAGGTTGTTTTGCAGCATGCGGTAGGCCGCCTCGGTGATCCAGTTCTTGCAATGCAGCTCGGTGCCACGGGGTGCGCGCACGGGGCGGGCTTGGGCGGGGGTGTGGGTAGGTGCCATGGGTTTGAATCTCACAAACAACAAAGAATGCGGCGGAGTCTACTTGTCTAGACATGTCTATGCAACTAGAATTTGCACCATGGCCCAAGCACCCTATACCCGCGTCAAGGATTTCCTCAAACAAGGTCTGGCCGATGGCCGCTGGACGCCCGGCACCCTGATGCCCTCCGAGTCCGAGCTGGTCAGCCAGTTCCAGGTCAGCCGCATGACGGTGGGCCGCGCCATCCGCGAGCTGCAGGCCGAGGGCTTTGTCACCCGCGTGCAAGGTGTGGGCACCTTTGCTGCCCACCTGCAGCGTGTGGCCTCCACGCTCACGATCCAGGATTTGCACGAAGAGATACGGGGCCGCGGCCACCAGCACCAGGCCCGCGTCATCCTCTCGCGCGAAGAGACGACGACCGAGGGCCTGGCCCAGCAGCTGGGCCTGCCGCCGGGTGCGCCGGTGTTCCACACCCTCATCGTTCACCATGAAAACGGTGTGCCCCTGCAGTGCGAAGACCGCTATGTGAACCCCGCCTGCGCGCCTGACTATTTGAGCGTGGACTTCACCCAGACCACGCCCACCCACTACCTGCTGGAAGTGGCGCCGCTGTGGGAGGCGCAGTACTCCATTGAAGCCGGCCGCCCCACGGAGCAGGAAGCGGCCTTGCTGGGCATTGCCGCGTCCGACCCCTGCCTCATCGTCGTGCGCCGCACCATGAACCGCGATGTGCCCATCACCCTGGCGCGCCTGGTGCACCCCGGCACGCGCTACCAGCTGCAAGGGCAGTTCAAGCCATGACACCGCAGATCATCCGCGCCCAAGACTGCGCACCCCAGCCCTGGCGCAACGGCGGCGGCCAAACCCGCGAGCTGTTCACCTGGCCGCCAGCAGATCCGGCCGACCCGTGGCAGCTGCGCATCAGCCGTGCCGACATTGACAGCGACGGCCCCTTCTCCGCCTTCCCCGGCGTGCAGCGCTGGTTTGCCGTGTTAGAGGGCGCGGGCGTGGCGCTGCAGCTCGGCAGCGAACAACGGCTGCAGGCTGGCGATGCCCCGCTCTGCTTTGACGGTGCCGCCGCCCCCGGCTGCCGACTGCTGGATGGCCCCACGCAAGACCTGAACCTGATGGCGCGCGGTGGCAAGGGCCTGATGCAGGCGGTACAACCAGGCCAGCCTTGGACCGCCAGCCTGGCGGCCTGCGGCCTGTACACCGTCCACGCAGGCGAGTGGACCGATGGCACACAGACCCTGCAGCTGGACGCCCACACCCTGCTGTGGCACCCCCAGCCACGCGGTGCACGCTGGCAGTTTGTAGCGGAGCCCGGTGTGCAAGCTCCATGCGCCTACTGGCTGGGTTTCTCGCCCCAAAGCGCCACCGTTGGAGGTTTTCTATGAGCGCCCTCACCCTCTGGCGCAACGCCAAGCTCGCTACGCTGACCGGCAACACCCCCTGGGGTTGGGTGGCCAATGGCGCCCTGCTCACCCAGGGCGCGCACATCGTCTGGGCGGGTGATGCGGCTGCCCTGCCCGCATCGCAGTCCCCACACATTCAGAACGAAGTCGACCTGGGCGGTTCCCTGGTTACCCCCGGCCTGGTGGACTGTCACACGCACCTGGTCTACGGCGGCCAGCGTGCTGCCGAGTTTGAATTGCGACTGCAAGGCGCGAGCTATGAAGAGATTGCGCGTGCGGGTGGCGGCATCCGCTCCACCGTCACTGCAACGCGTGCCGCGAGCGACGCCGAGTTGCTGGCCAGTGCCACACGCCGTGCACAAAGCCTGATGGCCGAGGGCGTGACCACCGTAGAAATCAAATCCGGCTACGGCCTGAGCGAAGCCGATGAGGCGCGCTGTCTGCGTGTGGCTCGCACGCTGGGCAAGACGCTGCCGCTCACTGTGCGCACCACCTACCTGGGCGCCCACGCCGTGCCGCCCGAGTTCGCGGGCCGTGCCGATGACTACACCGACGCCGTATGCGCATGGCTGCCTGCACTGCATGCGCAAGGTCTGGTGGATGCAGTGGATGCCTTCTGCGAAAACATTGGCTTCACACCCGCACAAACGCGCCGTGTGTTTGAGGCCGCGCGTGCGCTGGGTGTGCCCGTGAAGCTGCATGCCGAACAGCTCAGCGACCAAGGCGGTGCGGCGCTGGCAGCCGAGTTTGGCGCCCTGTCCTGCGACCACCTGGAGCATTTGAGCGAAGACGGCATCCGCGCGATGAAGGCCGCCGGTACGGTAGCCGTGCTGCTGCCCGGTGCCTATTACTTTTTGCGCGACACCAAGCTACCCCCCATCGACGCCCTGCGCGCCCACGGCGTGCCCATGGCGATTGCCACCGACCACAACCCCGGCACCTCGCCCGGCTTGTCCTTGTTGCTCATGCTCAACATGGCGTGCACGCTGTTTCGCCTGACGCCCGAAGAGGCGCTGCGCGGCGCCACCGTGCACGGTGCACGGGCCTTGGGTTTGCTCGACCGGGGCACGCTGGCCGCCGGGCAGCGCGCAGACTTCTGCGTGTGGGACCTGGAGCACCCGAACGAACTGGCCTACTGGTTTGGCCACAACCCTTGCCGCCGCACCATCGTGGGCGGGCTGGAGCGCACCGTATGACGAATGCCACCTTCACCCTCACCCCCGGCAGCACCCCGCTGTTGGTGAGCTTTCCGCATGTGGGCACCGAGATTCCGCCCGACCTGCAGAGCCGCCTGGTGCCGCGCGCGCTGGCCACGGAGGACACCGACTGGCACCTGGAGCCGCTCTATGCCTTTGTGCGCGCCATGGGTGCGGGCACCATCGTCCCGCGCCATGCACGTTATGTGGTGGACCTGAACCGCCCGCCCGAGAACGCGCCCATGTACCCCGGCGTCAACAACACCGCGCTGTGCCCCACGCACTTCTTCAGCGGTGAGCCGCTGTACCGCGAGGGCCAGGCGCCCACCGAGGCCGAGGTTGCCGAGCGCGTCAGCACCTACTGGCGCCCCTACCACGATGCCTTGCATGCGGAGCTGCAGCGCCTGCGCAGCGTGCACGGCCATGCAGTGCTGTTTGATGCGCACAGCATCTGCTCGGTGCTACCCTGGTTGTTTGACGGTCAGTTGCCCGACCTGAACCTTGGCACTGTGAACGGCAGCAGCGCCGCAGCCGCCTTGCGCGAGCAGCTATCAAAAGTATTGCAAAGTCAAAGAGACTTCACGCAGGTGGTGGACGGCCGCTTCAAGGGCGGCTACATCACGCGCCACTATGGCCGTCCGGCCGAACACATCCACGCCATCCAGCTGGAGATGTGCTGGCGTTGCTACATGGCCGAGCAACCGCCCTATGCGATAGACCCCGCCCGCGCGGCCACCGTGTTGCCGGTGCTGCGCGCGCTGGTGCAAACCATGTTGGACTGGAGGCCTGCATGAGCGAACCACTGCTGTGGGCACCGCAAGCGTGGATCGACGGACGCTGGCAGGCCAACGTCTGCCTGGCCGTGGATGCGCAAGGCCAATGGGCGGACATCACGCCCAACGTGAACACGCCACCTGCCCAGGCCACCGTGCTGCCCGGCCCGGTGCTGCCGGGCATGGTCAACGCACACAGCCACGCCTTCCAGCGCGCCTTTGCCGGTCTGGCCGAGCGGCGCGAATCGGCGGCGGATGACTTCTGGTCCTGGCGCGATCGCATGTATGGCGTGGCGCTGCGCATCACGCCCGCGCAATTGCGCGCGGTGGCAGCGCAGCTGTATGTGGAGCTGCTGCAAGGCGGCTACACGCAGGTGTGCGAGTTCCACTACCTGCACCACCAGCCCGACGGCCAACCCTATGCCGACGAAGCCGCCATGGCCTGGGCCGTGGCCGATGCGGCGGCCGACGCAGGCTTGGGCCTGACCGTGCTGCCCGTGCTCTACGAGCGCGCCGGCTTTGCCCAGCCCGCACTGCGCCCCGACCAGCGCCGCTTTGCCGGCACGCCAGACTTCATTGCCCGGCTGCAGCGCGGCGTGCAGGCGGCACGCCGCCCCCTGCTGAACGCGGGCGTGTCCATCCACTCGCTGCGCGCGGCAGCCCCCGAATCGATAGACGCGCTCTTGGCGCAGGTGGGTGATGCGGACATGACCATCCACATCCACATTGCCGAGCAAATGCAAGAGGTGCACGACTGCCTGGCCGCCACCGGCCAGCGGCCCATCGCGTGGCTGCACCAGCGTTGGACAATGGACGCGCGCTGGCAACTGGTACACGCCACCCACACCGAGCAGGCCGAGATCGACGCCGTGGCGCGTAGCGGTGCAGGCATGGTCATCTGCCCCAGCACCGAGGGCAACCTGGGCGACGGCTTTGCCGACCTGCCCGCGTGGCTGGCCGCCGGCCTGCCCATGGCCGTGGGCTCGGACAGCCATGTGGGCCGCCAGTGGCCCGAAGAACTGCGCTGGCTGGAATACGGCCAGCGCCTGCGCCTGCAGCAGCGCAATGTGGCCGCCGCGCCCACGCAACAACCCGCCACCGCCGCCCGACTGCTGGACGCAGCACTGCAAGCCGGTGGGCCCGCCGCAGGCATGAAGGCATGGGGGCTGCAGCGCGGCGCCCGCGCCGACCTGCTGGTGCTGGACGCGCACGCCAGCGGCCTGCGGGGCGTGCCCGCCAGCCACACGCTGGACGCGCTGGTGTTTGCCAGCCATGGCGCTGCGTTTCAGGAGGTGTGGGTAGCTGGCCGCCGCGTCATCGCCCAGGGCCGCCATGTGGACCAGACCCGCATCGCGAGTGACTTTGAGGCCACCATGCAAGCCCTCTGGGAATATCAAGCCAAATAGGTCCCTAGCGCCCGTGGATATTGCGCGAGCAGCTTCTGTTTTGATAGCAGTTTAGGCGTGAGTGGCTGGCGCCTGCTCTTGCACAAACTTGGCAAACGCCCGCGCCACGGCGCTGAGTTGGGGGCGCGGCAGGGTCAGCAGTTGCACGGTGTTGCCCTGGCGGATATCCAAGTCCCAGTCGGGCAGCAGCTCCACCAAGCGCCCCGCTGCCAGAGCGTCCTGCACACAGTAGCTGGGTGCCAGCACTACACCCATGCCACCCTCGGCCAGGCGCATCAGCACCGCGAGGTCATCGCTCTGGCCGGCTGCCGGTGCGCGCGCGCAGAGGACCGCATCAGTGCCATCGCGGCGCACCCAGCGCATTTCCGGGTTCATGGACACTGGTCCCAACAGCAACAGCGGGGCCGGCGCCAGTTCTTCAGGGTGCACCATGGGCGCCCACTGGCCGGGTGCGCAAAACGCGCCAACGTGGAATTGCAAATAGGGCCGCGCTACCCAATCGGGCGGTGGCTTGCGCGTGACACGAAAGGCAATGTCCACCCCTTCGCGCTGCAGGTCCACCCGCCGGTCTGACAGGATGAGGTCGTAGTTCACCCCCGGGTGCAAGGCGCGGAACTTCAGCAACAAGGGCGGCAGCACCGTGGTACCAAAGCTGGGCAGCGAGGTAATGCGCAAGCTGCCGGCCAGACCGGCATGCACCGAGGTGAGCGTGCCGCGCGCTTGCGCCACTGCGTCCAGCACGGCCATGGCATGGGGCAACAAGCGGCGGCCCGTCGCTGTCAACGTCAGCGAACGGGTGGTGCGCAGAAACAGCGTTTGCCCGGTGCGTTGCTCCATGTAGGCAATACGCCGGCTGACGGCGGCACGGGTCTGCCCCACCTGCTGCGCTGCCAATGAAAAACTGCCAGCGCGGGCCACACGAGCGAACAGCTCCAGGGCATCCGCATCCAGGGCGGTGGTGAGTGCGGCGCGGGGAATGGCGGGTTTCTTTGTTTCCATAACGTTGACAGAGTGCATGCAGCGTGCAGTCTAGTCAAGCACCGCCAAAGCACGGACGATGGCGCCATGACCTCGACCAACACCCAAGACATGGCGTCACGCTGGCTGCCCGGCACCAACATGACGCCCGCCATGCAGCACCTGACGCAAGCCTTTGAAAGCCCGCCAGGCGCCGACCAGAGCGAGCTGGACCTGTGCCTCACCACGCAAGATGGCAGCCAACTCTGGGCAACGGTGTTTGAACCCCGCACATCCGCCCGCGCCGTGGCGCTGGTGGCGCCGGCCACCGCGGTGCCGCGCCACTACTACCGGGCCTTCGCCCGCTGGCTCAGCACGCGCGGCTATGCCGTCCTCACGCTGGACTACCGCGGCATTGGCGAATCACGCTTGGCCGCGCAGCCAGCCCGCAGCATCAGCATGCGCGACTGGATGCAGCAGGACCTGCAGGCCGCGCTGGCCGCCGTGCAGCACCGCGCCCGTGCGAACTCCGGCGCACCGCTGGCCACGCTGTGGGTCGGCCATTCGCTGGGCGGGCATGCGCTGGCGCAGTGCCAGGGGTTGGAGGACATTGACGCCGCGATTGGTGTGGCCGCCCAGCTCCCCTTCTGGCGCCTGTGGCCGCGCTGGCACCAGCGCATGGGCGCCCTGCTGTTCTTCGGGCTCTGGCTGCCGCTGTGTGTGCGCCTGTTTGGCCGTTTGCCAGGCTGGGCTCTGGGCGGGGGCGAAGAGCTGCCCGCTGCAGCAGCGCTGGACTGGAGCCGCTGGGGCATGACGCCGGGTTACTTCACCAGTGACCCCACGGTTGAGATCACGGCCCACCGCTGGACGGGCACCGCCCACCTCTGGGCCATCAGCGACGACAAGGTGTTTGGCCCGCGCCGTGTGGTGGAGGCACTGCAGCAGGCCTTTGCCAATGCGCCCGGTGTGGCGGAGCTACGCCACGTGACACCGGCCGACCTGGGCGTGCCACGCATTGGCCACTTTGGCCCGTTTCGCCGCACGATCGGTGAACGCCTGTGGCCGCGGCTGCTGGACGACATTGAAACTGCCGTGCCCCAGCTCAAGGGCTGAGCCCCGCAGGCCTGCAACCCACCACCAACACCCCGGGTACGGAGTGTCCCTGCCGCCTGCAAGCGCCGGGTCTGGCTGGCTCTCTGGCGGGTAGCCCGAGAGTGCGAAACAGCAGAGTGGGTGGAGCGATTAAACGGTGCGGCCATCCATCTGTCCAATATGCATTGCATATAAAAGCATCTTGATTCCAGATGGATAGGCTAGGATGTTGGCCTACTCTGCCCGCCCGCCATGGAACTGCGCCAACTCCGTTACTTTCTTGCCATTGCCGACAGCGGCTCGTTTTCCAAGGCGGCGGAGCGCGTGTTCATTGCGCAGTCGGCCCTGAGCCACCAGATGGCGCAGCTGGAGGACGAGCTGGGTGCGCCGCTGTTCCACCGCTCACGCCGCGGTGTGGAGCTGACCGAGGCGGGCAGCCGCTTCCATCCGCATGCGGTGTCCATCCTGCGGCAGGCGGACGAGGCGGTGGCCAGCGCGCGCAGCGACAGTGCGGCGCCCAGCGGCAAGGTGGTGTTTGGCATTCCGCACAGCGTGTCGAACGCGCTGGCGCTGCCGCTGCTGCGCGCCGTGCGCCAGCAGCTGCCCCAGGTGCAGCTGGAGCTGACGGAGGAGCTGACCGGCAACCTCAGCAAGCAGCTGCGCACGGGCCAGATCCAGCTGGCGGTGCTGTTTGACGATGGGCAGCTGTCGGAGTTTGCGAGCACACCGCTGCTCATTGAGCAGCTGTATTTGATCGAGCCCGCGCAAGATGCCAAAAAGCGCAGGGTCAGCATCCCGCTCAAGCAAGCGCTGGCGCTGCCCTTGACCCTGCCGGCCCACCCGCATGGGGTGCGCCCCACCATCGACCACGCCGCCGCGCGCGCCGGGCTGGCGCCCCCGCAGGTGGAGGCAGACATCAGCTCCATCAGCATTCTGCGCACCACCCTGCTGGCCGGGCTGGGGCGCACGCTGCTGCCGCTGATGCCCTTCCAGCACGAAATCGGGAGCGGCCTGCTGCAAGCCACCAAGGTGAGCAGCCCGCCGCTCACGCGCACATTGGCCCTGTGTGCCTCGGGCCATATTCCGGGATCCGGCGCTTCCAAGGCCGTGGAGCGGCTCACCCACGCGCTGGTGCGTGAGCTGTGCAACACAGGCCAGTGGCAAGGCGCCAGCCTGCTGCGCTGAAATCCAAGCCTTTTAGTGCTCTAGCCCCCGTGGATACTGCGCGAGCAGCTATTCAATCAATAGCAAATCAGGCGCGGTAACCGTACAGCCACGGGACATCCAGCAGCCGCGCACCCAGCAGGCGCAGCGAGGTGTCGCGCCCCAGGCGTGCCGGCCCTTGCAGATGGAAGATCTGCCCGTTGCGAATGGCGCGTGCCTGCACACGGGCGTTGCGCTGCCAGCGGGTCTGGGCGTAGTGCGCCAGCGCTGCTGGCACATCGTCGGGCTGGGCCTGCAGCGAGGCCACCAGCTGCTGCGCGTCCTCAATCGCCATGCCCGCGCCCTGCGCCAGATACGGCCGCATGGGGTGGGCCGCGTCGCCCAGCAAGGCAATGCGGCCCTGGGCTTGCTCGGCCGCGCTGGCCATGGGCGGGCGGTCGTACAGGGGCCACAGGCGCCAGTCGTCTATTGCGTGGATCAGGTCCAGCAGCGGCGCCTGGGCGTTGGCCAAGCGGGCGCGCAGTTCGGCCGCGTTGGCACTGTGGTCCCAGGACTGCGGGTCGCCCGGGGTGTGGCCTTGCACGATGGCCACCACATTGAGCCATGCCCCGCCGCGCACCGGGTACTGCACGGCATGGAATTTGGGCCCCAGCCAGGCGGTCACCACCTGGCTGCGCAGCATGGCGGGCAAAGTGTCCTGGCGCACCAGAGCCCGAAACGCCAAGTGGCCGGTGGCACGCGGCTGCGCCTGCGGCAACAGGTGTTGGCGCACCCGACTCCAGAGGCCGTCGGCCCCTACCAGCAAGGGCGTCTGCAACGGCTCAGCCGCTGCCGTGTGCAGGTGCACCACATCCCCCTGTGGCTGCACCTGGGTCAGCGTGGTGGCAAGCTGCAAGTCCACCGGGTGGGTTTGCACCGCTTGCAGCAGCAGCGCATGCAGGTCGGCCCGCGCCACCGTGGCGTAGGGAGCGCCGTACTGGGCCACGGCGCGCTCGCCCAGCGGCAGCACGCCCAGCGTCTGGGCGCTCAAAGCGTTGCGCACCTCCAGTTGGGCCGGAAATGCGGCCACCCGGGCCAGCGCATCGCCCAAGCCCCAGCCCTGCAACACACGCACCACGTTAGGGCCCAGCTGGATGCCCGCCCCCACCTCGCCAAAGGCAGCTGCCTGCTCCAGCAGGCGCACCGGCAAGCCCGCACGGGCAGCCGCCAACGCACCGGCAAACCCGCCAATCCCGCCACCCACAATCACCATCGATTTGTCCATGGGGCCATTGTCCATGCCCTGCACGGGGCCTGGCATTGACCTTGCGCAGCTACACTGCTTGTGCACACTTCTTTTGCCCCCCCACCATGACTGCTGCCACCGACTTTGAACTGCTGTTTGAATCCGCCCCCATCTCTTTGTGGCTGGAGGACTACAGCGCACTGAAAGACCTGTTTGACACCTGGCGCGCCCAGGGGGTGAGCGACCTGGAAGCCCATTTGCGCGCAGACCCGGCCCGCGCGGCCCAGTGCTCGCAGTGCTACAAGGTGCTGCAGGTCAACCAGCAGACCCTGCGCCTGTTTGGCGCGCAGAGCCAGGACGAACTGATCGCCCGCCTGCCGGAGGTGTTTCGGGGTGACATGTTCGAGCCCATGGTGCACGAGTTGGTCCAGCTGTGGAATGGCCAGCTCGAGTTCAGCAACCAATCGGTCAATTACGGGCTGGACGGGCGGCGCATTGACGTGCAGATCCATATGCGCATCTTGCCCGGTCACGAGGAGCGCTGGGACCGCGTGATGGTCTCGCTGCAAGACACGACCACCCACACCCAGGCCCGCCAGCAGCTGGAGCGCAGCGAGCAGCACGCGCGCAACCTGTTTGACCTGTCCCCCGTGTCGCTGTGGGTGGAGGACTTCAGCGGTGTGAAGCAGCTGATGGACGAGGTGCGCCACTCGGGTGTGCAGGATTTTCGGGTGTTCCTGAGCGTGCACCCCGACTTTGTGGGCCGCTGCATGGAGCAGATCCGCGTGCGCGATGTGAACCAGCACACGCTGGACATGTTTGCCGCCACCGACCGTGCCGACCTGCTCAGCAAGCTGGACCTGGTGTTCAAGGGCGAGATGAACGCCTCGTTCGCCGACCAGCTGCTGGACCTGTGGAATGGCAAAACCATGCAAACCCGTGAGGTCATCAACTACTCGCTGAGCGGTGAGCTGATGAACATCCACATGCAGTTTGCAGTGATGCCCGGGCACGAGGCCCACTGGGACATGGTGCTGGTGTCGCTGGTGGACATAACCGCGCGCAAGAAGGCGGAGGCCTACCTGGAGTACCTGGGCAAACACGACGCACTGACGCGCCTGCGCAACCGCGCCTTCTATGTGGAAGAGCTCAACCGCATCTCGCGCAAAGGGCCCTGGCCGCTGGCCATTGTGGCCATGGACCTCAATGGCCTGAAGGTGGTGAACGACACCCAGGGCCACGCTGCGGGCGACGCCCTGCTGCGCCGTGCGGGCGAGGTGCTGGCCAAGGCCGCTGGCGACCAGCAGCCGCTGTGCATGGCGCGCATTGGGGGCGACGAGTTTGTGGCGCTGATGCCCGGCTGCGACGAACGCGCCGCGCAAGGCCTGCGCGAGCGCATCGAATCCATCCTGGACCTGAACAACCAGTTCTACCCCGGCCAAAAACTCAGCCTGGCCATCGGCACCGCCTCCTGCCATAGCGCGGCCGAGGTGGAGCCAGCCATCCACGCAGCCGACCAGGCCATGTTTGAGGCCAAGACGCGTTACTACGAAGAGGCCCAACTGGAACGCCGCCGCGGCAGAAACACCCTCTGAGCAAATAGGGTTTGACTCTGTAGCGGCTTCAGGGTTTCCAATGCAGGCACCAACCAGGAAACACCATGAGCCAACACTGCTGCGAACACGACACCCCGGCCGCCCACACCCTGCAAAACCCTGCGCGCTACCGCCGCATTTTGTGGATCGCGCTGCTCATCAACGCTGCCATGTTTGGCGTGGAGCTGCTGGCCGGCTGGCGCTCCGGCTCCTTGTCCCTGTTGGCCGATGCCATTGACTTTGCTGGCGACGCACTGAACTACGGCGTCTCGCTGGCGGTTCTGTCTGCCGCGCTGGCCTGGCGTGCACGCGCGGCGCTGCTCAAGTCGGTCAGCATGATGGGCTTTGGCCTGCTGGTGCTGGGCCGCGCGGCCTGGAGCTTGTGGCAAGGCAACGTGCCCGATGCCACCACCATGGGCGTGGTGGGCTTTCTGGCACTGGCTGCCAACGTGGCGGTGGCCTGGATGCTCTACGCCTTCCGCGAGGGCGATGCCAATATGCGCAGCGTCTGGCTATGCTCCCGCAACGACGCCATCGGCAACATCGCCGTGATGCTGGCCGCCCTGGGCGTGCTGGGCACCGGCAGCGGCTGGCCCGACCTCTTGGTAGCAGTCGGCATGGCCGCGCTGGCACTGCAGGGTGGCTGGCAGGTGTGGCGGCAAGCGCGGGGCGAGCTGGCGCAAACGGGCCAAGGTGGGGACAATGATCACCATGGGCATGCGCACTAGCCTCGCACTGGCTTTAGCAAGGGCATCACGCGCGAACCTGACCTCAATGCATTGCCATCTGGCAAGTGGTATCTAACAGGCAGCTGATTTTGGCTGCAGTCATTGATTGGAATGAACCTCAGCTTTGGGCCGAGGCTGTGTGAAAACCCTTTGAATCTGGCGCAGTGTTTGCTATGACCTATCAAGCTGTTTGGAGGTTTGAGTATGTCCAGATTCATTGTGGGAGAAGACAGGCATCAAGTGACTTTGTTGCCAGAGTGCCTGGACGACTTCATCACTGAAGACAACACGGTCCGGGTGGTCGATGCCTTCGTCAGTGAGCTGGACATGAACGCTCTGGGCTTTGAAGGTGCCAATCCAGCTGCAACGGGACGTCCGGCCTATCATCCTGCTGTCATGTTGAAGCTCTACCTCTATGGGTATCTCAACCGTATTCAATCCAGTCGGCGCTTGGAGCGTGAATGCCAGCGCAACGTGGAGCTCATGTGGCTCACAGGCAGGCTTGCCCCAGACTTCAAAACCATTGCAGACTTTCGCCGTGCCAACAGCACTGGCATCCGCAACGTATGCCGTCGCTTCGTCATGCTGTGCCGCGACCTCAAACTCTTCAGCCAGGCAGTAGTAGCCATCGATGGCAGCAAGTTCAAGGCAGTTAACTCGCGTGATTGCAACTTCACCACCGGAAAGATCGACAAGCGCCAGGAGCAGATTGAAGAAAGCATCCAACGCTATCTGAGTGCACTGGAGACCGCCGATCGCACACAGACTGTTGAGCTTGAAGCCAAGACTTTGCGTTTGACAGACAAAATTGCACGGTTGCGCCAGCAAATGCGTGAGCTCGACGCAATCAAAGAACAGCTCAAGACGCAGCCCGACGGTCAAATATCTAGGACCGATCCCGATGCACGGTCCATGGCCACCAGTGGCAAGGGATCGGGTATGGTGGCCTACAACGTACAGGTGGCTGTGGACGCCAAACACCATCTGATCGTCGCGCATGAAGTCACCAATGCGGGTAGTGATAGAGCCCAACTCAGTCCCATGGCGCAAGCTGCGCGTGAAGCTATGGGTAAGAAGAGGTTGCGCGCAATCGCAGACCGTGGCTACTTTAGTGGTCCGCAAATCAAGGCATGTGCCGATGCAGGTATTGATGCAGTCCTTCCCAAGCCCACGACATCGAACGCCAAGGCCGAAGGTCGCTTCGACAAGGCAGACTTCATCTACATCAAGAAAGATGACGAATACGAGTGTCCTGCCGGACAACGGGCGAAGTTCAGAATGGCCAGAGATGAGCGCGGAATGATGACTCGCCGCTACTGGAGCAGCGCCTGCCCCCAATGCCCATTGAAGTCGCAATGCACACCCAGCGGCAATCGGCGAATCTCCCGCTGGGAACATGAGGATGTGTTGGAGGCTGTGCAACGTCGCCTTGATCGTTCTCCTGACTCCATGACCGTCAGACGACGAACCGTTGAGCATGTGTTCGGCACGCTCAAGAGCTGGATGGGCTACACGCACTTCCTCACCAAGCGGCTGCCCAACGTCAGCGCAGAGATGGGCTTGAATGTACTGGCGTACAACTTCAAGCGTGTGTTGAGTATCTTGGGCTTTGAGGGAATGATGAAGGCGATGAAACTGGCAGGGGCATGAGTCCTTTGTTGGAGTTTGCTGCTTCATATGGGGCCCCAGGAGCGCCATAAGACCGCTCAAGCGGCATCGGTACGGTGTTCATCGCGCAAACCTGTTGGGTTAACGCAAAGCAGCTCCTTCCTGGACGCCAACATGAGTTTCCACACAGCCTCGGCCAGTTGCGGACACTCGACTTCTTTGCCGAAAGCGGACACTGAATCCCCCGTTTGGGGATATGCCCATGCCAGTTGACTGGGCAAAATGGCGCGTTTGGTTTGCTCTATTTCTCAGATTTTTTATAACTGCACAAAAAGACAGTACATTCCTTGCAAAGCTAGACGGCAAGCGGAATTCAGGAGGATTCAATGGTCAGAATATCGAGCACGCGCCAGTTTAGAGAGCAGGTTTTGCTCTATACATTACGTTCCGTTCACGGCTAAAACAGTGGCGCTAGCGCATGAACTGGGTATTTATACAGCGCTCGTTTTCTGGTAGCGTGCATAGCTGCGTCACAGCGCGCGGACAAAAGCAAGCTTTTCGTACGGACGCAGTGCCACAGCTATGTGAGCTGATGACCAAAAAGGTACGTTGTTGGATGGGCCAAGTGAAGCGCCAAAAGGTGTTGTTGGCCGAAACGGAACAGGTCAACCGTACGGACACTCGCTTCGCGAGTGCCGCACATTTCCAACGTTGGACTGCAAAGGGTGATGTTTGATGCACGCGAGTGACCAAGACAAGAAAAGGGAGTGGAAGCTGCAGCAACGCCAGCATGCACAAGCCGCATTTCCAATTTCCAGTTCGCTCCTTGAATCGCTATTTGAAGCAGTCGACGCCTGTGTCGAAGAATCTGGGTGCAATCACTCATTGCGTTTCACGATGCAGTGGATTGCAGAGCACAAGCAACCGGAGAAACCTATTCTTGGTTGGTTGGCGGAGCATGGGGGTGTTTGCGACTGTGAAGTTGTAGCCAATGCCGCCGACCACTGGGAGCAGAATCGATGATGCTCAATTGCCGTCCAACAGGTCGTTCCACACGGACGCCTGTCGGCGCCCGTGAACTTCGACGTTAAACGTCCGCTTTTTCATCCCTAAGTGACCGCTTTGGGTCGAGGCTGTGTGGAAACTCATGTTGGCGTCCAGGAAGGAGCTGCTTTGCGTTAACCCAACAGGTTTGCGCGATGAACACCGTACCGATGCCGCTTGAGCGGTCTTATGGCGCTCCTGGGGCCCCATATGAAGCAGCAAACTCCAACAAAGGACTCATGCCCCTGCCAGTTTCATCGCCTTCATCATTCCCTCAAAGCCCAAGATACTCAACACACGCTTGAAGTTGTACGCCAGTACATTCAAGCCCATCTCTGCGCTGACGTTGGGCAGCCGCTTGGTGAGGAAGTGCGTGTAGCCCATCCAGCTCTTGAGCGTGCCGAACACATGCTCAACGGTTCGTCGTCTGACGGTCATGGAGTCAGGAGAACGATCAAGGCGACGTTGCACAGCCTCCAACACATCCTCATGTTCCCAGCGGGAGATTCGCCGATTGCCGCTGGGTGTGCATTGCGACTTCAATGGGCATTGGGGGCAGGCGCTGCTCCAGTAGCGGCGAGTCATCATTCCGCGCTCATCTCTGGCCATTCTGAACTTCGCCCGTTGTCCGGCAGGACACTCGTATTCGTCATCTTTCTTGATGTAGATGAAGTCTGCCTTGTCGAAGCGACCTTCGGCCTTGGCGTTCGATGTCGTGGGCTTGGGAAGGACTGCATCAATACCTGCATCGGCACATGCCTTGATTTGCGGACCACTAAAGTAGCCACGGTCTGCGATTGCGCGCAACCTCTTCTTACCCATAGCTTCACGCGCAGCTTGCGCCATGGGACTGAGTTGGGCTCTATCACTACCCGCATTGGTGACTTCATGCGCGACGATCAGATGGTGTTTGGCGTCCACAGCCACCTGTACGTTGTAGGCCACCATACCCGATCCCTTGCCACTGGTGGCCATGGACCGTGCATCGGGATCGGTCCTAGATATTTGACCGTCGGGCTGCGTCTTGAGCTGTTCTTTGATTGCGTCGAGCTCACGCATTTGCTGGCGCAACCGTGCAATTTTGTCTGTCAAACGCAAAGTCTTGGCTTCAAGCTCAACAGTCTGTGTGCGATCGGCGGTCTCCAGTGCACTCAGATAGCGTTGGATGCTTTCTTCAATCTGCTCCTGGCGCTTGTCGATCTTTCCGGTGGTGAAGTTGCAATCACGCGAGTTAACTGCCTTGAACTTGCTGCCATCGATGGCTACTACTGCCTGGCTGAAGAGTTTGAGGTCGCGGCACAGCATGACGAAGCGACGGCATACGTTGCGGATGCCAGTGCTGTTGGCACGGCGAAAGTCTGCAATGGTTTTGAAGTCTGGGGCAAGCCTGCCTGTGAGCCACATGAGCTCCACGTTGCGCTGGCATTCACGCTCCAAGCGCCGACTGGATTGAATACGGTTGAGATACCCATAGAGGTAGAGCTTCAACATGACAGCAGGATGATAGGCCGGACGTCCCGTTGCAGCTGGATTGGCACCTTCAAAGCCCAGAGCGTTCATGTCCAGCTCACTGACGAAGGCATCGACCACCCGGACCGTGTTGTCTTCAGTGATGAAGTCGTCCAGGCACTCTGGCAACAAAGTCACTTGATGCCTGTCTTCTCCCACAATGAATCTGGACATACTCAAACCTCCAAACAGCTTGATAGGTCATAGCAAACACTGCGCCAGATTCAAAGGGTTTTCACACAGCCTCGGTCGATTGCTGGCTTGAAATGAAGAAGAGGGCCGAAGCCCCTCTTCTTAGTTCGCCACCGTAAAGCGCTTCTGAATGTGCTGGGGCTTCTCGATTTCATCGACGATGGCCACGGCCATGTCTTGCACCGAGATGCTGCCGGGCGCGCCGCCCTCGGCCCACAGGGGGGCGTCGGCGCCCACGCGGTACTGGCCGGTGCGCACACCGGGGTTCAGCAGGATGGCGGGGGACAGGAAGGTCCAGTCCAACGTGGTTTCCTTGTAGATCAGGTTCAGTGCGTCGCGCGCGGCGCCAGCGGCCACCTTGTATTCGGCGGGGAACTCGGGGGTATCTACCAGCTGCACGCCCGGCGCCACAAACAGGCTACCTGCGCCGCCCACCATCAAGAAACGCTTCACGCCTGATTGCTTCACGCCTTCAAAGATGGCGCGGGTGGCCTGCAAGAAGATTTCGGCAATTTTGGGTTCGGTCCAACCGGGGTTGTAGGCGCTGACGACGGCATCGTGGCCGGCGGCGGCTTGGGCCACTTGGGCGGCGTCCAGCGCATCGGCCTGCACCACGGTCAGGCCAGGCTGAGCCGCCAGCTTGCCAGGGTTGCGGGCCAGCACAGTGACCTGGTGGCCGCGGGTCAAGAACTCGGCCAACAGGGGGGTACCGACAAAACCGGTGGCGCCAATGAGAGCGATTTTCATAAAAAACTCCTGTGTCTGTGGTGCAAAAGAAGAAGCCACTAGTGTGATTACTTCACCAAAATCTGAATAGACGGTAAATTTCGCTTTGACTGTGAAGTAAAACTAACAAAGAAAAGGAACCCCATGGACCAGCTCAAGCGCATGGCGGTATTTGCCGAGGTGGTGGCTGCGGGCAGCCTGAGCGGCGCGGCGCGCCAGCTGGGCATGACGCCCTCGGCCGTGAGCCAGCACCTGCGCCAACTGGAAGACGCGCTGGGCCTGGCGCTGCTGCACCGCTCGACCCGCAAGCTCACGCTGACCGAGGCCGGGGCCCGCTATGTGGAGGGCTGCACCGCCATGGTGGCCGCCGCCCGCGCCGCCAACCAGGCGCTGGAGCACCACCGCGACGAGCCCGAGGGCGAGCTGCGCATTGCCGCACCGATTGGCTTTGGCAGCGTGTTGGCCACCGCACTGGCACCGCTACGCAACTTCCCCAAGCTGAGCCTGCACTTGCTGATGGACGATGCGCTGGTGGATGTGATTGGCGAGCGGGTGGACATTGCGGTGCGTGTGGCCACCCTGCAAGACTCCAGCCTGGTGGCGCGCAAGCTGGGCACGCTGCGGGCGCAGCTGTGTGCATCGCCCGCCTACCTGGCCGCACGCGGCTGGCCCCAGCTCCCGGCCGACCTGGCCCGGCACGACTGGCTGGGTGGCCGCCCACATTCGGCCGCGCACGAGGTGCTGCAGCTGCATAGCAACGACGGGCAGGTGGCGCGGGTGGAGGTCACCTCTCGCGCATCGGCCACGCAGGTCACCGCCTTGCATGCCTTGTGTGTGGCGGGCTGGGGCATCAGCATTGTGCTGAGCGACGATGACCGCCGAGCCCTGGCCGATGGCCGCCTGGTGCCGGTGCTGCCGGACTGGCGCCCACCCGACTACGACGCCTATGCCATCACCGTGCGCCGGGGCGAACAGCCCGCCAAGGTGCGCCATGCGCTGGACCTGCTGGTCCAGCACTTTGCAACCCTGACGGTGTAGCGGCGGCGCCTTGCCCTTTCAGGCCAGCAGCTGGCGCAGCACAAAGGGCAAGATGCCGCCGGCGCGGTAGTAGTCCACCTCGATCGGGGTGTCGATGCGCAGCAGCAGCGTGTACTTGGTTTGCGAGCCATCGGCACGCGTCACCACCAGCTGCGCATCACTTTGCGGGGTCAGGTTGGCATCGGGAATGATGTCAATCGTCTCGCTGCCCGTCAGGCCCAGGCTGCTCCAGCTGGTGCCGGGCTTGAACTGCAGCGGCAGCACGCCCATGCCCACCAGGTTGGAGCGGTGGATGCGCTCAAAGCTCTGCGCCACCACGGCCTTGATGCCCAACAGCTGCGTGCCCTTGGCCGCCCAGTCCCGGCTGGAGCCGGTGCCGTACTCCTCACCGGCAAACACCACGGTGGGCGTGCCTTCCGCCATGTAGCGGGTGGCGGCATCGAAGATGGCGAGTTTTTCGCCACGGCCTTGGGTGCCCTGGTACAGCGTGACGCCGCCTTCTTCGCGCGCGCCGTCGGCCTTGGCGGGAATCATCAGGTTCTTGATGCGCACGTTGGCAAAGGTGCCGCGCACCATGACCTCGTGGTTGCCACGGCGGGCGCCGTAGCTGTTGAAGTCGGCCTTCTGCACGCCGTTGGCAATGAGCCACTGGCCTGCGGGCGAGCTTTCCTTGATGCTTCCGGCGGGTGAGATGTGGTCGGTGGTGATGGAGTCGCCAAACAGGGCCATGATGCGGGCGCCCCGCACGGTCTCGGCAGACGCAGATTGAGAGCCTTTTTGGCCCTTAGCCCCCGTGGATTCTGCGCGAGAAGCTCCTGAATCCATAGCAAAGTTATCAAAGAACGGTGGCTGCGCGATGTAGGTGCTGGTAGGCCAGGTGTAGGCGGTGCCGCTCACGCCCTTGACCTTGTCCCACAGCTTGCCGGGCTCGGTCTTGACCTTGGCGTAGTTCGCACGGAAGGCCTTGCCCTTCATGGCGAATTTCATGAGCTTGTAGATCTCTTCGCTGCTGGGCCAGATGTCGCCCAGGTACACGTCCTTGCCACCCTTGCCCTGCCCCACCGGTTGGGTCATCAGGTCCTTGGTCACATTGCCGGCAATGGCGTAGGCCACGACCAGCGGCGGGCTGGCCAGGAAGTTGGCCTTGAGGTTGGGGTGGATACGTGCCTCAAAGTTGCGGTTGCCCGACAGCACGGCGGCGCAGACCAAATCGTTTTGGGTGATGACGTCATTGAGCTCGGGTGTCAGGTCGCCCGCATTGCCAATACAGGTAGTGCAGCCGTAGCCCGCCAGCGCAAAGCCCAGCTTCTCCAGGTAGGGCAACAGCCCCGCCTCGGTCAGGTACTCGGTCACGATGCGCGAGCCGGGCGCCAGGCTGGTCTTGATGTGGGGCTGCACCTTGAGCCCCGCCTCCACCGCCTTCTTGGCCAAGAGGCCCGCCGCCAGCAGCACACTGGGGTTGCTGGTGTTGGTGCAGCTGGTGATGGCGGCAATCAGCACGTCGCCGTTCTGCACCAGCAGAGGCAACGGCTCCTTTCCGGGGTAGGTGGCGTCAAGCACATCGGCGCCAGCCTGGAACAAGCGGTCCAGCTTCTCGGCAGGCTGGTTGAAGCCGTTGTCAGCCGCCGGCTTGCTGAACAAGCTGCTGAAAGTGGAAGCGACCTTGCCCAGCTCGATGCGGTCCTGCGGCCGCTTGGGGCCGGCCAGGCTGGGCGTCACGTCGCCCAGGTCCAGCGTCACCACACTGGTGTAGTCCAGCTCGCCTTTGGCTGGCACGCCAAACAGGCCTTGCGCCTTGAAGTAGGCCTCGAAGGCCTCGATCTCGGCCTTGGTGCGGCCGGTACCTTCAAAGTAATCGATGGTCTTCTCGTCCACCGGAAAGAAGCCCATGGTCGCACCGTACTCGGGCGCCATATTGGCAATGGTGGCGCGATCGGGCAGCGCCAGCGTGCGTGTGCCTTCGCCAAAAAACTCGACAAACTTGCCCACCACTTTGTGCTTGCGCAAGATCTCGGTCACGGTGAGCACCAGGTCGGTCGCCGTCACGCCCTCGCGCAGGCGGCCGGTCAGCTCAAAGCCAACCACGTCCGGTGTCAAAAAGTACACCGGCTGGCCCAGCATGGCCGCCTCAGCCTCGATGCCGCCGCAGCCCCAGGCCACCACGCCAATGCCGTTGATCATGGTGGTGTGGCTGTCGGTGCCCACCAGCGAGTCGGGGTAGTACAGGTCTTTGGCTGTCTTGTGTACGCCGCGCGCCAGGTACTCCAGGTTCACCTGGTGCACGATGCCAAAGCCCGGCGGCACCACGCCAAAGGTGTCAAAGGCCTGCATGCCCCACTTCATGAACTCGTAGCGCTCACGGTTGCGCTGGAATTCCAGGCGCATGTTCAGGTCCAGCGAATTCTTCTTGCCGTAGTGGTCCACCATCACCGAGTGGTCCACCACCAGGTCCACCGGGACCAGCGGCTCGATCTTCTTGGGGTTTTTGCCCAGACGCTGGGCCGTGCTGCGCATGGCAGCCAGGTCGGCCAGCAGCGGCACGCCGGTGAAGTCCTGCAGCACCACACGGCTCACCACAAAGGGGATTTCATCGGTGCGCTCGGCCTGGGGCTTCCAATTGGCGAGTTGGGCGACGTGCTCCGCGGTGACCTTCTTGCCATCGCAGTTGCGCAGCACGCTCTCGAGCACGATGCGCAAGGACACCGGGAGGCGGCTGACATTGGGGAACTGCTTGGCCAGGGCCGGCAGGGAATGGAGCTGGCCGCTTTTGCCGGAGGCGGTCTTGAATTTTTTGAGGGTCGAGGCGAAAGCGTGGGGCATGGGACTCTCCTGTTGGGGTTGGGGCACTGTTGCCATTGTGGCGCGGCGGCGTGACGGATGCACGAAGTGGGCCGGGTTAACCGGCTGGGGAGTGCGGGTTCGGGTTGGGCTCTTTTGTCGCGGGGTTGAAGGTTGGTGTGGGCGGAGCGTTTTTTTGAACACCCACTCCCCCAGCCCCTCGCCCCGTCGGCGAGGGGAGCTTTTAACAGCCATATTGTTTGGGGGTGCTCCGGCTACGGGGCCTCAGCAGTAGCGTTGCCACTGGATGGGTGCGCTACGGCCCCAGCCAACGGTTGTAGTTACTGCCAAGATGCTGGTTCCGAGCCACTGGCGGGCGCAGCCGCCAGCCGTGCCGAACAAATACCTCCGAAGTCCCACAACCGCATGCGTTGGCCGTGGCGCGAGCTCACGGTGGCAACCTCCCGACGGTAGCCCGCGTCCGGCAAGACAAAGCAAGATACGGCTGTTAAAAACTCCCCTCGCCGACGGGGCGAGGGGCTGGGGGAGTGGGTGTCAAAAAAAGCGGTCAGCCCAGCAGAAAACACAAAGAAAACCCTAGCTGTCATCCTTCCCCACAACAATCCGCGCATGCCGCTCGAAGGTCCAGTACGACCAGGCCCAGTCAATCATCACCACCAATCGGTTGCGAAAACCAATCAGGAAGAAGACGTGGATGAACAGCCAGAACAGCCAAGCCGGAAAGCCTGTGAAGCGCAGCTGACCCAGCAACGGCACGCCCACATCCGCCACCGCAGCCTTGCGCCCGATGGTGGCCAGATCCCCATAGTTGACGTAGCGGAATGGCAGGCCGACCTCACCCCGCAGGCGGCGCAAGATGTTGGCCGCCGCGGTGCGGCCCATCTGCTTGGCACCCGGTGACACACCGGGCACCGGCGTCGGCTCTTGCCCCGGCACATGGCTCTTGGCGGCGGCCAGGTCGCCCACCACGCTGATCTCCGGGTGGCCAGGCAGGCTCAGGTCGGGCAGCACCTGCACGCGGCCCGCGCGGTCCAGTTCGGCACCGGTGGCGGCAGCCACCACCTTGCCCAGCGGCGATGCGGCCACCCCAGCAGCCCAGACCACTGTGGCGGCGGCAATGCGCTGCGTCTGTCCGCCCTCTTGCAGCGTCACGCCTTGCTCGTCGATCTGTGTCACACGCGCACCGATGCGCACCTCGACACCAATTTTCTCCAGCTGCTGTTTGGCACTCTCGCTCAACGCCTGCGGGTAGTTGCCCAGCACGCGCTGGCCGCCTTCAATCAGCAGCACACGCGCCTTGTGCGACTGGAAGCGGCGGAACTCGCCCTTGAGGGTATGGCGTGCTATCTCCACCATGGTGCCTGCCATCTCCACCCCGGTGGGGCCGCCTCCAATCACCACTGAAGTCAGCAGCGCATCACGTTGTGGCGCGGGCGCATCTGGCGGAAGCCGCTCGGCGGCCTCGTAAGCCATGAGCAGGCGGCGGCGGATGACAAAGGCGTCTTCCAGCGTCTTGAGTCCGGGCGCATGGTCGGCCCAGTCGTCATGGCCAAAGTAGCTGTGGGTTGCGCCGGCTGCCACGATCAGATGGTCATAGGGCAGCACCTGTCCATCGTTGAGAAACACACTCCGGGCCCGGGCGTCCACCCCGGTCACCTCGGCCATCAGCACGGTCACATTGCGCTGCTTGCGGAAGATGCGGCGTATGGGCTCGGCGATGGCCGGTGCCGTGAGCCCGGCGGTGGCCACCTGGTAGAGCAAGGGTTGGAAGAGATGGTGGTTGTGCTTGTCCACCACGGTGATGTCGACATCGGCATGGCGCAAGGCCTTGGTGGCCTCCAGTCCGCCGAAACCACAACCGATGATGACTACGCGCGCCCGCGCGGCAGGGGTCTGGATCGTCATGGGCCCATCCTAGCAGCGCGCTGAAAACCCTGTCGCCTGTGTTATCGACAAGCCCTGCGCGCCATGCGTAAATGCGCCCCAAAACATGACCCGAGAGACACGCCATGACAGAGACCACCCACCACCGCATCTGCCCTTTGTGCGAAGCCTGCTGCGGGCTGGAAATCAAGGTGCAAGACCACAAAGTGATCAGCATCCGCGGGCACGAGGCCGACGTTCTGAGCCGTGGCTACATCTGCCCCAAGGCGGTGGCGCTCAAGGACCTGCATGAAGACCCGGACCGCCTGCGCACACCATTGATCAAGCGCAATGGCAAACACGAGCCACCTGGGAAGAAGCCTTTGCCGAAATCGAGAGGCGCCTGCCGCCTCTGATCGCAGCGCACGGGCGCGACGCCACCGCCATCGCCGTGGGCAACCCTTCTGCCCACAAGATCGGCCTGCTCACCTACTTCGGCAAGCTGGCGCGGGCGATAGGCAGCAAGAATGTGTTTTCCGCCTCCACACTGGACCAGATGCCCAAGCAGCTGGCCAGCGGCCTGATGTTCGGCCACTGGCTCTCCACTGCCCTGCCCGACATCAGCCGCACCGATTTGCTGCTGGTCATCGGCGCCAACCCGCTGGCCAGCAACGGCAGCATGTGGACCGTGCCCGACTTCAAGGGCAAAGCCAAGGCGCTGCAGGCGCGCGGCGGCCAGCTCATCGTGATTGACCCGCGCCGCACCGAGACCTCTGCCATTGCCGACGCCCACCACTTCATCCGCCCCGGGGCCGATGTGTTCCTGCTGGCGGCCATGGTGCACACCCTGTTTGAGGAAAACCTGGTCACGCTGGGCCGCGTGGCGGAATGGGTCCAAGGTGTGGATGCGGTGCGCACAGCCATCACCACCTTCACACCCGAAGCCGTCGCTGCGCGCTGCGGCATGGAGGTCGACACCATCCGCGCCCTGGCGCGCCAGCTGGCCCGCACACCACGCGCCGCCGTGTATGCCCGCATCGGCACCTGCACGCAGGAGTACGGCACGCTGGCGAGCTGGCTGGTAGACGTGCTCAACACGCTGACCGGCCACCTGGACATGGAAGGCGGCATGTTGTTTGCCAAGTCCGCCGCGTTTGCCAGCAACACGGTGGGCAAACCGGGCATCGGCAAGGGCGTGAGCACCGGTCGCCACCATGCCCGCGTGAGCGGCGCGCCCGAGGTGTACGGCGAGCTGCCCATCACCTGCCTGGCCGAAGAAATTGAAACCCCCGGCGAAGGCCAGGTGCGCGCGCTGATTACCGTGGCCACCAACCCCGTGCTCTCCAGCCCTGACGGCCCGCGCCTCTCCGCTGCGCTGGAGCAGCTGGACTTCATGGTCAGCCTGGACATTTACCTGAATGAAACTACGCGCCATGCGGATGTGATCCTGCCTGGCCTCTCGCCACTGGAGGACATGCACTACGACGTGGCCTTTCCGCAGCTGTCCTGGCGCAACCACGCGCGCTACAGCCCGCCCGTGCTGCCCCGGCCCGAAGGCCAGCCCGAGGAATGGCAGACCCTGCTCAAGCTCACCGCCATCGTGCAGGGCCAGGGCGCCCAGCAGGACGCGAACCTCCTGGACGACGAACACTTTGCCGACGATGCCAACCGCTTGTTTGGCCCGCATGCCGCCGCAGTGATTGCCGCCACATCCGGCCTGCGCGGCCCGCAACGGGGCTTGGATGTAGCACTGCGCAGCGGCCCCTATGGCGACCAATTCGGCTTGAAGCCCGAAGGTTTGAACCTGCGAAAGGTGATGGAAGCCAACCCCAGCGGCGGCATCGACCTGGGTGAACTGCAGCCCCGAATCCCCGAAATGCTGCGCACCCCCAGCGGCAAGGTGGAGCTGGCGCCGCCCCTGCTGCTACAAGATTTGCAGCGCGCCGCGCAGGATCTGCGCCGGCCGGCGCCCGATTTGGTCATCATCGGCCGGCGCGATGTGCGCACCAACAACAGCTGGATGCACAACCTGCCCACGCTGGCCAAAGGGCCCTTCCGCTGCACCGCCTTGGTCCACCCCGCTGACGCGGCCCGCCACGGCGTGCGCGACGGCGGCATGGCCACGCTGCGCAATGGGCACCGCAGCGTGCAGGCCCAGGTGCAGATTAGCGACCAGATGATGCCCGGCGTGGTGAGCCTGCCGCACGGCTGGGGCCACCACCTGCCCGGCGCCCAGCTGCGGGTGGCCGCTGAGCGGCCCGGCGCCAACCTCAACGCCCTGCTGGACGACCAGCTGCGCGACCCGCTGTCGGGCAATGCGGTGCTGGGGGGCGTGGCGATTTCGATGGAGGCGGCTTGAGCCGTACCATTTTTATATGAAATATCAGTAGTGTCCCAACGTTCTCACATCAGGACTTCGTAAGTTAATGATTTGCTTGCAGAATTCGACATTCCGGTCTGGTCTCGATTTGAACGTCGAGCGTCAGACTTGTGGCCTTTTGCGCGAGAGCGCGAAGGGCCGGTATGCACCAAGGCAAGCTCGTGTTTTCTCAGCTCATGGCCTATCTGCCCATGAGCACCTTTCGCAGGTGTGTGGCCAAGCATCGGGGCGACCACAAGGTCAAAGATTTCTCGTGCCTGGACCAGTTCTTCGCCATGGCCTTTGCGCAACTGACCTACCGGGAGTCCCTTCGCGATATCGAAGTCAACCTGCGGGCGCAAGCCAATCGGCTTTACCACATGGGCTTTCGCTGCTCTACGATTTCGCGCAACACACTGGCCAATGCGAATGCCACTCGTCCATGGCAGATTTACGCCGACTTTGCCCAACACCTGATTGGCATGGCCAGACCGCTGTATGCCAAGGAGCCACTGGGAATCGACCTGGATGCGGCCGTTTATGCGTTCGACGCCAGCACCATCGACTTGTGTCTGTCGTTGCATCCGTGGGCACCGTTTCGCTCCACCAAGGCCGCTATCAAGCTGCACACCTTGCTGGATCTGCATGGCTCCATCCCCAGCTTCATTCACATCACCGATGGCAAGACCCACGAGGTCAATGTGATGGACGACTTGGTGCTCGAAGCCGGGGCCTTCTACCTGCTGGATCGCGGGTATCTGGACTTCAAAAGGCTGTATGTCATTCATCAGGCCCAGGCCTTCTTCGTGACGCGTGCCAAGAGCAATACCCAGTTCAAGCGGCGCTACTCCAACCCCGTGGACCGCAACACCAGCAACGTCATCTGCGACCAGATCGGCGTGCTCACGGTTTTCTACTCCAGCAAGGATTACCCAGCCGCTTTGCGCAGGGTTGTCGTCAAAGACGAAACCGGCAAGCGCATCACGTTTCTGACCAACAACTTCGCCTTGAAACCCGAACTCATTGCCGACCTGTATCGCCAGCGTTGGAAGGTCGAGTTGTTCTTCAAATGGATCAAGCAGCACTTGCGCATCAAGGCTTTTTTGGGTACCAGCGAGAACGCCGTGAAGACGCAAATTTGGATCGCGGTGTGCACCTACGTGCTGATCGCCATAACAAAGAAACGTCTGCATCTTGAGCATCACAGCCTTTACGAAATCCTACAAATCCTGAGCCTGACCATGTTTGAACAAACCCCAATAAATCAACTACTTACACCACCCTCAGCGGATTCAGATCTGAGTTCCGAGCCTCAACAGCTCGTTCTCCTCTGAAAAACGTTGGGACACTACTGATGAAATATGCCTGCAGATCCCATGGATATTGCGCAAACAGCTCCTAATTAAGTAGCACTATCAGTACAAACACTGACTGCTCCAAGGCCTCCAAAGCGCGTGACATACTTGCACCATGCAGTGGAAATTGGGCTCTCTCTGGAAAGAGTATGGCGTGCTAGCCATGGCTCAGCTGGGAATATTCGCCGTTTGCGTGGTGTCCCTGGCCCGGTTTGGCCGGGCTTGGACTCCCTGGGCGGTGGTGGCATTGCTCAGCCTGTTGCTGCTGAATGTCGGCCTGGTGCTGGTGCACCGGCGCTACGTAGCCCTCAAAGAGTCTTCACGGCGCCTGAAGCTGCTGGCCGAGATGAATGTGCAGGTCAACCGAGAGATCCTTTTGAACGAGGACATCGAGCTGATCTACCGCACCATCCTCAACTACCTGTTCAGTGTCTTCAACCGGGCCAGCACGGGTTCGGTGCTGATTTTGGGAAACGACGGCTACCTGACCTTTGCAGCGTCCCGCGGCTTTACCGAAGAGTTTGTGAACAACTTCCACCTGAAGCTGGAAGACTGCTTTTTGTACCAAGCCACCGGTGGCCGTATTGAGGGCACGCGGCTGATTACCAAAGAGGATTTCCAACGGATTGAAACCGTGTTCAAGCCCGGGGAGTGGGAATACCGCTCTGTCATCAGCGCGCCCCTGTTCATTGGGGAGCGGCTCTTTGGCATTCTGAACCTGGACTCGCCGGTGTCTGGCACGTACAACGCGCAGGACGTGGCCATTGTTGAGCAGTTCCGCACCCAGATCGAGATTGGCCTGCTGGCCCGCGAGCGTTACACCACCAACATCCGGCGCTACCAGGTAGACGCACTCACCGGGCTGTTCACGCGGCGGTATTTTGAAGACCTGTTCAAGGTCGCGCTAGACCGGGCCAAGCGACAGCAGGAGTCGTTTGTGCTGGCGTTGTTTGATGTGGATAACCTCAAAGGCACCAACGACACGCTGGGCCATTTGGCCGGCGACCAGATGCTGCTGGCAATTGCCAATGCCTTGCGCGCTTCGTCCCGCTACTCGGACATCATGGGGCGCTTGGGGGGCGACGAATTTATTGCCTGCTACCACCAGAGCGAGGTGACGGTGATGGACAAACACCTGGCCGACATTCGCACCCGGCTGCGCACCAAGCCCACCTGGCTGGGGGACAAGGAGTGCACCTTGTCGTTCAGCTACGGGCTGGCCACCTTTCCGCAGGACGGTACCACCCAGGACGCCCTCATCGCTATTGCAGACCAGCGGCTCTACGCCATGAAATCCGCCAACACGAAGTGATTTGCACCATGAAGAAGTCTCTCCTTGCTTTCGCCATTCTCCTGCTGCTCCTGATCGTGGGCGGCGCCATCTGGTTGCACGGAAATCTGGATGGTTTGGTGCAGTCCGCCATCTCCAAGTACGGTACGGCCATGACCGGGGCCACGGTCAAAGTCTCTGCCGTCAAACTCAAGGCGGCCAATGGGCACGGCACCCTCAAGGGGCTGCTGGTAGGCAACCCTGCCGGCTTCAAAACGCCCTATGCCGTCAAGGCCGACACCATCGAGCTGGAGGTGGACGTGGCTTCACTGACCAAAGATGTGGTGCTGGTGAAAAAGATCGCCGTGATTGCTCCCGAGGTCATCTATGAAAAAGGCGATGCGATCACCAATGTGGATGCCATCCAGAAGAACATTGCCCAGTACCTGGGCCCCTCCACCAACACCGGGCCGGGCAAGAAGCTGATCGTGCAGGAATTTGTCATTCGCGGCGCCAAGGCCCAGGTCAGTGCCAGCTTTCTGAACGGGCAGACCGTCAGCGTGGCCCTGCCCGACATTGCCTTGCGCGACCTGGGCAAGGCCAAAGGTGGCCTCACGCCGGGTGAGCTAGGGCTGGAGGTTGCCAACGCGCTGGAGAAACGCCTGCTCAGCTCAGTGAACATGGGTGCGTTGGCGAAATCGGTGGGAAGCGCGCTGGACAAAGCGGGCAATGCCATCAAAGACATTTTCAAGTAAAAAATGCCTGTAGCGCCCATAGATATTGCGCAAACAGCTCCTGACTTAATAGCAAAACAAGCCCGCACTGGCCATGGACCGGTACGGGAACATGGTGAGCGCCAACTGGCCGGAACCGCTGCCGTACTGCAGCAGTTTTATAGCCAAATAGATCGCTAGACCCCGTAGATACTGCGCTAATAGCTACCAAATAAATAGCAAAATCTTGCGTCAAGCCGCGCTTGGCGCCCGCAGTCCGGCCAAGTAGGCATCCAGCGTGGCCATGCCTACCAGCTCCAGGTCAAAACCCTGCGGGTCCAACAGCCAGTTGAACTTGAGCCCGCCAATCAGCGCAAACAGGCCCAGCGTGGCGTGGCGAACGTCCATCTCCCGGCGCATATGGCCCTTGTCACGTGCCAGCTGCATCAGGCGGTGCATATCGTCAATACACTCGTTGCGCCCGGTAATGTGGCGCTCGCGCATGCTTTGCAGCTCGTCCACATATTCCACCTTCTGGGTGGCAATCTCGAACACCCGGCGCACCTGCGGGTCATGGGCGATTTGTTGCAAAGCTGAAGCCGTGTTGCGGCGAATCTTGTCCAGCGGGTTTGCTTCGTCCTCTGGCGTGATCTCAGTCATGCGCGCCATCATGGGCAGAGTGACGCGCTCCATCATGGCGTGGAAGAGCTCACCCTTGTTCTCAAAGTGCCAGTAAATGGCGCCGCGAGTCAACCCGGCGTCCTTGGCAATCTCCTGAAGAGACGTGCGCGACACCCCGCGCTGGTGGAACACACGTTCCGCAGCGTCAAGGATCAATTCGCGGGTGGCAAGGGCGTCTTCTTTGGTTTTGCGGGCCATGGTTTGACCTCATAGAAATGTGTGGGAATTGTAGTTTTTCTTAAACATACATTCGTGCATGTATGTATACTAACCCCCATTGCCGCGGTATGGTTGCGTTTTTATTGAGGGTTTGCCCTAGATCAAACCGCTGGCAAGCCCCTCCCCCGATTGCCTCCCCAACCACCTTTGTCACAAGGGAAATCTGTATGTCGCTGTTCCGTCAGACCCAGGGTAATGCGCCCTCTCCTTCCATCGGCCGCTTTGCCCTGATGGCTATTCCCGTGGCTGTGGCCTTGGCCGCATGCGGCGCCAAAGATGGCGCGCAGGGCGGCGGAGCCCCCGGTGGTGGCATGCCACCCGCCCAGGTTGGCGTTGTGACCGTGGCGCCGCAGTCGGTGGCTTTGCAGTCCGAGCTTCCTGGCCGGGTGAGCGCATTGCGGGTTGCACAGGTACGCGCCCGGGTCAGCGGCGTGGTGTTGCAGCGCATGTTCCGCGAAGGCAGCGAAGTGAAAGCGGGCCAGGTGCTGTACCAGCTCGACGCCGCCCCCTACCGCGCCGCGTTTGAAAGTGCACAGGCCAGCGTGGGCAAGGCCCAAGCCACCTTGGCCCAAGCGACAGCCCAAGTCGAGCGCAACAAACCGCTGGCCGAGGCCAACGCCATCAGCAAACAAGAATTCACCACCCTGCAAACGGCGCAGCGCCAAGCAGAAGCCGATGTAGGCGTGGCCAAGGCGGCCGCTGAAACCGCCCGCATCAACCTGGCCTACGCCACCATCACCGCACCGATATCAGGTCGTATCGGCCAGTCGTCGGTGACCGAAGGTGCGCTGGTGGGCGCAGCAGACGCGGCTGCGCTGGCCACCATCCAGCAAACCGCCTCGGTGTATGTCAACTTCACCCAGTCCAGCACCGACGTGCTGCGCCTGCGCAAAGCCATTGCGGCCAAGCAGCTGCGTGCCGCGGGCGATGGCTCGGTGCCAGTACGCATCGTGCTGGAAGACGGCAGCGAGCTGCCCAAAGCCGGCAAACTGTTGTTCAGCGACTTGAACGTAGACGCCACCAGCGGCCAGATCACCCTGCGCGCTGAAGTGCCCAATGCCGACGGCCTGCTGCTGCCCGGCCAGTATGTGCGGGTGCGCCTGTCGCAGGCAGAGCTGCCCTCGGGCATCTTGCTGCCCCAGCAAGCCGTGACGCGTACCAACCAAGGTGACACGGTGCTGGTGGTGGGTGAAGGCGGCAAGCCTGGCCCACGCCCGGTCAAGGTCGGCAACGCCCAAGATAGCCAGTGGGTGATTCTGGACGGCCTCAAAGAGGGCGACCAGGTCATCGTCGATGGCTTCCAGAAAATGATGGTGCCTGGCGCACCGGTCAAGCCGGTGCCATGGAACGGTGGTGCGCCCGCCGCCGCTGCAGCCCCCGCTCCCGCCGCCTCGGCCGCCGCCAAGTAAGCATTCAAAAGGCACACCCTTATGGCCCAGTTTTTTATCAACCGCCCCATCTTTGCATGGGTGCTCTCGCTGTTCATCATGGTGATGGGCGGCGTTGCGATCACGCAGCTGCCCATCTCGCAGTACCCGCCCGTGGCGCCTCCGGCCATTGTGGTCAACGTCGCCTATCCCGGCGCATCCGCCCAGACGCTGGAAGACAGCGTGCTGAGCGTAATCGAGCGTGAAATGAATGGCGCCTCCGGCCTCATTTACATGGAATCGGTGTCACAGGCCAACGGCTCCGGCACCCTGACCCTGACGTTTGAGACCGGCACCGACGCCGACATGGCGCAAGTGGATGTGCAAAACCGCCTTGCGCGGGCCACACCACGTTTGCCTGCGGCCGTGACGCAGCAAGGCGTGCGGGTGGACAAGTCGCGCTCGAACTTCTTGCTGTTCACCATGCTGGCAACCGACAACCCGGAGACCAGCACCATCGAGCTGGGTGACTACGCATCGCGCAACATCGTGCCCGAGCTGCAGCGCCTGCCCGGCATCGGCCAGGCCCAGCTGTTTGGTACAGAGCGCGCCATGCGCATCTGGCTGGACCCGGCCAAGCTGGCTTCGTTCAACCTGTCGACAGCAGAAGTCAATGCCGCCATCAGTGCGCAAAACGCGCAGGTCTCCGCAGGCGCCATCGGCGACTTGCCCAACATCACCGGCCAAGGCATTGCCGCCACAGTGGTGGTGAGCGGCCAGCTGGGTAGCGTGGCGGAATTCGGCAACATTGCCCTGCGCTCCAACGCCGACGGCTCTGCAGTTCGCCTCAAAGACGTAGCCCGCATCGAGTTGGGCGCACAGGCCTACAGCACGTCGGCCCGCCTGAACGGCAAGCCGGCTATCGGTATTGGCGTGCAGCTGTCCCCCAGCGGCAACGCCATGGCCGCCGCCAAGGCCGTGCGCGCCCGCATGACCGAGCTGCAAACCTATTTCCCGCAGGGCATGAAATGGAGCATTCCTTACGACAGCTCGCGCTTTGTGAATATCTCCATCAAGCAAGTGGCCGAGACGCTGGTGGAAGCCGTGGTGCTGGTGTTCCTGGTGATGTTCCTGTTCCTGCAAAACTGGCGCTACACCATCATCCCGACCATCGTGGTGCCGATTGCCCTGCTGGGCACCTTTGGCACGCTGCTGGCGCTGGGTATGTCCATCAACGTGCTGACCATGTTCGGCATGGTGCTGGTGATTGGTATCGTGGTGGACGACGCCATTGTGGTGGTGGAGAACGTCGAACGCATCATGAGCGAAGAGGGCTTGCCGCCCCTGCAGGCCACCCAAAAGGCAATGGGCCAGATTTCGGGCGCCATCATTGGTGTGACGGTGGTGCTGATTGCCGTGTTTGTGCCATTGGCGTTTTTCGGCGGCTCGGTGGGTAATATTTACCGCCAGTTTTCAACGGTGATGGTCGCCTCGATCGCCTTCTCCGCGTTCCTGGCCTTGTCGCTCACACCCGCGTTGTGCGCCACCTTGCTCAAGCCCGTGGTGGCTGGCCATGCGCACGCCAGCACCGGCTTTTTTGGCTGGTTCAACCGCCGCTTCACCAGCACCGCCAAGGGCTATGAAAGCGTCGTGCAACGCCTGCTGAAGAAAGCGGGCCGCTACCTGGTCATTTACGCGGCCATCATCGGCGCAGTGGCCGTGGTTTACATGCGGCTGCCCACCTCGTTTTTGCCAGCAGAAGACCAGGGCAACATCATCGTGAACGTGCAATTGCCGCCAGGTGCCACCCAGCAGCGCACCACCAGCGTGATGGAGCAAGTCGAAGGCTTCATGCTCAAGCAACCCGAGGTGGAGAGCATGGTGGGTGTGATCGGCTTCAGCTTCTCCGGCCAAGGCCAGAACGCTGCGCTGGGCTTTGTCACGCTCAAAGACTGGTCCGAGCGCCAAGGCCCCGGCCAATCGGCACAGGCACTGGCCGGCCGCGCGTTTGGCGCACTGATGGGCATCCGCGATGCCTTCATCTTCCCGCTCAGCCCGCCCCCCATTCCAGAATTGGGCAACGCATCGGGCTTCACGTTCCGCTTGCAAGACCGTGCTGGCAAAGGCCGTGATGCCCTGATTGCCGCGCGCAACCAAATGCTGGGCATGGCGTCGCAAAGCAAAGTGCTCACCCAGGTGCGCCCTGACGGACTGGAAGACGCGCCCCAACTGCAGATCGACATTGACCGCGACAAGGCCAGCGCCTTGGGTGTGAGCTTCAGTGCCATCAACAGCACGATTTCGACCGCACTGGGCTCCTCGTATGTGAATGACTTTCCGAACCAGGGCCGTCTGCAACGGGTAGTGGTCCAGGCCGATGCGACGGCCCGCATGCAGCCCGATGACATCCTGAAGTTCAACGTCATCAACAACAGCGGCAAGGCAGTGCCTCTGTCGGCATTCGCCACCACCCGCTGGGTCAACGGTGCCATGCAAACCGTGCGCTACAACGGCTACTCCGCCATCCGCATCAGCGGCAGCGCAGCACCCGGCTTCAGCACTGGCGAGGCCATGGCCGAGATGGAAAAACTCGCCAGCCAATTGCCCGCAGGCTTTGGCTTTGAGTGGACCGGCCAGTCTCGCGAAGAAAAGCTGGCGGGCTCGCAAGCGACCATCCTGTACGCGTTTGCCATCTTGGCCGTGTTCTTGTGCCTGGCCGCGCTGTACGAGAGCTGGTCGATTCCGCTGGCGGTGATCTTGGTGGTGCCACTGGGCGTGCTGGGTGTGGTCTTGGCCACGCTGTTCCGGGGTTATGCCAACGACGTGTACTTCCAGGTCGGCTTGATCACCATCATCGGTTTGTCGGCCAAGAATGCGATTTTGATTATCGAATTCGCCAAAGACCTGCAAGCCCAGGGCAAGACGGCCATCCAGGCCGCTTTGATGGCAGCGCATCTGCGCTTCCGCCCTATCGTCATGACCTCGCTGGCGTTCATCTTGGGCGTGCTGCCTTTGGCCATTTCCACCGGGGCGGGCTCTGCCAGCCAACGCGCCATCGGCACCGGTGTGATCGGCGGCATGGTGGCAGGCACCATCCTGGCGGTTTTCTTCGTGCCCATCTTCTTTGTGGTGGTGCGCAGCATCTTCAAGGGCAGCGAACGCCAACATCAATTCGATGCACAACACGGACACCAGATTGGAGCCGAATCCCATGAGTAAGCACACTTTTGCGCGCCCTGCCCTGCGCTTGGCCACCCTGTCGGCGGCCCTGTGGCTGGCTGGCTGCAGTTTTATCCCCACCTTCAGCCGCCCGGCGGCGCCGGTGGCACCCGCCTTCCCGCAAGTGGCCGCAACCAGCACACCCTCTGCGAGCTCCAAGGCCGCGGCAGACATTGAGTGGCAAAGCTTTTTCAAAGACGCGCGCCTCAAGCGCCTGATCGAGCTGTCTTTGGAGAACAACCGCGACCTGCGCGTAGCGGCCCTCAATATCGACGCCACCCGCGCCAAGCTGCAAGTGGCGCGCGCCGACCAGCTGCCCACGGTGAATGCCGGTATCAACGGCAGCCGCGGCCCGGCGGCCAGCGGCGCCATCACCAGCAGCTACACGGCTGGCCTGAGCGTGACGGCCTATGAGCTGGACTTTTTTGGCCGTGTGCGCGCCCTGAGCCAAGCGGCCCAGTCGCAACTGCTGGCCACTGAAGAGGCGCGCAAGACGGTGCAGATCAGCCTGATTGCGTCGGTTGCCAACACCTACCTCACCCTCTTGGCAGACGACGAGCTGCTGCGCGTGACCCGCGAAACACTCAAAACGCGGCAAGAGAGCCTGCGCCTGATGCAGCTGAAATACGACAACGAAGCCGCCTCCAAGCTGGACCTGAGCACCGCGCAGAGCCTGCTGGAAGCTGCCAAAGTGTCGCTGGCCCAGCAAACCCGCCAACGCGCCACCGACGAAAGCGCCCTGGTGCTGCTGGTGGGCCAACCTTTGCCCGCAGACATGCCTGCAGGCTTAGGGCTGGCAGAACAAGGCTTCTTGAGCGACCTGCCGGCCGGTGTGCCGTCAGAGTTGCTGGTGCGCCGCCCCGATGTGCGCCAGGCGGAGCAAAACTTGCTCGCGCTGAACGCCAACATCGGCGCCGCACGCGCAGCGTTCTTCCCGCGCATCACGCTCACTGCCAGCGCCGGCGTGGCCAGCAGCGACCTGGATACCTTGTTCAGCAACGGCACCACCGCCTGGACCTTTGTGCCCCAACTGCTGATGCCTATTTTTGATGCCGGCCGCAACAAAGCGAATCTGGAAACCGCCAAGGTCAACAAAGAGATAGCCATCGCCCAGTACGAAAAAGCCATTCAAACCGGCTTCAAGGAAGTGGCGGACGCGCTGGCCGGACGCGCTACTTTGGCCGACCAGTTGCAGGCCCAGGCCGCCCAACTGGCCGCCACCCAGACCACCATGCAATTGACCGATCTGCGCTTCAAAGCCGGTGCGGCCAATTCGTTTGATGTGCTGGAAGCCCAGCGCTCGCTGTTCACCGCCCAGCAAGCCTTGGTGCAAGTGCAAACCCTGCAGCTGCAGAACCTGGTGACCCTCTACAAGGTGATGGGTGGAGGCTGGACAGAGGCTGCTGCAGAGCAGAAATAATAGACAAACAGGGCTCTATAGCCCGTGGATATTGCGCGAACAGCTCCTAATTTAGGAGCTGTTTTTGTTTGTGGAGATAAGGGAAGTGCAAAAAGACGAAAGGCCGCATGTAGCGGCCTTTCCATTGGGTGCATCTTTCAGCTCGTTAGCGACAAGCGCAATACTCGGAGCGACTGTGCCCCAACCCGCGCAGTTTTCAATCACTCCACCCGCGTAATCCGGTTCGGCTTAAAGCCCAAGTCCGCCGCCTTGCCCTTGCGGCCGCGCGCGGCACGGGCGTTGTTGAGGCTGCGGATTTCCAGTGTTTCGTCGCGCTCCTTGCCACCGCGGCCAATGCCGTCGATGCGGATGCTGCGCGTGTAGGCCGCGGCGCCCGCCAGGGTGTCCTTGGCTTCCAGGTCGATGAGCATCAAGCCGCGGCCGCCCTTCTCCATGGTCTTGAGTTCGGTGATCTCAAAGGTGAGAATGCGCCCGCCCGTGGACGCGCAGGCTACATGGGTGGCTGGCGCCACCGCCGCTGCAGGGGTGCCTGCCACGGTGACCTTGCCCTGCGCACCGGCCACGACGGACGGCGCGCACAGCGTTTCGCCCTCGCCCACGCCCACAAAGGCCTTGCCGGCCTTCTGGCGGGAGGTCATGTTTTCCACGCTGGCGATAAAGCCATAGCCACCGCTGCTGGAGAGCAGCAACTGGCGCACTGGCCGGACCGGCAAAGTAGTAGAGGATTTGTGTGGTGCTTTCCAGCTCGATCAGCGTGGTGACGGGCTGGCCGTCGCCGCGCCCGCCGGGCAGAGCCGAAACCGCCACGGTGTAGATGCGCCCGTTGGAGCCGAACACCAGCAGTGTGTCCACCGTGCGGCACTCGAAGGTGCCGTACAGGCCGTCACCGGCCTTGAAGGCGAAGGTAGACGCCTCGTGGCCATGGCCGGTGCGTGCGCGCACCCAGCCTTTTTCAGACACCACCACGGTCACGGGTTCGTCCACCACCTTCACTTCGGCTACGGCCTTTTTCTCGGTCTGGATGAGGGTGCGGCGCGCGTCGGCAAAGGTTTTGGCGTCCGCCTCTATCTCTTTGACCATCAGGCGGCGCAGTGCGGCCGGGCTGTTGAGGATTTCTTCCAGCTTGCCCTGTTCGGTGCGCAGTTCGGACAGTTCCTGCTCGATCTTGATGGCTTCCAGGCGGGCCAGTTGGCGCAGGCGGATTTCCAGGATATCTTCGGCCTGGCGGTCGCTGAGCTTGAAGCGTTCAATCAGCGCAGCCTTGGGTTCATCGGACTGGCGGATGATGGCAATCACTTCGTCGATGTTGAGCAGGACGGTCTGGCGGCCTTCCAGAATATGGATGCGGTCCAGCACCTTGCCCAGGCGATGGCGGCTGCGCTTTTCGATGGTGGTCTGGCGGAAGCTGATCCACTCGGTCAGCATCTGGCGCAGCGATTTCTGCGTGGGACGCCCGTCCAGCCCCACCATGGTCAGGTTGATGGGCGACGAAGTTTCCAGGCTGGTGTGGGCCAACAGCGCGGTAATCAGCTCCTGCTGCTCTATGCGGCTGGTCTTGGGCTCAAACACCAGGCGCACCAGCGCGTCCTTGTTCGACTCATCCCGCACCACGTCCAGCACGCTGAGGATGCTGGCTTTGAGTTGCGTTTGCTCTTGGCTCAAGGCCTTCTTGCCGGCCTTGACCTTGGGGTTGGTGAGCTCTTCAATTTCTTCCAGCACACGCTGGCTGCTCACGCCGGGCGGCAACTCAGTCACCACCAGCTGCCACTGGCCGCGGGCCAGGTCTTCAATCTTCCAGCGGGCGCGCACCTTGAGGCTGCCGCGGCCGGTGCGGTAGGCATCGGCAATGTCTTGCGCCGGGCTGATGATCTGGCCGCCACCGGGGAAGTCGGGGCCAGGCACCAGGGCGTACAGCTCGGTATCTGCCAACGCAGGCGTCTTGATCAGCGCCACGCAGGCGTCGGCAATTTCGCGCAGGTTGTGGCTGGGGATTTCGGTGGCCAGGCCCACGGCAATGCCGCTGGCGCCGTTGAGCAGACTGAACGGCAGGCGCGCAGGCAACTGGCAGGGCTCTTCGGTGGAGCCATCGTAGTTGGGCTGAAAGTCCACCGTGCCCATGTCGATTTCATCGAGCAACAGGCTGGTGATCTTGGCCAGGCGGGCCTCGGTGTACCGCATGGCCGCGGCGCCGTCGCCATCACGCGAACCAAAGTTGCCCTGGCCGTCCACCAGCGGATAGCGCTGCGAAAAATCTTGCGCCATGCGCACCAGCGCGTCGTAGGCCGACTGGTCGCCGTGCGGGTGGAAGCGGCCCAGCACGTCGCCCACCACACGGGCGCTCTTCACGGGCTTGGCACCCACATTGCCATTGGTGCCACCAAAGCCCAGGCCCATGCGCGACATGCTGTACAGAATGCGGCGCTGCACCGGCTTGAGGCCATCACACACATCGGGCAAGGCGCGGCCCTTGACGACGGACAGGGCGTATTCGAGGTAGGCGCGCTGGGCGTAGGTGGCCAGGTTCAGTTCGCCCTCTTCACCAGGAGCGGCGGGTTCGGGGATCAAATCAAGCGTGGTTTGGTCTGTCATGTTTTTTCAGTCTGCGATTCGGGAATCCGGCTCTGGTGGACGCTGCAGGGGCGCCACCATATTGCCGCGGCCTGCAGCGCCACCCAAGGCCACAGCCTGGGCGCCGCCAGGCGCTTTGAGTAGATAGGGATCACGGGCTCCAGCCAGCACATAGCCTTCGCCATAAGTGGCTTTCACCCGGCCATTGGAGGCCCTTACCTGCGCCACAGGCACAGGCTTGAGGGCGGCATACAACTCGCCCACGGTGGCCACGTAGTTTTGGGTTTCTTTGTAGTTGGGAACCTTGTTGCCCGCACGTTGCACCGCGCCTTCACCCGCGTTGTACGACGCCAGGGCCAAGTCCAGCTTGCCCGGGAACATGTCAATCAGCAAGCGCAGATAACGCGTGCCCAAGTTGATATTGATTTTGGGATCGGCCAACTTGGTTTCTATCGACAGCCAGCGGTCACTGTCCACGCCAAAACGGCGTGCCGTGTCGGGCATCACCTGCATCAGGCCAATGGCACCTTTGGGTGACACCGCAGCCGCGTCAAAACCGGACTCGGTGGCTACCAGGGCTTGCAACAGCTCGTAGTCCACCCGGTAGCGGGCGGCGGCCTCTTTGAGCAGTGGCTGGATCTTGCGGTAGCGCGGCGACGACTCAAAAAACTCGGCCAGCTTGGGATGGACCTCGGGCGCAGCAGGTGCCACTGCCTCGGCAGACTCCGATGCCGCTGTTTGCATCGGCGCGCGGTAAAACAGGCTGTAGCGCGCATCGACTTGCTGCGACGCAAAATGGCTATGGCCTTGTTCATCCACCCATACCCAGACGTCTGCCTTGGCATGAAAAGTAGCAAAAAAGCCCGCCAATATTGCGCAAACAGCTATCTTTTTCATAGCAATCAGACGTCAATCTCCACCGAGTCCCCGTGCAGCTCCATCAGCTCACGGCGCGCCGCAGCCTCGCCCTTGCCCATGAGTTTGGTTATCAGGGCCTCGGTCGCACCAAAGTCGATGGCGCCCAACTCCACCGGCAGCAGGCGGCGGGTATCGGGGTTCAGGGTGGTGTCCCACAGTTGTTCGGCGTTCATCTCGCCCAGGCCTTTGAAGCGGCTGATGGACCAGGCGCCTTCGCGCACGCCTTCTTTGCGCAACTTGTCGAGGATGGCGGTGAGCTCACCTTCGTCCAGAGCATAGGCCTTGCTGGCGGGCTTTTTGCCGCGCGCTGGCGCATCCACCCGAAACAGCGGAGGGCGGGCCACAAACACGTGGCCGGTCTCGATGAGCTTGGGAAAATGGCGGAAGAACAGCGTGAGCAGCAGCACCTGGATGTGGGAGCCGTCCACGTCCGCATCGGACAAGATGCAAACCTTGCCATAGCGCAGGCCGCTCAGGTCAGGCGTGTCGTTGGGGCCGTGCGGGTCCACCCCAATCGCCACCGAAATGTCATGGATTTCGTTATTGGCAAACAGGCGGTCGCGGTCTACCTCCCAGGTGTTGAGCACTTTGCCGCGCAGGGGCAGAATGGCCTGGTTTTCTTTGTCGCGGCCCATCTTGGCGCTGCCGCCTGCGGAGTCGCCCTCGACCAGAAACACTTCGTTGTAGGCAATGTCACGGCTTTCGCAATCAGTCAGCTTGCCGGGCAACACGGCTACACCGCTGCTCTTGCGCTTTTCGACCTTTTGGCCGGCTTTCTGGCGGGTTTGCGCGGCCTTGATCGCCAGCTCGGCCAACTTCTTGCCGTAGTCCACGTGCTGGTTCAGCCACAACTCAAGCGCGGGACGCACAAAGCTGCTGACCAAGCGCACGGCGTCACGCGAATTGAGGCGTTCCTTGATCTGACCCTGGAACTGCGGGTCCAGCACCTTGGCGCTCAGCACATAGCTGGCGCGGGCGAACACGTCTTCAGGCATCAGCTTCACGCCCTTGGGCAAGAGGCTGTGCAGCTCGATAAAACTCTTGACCGCCGTGAACAGGCCATCGCGCAAGCCGCTCTCGTGAGTGCCGCCCGCGCTGGTGGGAATCAGGTTGACATAGCTCTCGCGCACCGGGGCGCCGTCTTCGGTAAACGCCACGCACCAAGTGGCGCCCTCGCCTTCGGCAAAGGTGTCGTTGTTGCCATCGGCAAACCCTTCGCCATCAAACATGGGGATGACCGGGTCCGCAGTCAGCGTCTGGCCCAGGTAGTCTTTCAGGCCCCCCTTGTAGAGCCAGTTCTGGCTGTCTTTGGTTTTTTCATTCACCAGCGTGACGCTCACACCAGGCATCAGCACGGCTTTGCTGCGCAGCAGGTGGGTGAGCTCGCCCATAGGCAGCACTGCGGATTCGAAATACTTGGGGTCGGGCCAGACGCGCACGGTGGTGCCCTGCTTGCGGTCACCGTCACCGGCCTTGCGCACTTGCAGGGCTTCGGTCACGTCACCGCCCTCAAACACCAGGTGGGCCACCGAGCCTTCGCGGTAGCTGGTGGCTTCCAGGCGCTTGCCCAGCGCATTGGTCACCGACACACCCACGCCGTGCAGTCCGCCAGAGAAGCTGTAGGCGCCGCCCTTGCCCTTGTCGAACTTGCCGCCGGCGTGCAGGCGGGTGAACACCAGCTCAATCACCGGCGCTTTTTCTTCCGGGTGCATGCCGAACGGAATGCCACGGCCATCGTCTTCCACGCTGACCGAGCCGTCGGCGTGCAGGGTGACCTTGATTTTTTTGCCGTGACCAGCCAAGGCCTCGTCCGCGGCGTTGTCCAGCACTTCCTGAATGATGTGCAGCGGGTTATCGGTGCGGGTGTACATGCCCGGGCGCTGTTTGACGGGCTCCAGGCCCTTGAGCACGCGGATCGATGATTCGGAATATTCGGGGGGTGGTTTCACTGCCATAGGGGCGGATTGTAGTGTGGCTGGATAAAAACAACTGTATGCATATACAGAAACCCATGAGCCGGGCATTGCGGAGTTTGTCACAGCCGCAGCAGCGGGTGACCGGCAAACGGGCTACATTTCAGCGATGACTTTGCCGCACAAACCGCTTTCCCTCGTCCAGATCCTGGCCTGCGGCGCCACCATCGTGACGCTGTCCATGGGCATCCGCCATGGTTTTGGCCTGTGGTTACAACCGATTACCCAGGCCCAAGGCTGGACGCGTGAGACCTTCGCCTTCGCGATTGCCATCCAAAACCTGGTGTGGGGTCTGTCGGGGATTTTTGCAGGCATGGTGGCTGACCGATTTGGGGCCTTTCGTGTGGTGGTGGGTGGCGCAGTGCTGTATGCATTGGGCCTGGTCGGCATGGCGTATGCCAACACGCCTCTCTTGTTTTCCCTGTCCAGCGGCGTGCTGATTGGGATGGCCCAGGCGGGCACCACCTATGCCGTGATTTATGGCGTGATCGGTCGCAATGTGCCGCTCGAGAAGCGCTCCTGGGCCATGGGAGTGGCCGCTGCGGCGGGTTCCTTTGGGCAGTTTTTGATGGTGCCGACCGAAGGGTTTTTGATTGGCAGCTTGGGCTGGCAGCAGGCGCTGGTGGTGCTGGGCGCAGCCGCGTTGCTGATGATCCCGCTGGCCTGGGGCCTGCGCGAGCCCGGTTTTGGGGGGGGCACGCCGCCCAAGAGGGAACAGTCGATTGGGCAGGCGCTGCGTGAAGCATTCAAATACCCGAGCTTTCAGCTGCTGATGGCGGGCTACTTTGTCTGTGGTTTCCAGGTGGTCTTCATTGGCGTGCACATGCCCAGCTATTTGAAAGACAAGGGACTCTCTCCCCAAGTGGCGAGCTACGCGCTCGCACTGATCGGGCTATTCAATGTGTTTGGCACCTACGCTGCGGGCGTGCTGGGCCAGAAAATGGCCAAGAAGAACATATTGGCGTTTATCTACTTCGCGCGCGCAGTCGCCATCAGCGTGTTCCTGGTGGTGCCGCTTGTCGCCCGCCAGCGTCTACGTGTTTGCCTCCGTCATGGGCCTGTTGTGGCTGTCCACCATCCCCCCCACCAATGCCACCGTGGCGCAGATTTTTGGTGTGGCGCATCTGTCGATGTTGGGAGGATTTGTATTCTTCAGCCACCAGATTGGCTCCTTCATGGGCGTCTGGCTTGGCGGCTACCTGTATGACAAGACCGGCAGCTACGACATCGTTTGGTACATAGCCATTGCACTGGGCGTACTGGCTGCGCTGGTGAACCTGCCAGTCCGTGAAGCACCCATCCAACGCACCGCGCTGGCGCACTGATATGACACTCCGCAGCCGCCTGCTCCTTTGGAGCGCCGCCACGGCAGTCCTGCTAGCCGTTTTTTATCTCTACACCCAACCCGACTTTCTGGTGCAATTGGCCAACCAGGTTTGGGCCTGTTTTTAATGACCCACGCATGACCGACTCTCTGTACACCACGATCATCACCGGCGCGTCGGACGGCATTGGCGCCGACATGGCGCGCCAACTGGCCCGCAAGCTTGGTGCCCAAGGTGCACTGGTGCTGGCAGCGCGCAATGTGGAGCTGCTCAATACGGTGGCCCAACAGTGCAGCAGTCTCGGCGCCCAGGTGCTGGTGGTCCCCACCGATGTCTCGGTAGAGGCCCAGTGCCGCGCCCTGGTAGCGCAAACGGTGCAGCGCTTTGGCCGCGTGGACGCGCTGATCAACAACGCCGGCATTTCAGCGCAAGCCTTGTTCAGCGACGTCAAGGCAGAAGACTTGGGCTGGTACGAGCAGCTCATGCGCATCAACCTGTGGGGCAGCGTGTGGTGCACCCACGCTGCCCTGCCTTACCTCAAGGCCAGCCGGGGCCATATCGTGGCTGTGTCGTCCTTGGCCGGGCTGGTGGGTGTGCCGGGGCGCACCGCCTACAGCGCCTCCAAATTCGCCATGGCAGGTTTCTTTGAAGCCTTGCGCACCGAGCTGCGCGGCGCGGGTGTGAGTGTGACCACGGCCTATCCCGGCGTGGTGCTGACCAATATCCGCAGCCGTGGACTGAATGCTGCAGGTAATGCAGCCGGTTCCAGTGGCTTGAAAGAAGACAAAGCAATGACCGTGGAGGAATGCGCGCGACTGATTCTGGACGGCATGGCCAGTCGCGAGCGTGAAATCGTGATGACGACCAAGGGCAAGCTGGGGCGCTTCCTCAAACTGCTGCTGCCCGGCGTGGTGGAAAAGATGGCCCTGGCAGCCCTCAAAGACCACGTCAAACCGCAATGAGCGCCAGCCCCAGCGCCCACGGCAGCGGCGCCGCCTCTGCTTGGGTTCAGCGTTGGAGCCATTTGCTAGCCCCCGGGGCCAGCGTGCTCGACGTGGCCTGTGGCGTGGGACGGCACCTGGCGTGGTTCGCCCAACGCGGCCACGCGGTAACCGGCATCGACCAGGACACGGCGCTGGCCACACAGCAGGTGCCGGAGGCCACATTGGTCACAGCCGACATCGAAAACGGGCCTTGGCCCCTGATGCACAACATGGCCCCGCAGCAGTTTGGGGCTGTTGTCGTCACCAATTACCTGTGGCGCCCCCTGTTCCCCACTTTGCTCAACAGTGTGGCTCCTGGTGGTTTGCTGCTGTACGAGACCTTTGCCGCTGGCAACGAAACCGTGGGGCGGCCCAGCCAGCCCGATTTTTTACTGCAACCCGGTGAACTGATCAGCGTGTGCGCCGGTTGGCATGTGGTGGCGTTTGAGCAGGGGTACCTGGAGAACCCGGCCCGCTTCGTCCAACGCATTGCTGCTTTGCGTAGCTTTACCCACCCCGAATCTGGGGCTGTGCCAAGCCGACACACACTCTAGTTAAAATGCCTGTTTACCGAACCAACCACACGACATGAACGCTTCCAAAGGTCCAATCAGGGGCAGCATCGTAGCCCTCATCACTCCGATGCTCGACGACGGTTCCGTGGACTACCCCGCGCTGCGCAAATTGATTGACTGGCATATTGCTGAAGGGACCGATTGCATTGGCGTGGTTGGCACCACCGGCGAGTCCCCCACCGTGAGTGTGGATGAGCACTGCGAAATCATCCGTGTGTCGGTGGAGCAAGCTGCAGGCCGCGTACCCATCATGGCCGGTTGCGGTGGCAACTCCACTCGCGAAGCCATTGCCCTGGCCAAGTTCGCCAAGGGTGTGGGTGCCGACTGCCAACTGCAGGTGGTCCCGTACTACAACAAGCCCACGCAAGAGGGCCAGTTCCAACACTTCAAGGCCATTGCAGAAGCTACAGGCGACTTGCCCATCGTGCTGTACAACGTGCCTGGCCGCTCAGTCGCCGATATGGCACACGACACCGTGTTGCGCCTGGCCGAAGTGCCCGGCATCGTCGGCATCAAGGAAGCCACTGGCAACATCGAACGCGCCCAGTGGCTGATCAAAGAAGCCCCCAAACATTTCTCCATCTACAGCGGTGACGACCCCACCGCCGTGGCACTGATGCTGTGTGGCGGCCATGGCAATGTGAGCGTGACTGCCAACGTGGCGCCGCGCCTGATGCACGAGCTGTGTGTGGCTGCCATGGCTGGCAACGTGGCACGTGCCATGGAAATCCAGCTGCAACTGCTGCCCATGCACAAAGCTTTGTTTGTCGAGTCCAACCCGATTCCCGTGAAATGGGCTGTGTCCCGCATGGGCCTGAGCAAGCAGGCCTTGCGCCTGCCCTTAACACCGTTGACTGCAGCCAACCAGCCCGTGCTCGAACGCGCGCTGAAGACCTGCGGCTTGATCTGAGCCTTTACGGCACTGGAACACTCTGTGAATCTCACCTCCAAAGCTGCCTTGATTGGCATCACCCTGGCCTTGGGCGCATGCGGCTCCCTGGAAACAGACAAGGTGGACTACCGGTCCACAGGCAAAGCACCGTCCCTGGACATTCCGCCGGACCTGACGCAACTCTCCAAAGACACCCGCTACACCGTGGTGGATGGTGCGATTTCTGCATCGGGCTACCAGGCCAACCAAGTCGCCAACAGCAAGGTCCCCGTGGCCACCTTGAGTGTGGGCGATGTGCGCATAGAACGTGCGGGCAACCAGCGCTGGCTGGTGGTCAACCGCCCCGCCGACAAGCTCTGGGAGCCGGTGAAAGACTTTTGGCAAGAAAATGGCTTTTTGTTGGCCATGGACCAAAGCAATCTGGGCATCATGGAAACGGACTGGGCTGAAAACCGCGCCAAGATTCCACAAGATGCCATCCGCGCCGCACTGGGCAAGCTACTGGATTCGCTCTACTCCACTGGCGAGCGTGACAAGTTCCGCACCCGTCTGGAGCGCGATGCCAATGGCAACACGGAGATCTTCATCAGCCATCGCGGAATGGTCGAGGTGTACACCAGTTCCGGTGCCGGCACTACCGCTGGCGACAAGCAGACCATGTGGCAGCCCCGTGCGGCCGACCCTGAGCTGGAAGCAGAATTTCTGCGCCGCCTGATGGTCAAGCTCGGCGTTTCGCAAGAGCAGTCCAAGGCTTTGGTCGCCAACAGTGCGCCCAAGCCCACGGCCGCCGTGACCACGGTCAATGGCCAGCCCGCTGTCAAGCTTGAAGAGGGTTTTGATCGCGCTTGGCGCCGCGTCGGTTTGGCACTGGACCGTACTGGCTTCACCGTGGAAGACCGCGACCGCAAACAAGGCATTTACTTTGTTCGCTATGTGAGCACCACATCCGAGAACTCCGAACCCGGCTTCTTCAGCAAGCTGTTCAGCGGCTCGGGCAAAGGCGCCGAGCCCACCAAATACCAGATTGCTGTGCGCAGCATCGGTGAACAGTCCAATGTGCTGGTGCTGGACACCAATGGCCAACCCGAAACTTCGCCGATTGCGCAACGCATCGTCAAGGTGCTAGCAGACGACATCAAGTAAAACCTTTGCGCTGAGGCGGTTACTCCGCCCATGTGCAGACGAAAAAAAACCACCTTGCGGTGGTTTTTTTTCGTCTGCAAGCAAATTATTGCTTGGCTGGCTCGGAAGCAGCAGCGGCAGGAGCAGCAGGAGCGGATGCGTCAGCAGCAGGAGCAGCAGCTGGTGCTGGAGCAGCAGCAGGAGCTTCAACAGCGGGAGCAGCAGCAGGAGCTTCTTCTTTTTTACCGCAAGCAGCCAGGGCAGCAGCAGCGATCACGGCTGCCAAAACGAGAGACTTGTTCATTTTTAAAAACTTTAAGTGAGTTAACGAAACAATTTCCGGAAATTGCCTAGGTAGCAAGCTACCCAGCCCTGGCAAAAGCGTTCGATCTCTTTCCCCAGAGCACAAAATTATACAAGACCCAAAACGGTGCGTAGGGGTAAACCCTTTTTAACCCCTTACAAACCCAAAATTGTGCTGGGGAACCCAGGGGAACTGTGACGTTTGCACTCGTCCAGCTCCTCTTTCAACATTACACGCCGCTGCGGCTCACAACCGGATATACCAGTACTGCGTTCGAGATCCAGACGTCGCATCACCCAGTGCGGGCTCCACAGCGCACTCGGAAATTCAGACGCATCAACTTGCCTGCACACACGGCACTCAACCAGATGGTCCCACGTATTGCGCCACTGTACGAAGCGCGCATGGTGGCGCTGCACTTCGTCAAAACGATGGGCCAGCATCACCAAACGACGGCCACTGCCTGACCACGCCTGCAAGGACTCCACCACCGCCTTTTCGCGCAACGGCCAATCCAAAAAGTCGGCATCGCTCCACACCATCTGTGGCCAGCCCTCCCGCGCGGCACAGGCCAATCCATCGCGCACCAATTGCGCAAACGCCGAAAGCCCCGCAAAGCTTCCTTCTGGCAGCGGTGACGGTACGTTCGACTCAATCATCCGGATGCAACCAACCTACCGCACACCAGTCTTCCATCAAGGCACGTGCCCCAGCGCTCAGCCGTTTGATTTCTGCTGCGCTCAAACTGCGGACGTTGGCCAAGGTCTGCATCAGCTGGGCATCTTTGCCGCCAGCGTTAAAGCTCTCGCCGTTGATAAACACATGGTCGGCGTCGTACAACATACGAGTTTTACGGTCGAGCCGCACAGCGCCATGCACTTCAGCTTCGCCACCATCAAACCATACATTGGCTTTGGGTTCGCTCAGATACTCTCCGACTGCACGCGCGACAGCTTTCGGGTCTTTCAAGGCATCTTCGAGTGCGGTTTGTGCAAAGTCCACCAAAGCCACAGGCATAGCGGCACTGTGCGCCACGGCGTCTTGCTTGGGGTCGCGGTAGACACCGGAGGCCAACTCCTCAATGGCTTGCTCGGCCAATCGCTGCAATATTTCTTGCGCCAGTTCAGCACGATCTGGCGAGCGGAATCCGATGGAATACGTCATGCACTCGCCCTCTGCAATGCCATCGTGCGCATACTTGGGTGGCAGGTACAGCATGTCCCCTGGTTCCAGAACAAACTCCTCTTCCGGCTCGAAGTTCGCCAGAATTTTGAGTGGCATGTCGGGCTGGAGGCTCAGGTCTTTTTGCCGCCCAATCCGCCAGCGCCGCCGACCATGGGCCTGCAGCAGAAAGACGTCGTAACTATCAAAGTGCGGCCCGACGCCGCCGCCATCGGTGGCATAACTGATCATCACATCATCCAAACGCGCATCGGGCACAAAACGAAACTGATTTATCAGCGCGTGGAGCCGCTCGTCGTGCAAGTCAACGCCTTGGACCAGCAGGGTCCAACCCGCCTGCTTGAAAGGGGGCAAGGCCTTGCGGGCAAACGGCCCGTGCTTGAAACGCCAGCCCGTCCCGCCTTTGGCAGACGCCTGCACCACCAGCCGCGACTCCACCTCCTCTTGCGCCGCAAGGTCCAGCAACTCGGCCCGGTCCAGCAAAGGGGCAAAGCCGGGAATCGCCTGCCGGATCACCAGCGGCTTTTTCTGCCAGTGGCGTTGCATAAAGGTTTTTGGCGAGAGTCCGCCCAGCAGCTGCAGTGGTTCTGGGATGTTCATGGGACAATTCTCCTATGGAAATCACACCACAATGCGTCGTTGCCCTCACCTGGACGCTGAAAGACACTTTGGGCGAAGAACTGGACGTTTTGGACGATCCCGTGGAGTTTTTGTTGGGTGGCAATGACCTGCTGCCCCCGATTGAAGCGGCCCTGCAAGGCCATGCCGCGGGCGCCAAACTGGAGCTGCAAATTGAGCCCGAACAAGCCTTTGGCGATTTCAACGACCAACTGCTATTTCTGGAGCCACGCGCCCTGTTCCCCGCAGAGCTGCAGGAAGGCCTGACCATGGAAGGCCACGCGCTACCCGAAGGCTGCAACCCCAACGCGCCTAAAGATGCGCTCTACACCATCACCGACATTTACCCCGAACACGTGGTGCTGGACGGCAACCACCCGCTGGCCGGCATTGCCATCCGCATCAGCCTGAAGGTGGAGTCGGTACGCGAAGCGACCGAAGAAGAAATTGGCCGCGGTACGGCGGGTACAGGCTTCTTCCGCATCCAGCCCGTGCATACCAGTGCGCCAGGCAACGATACCTTGCACTAGCAGCAATCTTGGCGCGCAGTACCTTGGCCGAGCCCCCTCCCCCCCCCCGCGGAACCGGCTTCGCCGGCCAGCTGGGGTTGCCCCCCTCCCGAGGGGAGAGGGGGCGAGCCCCAACAGGGGGATCAGTTCTTGCCGGTCGAGCCGTAGCCGCCCTCGCCGCGTTGGGACGCAGGAAATTCACTCACCACATTGAACTGCGCCTGCACCACGGGAACGATCATGAGCTGCGCAATGCGCTCCATGGGCTGGATGGTGAATTCCACAGCGCTGCGGTTCCAGGCGCTGACCATGAGCTGGCCTTGGTAATCGCTGTCAATCAAGCCCACCAGATTGCCCAGCACGATGCCGTGTTTGTGGCCCAGCCCCGAGCGCGGCAGGATCAGCGCGGCATAGGCCGGATTTTCTAGGTAAATGGCCATGCCCGTGGGCACCAGCTGCCAGGCGTTGGGCGCCAAGGTTAGTGGCGCGTCCAGGCAAGCGCGCAGGTCCAGCCCCGCGCTGCCGGGCGTGGCATAGGTGGGCAGGTTGTCGTACAGGCGGCTGTCGAGGATCTTGACGTCGATTTTCATGGTCGGGGTTCAGTGAGTGGCGCGCTGGCGCTTGGCAATTTCGGCAACCAGTTGCCGGGCCAGCGCCAGTTTGGAGTTGTGGGGAAGTTCTTTCGCACCGTGGGCATCGACCAGCAGCAGCGCGTTGTCGTCTTGCCCGAAGGTGGCAGGGCCGATATTACCCACCAGCAGCGGCACGCCCTTGCGCGCACGCTTGGCCGTGGCATGGGCCAGCAGGTCGTGGCTTTCGGCCGCAAAGCCCACGCAGAACAATTCACCACTGGTGGCACGCGGGGAATGGGCAATCTCGGACAGGATGTCCACGTTTTCAACAAAGCTCAGCACGGGCGTGTTGCCAGAGCCGTCCTTTTTGATCTTCTGGTCGGAAGTCTGGGCCGGGCGCCAATCGGCAACAGCCGCAGTTGCTACAAAAACAGTAGCTGTTCGCGCATATTCCACAAGGGCTGCGTGCATATTTTGTGCAGATTTCACATCCACACGCTGCACACCACGCGGTGTGGGCAGCGCCACCGGACCAGCCACCAGGGTCACGTCCGCACCCGCCTCGCGCGCGGCGCGGGCAATCGCAAATCCCATCTTGCCGCTGGAAAGATTGGTGATGCCGCGCACGGGGTCAATGGCTTCAAAGGTGGGGCCTGCAGAGACCACGACGTGTTGGCCTGCCATCACCTTGGGCTGGAAGAAAGCGATCACGTCCTCCAGCAATTCTTGCGGCTCCAGCATGCGACCGTCGCCCGTCTCGCCACAAGCCTGGAAGCCACTGCCGACACCCAAGAGCGTCGCCCCATCAGCCTGCAGCTGGGCGAGGTTGCGCTGTGTGGCGGGGTGCGCCCACATTTCGCGGTTCATGGCGGGAGCAATCAACAGGGGCACAGAATCCACGGGACGCGCCAGGCACATGAGGCTCAGCAAATCGTCAGCACGGCCATGCAACAGCTTGGCCATGAAGTCGGCACTGCAGGGGGCAATCAAAATCGCATCGGCTTCACGGCTCAGGTTGATGTGGGGCATGTTGTTGCGCTCCCGCGCATCCCACTGCGAATCAAAGACCGGGCGGTTGCTCAGCGCCTGCATGGTCACCGGTGTGATGAACTGCGCTGCCGCCTCGGTCATCACCACCTGCACCGTGGCGCCCTGCTTGATCAACGCGCGGCACAGCTCGGCCGCCTTGTAGCAGGCGATGCCGCCAGTGAGCCCCAGAACAATGTGTTTGCCCGATAAATCCATGGTGTGCCTCTAGAGCCGAGGACCGCAATGTAGCAGACGCCTATAATCTCGCTTTACCACCTCATCGAACCCATAGGTTCGCCCCTGACATGACCAAATTTGTCTTCGTCACCGGCGGTGTGGTGTCTTCCCTTGGCAAGGGAATCGCCTCAGCCTCCTTAGCTGCGATTCTGGAATCGCGGGGCCTGACAGTCACCCTCATCAAGCTGGATCCTTACCTCAACGTAGACCCCGGCACCATGTCCCCCCTGCAGCATGGCGAGGTGTTTGTCACCGACGACGGCGCTGAAACCGACCTGGACCTGGGCCACTACGAGCGTTTCATTGAAACGCGCATGCGCAAGACCAACAACTTCACCACGGGCCAGATCTACAAGAGCGTGCTCGACAAGGAACGCCGTGGCGACTACCTGGGCAAGACCGTGCAGGTCATTCCCCACGTCACCAACGAGATCCAAGAGTTTGTGAAACGCGGTGCGCGTTTTGGCGAGCCTGATGCGGTGGATGTGGCGATTGTGGAAATCGGTGGCACTGTGGGTGACATCGAATCCCTGCCCTTCCTCGAAGCCGTGCGCCAGATGAGCCTGAAGCTCGGCCCCAACAACAGCGCCTTTGTGCACTTGAGCTACCTGCCCTGGATTGCTGCGGCCGGCGAACTCAAGACCAAACCCACCCAACACACCGCCAAGCAGTTGCGTGAAATCGGCATACAGGCCGATGCCCTGCTGTGCCGCGCGGACCGTCCCATCCCCGACGAAGAGCGCGCAAAGATTTCGCTGTTCTCCAATGTGCCCGAGTGGGGTGTGATCTCCATGTGGGACGTGGATACCATCTACAAGGTGCCCCGCATGCTGCACGAGCAGGGCCTGGACGGACTGATCTGCGACAAGCTGCGCCTGAACACGCCACCGGCCAACCTCAAACGCTGGGACGAGCTGGTTTACGAGACGGAACACCCCAAGGGCGAAGTCACCATCGCCATGGTTGGCAAGTACGTGGACCTGACCGACAGCTACAAGTCGGTTAACGAAGCGCTGCGCCATGCAGGCATGAAGAACCATGTGCGTGTGAAGATCGAGCACGTAGATTCGGAAACCATCGATACCGCCAGCGTAAACCAGTTGGCCAAGTACGACGCCATTCTGGTACCTGGTGGATTCGGCAAGCGCGGCATCGAAGGCAAGATCAGCACGGCCCGCTTCGCCCGCGAGAACAAGGTGCCTTACTTGGGCATTTGCCTGGGCATGCAGGTCGCCACCATCGAATTCGCAAGGCACGTGGCAGGCCTCACGGAAGCCAACAGCACCGAGTTCGAGCCCGACAGCCCCAACCCCGTGATCGCTTTGATCACCGAGTGGAAAGATGCCGACGGCACTATCAAGACGCGCGACGCCAACTCCGACCTGGGTGGCACCATGCGCTTGGGTGCGCAGAGCTCGGACGTGACCAAGGGCACGCTAGCCCACAAAATCTACGGCAACGTGGTGACAGAGCGCCATCGCCATCGCTATGAAGCCAATGTCAACTACCTGGACCAATTGCGGGAAGCTGGGTTGGTGATCTCCGCACTGACCCAGCGCGAGCAGCTCACCGAAATTGTGGAACTTCCGCAAACCGTGCATCCCTGGTTTGTCGGTGTGCAGTTTCACCCTGAATTCAAGTCTACGCCCTGGAATGGCCACCCGCTGTTCAATGCCTTCATCAAAGCGGCAGTGGACCACCAGTCCGAAGGCAAGAATTTGAAAGCGGTCGCCTGATGAAACTTTGTGGATTTGACGTTGGCCTGGAACACCGTTTCTTCCTGATCGCAGGCACCTGCTCCATCGAAGGCCTGGAAATGTCCATCGAGGTGGCTGGCCAGCTCAAGGAAGCCTGTACCGCCTTGGGCATCCCTCTGATCTACAAGGGCTCTTTCGACAAGGCCAACCGCTCCTCGGGCACCAGCAAGCGTGGTGTCGGCTTGGACGCCGGTCTGAAAATCCTCGATGAGGTTCGCCGCCAACTGCAATTGCCCATCCTGACGGATGTGCATGACGAGTCCCATGTAGCCGAGGTCGCCAGCGTGGTAGATGTGTTGCAGACCCCCGCCTTTCTGTGCCGCCAGACCGACTTCATCCGGGCTGTCGCACAAAGCGGCAAGCCGGTGAACATCAAGAAGGGGCAGTTTCTTGCGCCCTGGGACATGAAGAACGTGATCGACAAAGCCCGCGCCGCCGCGGAAGAAGTGGGTCTATCGCCCGACCGCTTCCTGGCCTGCGAACGCGGCGTGAGCTTTGGTTACAACAACCTCGTGGCCGACATGACCAGTCTGGCGGAGATGCGCAATTCGGGTGCACCTGTCGTGTTCGATGTAACCCACTCAGTGCAGAAGCCTGGCGGCTTGGGTGGCACCAGCGGTGGTGCACGCGAGATGGTTCCCGTGCTGGCCCGTGCAGGCGTAGCCGCAGGCGTGGCCGGGCTTTTCATGGAAACCCACCCACGCCCCGCCGAAGCCTGGTCCGATGGCCCCAATGCCGTTCCCTTACGCCACATGAAGGCCTTGCTCGAAACCCTGGTGGCCCTGGATTCCGTAACCAAAAAAACTGCCTTGCTGGAGAACGATTTCCAGTGATGGCAGGCATGATCCCGTGTGCCGTTTTTGTTTGTGTGTTTTTGAACTTGAAAGAAACCAATGAGCGCAATTGTTGATATCGTCGGTCGCGAAATTTTGGACTCCCGTGGCAACCCCACCGTGGAATGCGACGTGTTGCTGGAATCAGGCACCATGGGCCGTGCAGCTGTGCCATCCGGCGCATCCACTGGCTCGCGCGAAGCCATTGAGCTGCGCGACGGCGACAAAAAGCGCTACCTTGGCAAGGGCGTACTCAAGGCCGTTGAACACATCAACACTGAAATTTCCGAAGCCGTGTTGGGCCTAGATGCCTCTGAGCAAGCCTTTCTCGACAAGACATTGATCGACTTGGACGGCACCGAGAACAAAAGCCGCTTGGGCGCGAACGCGATGTTGGCTGTCTCTATGGCAGTGGCCCGCGCCGCCGCCGAAGAAGCCGGCCTTCCGCTGTACCGCTACTTCGGTGGCATGGGCAGCGTGCAGATGCCTGTGCCCATGATGAACGTCATCAACGGCGGCGAGCACGCCAACAACAACCTCGACTTGCAAGAGTTGATGATCATCCCCGTGGGCGCGCCCAGCTTCCGCGAAGCCCTGCGCTGGGGTGCTGAAGTGTTCCACGCCCTGAAGAAAATTTTGCACGACCAGGGCATCAGCACGGCAGTGGGTGATGAGGGTGGTTTTGCGCCCAACGTGGCCAACCACGAAGCGGCTATTCAAATGATCTTGCAAGCGATCGACAAGGCAGGTTATGTGGCCGGTGAGCAAATCGCCCTGGGCTTGGATTGCGCCGCCTCCGAGTTCTACAAGGACGGCAAATACGTGCTCGAAGGCGAAGGCGGCATCCACCTGACATCGCAGGAATGGACAGACATGCTGGCCACCTGGGTCGACAAGTACCCCATCATCAGCATCGAAGACGGCATGGCCGAGGGTGACTGGGATGGCTGGAAGATTCTGACTGACCGCTTGGGCAAGAACGTGCAGATCGTCGGCGACGACCTCTTCGTCACCAACACCAAGATCCTGAAAGAAGGCATCGACAAAGGTATTGCCAACTCGATCCTGGTCAAGATCAACCAGATCGGCACCCTGTCCGAAACCTTCGCCGCGATTGAAATGGCCAAGCGCGCCGGCTACACCGCCGTCATCAGCCACCGTTCGGGCGAAACCGAAGACTCCACCATCTCCGACATCGCCGTGGGCACCAACGCCGGTCAAATCAAGACCGGCTCCTTGAGCCGTTCCGACCGCATGGCCAAGTACAACCAACTGCTGCGCATCGAAGAGGACTTGGGTGATGTGGCTGTGTACCCCGGCCGCGCTGCGTTCTACAACCTGAAGTAAGCGCATTCACCGCTGCTATGGCCAACCGCCTTGTTCCCGCTGCCTTGATTGCCTTGCTGGTGATCCTGCATGGGCAACTGTGGTTTGGCCGTGGCAGTGTGCCCAATGTGTCCAAGCTGGCGACCCAGCTGGACGCACAAAAGCAACACAATATTCAAGCGACGCAAGCCAACGAGCGCTTGGTGGCCGAAATTAGCGACTTGCGTGAAGGTCTGGAGATCGTCGAAGAAAAAGCCCGCACCGAACTGGGCATGGTCAAAGCGAACGAAATTTACGTGCAAATTGCCCGCTAAAGAACGCAATCATGAAGATCGGCATCGTGGGCGCTGAGTGCAGCGGCAAATCGACCCTGTCCACTTGGCTGTCCATCGAACTGAAAAGCCGCTACGCGTCGGTTGCACTCATTCCAGAATACCTGCGCGAGTGGAGCACCCACCACGGCAGACCTCCCCGAGCGCACGAACAAGCGCACGTAGCCAGTACCCAAGCGGCTCATATACGCCAAGCCCAAGCGATTTGCGTCGTGGCCGACACCACGCCCTTAGTGACAGCTGTGTACAGTGACGTCCTGTTCCAAGACAGTAGCCTGTACGGCTCCGCTGTGACGTTTCAGCGCTCACTGGATCTCACCTTATTGGCTTGTGTGGATTTACCTTGGGTGGCAGACGGCATCCAACGCGATGGCGTCGCCGTGCAGCGGCGCATTGACGCGAGGTTGCGTGAAGTGTTGCTCACGCACCAACTGCCCTTTGCCACGGTCTACGGATTGGGGGCGCACCGCCAACAAGCAGCATTGCAAGCGATCGACCATGCCGATGCAACACATCGCGCGGGGCTGCCAGCTAGCCAAGGCCCCACTTGGGCCTGGATATGTGACACCTGCTCCGATGCAGACTGCGAGCATCGGCTGTTCAGCCGGCTTACACGACCACCCTTAGTGGGCGTCTAAACCACCGTCGAGTCGCTGCAAAGGGTCAGTGAATAACTGGGCGGCATCCACAGGGTCGAAACGGTGCTGTGCGCCACAGAATTCGCAGGACACTTCAATGTCGTTGCGCTCCGCGAGAATGCTTTCCACTTCCTCGCGCCCCAAGCTGACAATCATCTTGGCCACTCGCTCCCGGCTGCAGCTGCAAACAAACTTTGGTGCGGTTTCACCTACGAGCGGCTCGAAGCGGGTGATCTGCTCCTCCCAGAACAAACGACGCAGAATCGTATCCACGTCCAGTGTCAGCAACTCCTCGCGCTTGAGACTACTGGCAAGCGTGGCAATGCGGTTGTAGTGCTCATTGAGACCAATCGCATCTTCATTGTCCTTGGACACCATGCTGCCCGACAGGTTGCCTTCTCCTTGCATGGGCAAACGTTGAATCAACAGGCCTGCTGCGACCTTGTCATCGGCAGCCAACACCAGGGTGGTGTCGAGCTGCTCACTCTGCAGCATGTAATGTTCCAGCACAGCACTGAGCTTTTCAATCGGGTGCCCGTGGTCATCAAAAAGCGGGACCACACCTTGGTAAGGCTGCTGCCCCGGAAACTTGGTCTTGGGGTCCAGGGTGATTGCGCAGCGCCCCTGATTGTTCACATTGACCATCTGGCTCAGCGACAGGTCTGCCGTCACCTCCCCAGCCACAGTGGCAGTCGCGCGCAACTTCAAATCTGACTGCACCTCCACCACCGCCACCTGCACAGGGCCATCGCCAAAAATCTGGAGCACCAAGGCCCCATCAAACTTGATGTTGGACTGCATCAATACCGCAGCAGCCGTCATTTCGCCCAGCATGTTTTGCACGGGCGCCGGGTAGGCACCAGTGTTGCTGTTGGATGCACGCCGGCGCAGAATTTCCACCCAGGAATCGGTTAAGCGCACCACGGCACCCCGCACGGGCAAGCCATCAAACAAAAACTTGTGCAACTCAGACATGCACCCCTCCCTTAAAGCCAGCCCACGTAAGGCCAGCGGTTAAACAATTTTTTTGAGGCCGTTTTTGAAGCGGCGCGCATTCTCTACATAGTGCCGCGCACTCATGCGCAACCCGGCCTGTTGATCCGCCGACAGCTCCCGCACCACTTTGGCCGGGCTACCCAGGATCATGGAACCATCGGGAAATTCCTTACCCTCTGTCACCAAGGCACCTGCCCCCACGATGCAGCCTTTACCAATCTTGGCACCGTTGAGCACGATGGCGCCAATGCCAATCAGCGATCCATCACCGATGCTGCACCCGTGCAACATGACCTGATGGCCGACCGTCACATGGTCGCCAATCGTCAGCGGCTTGCCGATGTCGGCATGCAGCACACTTGCATCCTGAATGTTGGAACCCTTGCCGATGCGGATGGTTTCGGTATCGCCCCGCACTACCGCACCAAACCAGATGCTGGCGTCTTCGGCCACCTCCACGCTGCCCATCACTTGGGCACTGTCTGCCACCCAGGCCGACGCAGCCACGCGCGGCGCAATCTGGTCGAGTTCATAAATTGCCATAGTCCATCTCCAGACTGCACAAAACTAGAATTGTAGGTATGGAACTCCGACACTGTGCGCTGCAAGCCTTTGAAATCTGTGATCCCGCTCGCAAGGTATTGGCCGTACAGCAGTGGGCATCGCAGCAGTTTGCGCTAGGCGTTGACCGGCAGCGAACATTTGAGGCGCCCAAAAACCCGGGACGACCGGCTTTGCCGCAGCTGATTGATCCCAAGGAGGTACCAAGGCGCTCCCCATTCACTGGCGATGGGCATGCCGCGCTCATGCACTCCATTGCCCACATCGAGTTCAATGCCATCAATCTGGCCTTGGATGCAGTTTGGCGCTTCGCCGACATGCCCGAGTCCTACTACCGCGACTGGATGCAGGTGGCACTGGAGGAGTCACAACATTTCCAAGCATTGCACACGCACTTGCAGCACTATGGATACTCTTACGGCAGCTTCCCCGCACACGATGGACTGTGGACCATGTGTGAGAACACCCGACACGATGTAGTCGCTCGCATGGCTTTGGTGCCACGCACCCTGGAAGCAAGAGGCCTCGATGCCACCCCCCTGATTCAGGCCAAACTCCACAAAGTGGGAACACCTCAGGCCTTGGAGGCCTGCAACATCCTGGACACCATCCTGCGCGAAGAAGTGGGTCATGTCGCAATCGGCAACCGCTGGTTCCACTGGCTTTGTCAGAAAAGCGGACTGGACGCCGCATCTTTCTACGCGCAGGCTGCCTTACGCCATGCGGCACCTCGCCCCAACCCCCCCTTCAATCTCGTGGCGCGCAAACTCGCAGGTTTTTCAGAGGATGAGCTGCTTGCACTCCAAACCAGCGGACGGATGCAAGTCTAGAATGGCCTGAACCCGCCCTAAACCATGTCCGACACCGCCGCCTCCGACGCCACCATCCCGACAACCCCGTCGATCGCCATCGCCCGCCAGGCCATCCTGGACAGCCAGCGCAGCGTATTCGGCTATGAACTGTTTGACCGCTCTGTGTCAGCGCAGCAGCACACGGCCTCTAGCGATGCGCAGTTACTCTTCAACCTTTTGTCTGTGGCTGACAACGAAGCCTTGATGGAGAAAAAGACTCTCTTCATCAACTGCACCCATGACAGCCTGGCAGGTGGACACCTGGAGCTCGTAGCACCAGACCGGATCGTGTTGGAAATACCCCCGCTCCCCATCTCGCAGGTGGACCAGATCCAGACCCGACTGCCCACACTGCAGGCCATGCACGAGCGTGGCTTCCGTCTTGCCTTTGACTATTCAGTACTCACACGCTCCTACGAAACCTGGCTACCGTTGGCATCTTTCATCAAGTTTGATGTGTCGGTACTCAAGCCCGCATCTGTCAGTTCGTTTGTCAAATTGGCGCAATCCAAATCTCCAGCCCAACTTGTAGCGGAAAAAGTGGAAACGGCGCAGCAGCACGACATGCTGCAAGCCCTGGGCGTTCAGCTTTTCCAAGGCTATTGGTTTGCCAAACCTGTGCTGGTAGAAGGGCAAACCATACGCCCTGCACAAGCCACCATCCTGCAACTCATCAATTTGGTACGCCAACAAGCCAGTACCCACGAAATTGAGGAAGTTCTCAAACGCGACCCGACCCTGTCGTTTAATCTGCTGCGCTTCATCAACTCGGCCAGTTTTGGCCTGCGCACCGAGGTCACGTCGTTCAAGCATGCAGTGATGCTGTTGGGCCTCAACAAGCTCTTCAAATGGGCGGCATTGCTGCTGACGACTTCACAAGCAGGAGGCGTTCCCCCCGCAGTGGGAAGCACAGCAGTAGTTCGTGGGCGGCTGATGGAGCTGCTTGCCGCGGACACCCTTCCTCCTGAGGAAAGCGACAACGCATTTGTGGTGGGAATTTTTTCCTTGCTGGACACCTTGCTGGGCTTGCCCATGCAGGCGGCACTGGCTTCCCTGAGCCTTCCGGAAACTGTCACCCATGCGCTGCTGTACGGAACCGGGCCGCTGGCACCTTACTTGGCACTGGCGCAAGCGTGCGAATCGGGCGATGACGAGGCGTTTGCGAGCACTTCTTTGGCCTTGGGCCTCAGCAGCAACCAGGTCAACTGGGCGCATTTGCAGGCTCTCGCCTGGGCAGAGACCCTGCTTGATTGAAGGACCTCAGCCCCTTGGGTGGTGCTGTGCATGCAGTGCCGCCAATCGCTCGCAGGCTACATGGGTGTAGATGGTGGTGGTGGAAATGTCGGCATGACCCAGCAGCATTTGCACCGAACGCAAATCTGCGCCGTGGTTCAGCAAGTGCGTGGCAAACGCATGGCGCAAGGTATGGGGTGAAATAGGTGCACGAATGCCTGCCTGCAAGGCGTACCGCTTCACCAGGCCCCAAAACATCACCCGGGTCATGGATGTGCCGGCTTTGCTGCCCCGCACAGTAACAAACAGGTCCTGGGTTTGTTTGGGTCCCAGTAGCTCGGGGCGGGCTTGGCCCAAATACCGCTGCAACCACTCACGCGCCACTTCACCAAATGGCACCAGACGCTCTTTGGAGCCCTTGCCCATGACACGCAAAACCCCTTCGTTCAGCCCTACATTGAGGACACGCAGGTCCACCAGTTCACTGACACGCAAGCCACTGGCATACATCACTTCCAGCATGGTACGGTCGCGCACACCCAGCGCCTCGCTGGTGTCGGGTGCGGCCAGCAAGGCTTCCACCTGCGCCTCCGTCAGGGTTTTGGGGATGCGTGGTGCCTGTTTGGCGGCATCCAGCCTCAGGGTCGGGTCCTGTTGGATCAGTCCCTCACGCATCGCCCACCGAAAGTAACGGCGAAACACAGTCAACCGCCGGTTGGCAGTGGTGGCCTTGGTCTGCGCATGCTGGGCCGCAAAGTAGCCCTGGATATGCAGTTCTTGTGCTTCGACCAGGGGGTGGTGGGACAACCATTGGGCGAAAAGCGTCAGATCACGCCGATAGGCCTGAAGGGTGTTGCTGGACAACCCCTCCTCCAGCCACAAGGCATCAATGAAGGTGTCGATGCTTGCCGTGTCTACGCCGCCCGCGGTCATTCCAAACGCAGTTTGGCGGACTCCACCACTTTTTTGTAAACCTCAAATTCGGCCTTGATCTGGGCCGTGAACTGTTCAGGGCTGTTACCTTCGATCAACGAACCGGTTTCTTCAATACGTTTGCGCACAGCCGGGTCTTCCAGCACCTTGCGCACTGCGGCATTAACCTTGTCCACCACCTCTTTGGGCAGTCCCTTGGGGCCATAAATGCCATAAAAGGCCATGCGATTCACAGGCTCCAGACCCACTTCCTTGAAGGTCGGCACATTGGGCAACTGCGCCAGACGCTGGGGCGCGGCCACCACAATGGGCACCAAGCGGTTGCTCCGGATGAAGGGCAAAGCGGATGGCAAGTTGTCAAAAATCAGGGGCACCTGGCCGCCAACGGTGTCGTTCAGTGCTGGGCCCGCTCCGCGGTAAGGAATGTGGGTGATGAACACCCCGGCCAGGTTCTTGAACAGCTCCGTTTGCATGTGACCAATGCCCCCAGTGCCAGATGAGGCGTAGGAGTACTTCCCGGGGCTCTTCTTCAACTCGGCCATGAAACTCTTGTAGTCTCTGGCCGGAAAGCTAGGGTGCACTGCAATCACATTCGGCGTGGCTGCAATGTTGACGATGGGCGTGAAGTCGGTGAGTGGGTTGTAGGGGTTCTTGGGGTTGATGGCCGGATTCGCCGCCACCGTAGACACTGTGGCCATGCCGAGTGAATAGCCGTCGGGTGCCGATTTGGCAGTTTCATTCGCACCTACGACCCCGCCGCCGCCGGCCTTGTTTTCCACCACCACGGTTTGGCCCAGCACCTTGCCCAGCGGGTCTGCAATCACGCGGGCAATGATGTCGGTGGTGCCACCAGGCGCAAACGGTACTTGCAGCTTGATGATTTTGTTGGGGTAGCCCTGGGCCAGTGCCGCACTGGATGCGGCCAACAACCCCATGGCGAACAGAACTCTACGGTGCATGGCAATCTCCTGTTGGTTTGCCGGGATAGTACCCTCACGGAGGCCGACACGGGCTTACACGCCCACCCGTGGAAACCCGAACCCGGCCTACCCGGCTGCTATCCTTCTGGGGTGAACTACGCCCAACTGCTCTTCCCCGACTTTTCCCTCATCCTGCTGGGTTACCTGGTCTGCCGCTACACCGCACTGAACCGGCCGGTCTGGGAGCAGGTGGAGGCGCTGGTCTACTATTTTTTGTTCCCCGTGTTGCTGTTCCACTCGATTGTGAAAAGCCCGCTGGACTTGGGCGCCGCCTCTAGCCTCATGGGGGCCGGTTGGGCCACCGGCCTGGCTGGTATTGCCATGGCCTACGCCCTGCCCCGCCTGCCCTGGCTGGGCCGCCATATGGACCCGCGGGACCACGCCTCCAGCGCACAAATTGCGTTCCGCTTCAATTCCTTCATCGGCCTGGCCATCGCCGACCGCCTGGCCGGCCCACAAGGGCTGCAGCTGATTGCGGTGCTGATTGGTGTGTGTGTGCCCCTGTTCAACGTGGCTGCCGTGTGGCCCATGGCCAAACATGCACAACGTGGTTTTGTCGGTGAACTGGTGCGCAACCCACTGATCATCGGCACCGCCTCCGGGCTGGTGGCCAACCTTATGGGTTTAAGCATCCCGGTATGGCTGGAACCCACCGTCACGCGCCTGGGCGCGGCATCGCTGGCCCTGGGCCTGATGGCGGCTGGCGCCGGCATGCAGTTGGGGGCGTTGGCGCGCGGCAAGGCACTGGCCGTGTCCGTACTGGTCATCCGCCACGCCCTCACTCCCATCGCAGCCCTGGGCGTGGCCCTGCTCTTCGGCCTCAACCCCACCCAAACCACCATCCTGCTCGCCTTCTCGGCCCTGCCAACGGCATCGAGTTGTTATGTGCTGGCAGCACGCATGGGCTACGACGGCGCTTATGTGGCAGGGCTGGTCACCCTGTCCACCCTGATGGGCATGGCCAGCCTGCCCTTCGCACTGGGCGTGCTGCGCCACCTCTAGGCGCACTCAGTACCAGTGCTGCAACGCCTCAGCGTGCAGGGCGTGGCGCTGGTTATCCTGCGGCACCCAGGACTCCGCGCTACAGGCCGCGCGGGTCAAAAAATCCAGCATCCACAGATGGCGGCGCAACACACGCTCCTGCCGGTGGCCAATCAGCGGATTGAAGATGCCATGGCGGCTGAAGAGCTGACGCGGGTTTTTCTTGATCCACAACCACGAACCCATCTCCAGCGTCAACGGCAAAAACACCCGCTCAGGTGTCGCGCGCGACTGCAGGTAGAGGTGGTCCCACAGGTCGCCATGGGCCAGGTACTGCAGGCTTTGCGGCTCAAACACATAGGGATGGGTGTTGTAAGTCTGGCGGAATATGGCCTGCAACGCATACATCTCGGCCAGGTGGTGCAACGCTTGGCGCGTGTGGGCAAACGGGAACCATAACCGGTCCTGCACGCCAAAGCCCGAGTGACAGTCCACCGACATGCTGAAAGGCCGCGGCAGCAGCTCCTGCGCCACCACATCACATACGGCCTGACTCTCGTCCTCCATGGGGGCACCGGCCAGCCCACGGTACCAAGGCAGGCGCGCACTCAGGCGCTGACCGCCTACCAGCGCGGGCACCGGCTCCAGCGCGTCCACCGGGGCGTTCCGCATCAGGTCCACACCGCGCGGGTTGGCGCGCGTGCCCAGCGCCATGCCACCAGGATTGACCAGCGGCATGAACACCATGCGCAAGGATTCGAGCTGGCGGTGCAGCGTGTGGTCCCAGGTCAGGCGTGTGACGATGCTTTGCAGGTAGGCTATCACCACCTCAGCACCAATGCGCTCCAGGCCGTGCACACCACCAAAGAAACCGATGGCGGGCACCTGCGGGTCCGGGTTGCCCAAGGCAATGGCGTAGACCGGCAGCGCCGTGCCACGGCAGTCCACCTCACGCACCACGCGTGTCTGCACGCGGCTGCCAGCCAGCTGCAGAATCCGCTCCAGTTCGGTCAGGGCATCAAGCGCGCGTGGTGACAAAGGCAAAGCTCCAGATAACGTGCCAGCATAGTGGGCCACAGCCGCCACCGGCATCTCTTTTCCGAGCCTGATGCCATGCCACCACAGTGCCATCAAAGCGTCATATTCGCCACCTAGAGTGACCCTATCTGCAACCTGCCGGGAGCCTTCCATGATCCTCAAACTGCTTGGACTGCAACGTTTGCTCGACGAACTGTTCGAAGACAACTGGCTGGAGCCAGTGGCGCTGATCGAAGTTTGATGCGCCATCGCCCTGCCCCCCGCCGCAGCCCCTTGCTGCCCTGGCTGGCCGTCACGCTGGCCCTGGTGCAAGGCATGGGAGAGCTGCTGGCCCTGCAACGCACGCGACGAAGCCGCCCACGCCGCTGACCCTACACTGCGCGCATGAAATTCTTCAAGCGCCTGGCTGCGGTCGTTCTCTTGCTGTTGGTAGCCGGTACCGCCGTGTTGGCGTGGTTGCTGAGCCATCCGCCCGGCCTGGAGGGCTTGACCGCCCTGCGCTGGCAAGCCCCCACACCCGCACAGACGCCACTGCGCGTGAGTTTTTTGGGTGTGGCCACCGTGCTGCTGGACGACGGTGAAACCGCGCTGCTGACCGACGGCTTCTTCTCCCGCCCCGACAAACTCACCACCTTTGTTCGCCAGGTCGCGCCTGATGTGCCCGGCATTGCTGCAGGCCTGCAGCGCGCGGGCATTCCGGCACGCACCGGCAGGCTGGCGGCGGTGATTCCCCTGCACTCCCACTATGACCACGCCATGGACGCGCCCGAAGTGGCCAAGCGCACCGGCGCGCTGCTGCTGGGCTCCAGCTCCACCGCCATGGTGGGCCGCGGCTGGGGCTTGCCCGAGGCGCAGATCCGCACCGCCGAGCTGCGCAAGCCCTACACCTTCGGCCGCTTCACGGTCACGCTGTACCCGGCCGTGCACACGCCCACGGGCTTTACTGGTGGCGAGATCACGGCGCCATTGAAGCCGCCCGTGCGTGCCACCGAATACAAAGAAGGCCAGAGCTATGTGGCCCACATCACGCACGACGGGCGCAGCCTGCTGATCACCGGCACCGCCGGCTTTGTGCCCGCTGCGCTACAGGGCGTGAAGGCGGAGGTGGTCTTGCTGGGCATTGGCGCCATGGGCCCGCGCAGCGCCGAACACAAAGCCGCCTACTGGCAGGAGACCGTGGCCACCGTGGGGGCGCGGCGCGTCATCCCGATCCACTGGGACGATTTCTGGATTCCGTCCACCCTGCCCATGCAGCCCATGCCTAAACCGCTGGACGACTTTGAGGCCTCCATGCAGTTCCTGCAGCAGCGGGCCGCGCAGGACGGCGTGGATATCCGGCTGCCACTGGAGTGGCAGCCTATGGATGTGTTTGCCGGGCTTCCGCCAGCCGTCAAATAAGCGAATCCAGCGTGGCGGTGCGCAAGCCTGCCGCACGCGCCTGCGCCAGAAAGTCCTGGCCCATGGCTTCAAAGCCCGTGACTGGACTCATGCAGTCGGTCAGCAGCACCGTCTCCTGCAAGCGAGCCCGTGGCAGCGCTGCCATCAGGTCGCCCACCGAGGCGGCCACACAGTGGCTCAGCGCCTCCCCCGCTACCAAAAGCGTAGCGCCTCGCGCAGACAGGGATTGCATCAGCGGCCTATTTAGCAAAGTTTTTTCGTCATCAGCGCGCGGCACCTCGGCTTTGAAGGCGCTGTACTGCTCGGTCATCGGGTTCTGGCCCTTGAGCACCTTGCAACAGGTCCGTCCCGTACTCTGCTCCCAGTGCGCAATCGCATCACTGAGCCCGCTGTGGATGTTGTGGCCCCAGGTGCCCAGCACACAGTGCACCGGCCAGACGATGAGCTGGCGCTGGCCCGTGGCTTCCAGCGCCTGCAGGTAGGCCAGCACCTCGGCCGTTTTGTCCGCATGGCGCGGGCGGAAGCTGCCAGCCTGCACATCGGCCGCGCGAATCAGCGTGAACGGAGCCACCGCACTGCCATCGGCCTGCAGCCAAAAGCTGGTGCGCTCCACACCCACGCTGGCGTGGGAATCCAGCGTGACGGTGAGGCTCTGCACCTGCGCCGCGTGCGTACTCAGCCAGGCGGCCAGCCGGTCCATATCGGCATTCGCACCGGGGACTGGCAAGGCAGCGCCGGGAATGTCCAGAAAGTCGTTTTGGGGGTCAATCACCAACAGGTCGTAAGGCGTCATGGAGTGGGTTCCATCAAGGAATGAGAAGAATCGGTTTGCAGGGCCCACTGCACATGCTCTTGCACCAGCGGGTCCGGGTGGTTGGTGCGGCGTTGCAAGGACTGGACCATGGTGGCGCGCTGCGCCGCGCTCAGGCCGGTGCCGTGCAAGGCATTGCCCAGGGCCACGGCCACATTGCGCAGCCAGCGCGCGTGGCCAATGCGGCGGATCGGGCTGCCCTCGGTGTGCTTCAAAAAGGTGTCTTCGGTCCAGTCCAGCAGCGTGGCCAGTTGCTCGCCGGCCAGGCCTTCGCGCGCGTCAAAGTCGGGCAGGCTGCTGCGCTGGGCGAACTTGTTCCAGGGGCAGACCAGCTGGCAGTCATCGCAGCCGTAGATGCGGTTGCCAATCAGCGGCCGCATCTCCAGCGGAATGGGACCCGCAAGTTCGATGGTGAGGTAGGAGATGCAACGCCGCGCGTCGAGCCGGTGCGGCGCGATGATGGCTTGGGTGGGGCAGGCGCTGATGCAGGCGCTGCAGCTGCCGCAGTGCGGCTCCACCGGTGCACTGGCGGGCAAGGCCACATCCACATAAATTTCACCCAGAAAAAACATGGAGCCCGCGTCGCGGTTGAGCAGCAGCGTGTGCTTGCCGCGCCAGCCCAGGCCGCTACGCGCGGCAAGTTCGGCCTCCAGCACCGGGGCCGAATCGGTGAACACGCGGTAGCCGAGCGGGCCCATGTGCTCGGACAGCCGGTCCGCCAGTTTTTGCAGCCGGTTGCGCAGCACCTTGTGGTAGTCCCGCCCCCGCGCATAGAGCGACACAATGCCCTCAGCCGGATTCTGCAGGCGCGCCAACTCCACGTCCTGCCAACCGGCTTCGGTGGCCTGTGGCAGGTAGTCCATGCGCGCAGTGATCACGCTCACCGTGCCCGGCACCAGCTCGGCCGGGCGGGCCCGTTTGAGGCCGTGCTGGGCCATATAGCCCATGTCACCGTGGAAACCGTGCGACAACCAGGCCAATAAACCGGCCTCGGCGGACGACAAATCCACACCGGCCACGCCAATTTGGGAGAATCCAAGTTCCCGGGCCCAGGCCCGCACCTGCGCTACCAGCTGGTCGCCACTGAATTGAGCCTTGTTTTGCACGCTGTTGATCGTCACCACCCCATTGTAGAAAGCGCCATCCTGGTGTGGCCGGACGAGGCCGCTACCCAAACCTTTGCACAGCACTGGGCCGCACAGCCCGCGCTGGCCAACGCCTTTGTGGCCCTGCATGGGGACCTGGGCGCCGGCAAGACCACGCTGGTGCGCCACCTGCTGCAGGCACTGGGCGTGACAGGCCGCATCAAAAGCCCCACCTACGCCGTGGTCGAACCCTACGAGCTGGACGCACTCAACATCTGGCACTTTGATTTCTACCGCTTCAATGACCCGCGCGAGTGGGAAGAAGCCGGCTTTCGCGACATCTTTGCCAGCCCCGGCCTGAAGCTGGCCGAGTGGCCCGAAAAGGCCGCCGGCGTGCTGCCCGTGGCCGACGTGGACCTGCACATCCGCACGCGGGATGACAGCAGCCGCAGTGTCACCTTGCAAGCACACACCGCAGCGGGCCAGGCTTTGTTGCAAGGACTGCAGGGGGCCACCGCATGAAACGCCGCACGCTGTTGCAAGCCGGCAGCGTGGTGCTCACCCTGGGTGCAGCGCACCTGGCGCGCGGCGCCACCATCATGACGGTGCGCGTGTGGCCCGCGCCCGAGTACTCGCGCGTCACCATTGAATCCGACGCGGCGCTAACGGCCAAACAAACCTTTGTGCCGAGCCCGCCGCGCCTGGCGGTAGACATCGAGGGCATCACGCTCAACCCTGCGTTGAAAGAACTGGTGGCCAAGGTCAAGGCGGACGACCCCAACATTGCCGGCATCCGCGTGGGACAGTTCACGCCCACGGTGGTGCGCCTGGTGGTGGACCTTAAACACGCGATACGGCCGCAGGTATTTTCGCTGGCGCCGGTGGCGGCCTACCAGCACCGGCTGGTGTTTGACCTCTACCCGGTGGACGAGGTAGACCCGCTGGACAGCCTGATTGCAGACCGCCTGAAAGACACGGCACCTAAGCCCGCAACCGCCGCCAGCAAGCCCGCCGCCGACCCGCTGGATGCGCTGATTGCCCAGCACACGCAGCGCCCGGCCTCCAGCTCGGCCGTTGTAACAAGCCAAAACGCTCCTAAAACAGGAGCTGCTCGCGCAGATTCCACGGGCTCTACAGGCCTAAATGGCACTAAATCCCCCCCTGCCGGGCCTGGTGCGACCACCGAACGGTTGATCATCATCGCACTAGACCCCGGCCATGGCGGCGAAGACCCCGGCGCCATTGGCCCCGGCGGCACCAAAGAAAAAGACGTGGTGCTCAAGCTGGCCCACCTGCTGCGCGAGCGCATCAACACCGCCACCGTGAATGGCAACGCCATGCGCGCCTACCTGACGCGTGATGCCGACTTCTTTGTGCCATTGAACACGCGGGTGCAGAAGGCCAGACGGGTGCAGGCCGACCTGTTTGTGAGCCTGCATGCCGATGCCTTCTTCACCCCCGACCCGCAGGGTGCCAGCGTGTTTGCGCTGAGCCAGGGCGGTGCTTCCAGCAGCGCGGCGCGCTGGATGGCGGCCAAGGAAAACAAGGCGGATTTGATTGGCGGCCTGAACGTGAAGGCCAAAGATGCGACCGTGCAGCGTGCGCTCTTGGACATGAGCACCACTGCCCAAATCAACGACAGCCTCAAACTCGGCAGCAACCTGCTGGGCGAGATCAAGCGCGTGGGCAAGCTGCACAAGCCCAAGGTTGAGCAGGCCTCATTTGCCGTGCTCAAGGCGCCCGACATCCCAAGCGTGCTGGTTGAGGCCGCCTTCATCAGCAACCCGCGTGAAGAGGTCAAGCTCAACAGCGAGGCTTACCAAAACCAGCTCGCCGATGCACTGATGCGCGGCATCTTGGCCTACTTCGCCAAGAACCCGCCGCTGGCGCGTAACAGGACGATTAGCTAGATGTAGGGCCCCCACGCTCAGCCGCTAAGCGGGTCGCTGCCCCCCAAGGGGGTGCGTTTCAGCTTGGGGCGGCCCGGCGCTGAAACCGAAGCCCCCACGCTCAGGCGGACGTGCTCGCGCTGCGGGCTCTCCAAGCACCAAAAAGCACGATCAGGCCCGGGATCAGGAAAATCGCCCAGATGATTTTGTCCAGGTTGGCTTTCACCCACGGGAAGCTACCCAGAAAGTAACCTGCGGTGCAGATGCCCAGCACCCACAGCACGGCGCCCACCACGTTAAACAGCGTGAACTTGGCCCGGTTCATCTGCGCCACACCTCCCACAAACGGCACAAAGGTGCGCAAAAAGGGCATGAAGCGCGCCGCAATGATGGTGAAACCACCATAGGTTTCGTAAAAGGTATGGGCCTTATCGAACGCCGCCTTGTTGAAAAAGCGCGACTGCTCCCACTGGAACACCTTGGGGCCGAAATAGCGACCGATGGAGTAATTGCACTGGTCGCCCAGGATGGCGGCTACCAGCAGCACCCCCACCGCGACGGGAAAACTCATGAGCCCCACGCCGCACATGGCGCCGACCACAAACAACAGGGAGTCCCCGGGCAAAAAGGGCATCACCACCACGCCTGTCTCCACAAACACGATGAGAAACAACAGGGCATAGACCCACGTGCCGTAGTTCTGCACAAAGACCTCCAGGTAGCGGTCCACATGCAAGATGAAATCGATAAGCTGGGTAATGAGTTCCATGGCGGCGATTATCCCTGCCGTTTTTTGCCCCCACGTTTCACTACACTCGGGACCATGAGTCCCCTCAAGATCGTTGCCCGTTTCCTGCTGTTTGGTGTGGCTTGGATATGGGCGTCCGACAGCCTGCTGGATTGGATGGTCCCAGACCTTGCGCTGAACCGACAGATCCAGTCCTACAAAGGCGTGGCGTTCGTCGCTATGAGTGCGTTGCTGATTTTTGTGCTGGTGGCGCGGGGCCAGCGCCAACTGGCACACATGAAATCCGTCGCGGTGCGCGAGAGAAACCGCTTGGCCCAAATCCTCGACGTGAATCCTGCCGTGGTGTACGCGCTGCGCCAGACAGAACCGGACAGCCCCGTTTTCCACACCGAGTTTGTCGGGAAAACGTGGAAAGCATCAGTGGCTACACCCCGCAGGAATGGATGGCCGCCAGTGACTTCTGGCACAGCCGGATTCATCCAGATGACCGGCCGATGGCCCAGGCGGCACAGGCAGAACTGCTGCAAGCCGGGCAGATCGCGTATGAATATCGCTTTCGCCACAAGGACGGCAGTTATCGCTGGATCCACGACCGGGTGGTCCTCCTGCGTGACAAGGCCAACAGCACCACCCAAGTGATGGGCACTTGGCTGGACGTTACCGACCGCAAGACCGCTGAAATGCGCATCGGGGAGTCGGAGCTGCGCTACCGCGAACTGTTTGAGCTGAACCCCTTGCCCATGTGGGTGGTGGACTCGGAATCCTTGGCGTTTTTGTCCGTGAATGACGCTGCCGTGAAAGCCTATGGCTACACCCGACAAGAGTTTGTGGGCATGACCCTGGCCGACATTCGGCCCGCAGAGGACATTCCCAAACTGCTGCACCACATGCGCAAGCGCGTACCGGATGCACCGGCAGTCTCGGTGCAGGGCGAATGGCGGCACAAGCGCAAAGACGGTACGGTGTTCTGGGTGGAAATCACCAGCCACACGCTCCTGCACATGGGACGACCGGCCCGGCTGATCCTTGCGCGTGACCTCAGCGAACGCCGCCATGCCGAGGAGCAGCTGCGTCTGATTGCCCATGTCTTCGAGGCCAGCCAGGAAGGTATTTTTATTACCGATGCCCAGCAGCGCTTCATCAATGTCAACCAGGCGTTCTCGCAAGTCACAGGCTACGCAGCGCAAGAGGTGCTGGGGCAAACACCCAAATTGCTGCACTCGGGGCGGCACGACAAAACGTTTTACGACAGCATGTGGCGACAGCTCGAAAGCGACGGCCGTTGGGAAGGAGAAATCTGGAACCGCCGCAAGAATGGTGAAATTTATCCGGAATGGCTCACCATCAGTGCCATCACCAGCGCCCAAGGCCGTGTGGAACAGTACCTGGGCATCTTCACCGAGACCTCCGGGCGCAAGGCCGCAGAAGAGCGCATTCAGCACCTGGCCAACTACGACTCGCTCACCAACCTGCCCAACCGCGCCCTGCTCAATGACCGGGCCAACATCGCCATCAGCGCCGCCATCGAAGGCGAGACCTCCCTGGCGGTGATGCACCTCAACGTAGACCGGTTCACACAAATCAATGAATCCTTTGGCCATGCGGCCGGCGACACCCTGTTAATCGAGCTGGCGCAGCGACTGCTGGGCCAGCTGCGGGCGGACGAGACCGTGTCCCGCGCCGGTGGCGACGATTTCATTTTCCTGATCCCCAACACCACCGCCCGCACGGTAGCGCAGGTGGCCTGGCATGTGCTCGACAGCCTGACACAGCCCTTTATGGTCAGTGGCCAGGAACTGCGCATCACTGCCAGCATGGGCATTGCCGAGTTTCCCGATAACGGCAGCAGCTTTTTGCAGCTCACACAAGCGGCCGAGTCCGCGGTGCACGAGGCCAAGCGCAGCGGGCGCAACACCGTACATTTTTTCTCGCGCAGCACACAAGACCAGGTCAAAGAAACGCTGGCGCTGGAGCAGGACCTGCGCTACGCGGTGGAGCGGCAAGAGCTGGTGCTGCACTACCAGCCCCAGATCGATGTGCAGAGCGGCCGACTGATTGGCATGGAGGCGCTGGTACGCTGGAACCACCCCCGGCGCGGACTGATCTCGCCTGCCCTTTTCATACCGGTGGCCGAAGAGTCAGGCTTGATTCAGGAGATTGGCCAATGGGTCATGCAAGAGGCCATCCATCAAAACGCCACTTGGCGGCAACAAGGACTGCCGGTGGTGCCAGTGGCGGTGAACCTCTCGGTGGTGCAGTTCCGCCATCCAGGCCTGCGCACTGCGGTGCAGGACGCCTTGCGCCGCAGCGGGCTGCCGCCCGAATTGCTGGAGCTGGAGCTGACCGAAAGCATCGCCATGGAGAACTCCAGCTTCACGCTGGACACGGTGGCCGGCCTCAAAAGCCTGGGCGTAGCGCTGTCCATCGACGACTTTGGCACCGGCTACTCCTGGCTCTCCTACCTCAAGCGTTTTGCCATCGACAAACTCAAAATTGACCAAAGCTTCATCCGAGGCCTGACACTGGACCACCAGGACGAAGCGATTGTCACCACCATCATCCAGCTGGCGCGAAGCCTGGGCTTTCGCACCATTGCTGAAGGGGTGGAGACACCGGCACAGCTCGACTTCCTGCGCGCCCATGGCTGTGCCGAGTACCAGGGTTACCTGTTCAGCCGCCCCGTACCGGCTGCCGAATTTGCCCATTGGCTGACCCGGCCCGGCGCGGGCTGAGGGCGGCCTAAAATGGCGCGGTGAACGCCCCCATCCCCCCCACCCTGCGCCGCCCCATCCGCGAACTCCCTGACGAACTCATCAGCCAGATTGCGGCCGGTGAGGTGGTGGAACGCCCCGCCAGCGTGGTGCGCGAGCTGGTGGATAACGCGCTGGACGCTGGTGCTACGCAAGTCACCCTGCGTCTCCTGGCGGGCGGTGTGCGCCTGATCAGCGTGGAAGACGACGGCCAGGGCATCCTGCGCGATGAGCTGCCGATTGCCTTCAAACGCCACGCCACCAGCAAGATTGGCAGCCTGCTCGATCTGGAGAGCGTAGCCACCATGGGCTTTCGCGGCGAGGCGCTGGCCGCTATTAATTCCATAGCTGATTGCGCAATCTTATCAAGGGCCAGCGGCCTGAATGATGCCTATTTGCTGGATGGCCGCACCGGCGAGCTGGGCCCGGTCGCGCGCAGCCAGGGCACCACCGTCGAGGTGAAGGAGCTGTTTTACAGCACGCCTGCCCGCCGCAAGTTCCTCAAAACCGACGCCACCGAACTCGCCCACTGCATCGAGTCTGTGCGCCGCCACGCCCTGGCCCGGCCCGATGTGGGCTTTGCCATCTGGCACGAGGGAAAGCTGGTGGAGCAATGGCGCCGCTGCCTCGATATGCCGCTGGCCGAGGCCCCGACGGAAAGTGCTCTGGCCGCCCTGGACCAACGCCTTTCCGACGTACTCGGCCCCGAGTTTCTGGCGCAAAGCGTGCGCGTGGACTGGCACAGCAGCCAAACCAACGAATACGACCAACCCGCACTGCGCGTGTGGGGCCGTGCCGGCGTGCCTGACGCCGCCCGCTCCCGCGCTGACCAGCAGTTCTGCTATGTAAACGGCCGATTTGTACGCGACAAGGTGCTGACCCACGCTGCCCGCAGCGCCTATGAAGACGTGCTGCACGGCCACCGCCAGCCGGTCTACGCGCTGTATGTGGCGATGGACCCGACGCGCGTGGACGTGAACGTGCACCCCACCAAGATCGAAGTGCGCTTTCGCGACAGCCGCGAGGTGCACCAGGCCGTGCGCCACGCGGTGGAAGACACCCTGGCCGCGCCACGCGCTGCGGCTGCGGCAGGTGCGGTGGACGGCCAACCCCAAGCGCCTTCGCTACTGGCCCAGCCCGGCGCTTATGTGCAAAGAATGCCTGTAGCGCCCATGTACAGTGCGCAACCAGCTATCAAATTTGAAGCAGATACAAGTTTGGTTGGCCACCGCGTCAGCGACGTGAGCGCCCTCTGGCAACGCATCCCCACCCCGCAAGAAGGCTGGGCGGCAGTGGGCTCTGCGCAGGTAAAGGAGGAGCCCGCACAGCGGGCGGGGGACACGGAGCAGAGCCCGCTGCCGCCGAGCCGCCCCGCCAACCACAACAATGAAGAAGCATGGCCCCTAGGCCGCGCCATAGCCCAACTCCAAGGCGTCTACATCCTCGCCGAGAACAGCCAGGGCCTGGTCATCGTGGACATGCACGCCGCCCACGAACGCATCGTCTACGAACGCCTGAAAACCCAAATCAGCCTCACCGCCCCCGACGGCAGCGTGCACCCACTGGCCAGCCAGCCCCTGCTCATCCCCGCCACCTTCGCCGCCACCCCCGACGAAGTGGCTACGGCCGAGGCCCATGTCGCCACCCTCAACACCCTGGGCCTGGAGATCAGCCCCTTCTCGCCCAAAACCCTGGCCGTGCGTGCCGTGCCCACCACACTGGCGCAAGGCGACGCCGTGGAACTGGCCCGCAGCGTGCTGGCCGAGCTCGCCCAGCATGACGCCAGCACCGTCATCCAGCGCGCGCAAAACGAAATTCTGGGCACCATGGCCTGCCACGGCGCCGTGCGCGCCAACCGCAAGCTCACGATTGAAGAGATGAACGCCCTGCTACGCGACATGGAAGCCACCGAGCGCAGCGACCAATGCAACCACGGCCGGCCCACCTGGCGCCAGCTCACGCTCAAGGAGCTGGACAGCCTGTTTCTGCGCGGGCGCTAGACAGGTTCACAATGGGCCCAACCCTTGGAGCCCACCATGACCTTGCGTTCTGCCGTTTTACTTGCCGTATTTGCGTTCCTCTTCGCTTTTATCGGATTGAACTGGGCTGAGTTTTCTGCGCCATCCACGCTCTCATTTGGTTTCACGGTGGTCCAAATGCCCGTGGGCTTTGTATTGTTCGCGGCCCTGTTGGCAGTGGTCGCCCTGTTCTCGGCTTACCTGATGTACCTGCAGGCCACCTGGGCCCTGCAGCAACGCCGCGTGTTCAGCGAACTGGAGTCGCAGCGCAAGCTCGCAGACCAGGCCGAAGCATCCCGCACCGCAGACCTGCTGGCCCGCGTCAACACTACATTTGATCTGCTGACCCGATCCATCACCACCAGCACGGGTACCCTGGAACTCCATCTCACACAGGCCAGCGCTGCGAACCAGCAGGCCCTGGCGGAAGCCACCCGGTCGCTCAGCGCCCATTTGGGCGAGGTCGAGGACAAACTGGACCGCGTGATCGCGGCGCGGGGCTAAGCATCTGGACAAGCGGTCAAGCGGCCGCGCACTAATCCGGATGACGTTGACTTGCATCAAGTCCAAAACCTGTACGAAATAGCCACCAACCCTTATCTTCAATGGACTGAATCGAGGCAAGTTTGCCTCCAGCTCCGGGAGATTGCCTTTGAACGCTGTTGCTACCCACCCAAGCCTCTGGGGGGATATGCGCAAAATGCGCAGCCAGTTGCTGGCGCTGCTAGCAGTCATGCTGTTCTTGTTGTGGGTGGAAGTGCCCGAGAGTCTGCGTGGCATCGCTGGCTACGAGCCCCTGCATTCGCTGCTCGAGGTCTTCTCCATTGTGGTCTCGGGACTGATCTTTGCAACCACATGGAATGCGCAGGCCCACAAAGCATCCGGTAGCCTCTTGCTGCTGGCGTACACCTTTTGGGGTGTTGCACTGCTGGACTTCTCGCACCTGATGTCTTTCAAGGGCATGCCTGTGTATGTCACGCCCAGCGACTCGGAAAAAGCCATCAATTTCTGGTTGGCGGCACGGCTGCTGGCCGCCGTCAGTCTGCTGATGGTCGCTGCCCTGCCCTGGAGACCGCTGCTGCAACCCCTGCATCGCTACATGCTCATGGCAGGTGTGATGTTATTCGTGGCATTGGCCCACGGGTTGTTCCTGTTCTATCCCACCGCAATACCGCGCACTTTTATCGCTGGCAGTGGGCTCACGGACCTCAAAGTGCAACTGGAATATGGCCTCATAGGACTGCACCTGATGGCAGCAGGGTTCTTGATATGGCGCCAACGGACTGAGCTTGGACCACACGCCACTGGGCTGCTGGGGGCGGTGCTGACGATGGCCATGAGCGAGCTGTTTTTCACGATGTATGCCAATGTGACCGACCTCTTCAATCTGGCCGGCCATATCTACAAAGTCATCGCCTACCTGTTTTTGTACCAAAGCATTTTTGTCGCCACCGTGCAGCGCCCCTACCAAGCGCTGGATGCGGTGCAAAACAGCCTCAAGGCGACGCTGGACGCAGTGCCCGACATGATCTTTGAGATGGAGCTCAACGGCACTTACTACAGCTACCACACGCCCCAAATTGACCTATTGGGCATACCCGCAAGCTTCCTGATTGGAAAGAACGTCCGGGACGTCATGCCCCAGGCGTCCACCAACACGGTGCTGGCCGCACTGAAAGAGGCCATGGACAAGGGGCGCTCCAGCGGCTACCTGGTCAAATTGCGCCTGCGCGATGGATGGCGGTGGTTTGAAATCTCCGCCGCCCGCAAAGCAATCGAGGGTGGCGCAGAGCCGCGGATCATTGTGCTGACACGGGATGTCACCGAACGCATGGAATCAGAACAGCAGCTCAAACTGCTGGGCACTGCCATGGCAGACCTCAACGACATTGTGCTCATTACAGAAGCAGAACCGCTGCAAGACGCGGGTCCGCGCATTGTGTTTGTGAACGATGCGTTTGAACGCCGGACCGGCTACACCCGTGAAGAAGTCTTGGGTCAGACTCCGCGCATTCTGCAAGGGCCGCATACCGACCGTGCAGTGCTGGACCAGATCCGCCAGAGCCTGCAGCAATGGAAGCCGATCCACGCTGAGCTCATCAACTACACCAAGAGCGGCGAGGAGTTTTGGGTAGAGCTCACGATTTCACCCATCGCCGACAGTACCGGCTGGTTCACCCATTGGGTGTCAGTGCAGCGTGACGTGACAGAGCGGGTCCGCGCGAAAAATGCCTTGCAGGCATCACTGCAGCACACGCAAGCCATTCTCGACAACATGGCAGATGGAGTGGTCACCATCGGTCCGGACGGTTTGGTCAGAACCTTCAACAAAGCTGCGAGTGCCATGTTTGGCTACAGCGCCGAAGAAGTGCTGGGGCACAACGTGTCCCTGTTGATGCCGGAGCCCCACCGAAGCCAGCATGACAGCTACCTGGAACACTACCGCAACACCGGTGAAGAAAGGGTTCTGGGCAAACCGCGAGAACTGGAGGGCAAACGCAAAGACGGCAGCACGTTTCCCATGAACCTGTCGGTATCGCAAACCGTGCACTTGGGTAAAGCCACGTTTATTGGCTTGGTGCGCGACATCACCCAGCGGCGCTCCGACGAAGAAGAAATCCGCAGGCTGGCGTTTTATGACGGATTGACCGGCCTGCCGAACCGTCGCCTCCTGGCAGACCATTTGCGCCATGCGCTGGCTGCATCCAGCCGCAGCGGGCTCTATGGCGCAGTGATGTTTTTGGACCTGGACCACTTCAAGCAAGTCAACGATACACAGGGCCATGCGGTGGGCGATGACCTGCTCCGACAGGTTGCCACCCGTCTGCAAATGGCCGTGCGCGAGGGCGATACCGTGGCACGCCTGGGCGGTGATGAGTTTGTGCTGGTGCTGGAAAATCTCAGTGCACACCACCAAGAGGCGGCAGCCCGTGCGGAAGTGGTGGCCAACAAGGTCTTGCAACTGTTGGCTGAGCCTTGCAAGCTACAGGACAAACCCCACGTAGCCACCACCAGCGTGGGCATTGCGCTGTTCGTGGAGAACAGCAAGAGTTATGACGACCTGCTCAAAGAGGCCGATGCCGCGCTCTACCAGGCCAAAGCTGCGGGACGCAATACCTTTTGCTTTTTTGACCCCGCCATGCAGGCCAAAGCGGTAGAGCGTGGCCAGATGGAGGAGGAGATTCGACGTGGACTCCTGGGTCAGGAGTTTTTGCTGTTCTACCAACTGCAGGTCGACCCACACGGCAAAAGTCTGGGGGTGGAGGCTCTCATTCGGTGGCAGCACCCGCAACGCGGTTTGGTGTCGCCTGCGCACTTCATACCATTGGCCGAAGAAACCGGCTTGATACTGCCCCTGGGGCAATGGGTGCTGGAGACCGCATGCCAACAGCTGGCCTACTGGGCAAACGTCCCCGAGGCAGCGCACCTCACGATCGCCGTGAATGTAAGCGCAGCCCAGTTTGCACAAACAGATTTTGTGGCTCAGGTAGAACACGCATTGACCACCTCCCAGGCACCACCGGAGCGGCTGAAGCTGGAATTGACCGAAAGCACTTTGGCGGCCAATGTGGAAGACTTGGTGCTGAAGATGACCGCTTTGCGCCAGCACGGCGTGAGCTTTTCGCTTGATGACTTCGGCACCGGCTATTCGTCCCTCTCCTACCTCAAACGTCTTCCGCTACAGCAACTCAAGATTGACCAAGGCTTTGTGCGCGACCTACTGACCGACCCCAACGATGCCACCATCGCCAGCACCATCGTCTCTTTGGGGCACAGTCTGGGATTGATGGTGATTGCCGAGGGGGTGGAGAACGAAGGCCAGCGCCAAGCCCTGGCGGGCATGGGCTGCGACGCCTACCAAGGCTACTTTTTCGGTAAACCGGTGCCCGCGAAAGACCTCCAAGCGGGGTTGCGGAACACGCGAGTGCCAGCATAGAACTATTTGGGCGCCAAATCGGCACTTCAGGCCGTAGATATTGCGGTAGCAGCTACTTTTTTGATAGCATTTTTGCTAACCGAGGTGCGTGGTCAGTTGTGCGCTCTGCTCCGTGTCCCCCGCTCGCTGCGCGGGCTCATCTGCCACATAACGCGCCACAAACGCCCCAACTGCTGCCTGCGGCAAATCCACCCACACGGCATGCCCGCTGCCAGGCGCCACGTCCATCGCGGCGCCCTCGGCGTTTTCCATGCGCGTCAGGGTCGCATCCACGTTGCCTGCGGGGTGGATGATTTCCAGCCGGTCGCCCACTGCAAACTTGTTGCGCACATTCACCTGCGCCAGGCCACGCTGTGCATCAAACGCCAGCACATCGCCCACATACAGGCTGCGCCCGCTCTCCGAATAGCCGCGCAAATAATTCTGCGTGGCTTCGGGTGTGTGGCGCTGGAAGAAACCGCTGGTGTAGCCCCGGTTGGCTAGCCCCTCCAACTGGCCCAGCAGTTCAGGGTTGAGCGTGCGGCCGGCCACGGCATCGTCAATGGCAGCGCGGTAGGCCTGCGCGGTGCGGGCCACGTAATAGGGGCTCTTGGTGCGGCCTTCGATCTTGAGCGAGTCCACCCCGATTTCCACCAAGCGCTGCACATGCTCGATGGCGCGCAGGTCTTTGGAGTTCATCACGTAGGTGCCGTGCTCGTCTTCCTCGATCGGCATGTACTGGCCAGGACGTTGACTTTCCTCCAGCAGGTAGGCAATGCTTTGGTGGGCCTCGGCAGGCACGCTGCTGCCCTGCTCGCAGGCATGACTGCTGCGCTCGGGGCTGAGCACATCACCACTCGCATCCACCTCCGCGGTATGGGTCTTGTAGTCCCAGCGGCAGGAGTTGGTGCAACTCCCCTGGTTGGCATCGCGGTGGTTGAAATAGCCCGACAGCAGGCAGCGGCCCGAGTAGGCAATACACAACGCGCCGTGCACAAACACTTCCAGCTCGGTGTCCGGGCATTCTTGCCGGATCTGGGCCACCTGATCCAGCGACAACTCGCGCGAAAGAATCACACGACGGATGCCCACCTTGCTCCAGAACTTGACCGCCGCCGCATTCACCGTATTGGCCTGCACCGAGAGGTGGATTTCCATGTCCGGCCAGGCTTCGCGCGCCAGCATGATGAGGCCGGGGTCCGACATGATCATCGCGTCGGGCTTGAGGTCAATCACCGGCTGCATGTTTTTCGCATAACTCTGCGTCTTGTTGCCGTGCGGAAAGATGTTGGACACCAGGTAGAACTTCTTGCCCTGCGCGTGGGTGTGTTCAATGCCGGCGCGCAGCACATCCAGGCTGCCAAAGTCGTTGTTGCGCACGCGCAAGCTGTAGCGCGGCTGGCCTGCGTACACTGCCGTTGCGCCAAAGGCTAGCGCAGTTTGCAGCATGGCCAAGGAGCCTGCGGGGGCCAGCAATTCGGGGGTGCGAAGGGAGGTGTTTACAGTGGCAGACGTCATGCCGAAATTATCCGGGCCGACGCACGAATGTCGCCTGCGGGAAGCTTGATGCATGTCAACCATCGCACAATAGCTGCACCCATGAAAACCAAATACTTTGCGCAACTGGTGGCGCTGTCTGCCCTGTGGGGCGCGTCCTTCCTCTTTATTCGCATCGCCAGCCCGGTGTTCGGCCCCAATGTGCTGGCACTGCTGCGCGTGGGTCTGGCAACCGCCACACTGGCGATCCTGATGCGGGCCATGCGCCAGCCCTGGGCCTGGCAGCACTGGCGCACGCTGGCCGTGATTGGTGCGCTGTCGGTAGCGGCGCCATTTTTGCTGTTTGCCTGGGCAGGGCTGCAACTGCCGGCCGGCTACAGCGCATTGCTCAACTCCACGGCGGTGATCTTCGGCATGTTTGCCTCGGCCCGCATGGGCGAAGACACCATCACCACCCGCAAGGTGCTGGGGTGCGTCTGTGGTTTTGCGGGCGTGGCTTTTATTGTGAGTCTGGGGCCGGTGCAGCCCTCCCCTATGGTGGTGCTGGCGGTGCTGGCCTGCATCACTGCGTCGGCTTGCTACGGTTTTTCGGCGCCCATTACCAAGCAGGCCGTGGGCTATATGCAGCCTCTGCAAATTGCCGCCAGCATCCACGCGTTGTCTTTGCTGATGCTGCTGCCCGGCGCGGCCTATAGCTTGCCGCAAGCGCACTTCTCTCTGCATGCGCTCCTGGCTGTCGCTGTCATGGGCATTGTCACGTCGGGCTTGGCCTATTGGGCGCACCTGCGCATCCTGCGCCATGTGACGCCAGTGGCCGCTATGAGCCCCATCTTCATGGTGCCGGTGTTTGGTGTGTTGTGGGGGCGGCTCTTTCTGGGCGAGGCACTGGGCAGCGGCCTGCTGATAGGCGGTGCCTTGGTGCTGGTGGCCAGCGCGCTCATCACGGGTTTCAATCCCTTGCAGCGCTGGCTCGACCTGATCGACGCCAAGCCCTGAACCTGCAGCGCAGGCGCGCCAAGGCCCATGGCCGTAGCACCACAGGGGCGCACGTGCGCCCCTAGAATGGCAGGCCCATGTCAGCCACTCCTCTATCGTCTTCCCCCTCTCGCATGCGACGCGCAAGCACCGAACTCGCGGCCCTGTGGCACCTGGCCTGGCCCATCCTGATCGGCCAGTTGGCCAACGTGGGCATGTCGGTGGTGGACGTGGCCATGGCCGGCCATGCCTCCGCGCACGATCTGGCTGGCATCTCGCTGGGGGTCTCCATCTGGAACATCACCATCATCACCCTGATGGGGCTGATGATGTCGGTGGCGCCGCTGGTGGCCCACCACGTGGGCGCGCAAGAATTTGACAAGGTGCCCCACTTGGTGCGCCAGGGCCTGTGGAAGGCGCTGGGCGTGGGCATGTGCGCCATGGTGCTGGTCAACTTAGCCGCGCGGGTGTTTGACCACATGGATATCGAACCCCATGTGCGTGAGGTGGCCAACGGTTTTGTCTTCATCATCAGCTTTGGCCTGCCGGCGTTCACCTGCTACCGCGTGCTCTACGGCTACAGCGCCAGCCTGAACCAGACCAAACCCATTATGGTGATGTCGCTGGCCGCGCTGGGCCTGAACGTGCTGGTGAACTGGCTGCTGGTGTTTGGTGTGGGACCCTTCCCGCGCCTGGGCGGTCTGGGCTGCGCCTGGGCCACGCTGCTGTGTGTGTGGCTCAACTTTCTGGGCCTGCTGGCGTGGATGCACTGGTCGCCGGCCTACCGCAGCACCTGGCCGTTTGGCCACTGGGAATGGCCGCACCCCGCCAAGCTGCGCGCGCTGTGGAAGCTGGGCTTTCCCATCGGCATCACCTACTTTGCCGAGACCAGTGCGTTTGGCCTTATTGCCCTGCTGATTGCCGAGTTCGGCAGCCGCGAAGTGGCCGCCCACCAAATTGCGCTGAACTTCACCTCGCTGGTATTCATGGTGCCGCTGAGTCTGGGCATTGCCCTGCTCACGCGCGTGGGTCAATCGTTGGGCGCAGGCGACCCGGTAGCAGCGCGCTTTCGGGCCTGGGTGGGCGTGAATGCCGGGCTGGGTTTTGGCCTGGTGTCGGCCATTGCCATGGCGCTGTGCGCACACCAAATTGCCTGGGCCTACACCAATGACGCCGCCGTGGCCGCACTGGCGGCCAACCTGCTCTTGCTGGCCGCAGCGTTCCAGCTGTCCGACTCAGCGCAGGTGGTAATCAGCTGCGCCATCCGGGGCTACAAGGTCACGCGCAGCCCCATGGTCATCCACCTCACCGCGTTCTGGGGCTTCTCCTTGCCACTGGGCTGCGTGCTGGGCCTGGCGCCGCAGTGGCTGCCCTGGCACCCGGCCGAGGCCATGGGCGCGCAGGGCTTCTGGATTGCGCTGGTAGTGGGCCTGACTGTGGCCGCCGTGGGCCTGGTGCTGCTCTTGCGCAGGGTGGCGCTGGACCATCTACCTCAACCTGGAACCGCCGCATGAACGCGCTGCCCTTTCACATCTGCCTGGCAGGCCCCACGGCCAGCGGGAAGACCGCGGCGGCGCTGGCCATTGCACAGCAGCACCCCTGCGAGATCATCAGCGTGGACTCCGCACTGGTGTTCCGCGGCATGGACATTGGCACGGCCAAGCCCAGCGCCGCCGAGCTGACCAGCGTGCCGCACCACCTCGTCGATATCCGCGACCCGCTCAACGCCTACAGCGCGGCCGAGTTTGTGAAGGACGCGCAGGCGCTGATCACCGACATTGCCGCGCGCGGCAAGTTGCCGCTGCTGGTGGGCGGCACCATGCTCTACTTCAAGGCCTTGTTTGACGGGCTGAACGACATGCCCGCAGCCAACCCCGAGGTGCGCGCCGCGATCGACACCGAGGCGGCCGAGAATGGCTGGCCTGCCATGCATGCCGAACTGGCGCTGGTGGACCCCATCACCGCCGCCCGCCTGGCCCCAGCCGATAGCCAACGCATCCAGCGCGCGCTGGAGGTGTTCCGCATCTCCGGCCTGCCCTTGTCGCACTTCCACGCGGCCAGCGCCGCTATCAAAACAGAAGCTTCTCGCGCAGACTCCACGGGGGCTAGAGCCTTAATTTCCTTGGAACCAGCCGATCGCGCCTGGCTGCACGACCGCATCGCCCAGCGCTTTGACGCCATGCTGGCCCAGGGCTTCCTGGACGAGGTGCAGACGCTGCGCGCACGGGGCGATCTGCATCTGGACCTGCCCAGTGTGCGCTGCGTGGGCTACCGCCAGGCCTGGGAAGCGCTGGATGCCCTGTGGCCCCTGGCCGAGCTGCGCGACAAGGGCATTGCCGCCACGCGCCAACTGGCCAAGCGGCAAATCACCTGGCTGCGCTCCATGCCACAGCGCCAGATCGTGGCCGCTGACGCGCCCGATGCGCTGGCGCAGGTGCTGGCCGCGGTGGACGCCGCATTGCAAAACAAGGCAAGCCCATGAGCCTGCGCGTACACAACCTCAGCAAGCACTACGGCGCCACGCCCGTGTTCGCCAACGTAACGCTGGACGTGGCGCCGGGCGAGTTTGTTGCCATCGTGGGCGAATCGGGCGTGGGCAAGTCCACGCTGCTGAACTGCATGGCCGGGCTGGACCACTGGGACAGCGGCAGCGTGCAGCTGGCCGGGCATGACCTGGGCACCTTGAACGATGACGCCCGCGCCCTGCTGCGCCGTGAGGCCGTGGGCTTTGTGTTCCAAGCCTTCCATGTGCTGCCGCATTTGGACGTGACGCAGAACGTGGCGCTGCCCCTGCTGCTGTTGAACCGACCCGACCCGGCGCGGGTCGAGGTGCTGCTGGACGCCGTGGGCCTGGGCGGCCTGGGTGCGCGCCTGCCGCAGCAGCTCAGCGGCGGGCAGTTGCAGCGTGTGGCCATTGCGCGGGCCTTGGTGCACCAACCGGCGCTGCTACTGGCCGATGAACCCACCGGCAACCTGGACCCAACTACAGCGGGCAAGGTGATGGACGCACTGGTGGCACAAACCCGCCAACACAATACCGCGCTGGTGCTGGTCACCCATTCGCTAGCCGCCACCGCGCAGGCCGATCGCGTGCTGCACCTGCGTGCCGATGGCATCGCGCCGGCCTGACGCGCAAAAACACTCCCCAACAAAAAACCGGCACTAGGCCGGCTTTTTGTTGGGGGATGCAGAGCGCTTAGCGCTGATGCTTGCGGCGGCGCGCCGCCAAGCCCACGGCACCCAAACCAGCCAACAGCAACGCATAAGTCTCAGGTTCGGGCACAGCACTTACGCTGATCAGGGTGTAGTCCGACTGGTTGGTGCAATTGCGGCAACCATGTGCGGGAGTACCGGTGGCGGCAGTAAAAACCAGCTTGCTAACCAGTTTGTTACCAAAGGGGTTGGCCACATTCCAGACACCGCCCAGCCCGCCGGTGGCTGCACTGAGGTTGGTGATGGTGGCACCCGCACCCGACCACAGTGCCAAGGTGGTCCCGGTGGCTTTGAGCGTGAAGGAATGCCAGCTACCTTCGTAGTAGGCCTTGATCTTGGCAACTTCGTTCACATCGTTGTATTCGCCGCCATCGAACAACAGACCCAAGGTAAAGCTGGTGATCTTGATGCCTGCCGAGAAACTGCCGGTGATGGACTCACCAATGTCAATTTCGCCAGGGGTGCGTTCGGACCCGCGCGTGGGTGATACGCCCACCCCTTGGTAGCCGCCCTGGCCAGGCTTGAAGCTGAACATACCAGCGCCGTCACCCACTTTGGCAGCAAAGTTGGCGGTTACCCCATTCAGAAACGTGGCGCTGTAATTGCTGCCAGTGCCAAAGTTATCGCCATAAATGGTGGTGTTGGTGTTCGGGGTGCCGGCCTGAGCGGCCAAGGCCATGGTGGCCGTCAGGGCGCCCACGGCCCAAGACTTGAAAGACATACGCATGGTGGCTCCTCACCTTGTATCAAACTGTTACAAGGTTAGCGATTTGCCCTCCGAGCCTCAATAGTCCGTTGGGCTCACACAGGAGCACCACAAGGCCCTGTGCTCACGCAAGGCTCTGTCTTTTCGGGCTGACAGCACAGCGCTCTTGCGCTAGACTGATTTGTAACAAACTCAAAGGTCTTTGTGCGCATGCCCACCTACCTCCCACGCTTGCTTGCTTGTTTGGCATTGGTCACCGCACGACTGGCACTGGCAGATTGCTCACGTCCCATGCAGGTGCCCGTGTCCTCCACGGGACAGAGTGTGATCATCAGCGAGGGCGCGATCAGCGGCATCTACCCCGAGTTGCTGCGCTCCCTGGGTGGCAAAGATGGTTGTGAGTTTGTGCTGGGCCCGGTGCCCCGTGCACGCCAAGAGCTCCTGTTTGAAACCGGCAAGCCCGACTTGCTGGTGCCTGCTGTCAGGACACCCCGACGGGATGAACACGGCATTTTTGTGCCACTCACCCGCAGCCGCGCCACCGTCATCGCAATCGCAATCGATGCGAAACGAGCGCCCTTCAAAAGTGCTTACGACCTGCTGGAACGCAAGGACGTGCGTGTCGTGCTGGTGCGTGGATTTGACTATGGCGCGGCGTATCTGGAGCTGGTAGAGGCCCTGCAACGCCAGAACCGTCTGGTGCTGGAGTCCGACCCGCTGGCTGTCGCCCGGGTGCTCAAAGCCAACCCCGGCGACATCACCATCATGGCACCGGTGATTTTTGTGGGCGCCATCCAAGACGATGCGCGGGTCAGCGATATGCTGGAGAAGCTGCGTTTTGACCCGATTCCGGAGCTGCCTTGGGGCGACAACGGTCTTTACATCTCCAAGTCCTCGGTCAGCAAGGAAGACAGCGCCACCTTGCTGACCCTGCTGAATCGCCCTGCAGTGGCCAGCACGCTGTGGAAGAGCTTCCAGAGCTACTACCCGGCCGCAGTGCTCAAAGAGAGCATCCGGCCGCGGGACAGCAAATAGACGCCCAGCGCGTCCATCCCCTTACCACTGGGGCGCAAGTGCTCCTTCCACCAAGCGGTAGCCCCGCGTTCCCATGGCACGTGCCTCGACTTCGTCGTGCGTCACCAAAATCGTGGCCATTTGGAACTCGGCAATGCGCCGCACAAACTCCTCACGCAACTGCAGCCGCAACTCGGCGTCCAGCGCAGAAAATGGCTCGTCCAACAGCAACACGCGGGGCCGGGTGATCAGGGCCCGCGCCAGCGCCACGCGCTGCTGCTCACCGCCGGACAGCTGCCACACCTTCGATTTGGCATAGGCCTGCAAGCCAAAGCGTTCCAGCATGGCCACGGCCTGCGCACGTGCATCTGCCTTGCGCATACCCTGCTCCACCAGGCCAAAGGCCACGTTGTCCTGCAAATTCAGGTGCGGGAACAGCGCAAAGTCCTGGAACATCAGCGCAAAGCCGCGGCGCTCGGGTGGCGTGTCGGTGATGTCCTGGCCCGCGAACAGCACGCGGCCGCTCTCGGGTGGCTCCAGCCCCGCAATGATTTTGAGCAACGTACTTTTGCCACTGCCCGAGGGACCCAGCAACGCTGCCGTCTCGCCGGGGCGTACCTGCAGCGCCAGGTCTTGCAGCAGCACGCGCGGTGCCGCATGCCGCGGGGCTTGGGGCTGCCAATGTTTGCAGATGGCTTGCAGCTCAAGCATGGTCCGGGTCCTCAGGGCGCTTCCATTCAATCAACACAAAAGCCAGCAGTGCCAGCCCCATGAGCACGCAGGCCAACACCAGCGCGGCGCCACGGTTGGCCGCACCGGGGCGGCCCAGGTGCTGGTAGATCAGGGTGGTGAGTGTGGCCCATTCCGGGCGCGACAAAAACAGCGTCACCGCAAATTCGCCCACGGCGGTTGCTGCCGCAAACGCCATGCCGCGACGCAGCGCGGGCGCCAGCAGCGGCAGCGTCACGCGCACAAACGCACGCCACGGGCTGGCACCCAGACTGAGCGCAGCGTCCAGGTAGTGCTCGGGCAGGCTGTCCAAGGCGGATGCAATGGACTTGGCAACAAATGGATATGCCAACAAGGCATAGGCGGCCACCAGCAGGCTGAAGCTGCCGGTCCACGCCGGGTACAGCAGCAAGAGGCCAAACGCCACCATCACCGGCGACACCATGAAGGGCAAAAACACCAGCGCCCGCAGCCACAACACGCGTCGCGCCGCCAGCGCATGCGCCAGGCCCAACCCGGTGGCCAGCAGCAGGGAGAGTGCGGTGAAGCGCGCCGTGTTCCACAGCGCGGCCAAGGTGTCTTCTTCCAGTAGTACAGCCCAAGCCTCCGCTCCTGAATTGATAGCGCCTTGCGCAATAGCCATAAGCGGTAGTGCACAAATGAGCATGTAAATGGCGACCACCGCCAGCACTGCGGCCCATTGCAATACGCCTTGCGGCGGCACGCGTGGCACGCGATCGGCGCGGCCGGGCGCGGCCAGGCGGCGTTCGATGGCGGCATAGGCCAGCGCCACCAGCGCGGTCAGCAACAGCATCCACACGGCCAGCACACCGGCCTGCTGCAACTGCAGCTCGTGCGCGACCAGGGTGTAGATCTCCACCTCGGCCGTGGCGTAGTCCTGCCCGCCTAACACCAGCGCCAGGCCAAAACCCGCAAAGCAGTACAGAAACACCAAGCACAGCGCCGACGCCAGCCAGGGCGCAATGGCCGGCCACTCCACGCGCCAAAAGGCGCGCCAAGGCGTAGCACCCAGCGTGCGCGCCGCCGCCACGCGCGAGGCACTTACCTGCCCCAGCGCATCGGTGCCCGCACGTACCACCACACAAAGGTTGAAAAACAGATTGCCGTACAGCAGCAGCCAGGGTGTGCCCTGCAGGTCCGGCCCGCCCAGGCGCACCAGAAGCCCCTGCGGCCCCAACAGTGCCAACACGCCCATGGCCGCCACCAGCGTGGGCACCACAAACGGCAACATGAGCCCGCGTAGCATCAGCGTGCGGCCGGCAAAGTCAAAGCGCGCCAGCACCCAAGCCATGGGCAGGCCGAGGATGAGGGAAGCGATACAGGTGATACTGGCCTGCCAAAACGACCAAGCCATGCGCCCGCGCAGGTAGGGGTCCAGCCAAGGCGCGAACAAAGTGGCAATGCCCGCCTCTCCGCGCCCGCCTTCCGCCAAGAGCCGCAGCGCAGGCGCAACCAGCACCACCAGCAAAAATGCCAGTGGCAGCAGAGGCAGCAGCCAGCCCGCCCAGGGCTGCGCAGGGTTGCGGTGGCGCACGCTCACGCCTGCAGACTCAGGTTGCAGCCTTTACTTCAGAACCACCTTGGTCCAACGCGCCACCCAATCGGCGCCCTTGGCAGCAATGTCGGCATCGCTGGGCGCGTGGAAGGCCGTGGGTTCAGGGGCGAACTTGAAGGCGTCGGACTTGGCCACACCAGCCTCGGCGGGGTACATCCACATTTCGGTCTGCATGCCCTGCTGCACGGCGGCGGAGCGCATGAACTCGACAAATTTCTCGGCCGCAGCACGTTCCTTGCCGCCCTTCACAAGCGCCACGCCCTCCACTTGGCGGAACACCGCGCCAGGCAAGCTCAGCGAACCTGTGGGTGGCTCGGCCAGTTTGGTCTTGGCGTAGAACACCTCGGCCGCCGGGCTGGTGGCGTAGCTCACCACGATGGGGTACTTGCCGCCGTTTTGGCTGAACTCGGTGTAGTAGGCCTCGCTCCAGCCCTTGGCCACCTTCAGGCCGTTGGCGCGCAGCTTGGCCCAGAAGTCGAAGGCCTTGTCTTCGCCCATGGCGCCAATGGTGGCCAGCAGGAAGGCGTAGCCAGGGCTGCTGGTGGCGGGGTTTTGCACGACGAGCAACTTGGCGTAGGCGGGCTGGGTCAGGTCCTCCAGCGCCTTGGGCACGGCCACGCCGTTCTTGGCGAACCAGGCCTTGTCGTAGTTCAAGGTCACGTAGCCGTAGTCCACCGGCACCAGTAGTGCCGGCAGCTCGGCAGCGGGCTTGCGGCTGGCGGCAGCGCCGGTATAGCTGTCCAGGACATCCAGCTGCCAGTGCCTTGGGCGCCAGCGCGTTGTCAATGCCGTAAACCACATCAGCAATCGGGTTCGCCTTGGTCAGGATGAGCTTGTTGAGCATCTCGCCCGCATCTCCCCCCTTGGTGATGCGCAGCTTCACGCCCGTGTCTTTTTCAAACTGGGCCAGCAGCGGCTTGGGCACGGTGAAAGAGCTGTGGGTCAGCACACGCAGATCGGCAGCCTGCGCGGCATTGAGGCCACCCGCCAGCAGCGCGGTGGCCAAGGTGGTCTTCAGAAACGAAAAAATCCCGTGTTGCATGGTGTGCTCGCTTTTAATGCGCCGGCAGAAGGTCGCATCAAAAACCGGCACCCGCAGCACGGGATCAGGCTTCTCACACTTCCTACGCTGGCATAACCCAGATCAGGTACATGGGGTATTTCTCAGTCCTGTGACGGACACCCCCGGTGGAAGCGTGGATTGTAGGCTCTAGCGTCTGCGGACCACCAGCCCAGGCCTATGCCCACAAGGCAGGCTTGGCCACCATCAGGTAGAACACCGCCAGCATGGCGATGAAAGCCGGGTAGCCGAGCAGCTCCCAGCGGCGCGCGTACCGCCAATACTGCTGCGGCAGCGGCTCGCCCTTGTCATGCGCCACCTTTGCCATGTCAGCCATGCGCAGCTGCAGGGCCACCACCGGCGCCCAGCACGCGCCGGTGAACAGGTACAGCGCCACCGTGAGCAGCAGCCACGGCGTGGTCCAGGGATAGCCGGCCAGGTAGGCCATCCACAACCCCGTGACGGGCTGGATCACCACCGCGGGTGAGGTGAGCCAGGTGTCCGCCCGTACCACCAGCCGTGCCACCACAGCCTGCGCAGCCACCACGCCGCTGCGGTTGGCATAGAAGAAGAAAAAGGCAGTGCCAAAGCCAGTGCCCACCAGCACCACGCTGGAAAGCACATGCACCCACTTCAGAAATCAGGTACCCACTCACTGCAGACCTCCGCATCAATATCCACAAGGCCACCGCAATCGGCACGTTCTTGGTCAATGGGCCCAGCGGATGTAACCACAGCATCGGCTGCAGCAAGGTGGCCACCACGGTCATGCCCAGCATGGCCAGCAAGGCCAGGCCATACACGCGCCGCACCGGCCACACCAGCAACAATAAGCCCAGCACCGCGTCCACGGCAGCCCCGGCCCATACCAGCGCATCGGCCACGCGCATATCGGTCACCCCGCTAGCGAGCAACAAGGTCCGGCTTTGTCCGTGCAACTCCTGCACACTGACCAGCGCAGTAGCCAGCCACACAAACACCAGGCTGTACCGCAGCCAACGCGCTTCTGCATGTGGCATCCGCTCAGCCCTCTTCCACCACATCCGTCACCATGCCCCACTTGGCGAACTCGGGTGCGAAGTCTTCCAAGGTGTGCAGGCCCACACAAGCACGGGCACCGGGCGCCATAGCTTCCCCCGCCGCCAAGCGACGCGCCAGCAAGACGGCGGCCATGCAGGGGATTTCGGGGCCGTGGTCGTTGTCGGCAGCAATGTGCCAGGCGCGTTGAACCGAACCGCCGTCCGCATTGACACCCGCCACGCGCACCACCATGCCACCCAGCGCAGAGCCTAGCGGGTCGAACACCTTGGCACCGGCGTTGAGCAGCCGGGCCAAAGACGCCGGGTGCCGGAGCACGCCCCGTTGCCGCAACCACGCCAGCACCGCAAACGCTCGCTGAGACAGGGCGACCTCCAGCGCGGCGCGGAACTCCACGCAGTCCTGCACCTGGTAATGCGCCGGGAACAGCTCCAGATCCGGGATGTCGCACACCGCGCCCAGGCGCGACCGCAGGCGTACAAACTGCACACGCTGCAGATCGGCCCAGCCGGCGAGGTCCTGCCAGCGCCCGCTGCGCCACACGGGTATGGACACACCGCAGTAGCTCAATACGGCCTCGAGCGTGGCGACACCGCGCGGTGCGGTTTGGGCGGGAGCAATGCAGATATCGATGCTGTGGATGTGCGACCAACCGAGTGTCAAAAAATCCACCACGGCAGACGACAGCGCCGGGACGGTACTGGCACCAGTGATGGCCACACGTCCGGCCGCAACAAACGGAGCCTGCAGGGCCGAGGCAAAGTCGCAGACAAAACGCCGACCATCGGCCAGGTCAATGTAGTGGATGCCAGCTTCAGCACACGCGCGCGCCACCATATAGTCCTGCCCCTGAAACGGCCCTGCGGTATGGATCAGCAGCTCAACGCGGTGCGCACGCAAGGTCTGCGCAAAATGGCTGCCTCGCGCATCCACCGCAACGCCTTCGGCGCCTGACTGATGCAGGAGATTGATCTCCGTCGCCAGTGCAGTCGCGGCAAGGGCGTCTCGACCGGCCACCAGCAGGGTGATCGCTCGGTCCGTCGCCAGGGCACGGACGATGCGTGCGCCAAAGTTTCCATACCCACCCAGCACCATCACCCGCATCGTCATACCCCTTCAAACCATAAATCCCAGATCCTGAGGGTAATCGGTACGCCCCGCCACCGCGCCAAACTGACGCAAATTCGGCAGAATGCCGCCCAGCTCCTGCGGCCCCACCCCAAACCAGCGCGCCAGCGTAGCGGCGTACTGGTCCACAGACGTACTGGGCAGCAAGCGGCCCTGGCCCACATGCCACTGGTCTTGCGGTGCATTCGTGTTACCCACGCTGACCGGCGGTGGCGTGCCATAGAAAGCACCGCCCTTGACAGCGCCGCCCACCACGAGGTGGTGCCCGCCCCAGCCGTGGTCGGAGCCGTCGCCGTTGGAGGTGAGCGTGCGGCCGAAATCAGAGGCGGTGAAAGCCGTCACGTTCTGTGCCACGCCCAGCTCGACCGTGGCGCGGTAGAAAGCCGCCATGGCCTCGCTCACGCGGCCCATCAACACGGGCTGCTGCGCGATCAGGTTGTCGTGCAGGTCAAAACCGCCCAATGACACCATGAACACTTGGCGTTTGGCGCCCAGCACATCACGTCCCTGGATCAGGCGGGCCACCATCTTCAATTGCTCGGCCAGCGGATTGTTCGTTGGGAACTCGGTCAGCAGCGGCCTGGCACCGCTCTGGCTTCCAGCCAGTGCGGCGGCCACATGCACCTCGGCCTCGCGCGAGCGCTGCATCACGCGCACGTATTCGTTTTCCAGCGGGTGGGCGCTGGGCTCGGAAATCATGTCGGAGAGCAAGCTTCTGACAGCCCTGGAGCCGTAGACCGCGTTATCGGTCGCCGCCCGCACGCGCACGGCACCGCCAGTGCTGACTTGGTACTGCAGCGCCGATTCACCCGACAAGAACACCGCATTCCCAGTGACCGACATGCAGGTGAACAAGGACTTGGCATTGCTGCGCAATGCCAAGTCGCCCAAATGTCCGCCCCAGCCCACGGTAGAGCCCTCAGGCGACGACGACTGCCAGATGGACTGCTGGTCGTTGTGCGAAAACAGCTTGGGTGGCAGCGGATAGGTCTTGCGGTCTGCACTGTTGAACTGCGCGCGGGTGAGCGGTACCACCAGCGGACCCACGTTCAGTTGCACCGCCGCCTGCCCGGCGTTGAACAGATCCGCGAGCCCGGTCATGGCGGGATGCAGTGCGTACTGCCGGCCTTCTGCCAGCGCCTGCTGCGGCTTGAGCAGCGTGCGCTCCAATTCAGCACGGGCCAGCGCAATGCCACCACCGGCCTCACCCGTGCCACCACGCACCGCCGCGTACCGTGCATAGCTGGCGGGGTCGAAGGTCACCACGGTATTGGCGTAGTCATTGCCGCCATAGAGGAAGACGCAAACCAGCGCCTTGTAGTCGGTGGCCGTGGCGGCCGCTGCTTCGCCCAGGGCTGCCAGGTTAAGTGCGGTGGGCAATGCAGTGCCGGCCAGCGTGAGTTGCCCGGCGCGTTGCAAGAAGGCGCGGCGGGTATGCAGATGGGGTTGGAGCAGGTGCATGGCGGAACTCCTATTTCTGCACCAGGTACTGGGGTGCAGCCATGGTCAGCAGCACGGCGGCGGCCACACGGTCCAGGCGTTTGTCGGGCGGGCTTGCAGCGGTGATTGGCGTGGCGTTCAGTGCAGTGACCATGCGCGCCTGCAAGGCCGCAGGCAACTGCCCCGCACACAACAAAAGGTTCAGCCGTGCCACCAGCGCTTTGGCATCCGGCGCCAGCGCGAGCTCGGCGTTGTAGCTGGCCTTGATGTCGAAACCGTTCTTCGGACTCTTGGAATTGTTGACGTTGTTGGGCAGGTCCGGGTCGTTCACGTGGATACCGTTGCGCACCACGCCCTGCAGGTAATTGATGTAGCCCGCCACGCTGCTTTCGGTGACGATCTGGAACTCCGGCGCGGAAACACCGGCGGCGGCCATCTGGGTGGCCGGAGGCACATAGCCTGGGCGGAAGAAGTTGAACACCGAGGGCGAGCGCAGCGGGCTCTGCCCCAACTGTGTGGCCGGGTTGCTGAGGTCACCGATCTTCCAGCTGCCCTGGGCCGACGTGATGCCAAATGTGCGCCCCCACTGCACCAGGCGCAGCATGGGCTCGCGCAGGCGGCCAAAGCGCGGATCGGTAAGCCCCGCCGGGCTGCGCGCCTCGTCGTCGAGCAGGATGGCCGCAAACACCGCGCGCAGATCGCCACGCACACCCGCGCCGTTGTCCGCAAAGGCGGCCGCCACGCGCGCCACGTAGGCCGGGCTGGGGTTGCTGGTGACCAGGCGCTGGATCATTTGTTTGCCGAAGAACGGGCCCACATTGGGGTGCTGAAACAGGGTGTCCAATGCCACCTTGAGGGCGTCACCGCCCGACGTTTTGGCCGGGATGGTGATGCCCAGAAAACGCACCGCTTGCTCCGAATGGCGATTGGGCGTGAACAGCATGCGCTGCCGGGCAAAGTTCGTATTGCCTACCTTGCGTTTGCCTTCGGGGTCGAAGGGCGTAACCACGTTGTTCCGCTGGTCAAAGTCGTAACCGGTGAACACCCGGGCCAGGTGGGTCACGTCGCTTTGCGTATAGGTTTCCAGTCGCTGGCCATTGGCACCGGTTTTTTCACTGCCGTCCGGGTTCAGTTGCACCAGCCCGATGGTGAAGAGCTGCATCACCTCACGCGCGTAGTTTTCGTCCGGCACACGACCGGTAGCGGCATTCTCTTTCTGGTTGCCTTTGGTGTTGAGGTAGTGGCCCATGGCCGGGTTCAGCGTCACCTCCTCCAGCAACTCGCGGAAATTGCCCAGCGCATAGCGCGCCAGCGTATCCCAGTAGTGCGCCATGGCGTGACTGCGCCAGGCGAAATCCAGCCCCGTGAGCGAAACCACAAAAAACTCGGACAGCGCCAACGCCAGTCGCTTGCGCACCGCGTCGGGTGCGGTCATGAGCTGGTTCCAGACCATGTAGTCGCCGGGGTAGAAGTGGTCGAAGTAGCGCGTGGTGTTGTCAATCGCGCCATAGCCCCGTTTATTGAGCCAGTCCCAGCCGGTCTGGCCCCGCGGCGCATCAAACTGCTGCGCCAGCCAGTCGGCGTAGCTGCCGTTTTGCACGGCGCTGATCTCGGCATCGGACGCGGAAAACTGCGCCTGCAACAAAAAGCGTGTTGCTTCTTCGGGTGTTTGGGCACGGCTGTACTGCTGGCCCGGGCGCTGCAACAGCCGCCCACCCGGCGTGGCACAGGCGGTCAGCAGGCCTGCCACGCCGGTCAGCGCGGCACGCTGGACCCAGCGTTCCGCTGCGCCATCCACCGCAACTTCGGTGGCAAGAATGTCGGTGTCTTCATCGCGCATCAACCGCCCCCTGGCAGCCGATGGCCACCGCTTTGTGCATGGTAACCACCGCCCGTGACGCACCGTTCGGCTTTACGCTAGGCTTGGCCCATGCTGATACCTTTGCTCACCACTTTCTCCTGGCAGGAGCTGCGCCAGCACCCCTGGCGCAATGCGGCAGCTGTGGTGTCGGTGATGCTGGGGGTGGCGCTGGCGTTTGCCGTGCACCTGATCAATGCCTCGGCGCTGGACGAGTTCTCGCAGGCCGTGCGTTCGGTCGGCGGCCAGCCCGACCTGGAGCTGCGCACCGCCACGGGCAGCGCCAGCAGCGTGGATCTGGCGCTCTGGGGCCGTTTATTGCACCACCCCGATGTGGCGGTGGCGGCACCGGTGCTGGAGCTCAGCACCTACGCCCTGCACGGGAACCAGAAAACCCTGCTGCGTGTGGTGGGTGTGGATGCCCTGCAGGTGGCTGCAGTGGCACCCGATCTGCTGCCGCTGCCCGCGGCAGGTGCTGACCGCCTGGCTTTCTTAGCGCCCGACGCCGTATTCCTGAACCCGCTGGCACGCCAGGCTCTGCCGGGCGCCACGCTGCAAGTGCAGCAGGGCCTGCAACTGCACACGCTGCAGGTAGCCGGCAGTGTGGCGGCCGGTGGCGCGCCACTGGCGGTGATGGACATTGCCGCGGTGCAAAGCCTGTTTGGCCGCAGCGACCTGAGCCGCGTGGATGTGCGGCTGCGTGCGGGCGTGGACCGTGCCACCTTTGTGCACGAACTCACCACGGCTGCAGACTGGCCCACTGGCGCCACGCTGCGCGCGCCCGGTGATGCGGTGGAGCGCATCAGCAATCTGTCGCGCGCCTACCGCGTGAACCTGACGGTGCTGGCGCTGGTGGCCTTGTTCACGGGCGGCTTTCTGGTGTTCTCGGTGCTGGCGCTCAGCGTGGCGCGGCGGGCGCAGCAGTTTGCGCTCTTGGGCGTGCTGGGCCTGACCGGCCAGCAGCGGCTGCAGCTGGTGCTGCTGGAGGCCGCCGTCCTGGGCAGCATCGGCAGCCTGCTGGGCCTGGCGCTGGGCACGGCCCTGGCCGCGCTGGCGCTGCGCCTGCTGGGCGGTGATCTGGGTGGTGGATTTTTTGCGGGCAGCGCACCCGCCTTGCAGTGGAGCGGCGCAGCGGCGCTGGTGTTCGGCCTGCTGGGCGTGGCCGCTGCCCTGGTCGGCGCTTGGGCACCAGCCCGGCTAGCCCAGCAGCTACCGCCCGCGCAAACCCTCAAGGGACTGGGCACGGCGGATGCACGCCACAGCCGCGCCTGGCTGGGCGCGGCGCTGCTGATGGCGGGTGGCCTGCTGGCACTGCTGCCCCCGGTGTGGGACATCCCGCTGGCGGCCTACCTGAGCGTGGCGTGTTTGCTGCTGGGCGGCATCACCGCCCTGCCCGCCGCCGTGGGCTGGGTGCTGGACGGGGTGGCCCCCTTCGTGGCGCGCCGTGCCCTGCCACTGCTGGCAGTGGAACGCGCGCGCCGCGTGCGCGAAAGTGCGGCGGTGGCGGTGAGCGGCGTGGTGGCCTCGCTCAGCCTGGCGGTGGCACTGACCGTGATGGTGGCGAGCTTTCGCACTTCAGTGACCGACTGGCTGGACGCGGTGCTACCAGCCGCCCTGTATGTGCGCACCGCCACCAGCGGCAGCGCGGCCGACACGGCGTACTTTGACCCCGCATTTGTAGAAAGCGTGGCACACGTGCCGGGTGTGGAGCGTCTGAGCACGCAGCGCACGCTGTCGCTCACGCTGGACCCGGCCCAACCCGCCGTGGCGCTGCTGGTGCGCCCGCTGCGCGATGCCCAGACCGGCGCCCTCAACCTGCCGCTGGTGGGCAACCCGGTGCCGGTGCCCGCCGGGCGCGTGGGTGTGTATGTGAGTGAGGCCATGCTGGACCTGTACGGGGCACGCGTGGGGCAGGACTTGCCCGCACTTTCAGCATCATTTAGGCCTCCAGACCCCATGGAATATGCGCAAGCAGCTACTTTTTTTGTAGCGGGTGTGTGGCGCGACTATGCCCGCCAGTTTGGCACGGTGGCCATGGACCCGGTCGACTTTGCCCGCTACAGCACCGACACCCGGGTCAACGACATCGCCTTCTGGTTGCTGCCGGAAGCGGATGTGGCACAGGTGCAAGACCAGCTGCGCGCCCTGGCCAACCAGTTGGCCCACACACCCGATGGTGCGGCGGGCAACTTGCTGGAGTTTGGCTCGGCCCGGGAAATCCGCGCCACCAGCCTGAAGATTTTTGACCGCAGCTTTGCCGTGACCTACTGGCTGCAGGCCGTGGCGATTGGCATAGGCCTGTTTGGCGTGGCGGCCAGCTTCAGCGCGCAGGTGCTGGCGCGGCGCAAGGAGTTTGGGCTGCTGGTGCACCTGGGCCTGACACGTCCGCAAATCCTGCGCGTGGTCGCTTTGGAGGGTGCAGCATGGACCACCTTGGGCGCACTGGCCGGCGTGGCGCTGGGCCTGGCGGTGGCCGTGGTGCTGGTGCATGTGGTGAACCCGCAAAGCTTTCACTGGACCATGGAGCTGGCCCTGCCCTGGGGCCGGCTGGCAGCGCTGGCCGCTGCGGTGGTGGTGGCAGGAACAACAACGGCCTGGCTGTCAGGCCAGGCCGCTGCGGGACGCGATGCCGTGATGGCGGTGAAAGAGGACTGGTAGGCCCCGCTTCAGGGCCACGCTCAAGGGGCGTTGGACTCCAGCCCACGCAACACGCGGCCGCGGCCTGCGGTCAGGAAGTCTGAATACCCCGCCAGGCCGCCCAGCAAGCGCCACAAGGCGCGTGCAACCAAGGCCAAGCCATGCCCGATATCGCGCACCGGCTCCACCACTTTGGTCTGAAATCGCGTCGCCAGGCAGGCCTGGGGCTGCGCCACCCACTGCAGCTGAATCCCGTCCTGCCCCTTGTACGGCCACGCCTCCACCACCACACGCTGCCCGGCGCGCAACTGCAAGTCATGGCCCAAGGCCACGAAATGGTCGCCACTTTCGGTCAATGGGGTGTGGCGTGACACGTCCAGCGTGGCCCACGCACGACCCGACACCACACGCAGCACACCGGCGGTGCGTGGCCGTACGGTCACAGCGCGGCCCTTGGGCAGCACCCAGGGTTCATCCATGGCGAGGGCCTCAGCGTCGAGCTTCAGCTCGGCGCTGTGCTCCTGCGGCGCGGCCAGGCTCGGGCCTGACAGGGCAGCAGAAGCAAACTCGGAAAGGGACGGTTGCGAGGACGGACTATGGACGGACATGGTGGGCTCCTTGAAAAGGTGGTTGGGCAATGAATGATCGCGCTGCACTGCAACACCGTCCAATGAAATCGGGCTATGCTATTCATTCCATTCACGCATGAATCGACGACCCTGCCATGTCCAATGTCGCCCCTTCCAGCACCGAGATCCGCCTGCGCACCCGGCCCATTGCAGTGGGCCATCTGCGTGCCCTGGAGGCGGTGGCACGCCACCTCAATTTTCGGGCGGCAGCCGAAGAACTGTCGTTGACCCAGAGTGCGGTGAGCCGGCAGGTGCAGTCGCTGGAAGACGAGGTGGGCGTGCCCCTGTTTTTGCGCCACACGCGCGCCGTGGAGCTGACCAGTGCCGGTGCCCAATTGTTGCGCGCCGTACTGCCTTCGCTGGAGCGGGTAGATAGCGCCGTGCGACTGATCCGCCGCACAGCAGGTCGCAAGAGTGTGGCCATTTCCACCTGGGCGTCCTTTGCCTCCATGTGGCTGATTCCGCGGCTGGAAGCCTTCCAGGCCGAGTACCCCGACATCGACATCCGCCTGGACGCCACCGACAACCCGGTGGACCTGGAGACCAGCGACGTAGACCTCGCCATCCGTTACACCCGCCCCAACAACGTGGCAGCCGATGCGGTGCGCCTGTTTGGTGAGCAGCTCACCCCGGTGGCCAGCCCCTGGCTGCTCAAAAGCGGGCCGCCACTGCGCAAGGCGGCGGACCTGAACCGCTTTGCACTCTTGGAAGCCAGCGACAGCCACCGCCACCATAACCTGGAGTGGCTGACCTGGCGGCGCTGGCTGGACGGCAACGACCTGCCCAAGCTGGAGCCCAAGCGCTGGATGTATTTCAACTATGCGCACCAGATCGTGCAGGCCGCACTCACCGGCCAGGGCATGGCGCTGGCGCGCATGCCGCTGGTGGCGGACAGCTTGGCCAGCGGCGACCTGGTGGAGGTACTGCCCAATGGTCGCATCGACACGCCGCTGGTGTACTTTCTGATGGTGGGACCGCGCAGCCGCGCACGGCCCGAAATCCAGGCGTTTTGCGCTTGGCTGATGGCGCAGGCTGCGGTCACGCGCAAGGCGATTGGCGAAGTGCCGGACCCGGAAACCAACGCCCACCCGGACTGAACCATTGCCGCACCGCAGCCCTTCCCCGACAATGGCACGCATGCGTACACCCATCACTTGTATCCTGCTGGCGCTGGCTTTGCTAGGCAGCCTGTCCGCCCAAGCGCAGGAGGCGCTGGTCACCAAACGCCAGACCACGCTGCGTGAGGGGCCGTCAGAGAGCGCCACGGCCATCGCCACCCTGCCTGCCCAAACCGCACTGACCCGACAACCAACGCGCCAGGGCGCCTGGGTGCAGGTCAAAACAGCGGCGGGAGCCAGTGGTTGGCTCCATCTGTTTGATGTGGGTACCAGCACCGAGCAAGGCAGCGTTGCAAATGCCGCCACAGGTGCCTTGCGGGGTCTGTCCAACCTGTTCAACCGGGGCAGCGCGCAAAACCAGAACACCAGCGGTACCACCGCCACCGTGGGCATTCGCGGCCTGGGCGCCGAGGACATTGCCAACGCGCAACCCAATCTCGCCGCCCTGGCGCAGGCGGAAGGTCTGCGCCAGGACACAGCGCAAGCCAAACGTTTTGCCACCGAGGCAGGCCTGAGCACCCATACGGTGGATGCGCTGCCCGTACCGACGCCCCCCGCCCCGGCCAACAACACCAACGCGGGGTTCTCACCATGAAACGCACTCTCGCCCACTTGGGACTGGCACTGTGCTTCGCCACACTGCCCCACTCTGCGCTGGCGCAAGACCCCGGCAAGATGCTGGGTGGCCTGCTGCAAAACATCCTCAAACCCAATGCAGCCAGCAACAACAGCGCCCCAGCCGCGGCCAACAGCTCGGACTTGGTGGGCTTGCTCTCGCAATCAATGGAGCAGATCGACGAACCCAAGGAAATCGAGATGGGCCGCCAACTTGCCGCGGTGCTGCTGGGCGCCAAACCCCTGCACCGAGATGTGGCCTTGCAGCGCTATGTAAATCGCTTGGGCCGCTGGATCAGCCTGCAGTCCGAGCGCCCCAACTTGCCATGGACGTTTGCAGTGCTGGACGACACGGGCTACAACGCCTTTGCAGCCCCCGGTGGTTATGTGTTTGTAACCAAGGGTCTCATCGACGCCGTAGCTGATGAGTCCGAGCTGGCCGGCATCCTGGCGCACGAAATCCACCACGTGGTGGCCAAACACCATTTGGCCGCCATGCGCAAATCGGCACAGAGCGGCCTGCTGACCCGGGCCATTGCTTCGCAACTGGGCAACACCGCGCAGGGCGCACTCTCGGCCCAACTGCTGGCACTGGGGCGCGAGGTGTATTCGAAGGGCCTGGACCAAGGCGACGAATTTGATGCCGACCGCAGCGGCGTGGCCTTGGCCGCGCGTGCAGGTTTTGACCCCTATGGCTTGGTGGCGGTGTTGCAGCAATTGCGCACAGCAAAACCGGACAACCCGGCGTTCACCCTGGCGCTGAGCACCCACCCCGCCACCCAAACCCGGCTGGACCAGTTAGAGGCCGCCATGGGCCAACGTCTGGATGCACTGTCAGGCAAGCCCTCGCCCAGCGTTGCCCAGCGCATGGCCCGCGCAGGCAACCGCTGAGTGGGGTGGTTGCAGCCATGATCACGCGGCGTGCCGCCTTGGCCGCGCCACTGCTGGGCAGCCTGCTGCCCAATGCATGGGCACTGCCCGCCAAGCGGCTCACTTTTCCACGCGATGCCGGGAGCCACAACAACTTCGCCACGGAGTGGTGGTACCTCACGGGTTATGCCAACGTGGCGGGCCAAGCAGCGGCACTGGGATTTCAGGTCACGTTTTTCCGCAGCCGGGTGGCGGCCACGCAAGACATGCCATCACGCATGGCCGCCAAACAGCTGCTGTTTGCGCACGCCGCTGTGACCGATGTGGCAGGCAAGAAGCTGTGGCACGACCAGCGCATCGCCCGCTGGTCCGGGGAGCCTGCGGGCAGCAACCCGGCAGATACGGCATTTGCCAGCCAAGAAGACACCGGTGTGCAGCTGCGCGATTGGTCCCTGCTGCGCCAGGGCGCGGACTTGCACGCCAAGATTCCTGCCGGAGACTTCGCGCTGAACCTGCAGTTCCAAGCCACGCAAGCCTTGCTGCTGCAGGGAAAAGACGGGCTCTCGCGCAAAGGCCCCGAAGAAAAACAGGCCAGCTACTACTACAGCGTGCCACAGCTGAAGGTGAGCGGCAGCATTGCATTGAAAGGCAAAAACCTCCCGCTGGAAGCGGGCAGCACCGCTTGGCTGGACCACGAATGGAGCCAGGAAGTGCTGCACCCGCAGGCGGTGGGCTGGGACTGGATCGGCATCAACTTATTCGATGGCAGCGCGCTCACCGCGTTTCAGCTGCGTGACCGGCAGGGTGGTGTCTTGTGGGACGGTGGTTCGTTCCGCAGCGCCACCGGGACACGTTATGCGTTCTCGCGTGGCGAGGTGTTGTTCCGCCCCGTGCGCAGCTGGCGCAGCCCTTTGAGTCAAGCCAGCTACCCCGTGGAGTGGGTGGTACGCACCCCAGCCGACTACTACACGGTGAAAGCCGTTGTCGATAACCAGGAGCTCGACAGCCGCAGCTCCACGGGCGCCATTTACTGGGAAGGCCTCAGCGAGGTGTGGGACAGCAATGGCACGCTGGTTGGGCGTGGCTACCTGGAGATGACCGGGTATGCCGCAGCCCTGAAGCTCTAGCGCCCCTGCAAAATACCGCAACAAACCGGAAAATAAACGCTACAAATTCAGGAGCTGCTCGCGCAATAATGGTGGGCGCCAAAGGCATATTTCACTATATTTCTCCGGGTACCTTGCCTCCCCTGTCCCCGCCCCCACCTAGGCTGCCATGACATCTTCCGACCGCCCCAAAGCTACCAACCCCAAATCTCTTTCCGGCCTACTGCCGTTTCTGCGGCCCTACCGGGGCCGCATTGGTTTGGCGCTGGTGTTTCTGGTGCTGGCGGCGGGCGCCACACTGGCGTTTCCGATTGCGCTGCGCAGCCTGATTGACGGCGGGCTGGTCCAGACCGACAAAGGCGCGCAGGTGATGGCGCTGCGCGAGCACTTTGCCGCGCTGTTTGCGGTGGCGGTGGCGCTGGGCCTGTTTTCGGCGGCGCGCTTTTACATGGTGAGCTGGCTGGGCGAACGCGTGACTGCCGACCTGCGCAATGCGGTCTACAGCCATGTGCTCAAACAAAGCCCCGAGTTTTTTGAGACCACCCAAACCGGGGAAGTGCTCTCGCGCCTGTCTGCCGACACCACGCTGGTGCAAACCGTGGTGGGCTCGTCGCTCTCCATGGGTTTGCGCAACGCCGTGATGGGCATGGGCGCCCTGGGTGTGTTGGTGTGGACCAACCCGGTGGTGATGCTGCAGGTGCTGGTGGTACTGGTCTTGGTGGTGGTTCCCAGCCTGTGGTTTGGCCGGCGCGTGCGCAAACTGTCACGTGCCAGCCAAGACCGCATTGCCGACTCCAGCGCGATTGCGGCCGAAGTGCTCAACGCCATTCCCGTGGTGCAAAGCTACACCGCTGAGGGGCGCGAAACCGCGCGTTTTGTCACCTCCACCGACAACGCCTTCGAGACCGCCACCAAGCGCAGCCTGATGCGCTCCATGCTGGTAGCTTTCATCATCATTGCCACCAGCGCCGCGCTACTGTGGGGCCTGTACCAAGGCACCCAAGCCGTGGCGGAGGGGCGCATCACGGCCGGCCATTTGGGCCAGACCGTGGTCTACGTGATCATCTTGGCCAGTGCGTTTGCGGTGCTGGGCGAGGTGTACGGCGACCTGCTGCGCGCCGCCGGCGCGACCGAGCGCCTGATGGAGCTGCTGGGCACCCAGTCGCCCATCACTTCTCCGTCAAAACCGACTCTAGCGTCCATGCCTTCTGCGGGAAGCGCTATTAAATTTGAATCTATCGATTTCCACTACCCGTCGCGCCCCTTGCAGCCTGCGCTGCAAAACTTCAGCCTCAACGTGTTGCCCGGCCAGACCGTGGCCATCGTCGGGCCCAGTGGCGCCGGCAAGAGTACGGTGTTCCAGCTGCTGCTGCGTTACTACGATCCGCAGAGCGGCGGCATTGAGCTGGACGGCGTAGGCACGCGCAACATGGCGCTGGACGCACTGCGCCAGCGCGTGGGCATCGTCCCGCAGGACGCTGTGATTTTCTCCAGCAGCGCGCTGGAGAACATCCGCTACGGCAAGCCCGATGCAACCGATGCCGAAGTGAAGGCCGCTGCGCAGGCCGCGTTTGCCGACGATTTCATCATCGCACTGCCCCAGGGCTACGAGACCTTCCTGGGCGAACGCGGCGTGCGCCTGTCGGGCGGCCAGCGCCAGCGCATTGCGATTGCACGCGCCATGCTGAAAAACCCGCCACTGCTGCTGCTGGACGAAGCCACCAGCGCGCTGGACGCCGAGAGCGAGCGCATGGTGCAGGCCGCGCTGGAAAGTGCCATGCGCGACCGCACCACGCTGGTGATTGCCCACCGCCTGGCTACGGTACAAAAGGCCGATCTGATCGTGGTGCTGGACCACGGCAAGCTGGTGGAACAGGGCACACACGCTGAGCTGGTGGCACGCGGTGGCGTGTACGCCGGGCTGGCGGCGCTGCAGTTCAACGCCTGAGCTAGCAGAAACGCAGCCGTGTAAAGCATTGAAATACGGGGGTGAAATGCCTAAAATCAAAGCCTTCAACCCTTCGGAGATTGCTATGGACGTCAGCAAAGCCAGACCCCAGCAGGTGCAGGAGATTCAGGCCGCCAAACGCACCCAGGAAGTGCGAGAGACGCAGCAGCGCGAAGTGCAGGCCAAGGCATCCGAAGCCCAAAAGACCGAAGAGCCCAAGCCCAAACCTCAACCGGTGGTCAACACCCAGGGCCAAACCACCGGGCGGTTGCTCAACGTTACCGCCTGAGCGGCCTCAGTAGCAGGGGCCATGGTCAGCATCACTGCCACCAACTCGGCATCGCCCTCTCTGCAGGCGACGCTGAGTAAAACGCGCATCGAACAGGCGCGACGAGAGGCTGACTCTGCCGAGGCGCGGGCCAATGACTTGCGTGCCCAGGCCGACCAAGCTGAACGTGAATCCCAAGAACGCAACCAGACCGCGCGCACGTTGAGCGCCGCCGGCCAGCAGAGCAAAGACAGCACCTACGCGTCTGCCCTGCGCCAGCAAAACAGCGAAACCCCGCCCGCCACACAAGACTTTTTGCAGCGCATGTACACGGCGGTCAGCCCCAAGTTCGCGGCTAGTGGCAATCCCCTGAAAGAAGACAGCAATGCCGCGCCGGTGGTGAACAGCCAAGGCCAATCCACCGGGCGCATCCTGGACGTCAGCGCCTAGGCAGTTATTAATTTTTTGCATAGTTTGCAAATGAAGTGGCCTTGGACAGGTCGCCGTAGCCCGCCTACATTGCGGCCATGACGACAACCACAAGGAGCTTTCATGTCGCAACACCGCGCTAACCCAGCGTCTCCCGCACACCCCGCAGCCACCACCCATGCGCTGCCCTCTTACCTGCAGGCTGACCACCTTGGTCCCTGGGGCATCTACCTGCAACAGGTGGATCGTGTCACGCCCTACCTGGGCGATCTGGCCCGCTGGGCCGAAACACTGAAGCGCCCCAAACGCGCACTCATTGTCGATGTGCCGATCCAGCTGGACAACGGCACTGTGGCCCACTTCGAGGGTTACCGCGTGCAGCACAACACCTCGCGCGGCCCCGGCAAGGGCGGCGTGCGTTTTCACCAGGACGTGACGCTCTCCGAAGTGATGGCACTGTCGGCCTGGATGTCGATCAAGAACGCGGCGGTGAACGTGCCCTACGGCGGCGCCAAGGGCGGCATCCGTGTCGACCCCAAGACGTTGTCGCGCGGCGAGCTGGAGCGCCTGACACGCCGCTACACCAGCGAAATCGGCATCATCATCGGGCCCACCAAGGACATCCCGGCGCCGGATGTGAACACCAACGAGCAAATCATGGCTTGGATGATGGACACCTACTCCATGAACGAAGGCGCCACCGCTACTGGCGTAGTGACCGGCAAGCCGATTGACCTGGGCGGCTCGCTCGGTCGCCGCGAAGCTACGGGCCGTGGCGTGTACACGGTGGGCGTGGAAGCGGCCCAGCACATCGGTCTGGATATCTCCAAGGCGCGCGTGGCCGTGCAGGGCTTTGGCAACGTGGGCGGCATCGCGGGCAAGCTGTTTGCCCAAGCCGGTTCCCGTGTAGTGGCTGTGCAGGACCATGGTGGCACCATCTTCAAGGAGTCCGGGCTGGACGTTCCCGCCCTGCTGGCCCACGTGGCTGCCCACGGCTCAGTGGCCGGATTCACGCCAGCAGAAACGATTGCCAATGACGCCTTCTGGGACGTGGACTGCGACATCCTGATCCCCGCTGCACTGGAGCAACAGATTACCAAGGCAAATGCCGGGCGCATCAAGGCCAAGCTGGTGATTGAAGGCGCCAACGGCCCGACCACGCCCGAGGCCGATGACATCCTGCAAGAGCGCAATGTGCTGGTGCTGCCCGACGTGATTGCCAACGCCGGTGGCGTAACGGTGAGCTACTTTGAGTGGGTGCAGGATTTCTCCAGCTTCTTCTGGAGCGAAGACGAAATCAACGCCCGCCTGGTGCGCATCATGAAAGAGGCCTTTGCCGGCGTCTGGAATGTGGCCCAAGACCACAAGGTCAGCCTGCGCACCGCCACCTTCATCGTAGCCTGCAAACGCATCCTGCATGCGCGCGAATTGCGTGGCCTGTACCCCTGAAAAGGCCCGCCCTATTGAAGCGGGCCCTTGAGAGCCTCCGGCAAGAGGAGCGGCATAACTTCTATGCCCTCCTCCACCAGCTCCAGGGCCTGCTCAGGGGTAGTCTGGCCCCGGATGCTACGTACTTCAGCCTCGCCGTAATGCATCTTGCGGGCTTCTTCAGCGAACTTGCTGCCCACATCTGTGGTGTTAGCCACCACATGGCGGGCCACGGCCATCCAAGCGGCAGCCAGCGCCGTTTCTACTTCGCCGATAGGTAAGGGAGTCGCAGAGGGAATTGCTGCTGATCCCGCCTGCTCCTGTTTGGGAGCTTGGGTTTCGCGCGCTCCAGACAGGTTCAGGCGCGGTGCACTGAGCTTCTTCTCCACGGTGGGGTCCGCACAAACAGGACACTGCACCAAGCCACGCAAACACTGTGACCTGAAGTCCTCTTCCGAGGCAAACCAGCACTCAAAGAGATGGAGCTTGCTGCATTGCAGGTCCAGTACTTTCATGGTGGCAAGGCGGCTATCAGGCAGACACGGGTTTGGACCACTCCAGAGGCCAATCACCCTGCAGCACGTTTTGAACCCACAGCGCGCCGGCCAGGGTTTTTGCATCCGTTACCAAGCCTTGTCGGCACCATTGCAGAAACTCGGCAGGGGTAGCGGTGAATACATCAAGGAACTCACCCTCATCGAGCTTACGCTCTCCAAGTTGCAAATCGCGCGCAAACCAGATGTCAATAAATTCGGTGGAATAGGAAATGACAGGATGCATGACGCCCGCGCGAGCCCACGCCTTTGCGGTGTAACCGGTCTCTTCCAAAAGTTCGCGCTGAGCGCAGCGTTGCACACTTTCACCGGGATCCAACTTGCCCGCCGGAAACTCAATCATCACGCGCTCTACCGGGTAACGATACTGGCGTTCCAGCACCAGTTTGAGCTCGCCACTGCCATCGTCCAGCAGGGGGATGACCATGACTGCACCGGGGTGGACCACATACTCACGTGTTGCTGCTTTTCCATTGGGCAACAGCACCTGGTCACGGAATGCGTGGAGAAAATTCCCCTTGAGGATTTCCTCGCCAGAAACTTTGCGTTCGATCAGATGAGTAACGTCGTCCATAACAATGCGACTCACCCCGTACGCTTAAGCAGGTACCTGTAGACGAAGCCCGGGAACGCCAAGGTGACGAACAAAGCAAAGGTAATGGCGTAGAACTCCCAACCCTGCGGACTGATCTGGCCAGCACGGTGCTCGAGGCCCATGCCAATGGCGCCAGTTACCGCATACAGAAACAAGAGTTCCAGCAGGCGCCAACCCAACGACTTCTCGGCTGTGAGCCGATACAGGCCCAGAAAACGCTCAGTGAAGAACGGGAGGTTGGCGAACACCAAAGCCAACAACACGACCAAGCCAGCCGCAAATGAGTCCATCATCGTTGCTCCGATACATACTGGAGCCAGGCGCCGAAGCGCCTAGCTACCCAGCATTTGGCGCACGGAATTGGCGCACAAGGCCATCAGGCCACTGGGAAATACACCCAGCAACAACACCAGGCCTCCATTGATGCACAGCACCACACGCACATCGGCGGGCGCTGTCACAGTAGTGGCGGTGATGGGTTCATCAAAGTACATGACCTTGATAAGACGCAAGTAGTAGAAGGCGCCGATAAGCGACATGAGCACGGCGAATACAGCCAACGCCAAATAGAAACTATCCCCAGAGGCAATCAGCGCTTGCAGCACAGAGAGCTTGGCATAGAAACCCACCATGGGCGGAATGCCGGCCAAGGAGAACAGGCAAATGGCCATGATCGCGGCGTACAGCGGGCTGCGTTGGTTCAGGCCGGCAAAGTCTGCAATTTCCTCACTCTCGAAACCCTCGCGCGACAGTAGCAGGATCACACCGAAACTTGCCAAAGTGGTCAGCACATAGCTCACCACATAAAACATCGCGGAGCTGTAAGCATTGGCACCTGAGGCAGTATTGCCATTGACCACGCCAGACATCAAACCAAGGAGGACAAACCCCATTTGTGCGATCGTGGAAAACGCCAGCATGCGCTTGAGATTGGTCTGCGCAATGGCTGCCAGGTTGCCAATCAGCAGCGAGCCAATCGACAAGACCATCAGCATTTGCTGCCAGTCACCCGCCAAGGGCAGCATGCCTTCAACAAGCAAGCGCATGACGATGGCAAATGCCGCCAACTTGGGCGCGCCACCGATCATCAATGTCACTGCCGTAGGTGCGCCTTGGTAGACATCGGGAATCCACATGTGAAACGGTACCACGCCCAGCTTAAACGCCAGGCCCGCCACCAAAAACACCAAGCCAAACACCAACACCATATGGCGAATCTGGCCGGAGGCAATCGCCTTGAACACTTCGTTCACATCCAGAGAACCGGTCGCACCATAGAGCATGGACATGCCATAGAGCAAGAAACCGGAGGCCATGGCGCCAAGCACGAAGTACTTCATGGCGGCTTCGGTAGCTGCCACGTGGTCGCGGCGCAGGGCCACCAACGCATAGCTGGACAAGGTCAACAACTCCAAGCCCATGTAGATGACCAGAAAGTTATTGCCGGAGATCATGACGAACATGCCGAGCAACGCAAAAATGCTCAAGGTGAACAGTTCGCCGCCGCGCAACATGTCGCGCTGGCTGGCGTAAGCACGGCCATACACCAGCGTCACCATCACCGCCAAGGTGGCAAAACACTTGAGCCAGTTGCCCAGGGAGTCGCTGACGACCATGTTGCTGAAAGCGTATTGCGTCTGGCCTGTGGAGGCATAAGAAGCTTGCAACAAAGCCACTGCGCCTAAAGTAAGCAGCGTCAAAACGTGGGTCACACCGCGCAAGGGCGATTTCACACGCAAATCAATCAGGGCAATGACACATGCCATGACCAACAAAATGATCTCTGGCAATACCGTGATCAAACTGAGTTTGTCTATCATCGTTCGTCTCGCAATTCAGTTGGATCAGTTCAATTTGGACACAGCCACGTGCTTGAGCAACTCGGCCACGGAAACGTCCATTACATCGGTGAAGGGCTTGGGGTACAGGCCCATGTACAACACCGCCACCGCCAACAGCGCCAGCATGAAAAATTCACGGGCGTTGATATCCGAAAGACCCCTGACATCATCATTGGTTACTGGGCCAAGGTATACGCGTTTGAACATCCACAGCGTGTAGGCTGCTCCAAAGATCAGCGCACTGGAGGCGGCAAAGCCAATCCAGAAGTTGAACTTCACAGCACCCAAAATCACCATCCATTCGCCCACAAAACCAGCAGTTCCCGGTAACCCGCAATTGGCCATCGCAAACAACAGGGCAAAAGCAGCGAACTTGGGCATGGTGTTGACCACACCGCCGTAACTGGCGATTTCCCGCGAATGCACGCGGTCGTACAACACACCAATCGACAAAAACATGGCACCCGACACAAAACCGTGCGCGATCATCTGCACCAGACCACCCGATACGCCCAAGTCATTGAATATGAAGAAGCCCAAGGTCACAAACCCCATGTGCGCAACCGACGAATACGCCACGAGTTTCTTCATGTCTTGCTGCACCATGGCCACCAAGCCCACGTAGACCACTGCAATCAGGGACAGCGCCACCATGAAACCACCCCATTCGTGCGCAGCATCGGGCGCAATGGGCATTGAGAAGCGCAAGAAGCCATAAGCACCGAGTTTGAGCATGATGGCAGCAAGCACAGCGGAACCACCGGTAGGCGCTTCCACGTGCACATCGGGCAACCAAGTGTGCACAGGCCACATGGGCACCTTCACGGCAAATGCAGCAAAGAAGGCAAAGAACAACAGCGTCTGCGCCGTGCTACCCAAAGGCAGAGCGTGCCAAGTGGCCAAGTCAAAACTGCCACCCGACTTGGTGTACAAGTAAATCAGGGCCACCAGCATCAGCAGAGAGCCGAGCAAGGTGTAGAGGAAGAACTTGAACGCCGCGTAAATTTTGTTAGGACCGCCCCAGATACCAATGATCAGGTACATGGGAATCAATGTGGCTTCGAAGAACACGTAGAACAGCAGGCCGTCCAGCGCGGTGAACACACCAATCATGAGTCCGCTCAGGATTAGGAACGCGCCCATGTATTGGTTGACGCGTTGGGTAATGGCTTCCCAGCCCGCGATAACCACCACCACGGTGATGAACGCCGTGAGCGGAACGAACCAGAACGAAATGCCGTCTACGCCCAGGTGGTAATTCACATTGAAGCGACTGATCCAGCCCGCTTTCTCCACAAACTGCATGGCCGCGGTGGTCGTGTCAAACTGGTCATACAGGGGCAAAGTCAGCAGGAAGCTGATCACGGCACCGACCAAAGCAATCCAGCGAACCACCTTGGCATGTTCGTCACGACCACAAGCCAGCAACACCGCACCGAAAGCGATGGGAACCCAAATAGCGAGGCTCAACAAACCCATATTATTTTTCTCCTACTTGAGCCAAACGAAGTACGTCATCAGCACAAAGATGCCAAGGATCATGACCAAGGCATAGTGGTACAGATACCCCGACTGGCCCTTGCGAACGATGGAGGAAACCCAGCCCACCAGCTTCCAGGACCCGTTGACCAAGGTACCGTCAATCACGGCTTGGTCTCCCACCCTCCAAAGCCCCATACCCAGAGTGCGTGCGCCACGGGCCAAGATGTTCTCGTTGATCCAGTCCAAGTAGTACTTGTTTTCCAACAGGTTGAACACGGGCATGACATTGCGTTTGATGGCTGCAGGCACGGCAGGAAAGACCATGTACATCAGATATGACGTCACCACACCTGCCAACGCCAACCAGAAAGGTGCTGTAGAGAACGCATGCAAAGCCATTTGCATGGGGCCGTGGAATATGCCAGCCAGCCCGGCCATCGCTCCGTGCTTCTCCACATCTACAAAGATCACATCTTTGAAAAAGCCGCCAAACAGCATGGGCTCAATGGTCAGATAACCGATCAAGACCGATGGAATGGCCAGCAAGACCAAAGGCACGGTGACGACCCAAGGCGACTCATGCGGGTGATGATCTTCTCCGTGGTGTCCGTGGTGGTCATCGTGGTGTGCGTCTGGGTTTTGGTCAAAGCGCTCTTTGCCATGGAACACCAGGAAGTACATGCGGAACGAGTAAAACGCGGTCACAAACACACCGGCCAACACGGCAAAGCTCGCAAAACCAGCCGCAGGCAATTGGCTGAAGTGCACCGCTTCGATGATGCTGTCTTTGGAATAGAAGCCGGCAAACAAAGGGGTACCGATCAGCGCCAGCGAGCCGAGCAGAGATGTAATCCAGGTAATGGGCATGTACTTGCGCAGGCCGCCCATCCAGCGAATATCCTGGTTGTGGTGCACGCCCATGATCACTGAGCCCGCGCCGAGAAACAACAAAGCTTTGAAGAACGCATGGGTCATCAGGTGGAACACTGCCACCGAGTAGGCAGAGGCCCCCAAAGCCACAGTCATGTATCCCAGCTGAGACAACGTGGAATAGGCCACGACACGTTTGATATCGTTCTGAATAATGCCCAGAAAACCCATGAACAAAGCAGTGATGGAGCCAATAACCAAGATGAAGTTCAAGGCTGTGTCACTCATCTCGAACAAGGGCGACATGCGGGCCACCATAAAGATGCCTGCAGTCACCATCGTTGCCGCATGTATCAGAGCGGAAATGGGGGTGGGGCCTTCCATCGAATCTGGCAACCAGACATGCAATGGGAATTGGGCAGACTTGCCCATGGCACCGACAAACAGGCAGATGCATATTACAGTGACCAGCATCCACTCAGTTCCAGGAAAACCCAGTTGGGCCAACTCACCAGATTTGGCAAACACTTCGCTGTAATTCAGTGTTCCGGTATAGGCCACGATGAGGCCAATACCCAAAATAAACCCGAAGTCGCCCACGCGGTTGACCAAGAAGGCCTTCATATTGGCGAAGATGGCCGTGGGCTTGTTGAACCAGAAGCCGATTAGCAGGTAGGACACCAAACCCACCGCTTCCCAGCCGAAGAACAACTGCAACAAGTTGTTGCTCATCACCAGCATGAGCATGGAGAAGGTAAACAGGGAGATATAGGCGAAGAAGCGGTTGTAGCCTTCGTCTTCTTCCATATAGCCCACGGTGTACAGATGGACCATCAGCGATACAAAGGTCACCACACACATCATCATGGCGGTGAGACCATCTACCAGAAACCCAACTTCCATCTTGAGTCCACCCACCACCATCCAGGTGTAGAGCGTCTCATTGAAACGGGCACCATCGAGGACTACGGATTTGAGCGTGTCGGCGGAGAGAATGAAGGCGATCAGCACGCCGAGAATCGTCAGCGTATGGCTCACCTTGCGGCCGATCCAATTACCACCGAAGCGGGTACCAAAGATACCGGCCAGCGCGGCTCCCACCAGGGGGGCCAGCGGCACGGCCAGCAGGGTCGATGCGGAAAGGGTTTGGCTCATTGTGTTTAACCTTTGAGCGAATTGAGTTCGTCCACGCTGATGCTGTTCTTATTGCGGAACAGGAGCACCAGAATGGCCAAGCCGATGGCAGCTTCTGCGGCAGCCACGGTCATGATGAAGAGCACGAAAATCTGGCCATGCAGATCATTGAGGTAGTGGGAGAAAGCCACAAAATTAGTGTTCACAGCCAGCAGCATGAGCTCGATAGCCATGAGCAGCACAATCAGGTTGCGGCGGTTCAAGAAGATACCGACCACCGACAGGGCGAACAACATGGCGCCCAGAGACAGAAAATGGCCCAAAGTCAAAGTCATTGTTTTTTCTCCGCGTCTGCTTCTGCAGTAACTACCGGGGATGCCTGCGTGGCGGCCATTTTCACCACGGTCATACGATCACGCGACTTCACGCGCACCTGGTCGCCAGGACTTACGTATTTGCTGTCCTTACGTGCTCGTAAAGTCAGCGCAATGGCTGCAATCATGGCAACCAACAAAATGGCCGCGGCAACCTCCAAGGGAACCAAGTATTGGGTGAAGAGCAACACACCAATCTCTTTGGTATTGGAAGAACCGGCGACTACAACAGTCGAGGAAGGATCTTCCGCAATACGAAAGCCCCCCATCAAGACAGCAGCCATTTCAAGCGCTATGACCACTCCGACCAATGCCGCCAATGGAAAGTGCTTCCAAAAACCCAAGCGCAAGTTCTCCACATTGACGTCCATCATCATCACGACGAACAAAAACAGCACCATGACCGCACCGACGTACACCAGCACAAGCGCGATGGACAAAAATTCGGCTTTTAACAGCATCCAAATCAGCGCTGCCTGAAAGAAGGTCAGCACCAAGTACAAGGCTGCATGCACCGGGTTGCGTGCCGTGATAACCCGGAATGCTGCAAACAACAGCACTGCGGAGAAGGCATAAAAAAGACCAGTCGTAACACTCATGATTCAAACACTTTCTTGCGACAGATCAGCGGTACTTGGCATCGGCCTGCTTGGCCGCAGCAATTTCCGGCTCGTAGCGATCGCCCACAGCCAGCAGCATCTCTTTGGTGAAATACAGGTCGCCCCGCTTCTCGCCGTGGTATTCCAGAATGTGGGTTTCCACGATTGAATCCACCGGGCAACTTTCCTCACAGAAGCCGCAAAAAATGCACTTGGTCAAATCGATGTCGTAACGGGTAGTACGACGCGAACCGTCGTCACGCACATCGGATTCGATGGTGATGGCCATGGCTGGACAAACTGCCTCACACAGTTTGCAGGCGATGCATCTTTCTTCACCGTTTTCGTAGCGCCGCAGGGCGTGCAGACCGCGGAACCGTGGCGACAGCGGCGTTTTTTCTTCAGGGAACTGCACGGTCACCTTACGGCGAAACAGGTAGCGACCCGTCAGGGCCATGCCCTTGAACAGCTCCACAAGCAGAAAGCTGTAGAGAAAATCCTTGAGGGAAAAAGCGGAAGGCATACGGACGACAGAATTGGAAGACATGGGCAGCTTTTTCACTTCCAGATGTTGAAGGGCGTTTGCATCCAGCCGCCAATGACCAAGAGCCATACCAGGGTAACTGGGATAAACACCTTCCAGCCCAAACGCATGATCTGGTCATAACGAAAACGTGGGAAAGTAGCGCGCACCCAAATAAACAGGCTCACGACAACACATGTTTTGATACCTAGCCAAATCCAGCCGGGAATGAAGTCAAGCGCCGCAACAGGTGACAACCATCCACCCAAAAACATGAGGGACGCCAAAATGGAGATGAGCCACATGTTGGCGTACTCGGCCAGATAGAACATGGCATAGGACATGCCGGAGTACTCCACCATGTGACCTGCGACGATCTCGGCCTCTCCTTCGACCACGTCAAATGGATGACGATTTGTCTCGGCCAAACCGGAGATGATGTAGACAACAAAAATGGGAAGTAGAGGCAGCCAGTTCCAGGAGAGAAAACCTAGACCCATGGCCGCAAAGTTGCCTTTGCCCTGCCCCATCACGATCTCCGTCAAGTTCATGCTGCCTGAAATCATGAGCACAATCACAAGGCAGAACCCCATGGCGATTTCATAACTGACCATTTGCGCTGAGGCACGCAGGGCGCCAAGGAAGGCGTATTTGGAGTTGGAGGCCCAACCAGCAATCACCACACCATAGACTTCCATGGAGGTGATAGCCATCACAAACAGCAGGCCGGCGTTGATGTTCGCCAATGCAACGTCAGGGCCAAAAGGGATGACGGCCCAAGCAGCCATGGCGGGCATGATGGTCAGGATGGGGCCGATGAAGAACAAGCCCTTGCTAGCTTGTGTTGGTACCAAAATTTCTTTGGTCAACAACTTCAAGGCATCGGCAATGGGCTGCAACAAACCCAGAGGTCCCACACGGTTGGGCCCCACCCGCACCTGCATCCAGCCCAGGAACTTACGTTCCCACAGTGTCAGGTAGGCGACGGCGCCCATCAGGGGCAAAACCACCACGACGATCTTCAGCAATGTCCAGACCACTGGCCAAAGAACACTAGCCCACCAAGTGGCCGGAAACAATCCCAAACCGGCGTTGTAAATGGCGTCAATCATGACAAAGCCTCTTCTTGCGCTGGCTGAGCCCGCCGCGCATCGGCGGTCAACTGCAGCGATGTGGCACGGCGCACCAGGCCATCCAGTTGGTAAATCGATGCGACCACCGGAGCGACCTCTGCGGCACGCGTGTCGATCGCAGCATCGCTGGCATTACTCAGGCGTAAGGCCGGCACAAATACGTTGTCGCCCTGCGCTTCCAGCGCGATGGCCTTGAGCACGTCTTGCGAGGCTTCGTAGTCAACTCCGGGCACACCCATTAAATTGGCCAGTACGCGCAGCACCTTCCAAGCCGGACGTGCTTCGCCCGCAGGCTTAACCACTGCGTGGAAGCTCTGCACACGCCCTTCAGCGTTCACAAAACTACCGGAGGTCTCGGTGAAGGGAGCAATCGGCAAAATCACATCGCTGATGTCGAGATTCGCCTTGAAGGGGCTCAGCGTGACGACCATTTCTGCCTTGCCCAGACCCAGCGCCGCGTCGCGGCCCAAGGCGCTGTCGAATTCCGGTTCGGTATTGAGCAGCAGCGCAGCCTTCAGACCGCCGGACAGCATTTGCGCTGCATTCAATCCCGCGCCCTGAGGTACGGCACCGACCAGTTGGGCGCCCACGGTGTTGGCGGCTTCGGTGAGGAAACCCACTGTGGCGCCGGTTTGTGCGCCAATCCAGTTGGCGAGTGCCAGCAGGCTGGACGCCTTCGCATGGTGTGCGGCGGCATTGCCCAGCAACACGGCCTTGCGTTCGCCCGACAAAAGAGAGCGCGCAATCGACTGGGCTACGGGAGTGACCGTGCCATTTGCAGGCGCGGACAGAGATTTTTCGGCTGCAATGGCTGCTGCAATATCAGCCAGAGCCTGTACCCACGATGTCGCTGGCGCCAACGCAGTGTGCGCAACGGGCATTGCCCAGTCGGGAGATTCAGACAGCACGGCACTGACCACACAGCCCAGTTTGGTAGCTTGGCGAATACGCTGGGCAAAAAGAGGGTGGTCCTTGCGCAGATTGGAGCCGATCACTAACACCCGTTGCAGTTGCGACAGGGATGCGATGGAGGTACCCAGATAACGCACACCGGCTGCGGGCACAAACTCGCTGTTACGCAGGCGGTAGTCGATGTTGTCGCTGCCCAGGCCGCGCACCAGCGCGCCAGCCAGTTGCAACTCCTCCAGCGTGCTGTGCGGGCTGACCAAGGCGCCAATGCTGGCGGCGCCGTGGTTGGCCTTGATCTGTTTCAGGCCATTGGCCACATATTCCAGTGCCGTTTGCCAGTCCACACTCTTCCATTCGCCGCCTTGCTTGAGCATGGGGGACGTGAGGCGATCATCGCTGTTCAAGGCTTCGTAGGAAAAACGGTCACGGTCGGCAATCCAGCATTCGTTGACGGCGTCGTTTTCCAATGGGACCACGCGCAAGACCTTGTGGTTCTTCACCTGAACAATCAAGTTAGCACCAGCAGAGTCATGCGGGCTGACCGACTTGCGACGCGACAGTTCCCACGTACGGGCGCTGTAGCGAAAGGGCTTGCTGGTCAAGGCACCAACAGGGCAGATGTCGATCATGTTGCCCGAGAGTTCCGAGTCCACCGAGTCGCCGATGAAGGTTTCGATCTCGGCATGTTCGCCACGGTGGGACATGCCCAACTCCATGACGCCGGCTACTTCTTGACCGAAACGCACACAGCGCGTGCAGTGGATGCAACGGCTCATTTCCTGCATGGAAATCAACGGGCCGACATCCTTGACCTGCACCACGCGCTTTTCTTCTTCGTAACGCGACGACGATCCACCGTAGCCGACCGCCAAATCCTGCAACTGGCACTCACCACCCTGATCGCAAATCGGGCAATCCAAGGGGTGGTTGATCAACAGAAACTCCATGACCGACTTCTGGGCTTTGATGGCCTTGTCGCTCTTGGTGCGCACAATCATGCCCTGCGTCACGGGTGTAGCGCAGGCCGGCATGGGCTTGGGCATCTTCTCCACATCCACCAAGCACATGCGGCAGTTGGCTGCAATACTAAGTTTTTTGTGGTAACAGAAGTGGGGAATATAGGTGCCAGCCTTGTCTGCGGCATGCATGATCATGCTGCCTTCAACAATGTCCACCTTCTTGCCGTCGAGTTCGATTTCAATCATGTTGTAGTCCACTCAGACCTGAGCCGCGACCATGCTGGTCTTGTGCTCTATGAGGTACTCAAATTCGTGCCGATAGTGCTTGATCATGGCGCGAACTGGCATCGCGGCCGCATCGCCCAAGGCGCAAATGGTACGGCCCATGATGTTCTCGGCCACGTTGTCCAAGAGCGCCATATCGCTGGGGCGACCCTGGCCATCCACAATGCGATCAACCATACGCGAAAGCCAGCCCGTACCTTCACGGCAAGGGGTGCACTGGCCACAGGACTCGTGCATGTAGAAATACGACAGTCGCTGCAGCGCTTTGACCATGCAACGCGTTTCATCCATAACGATGACCGCACCCGAACCCAGCATGGAACCGGCCTTGGCGATGGAGTCATAGTCCATGGTGCATTCCATCATGATGGAAGCAGGCAGCACGGGAGAAGATGATCCACCGGGGATCACGGCCTTGAGGGCCTTGCCACCGCGCACACCACCGGCCAATTCCAGCAACTTGGCGAACGGCGTTCCCATGGGAATTTCGTAATTGCCTGGGCGTTCTACATCACCGCTGATGGAGTAGATCTTGGTGCCGCCGTTGTTGGGCTTGCCACATTCGAGGTAGGCCTGACCACCATTGCGGATGATCCAGGGCACCGCCGCAAATGTTTCGGTGTTGTTGATGGTGGTGGGCTTGCCGTACAGGCCAAAGCTGGCCGGGAACGGCGGCTTGAAGCGGGGTTGGCCCTTTTTGCCTTCCAGCGATTCGAGCAGCGCGGTTTCCTCGCCGCAGATGTAGGCGCCAAAGCCGTGAGCTGCATGCAGCTGGAAGCTGAAGTTGCTGCCCATGATGTTGTTGCCCAGCAGGCCGGCGGCACGCGCCTCCTCCAAAGCCTCTTCAAAGCGCTCATAGGCAGAGAAGATTTCACCGTGGATGTAGTTGTAGCCCACGCTGATGCCCATGGCGTAGGCCGCGATAGCCATGCCTTCGATCACGATGTGCGGGTTGAACTGCAGGATGTCGCGGTCTTTGCAGGTACCGGGCTCGCCTTCGTCCGAGTTGCAGACCAGGTATTTCTGGCCTGGGAAGGAGCGGGGCATGAAGCTCCACTTCAAGCCCGTGGGGAAGCCGGCGCCGCCGCGTCCGCGCAAGGCAGACTCTTTGACAGTGGCAATCACCTGGTCTTGCGTCAGACCTTCACCGCCATCCTTGCCCAGGATTTTGCGCAGCGCTTGATAACCACCGCGCGCTTCGTAGTCCTTCAGGCTCCAGTTGGAACCATTCAGGCCGGCGTAGATTTGCGGATTGATGTGGCGGTCATGGAAACAGGTCTGAACGCCTGTGGCCTTGAATTGATCGAGGATCTTGTCGACACTCATCACTTGCCTCCTTCGGCGCGCAGCGCATCCACCAGCTGGTCCAGCTTGTCGTCGCTCATGAAGCTGCACATGTGGCGGTCATTGACCAGCATCACCGGCGAATCAGCACAGGCGCCGAGGCATTCGCTTTGTTGCAGGGTAAACATGCCGTCGGCAGTGGTCTCACCCATGTGAACACCCAACTTCTTTTCCAGATGGTGCAGTGCGTGCTGACCATTGCGCAGTTGGCACGGCAGGTTGGTGCAAACATTCAGCTTGAACTTGCCAACCGGCTTCTGGTTGTACATGTTGTAGAAGGTCGTGACTTCATGCACTGCCATGGGAGCCATATGCAGGTAGTCGGCGATCACCTTCTCGCTGTCAGTGCTGACATGGCCCAGCTCCTGCTGGACGATAGACAGGCAGGCCATCACCGCAGACTGGCGGCCCGTGTCGTTATCAGGGTACTTGGCGACTTCCTTGGCGAAGCGTGCCTTGGTGGCATCAGAGATCATCGGTCAATCTCTCCAAAAACAATATCCATGGTGCCAATAATGGACACCGCGTCGGCAATCATGTGCCCGGTGGCCATCTCATTCAGACCCGCCAAGTGGGCAAAGCCTGGTGGACGAATCTTGAGCCGGTAAGGTTTGTTGGCACCATCACTAACGATGTAGATACCAAACTCGCCTTTGGGGTGCTCCACAGCAGCATAGGCTTCCCCTTCGGGTACACGAAAACCTTCTGTGAACAGCTTGAAGTGGTGAATCAACTCTTCCATGCTGGTCTTCATGGATTCGCGCGAAGGAGGGGCCACCTTGTGGTTGTCCGTGATCACCGGACCGGGGTTGGCCTTGAGCCAGTCCACACACTGCTTGATGATGCGGTTGGACTGCTTCATCTCTTCCATGCGAACGAGATAGCGGTCGTAAACATCGCCGGTCTTGCCCACGGGGATATCGAAGTCCAACTTGTCGTAGGCGTCGTAAGGCTGCTTCTTGCGCAGATCCCAGGCAATGCCGGATCCACGCAACATGGGACCCGTAAAGCCCATATTCAGCGCGCGCTCAGGGCTGACAATACCGATGTTCACCGTACGCTGCTTCCAGATGCGGTTCTCAGTCAGCAGCGTGTGGTATTCCTCCAAGCACGCGGGGAAACGCTGCGTAAAGTCTTCAATGAAATCCAGCAAGGAGCCTTTGCGGTTTCTGTTGAGCTCTTCAATGCCCTTGGCATTGCGCACTTTGCTGGCCTTGAACTGGGGCATGGTGTCCGGCAGATCACGATAGACACCGCCAGGACGGAAGTAGGCCGCATGCATGCGCGCACCGCTGGCCGCTTCGTACATGTCGAACAGATCTTCGCGCTCACGGAAGGTGTAAATCAGGATCGTCGAGCTGCCGCAATCGTTGCCGTGTGACCCCAGCCACATCAGGTGATTTAGTAAACGCGTGATTTCCGAGAACATGACACGGATGTACTGCGCACGCACCGGCACTTCAATACCCAGCAATTTCTCGATAGCCAAGCAATAGGCGTGCTCGTTGCACATCATGGACACATAGTCCAATCGGTCCATATAGGGCAGCGACTGGATATACGTCTTGCTCTCCGCCAGCTTTTCGGTAGCACGGTGCAGCAACCCAATATGGGGATCAGCGCGCTGGATAACTTCGCCGTCGAGCTCCAGCACCAAGCGCAACACGCCGTGCGCTGCCGGGTGCTGGGGACCAAAGTTCAGGGTGTAATTTTTGATTTCAGCCATGCATTCAACTGCTTACTGCAGGCCTCCGTAATTCTCTTCGCGGATGATGCGTGGAGTGATCTCGCGGGTTTCGATGGTGACGGGCTGGTAGACCACCCGCCCCTGCTCCGCGTCAAAGCGCATCTCCACATGACCGGTGGTCGGAAAGTCTTTGCGGAAGGGATGGCCGATAAAGCCGTAATCGGTCAGGATGCGACGCAGATCATTGTGACCTTCAAACACGATTCCGAACAAGTCGAAGGCTTCGCGTTCGAACCAGTTGGCAGAATTCCATATCTCCGTGACCGACGCCAGGGATGGCATATCGTCATCCGAAGCAAACACCTTCAAACGCAAACGCTGATTCAGACTTACCGATAACAGCTGCATGACCACAGCAAAACGCGGGCCTTCGTAAGCGCCCGCTTTGTACTCGGAGTAATCCACACCACAGAGATCCAGCAACTGCTCAAACTGGCAACCAGGTGTATCGCGCAAGGCTTTGGCAACCACCAGCAGATCAGCAGGAGACACCAACAACTCGACTTCACCCAAAGCCACTGTCAAACGCTTGACCTTGTCGCCGAGCGCGCGCTGCACAGCCTCCAGCGTTGCTTCAGGCCGAATGGAATAAACAGTCATAAAAATCCTCAGGCCCGGGCAATGGTTTCAGTGCGGCGAATTTTTTGCTGCAACTGCAAAATGCCGTACACCAAAGCTTCGGCAGTAGGAGGACAGCCAGGCACATACACATCCACAGGCACGATACGGTCACAGCCGCGCACCACTGAATAGCTGTAGTGGTAGTAACCACCGCCGTTGGCACAAGACCCCATGCTGATCACCCAGCGCGGCTCGGACATCTGGTCGTAGACCTTGCGCAAGGCAGGCGCCATTTTGTTGCACAGCGTACCGGCCACGATCATCAAGTCTGACTGACGGGGGCTGGCGCGAAACACTTCGGAGCCGAAGCGCGAAATATCGTAACGCGCTGCCGCCGCATGCATCATTTCGACCGCGCAGCACGCCAGACCAAAGGTCATGGGCCAGATCGAACCTGTTTTGGCCCAGTTCATCACCGAGTCGTAACTCGTGGTGACAAAGCCTTCTTTGAGTACACCTTCAATCATTGGATCACTCCCAGTCCAGTGCGCCTTTTTTCCACATGTAGACAAAGCCAATGGTGAGAACCACCACAAACTCTGCACCGATGAGGAAACCCAGCATTCCGGTTTCTTTCAAGGACACGGCCCACGGAAACAGAAAGGCTGTTTCAAGGTCGAACAAAATGAAGAGGATGGCTACCAGGTAGTAGCGCACATCGAACTTCATGCGCGCGTCTTCGAAAGCTTCGAAGCCGCATTCGTACGGGGAGTTTTTGGCGGGATCGGGGCGATTGGGCCCCAAGATGTAGCCGAGCACCTGCGGGACGACGCCCACACCGATACCGACCAAGATGAACAAAAGTACGGGGAGATATTGATCGAGGTTCATCTTGAGATTCTGATCACCGTTACAGCCCAGCCAAGCAGGCTCTTGACTGAACGGATATTGTTCTGGTGCCGTCGGCGAGACTCGAACTCGCACAGCTTTCGCCACTACCCCCTCAAGATAGCGTGTCTACCAATTTCACCACGACGGCGGCTCTCAACTGGCGAATTTGCGTGAGGAGCCTTGCGGCATTTGCTTATTCACCAGCCCTAGAGTTTACCCTGAATTTACCCTGCCATTAACAGGGTGAAGGCATTTAAAAACCGCTTACTTAGCCGGAATTTGCGCGGCACCAGTCGCTGGCGCAGCAGGAGCCGACTCAGAGGCTGCAGGCGCAGCAGCGGGAGCCACGACAGCCGCACCTTCGAGCACCGAACCGGAGCTTGCAGGACGCAGATTGCCAAAGTACGCCAGGGCCAGTGTGCAAACAAAAAACACCGTAGCCAAAATGGCCGTGGTGCGCGACAGGAAGTTGGCACTGCCACTGGCGCCAAACAGACTGCCTGAACCACCGCTGCCAAAGGCGGCGCCCATGTCGGCACCCTTGCCGTGTTGTACCAGGATCAGGCCGATCATGGCCAGGGCCGACAACATTTGGACAGTCAGGATGATGGTGACGATAACGCTCATGTAGTACTCCTCAATTTGAAAAACTGCGCAGCCTCAGGCGGCTGCGGCGATGATGGACAGGAAATCAGTGGCCTTCAGCGAAGCACCGCCCACCAGACCACCATCAATATCTGCTTGGCCCAACAATTGGGCGGCATTGGCAGCATTCATGCTGCCACCATAAAGTATTTGCACTCGACCCGAATGCTCGGTGGCCGCGTGCAATTGGGCACGCAGAACCGCATGCACTTGCTGAGCCTGCTCGGGACTGGCGGTCTTGCCAGTACCAATCGCCCACACAGGCTCGTACGCCACCACAATCTCGCTGATGCAATGACCGTTGGTGTGGATGACGGCCGCCAACTGGCGCTTCACCACCTCTTCGGTCAAGCCGGCTTCGCGCTCTTGCAGGGTCTCACCCACGCACACGATGGGCGTGATTCCGGCTGCCAGCGCCTTCTGGGCCTTGCTCGCTACCACCGCGTCCGTTTCGCCGTGGTACTGGCGACGCTCGGAATGGCCAACGATGGCATAACGCACCGACAAGTCGCGCAGCATGCCCGCAGACACTTCACCGGTATACGCACCGGCTTCGTGTGCAGACACATCTTGCGCGCCTACGGCAATGGCAGAACCCTTTACCAAGGCACCCACCTCAGCCAAATACGGTGCAGGCACACACACGGCGATGTCGCAGGCAGCCGCACCTACGCCAGCCAGCAGTTGCTGCACCAGCGCGGCATTGGCTGCCGTGGAGCCGTTCATCTTCCAGTTGCCCGCAATCAATTTCTTTTTCATGCTGCATCCCACTTCAAAACAATTTTGCCAACGTGCTGGTTGGACTCCATCAGCGCATGGGCTTTCGCAGCATCTGCTGGTGCAAACACACTGTGAATCACCGCCTTGATGCGTCTGGCTTCCAGCAAGGGCCAGACCACGCGCCGACAAGCAGCAGCGATCGCCGCCTTGAAGGCCTCCGGCCGCGCGCGCAAGGTCGAACCCGTGATCGTCAGCCGCTTGCGCAGCACCAATCCAGCATTGATTTCACTTTGCACACCGCCCTGCACGGCAATGATGACCAAGCGGCCATCGTCTGCCAGGCACTGCACTTCCTTGGCCACATACGCGCCCGCCACCATGTCCAGAACCACATCCACGCCACGCCCCTGCGTCAGGCGCAAGGCCTCTGCCTGAAAGTCGTGTGTCTTGTAGTTGATGGCGTAGTCGGCGCCCAGCGCCAGGCAAGCCGCACATTTTTCATCGCTGCCCGCCGTGGCAATCACCGTGGCACCCAGGGCCTTCGCCAGCTGAATGGCCATGACACCAATGCCGCTGCTACCGCCTTGCACCAGCAAGGTTTCCCCGGCTTGCAGGCGCCCACGGTCGACCACATTGCTCCATACGGTAAACAGTGTCTCGGGCAGACTGGCAGCCTCGACATCACTCCAGCCTGCCGGCACCGGCAGACACTGGCCCACGGGTGCGACACAGAGCTCGGCATAACCACCACCAGCGACCAAGGCGCAGATACGGTCACCCAGCTGAAAGCCGGCCGCTTTCATTGCCTCGGCGTCGCCCGACACAATGGTGCCCGCCACTTCCAGCCCCGGAAGGTCAGAAGCGCCTGCAGGCGCCGGGTAATGTCCGGCACGCTGCAATACGTCAGGTCGGTTGATACCGCTGGCGGTCACGCGAATGCACACCTCTCCCACGCCTGCCACAGGCGCGGGACGGTCCACCAAACGCAACACGTCGGGCAGACCGAAGGACGAAATTTCGACAGCTTTCATAGCCAAATCAACCGATAGCCCTTGCGCCGACTGCGCGAGCAGCTACCGATTTAATAGCACGCTGAATTAACCTTGCTCGCCGTTGTGGGCGGGACGGTCCAGCAGCGCCTTCATGGACAGCTTGATGCGGCCCTTTTCGTCGGTTTCCATGACCTTGACCTTGACGATTTGGCCTTCAGACAGGTAGTCCGTGACCTTCTCGACGCGCTCATGGGCAATTTGGCTGATGTGCAGCAGACCGTCCTTGCCGGGCAGCAGGTTGACCAGGGCACCGAAGTCCAGAATCTTGGTGATCGGGCCTTCGTAGACCTTGCCAATTTCGACTTCAGCCGTGATCTGCTCAATGCGCTTCTTGGCTTCATCGGCCATGGCACCGTCGGTCGCGGCGATGGTGATGGTGCCGTCCTCCTCGATGTTGATCTGGCAACCGGTTTCCTCGGTCAGCGCACGGATCACGGCGCCGCCCTTGCCGATCACGTCACGGATCTTCTCGGGGTTGATCTTCATGGTGTAGAGCTTGGGTGCAAAGCTGGACACTTCGGTCTTAGCTTCACCCATGGCCTTTTGCATTTCACCCAGGATGTGCATGCGGGCTTCTTTGGCTTGGGCCAAGGCGACTTGCATGATTTCCTTGGTGATGCCCTGGATCTTGATGTCCATCTGCAGCGCGGTAATACCGTTGGTGGTACCAGCGACCTTGAAGTCCATGTCACCCAGGTGGTCTTCGTCACCCAAAATGTCGGTCAACACGGCAAAGCGGTTGTCTTCCTTGATCAGGCCCATGGCGATACCGGCCACATGCGCCTTCAAAGGCACGCCAGCGTCCATCAGCGACAGACAGCCGCCGCAGACAGAGGCCATTGAGGACGAACCGTTGGATTCGGTGATTTCCGACACCACGCGCATGGTGTAGGGGAACTCTTCCTTGGTCGGCAACACGGCAACGAGTGCGCGCTTGGCCAGACGGCCGTGGCCGATTTCGCGGCGCTTGGGCGTACCCACGCGACCGGTTTCGCCGGTGGCGAAGGGAGGCATGTTGTAGTGCAGCATGAAGCGGTCTTCGAAGTCGCCGCTCAAAGCGTCAATGCGCTGGGCATCGCGCTCCGTGCCCAGGGTGGCGATCACCAACGCCTGGGTTTCGCCACGCGTGAACAGGGCAGAACCGTGGGTGCGGGGCAACACGCCATTGCGGATTTCGATGGCGCGCACGGTGCGGGTGTCACGGCCGTCGATACGGGGTTCGCCAGCCAGGATTTGGCCACGCACGATCTTGGCTTCGATCTCAAACAGCAGGCCTTCCACGGCCACGCTGTCGAACGCAGCGCCATCGGCCTTCAGGCCGGCCATGACTTCAGCGTAGGCTGCGCGGCAGGCTTGGGTACGGGCCTGCTTATTACGGATTTGGTAGGCAGCGACCAGCTTATCCTTGGCCAATGCGCCCACCTTGGCGACCAAGCTTTCGTCCTTGGCTGCGGGCTTCCAGTCCCACACAGGCTTGCCGGCTTCGCGCACCAACTCGTGGATGGCGTTGATAGCAATAGCACCTTGTGTGTGGCCGTAAACGATACCACCCAGCATAATTTCTTCGGACAACTGCTGGGCTTCCGATTCCACCATCAGCACGGCAGATTCAGTACCAGCAACCACCAGATCCATGATGGAATCTTTGCGGGCAGTCTGGCCAGGGTTCAACACGTATTCGCCGTTGACGTAACCCACGCGGGCAGCGCCGATGGGGCCATTGAACGGCACACCGGAGACGGACAGTGCAGCCGACACAGCGATCATCGCGGCGATGTCGGCGTCGACTTCAGGGTTCAAAGACACGGTGTGGATGACCACGTGCACTTCGTTGAAGAAACCTTCGGGGAACAGCGGGCGGATCGGACGGTCGATCAGGCGGCTGGTCAGCGTTTCAAATTCGCTGGGGCGGCCTTCACGCTTGAAGAACGAGCCGGGGATCTTGCCGGCGGCGTAAGACTTTTCGAGGTAGTCCACGGTCAGGGGGAAGAAGTCCTGGCCGGGTTTGCCTTCAGTCTTGGCAACCACAGTGGCCAGCACCACGGTGCCGTCCATGTCCAGCAGCACAGCGCCGGTGGACTGGCGTGCGATTTCGCCGGTTTCCATGGTGACCGTGTGTTGGCCCCATTGGAAGGTCTTCGTAACTTTGTTGAAAATGCTCATGGTTATCTCCTGTGAGTTTCAGTTTTGTGCGGGGAATGCAGGCCACTCCACCCTAGCCCGGAGCCAACATCACAGTCCACGATGCCATTCCAGAAGAACTCCGAGAAGACCGGAATTGCTTTGGAATGACACAGCTTCGTTCTGTTTTTGCCGTCTCCGAAGTAAAAAACGCCTGAGCTAGTGACCTAACTCAGGCGCTTCTCATTCGTTGAATCGCTTACTTGCGCAGACCCAGCTTGGCAATCAGGGCGACGTAGCGGTCAGCGTCCTTGGACTTCAGGTAGTCCAACAGCTTGCGACGGCGGGACACCATGCGCAACAGACCCCGGCGACCGTGGTGGTCCTTGGCGTGGGTCTTGAAGTGGGGGGTCAGTTCGTTGATACGGGCTGTCAACAGAGCCACTTGGACTTCTGGGGAGCCGGTATCGCCAGCTTGACGGGCGTTGTCTTTGACAACAGCGGCTTTGATGCTAGATGCAATCATGGGTTTTCCTGGTGTTTTGGGACTGCACGCTGGGCGCCGTCCCGGTTTGTACAACTTGCGCCAAGTGCTGGAACTGCGCTTGGCGTGCGCCCTGCCGAATGCAAAGCCGCCCGATTATAGCCCGGAAGCGTCAGGGACGCACCATCTTGCAGCTGGTGGCCTGCTCGGCCGCAGCTGCGGGCACGGCTTTCACAACGCGGAATCCGTAACCCGAGCCCTCCACATCAAATTTGACGCCGGGCGTGCCCTGGCGCTCCATCATGCCCACCACCAGCGGCTGCTGGAACTGGTGGTCGGCCGCGCGCATGGCGCCAGTTTGGCCACTAAAAGTGACGCTAGCCCTCTCCAGCTGTGCGGCGACAGCTACTATATCCATAGCGCCATTGGCCCCCACCCCACCCTGCTTGGCGGCGGCCTCCACACTTTGAGCCAGCGCCTCAATGAGCAGCTGCATGCGCATGTGCACATAGTCATCCTCGGGCTTGGGGTAGCGCACACGGAAGGACTTGTAAAACGCCTCGCTGGCGGCGGTCTGCACGTTGGGCAGCCAGTCGGCCACCGCCACCACCTTGCCAATGCCCGCATCGCCTATCGCAGCCGGGGCGCCCAGGGCGTTGCCGTAGAAGGTGTAGAACTTGCCGTCAAAGCCTACATCCTTGGCGGCCTTGATCAGCAAGCTCAGGTCGTTGCCAAAGTTGCCCGTAATCACCGCCCCGGCACCGCTGGCCTTAATCTTGGTGGCGTAGGGCAAGAAGTCTTTCACGCGGCCCAAGGGGTGCAGCTCATCGCCCACCACCTGCACATCGGGGCGCAGTACGGCCAACTGGCGCTTGGCTTCGCGGCCTACGGCCTGGCCGAAGCTGTAGTCCTGGCCGATGATGTAGACGCTTTTGAGCGCCTTGTCGTCCTTGAGCACGTCCATGAGCGCGGCCATGCGCATGTCGGAATGGGCATCAAAGCGGAAATGCCAGAAGCTGCACTTCTCATTGGTCAGCTCGGGCAGCACGGCTGCGTAGTTGAGGAACAGCACGCGGCGTGCGGGGTCACGTTCGTTGTGTTTGTTGATGGCGTCGATCAGCGAGGCCGCGACACCGGAAGAATTGCCCTGCAAGATGATGCGGGCACCGCCGTCAATGGCCGAGCGCAGCGCCGAGAGCGCCTCTTCGGTCTGGCCCTTGCTGTCAAAACGCTCCAGCTGCAACAACTGGTTGCCCCCGGCGCTGGCAGGCAGCTTCACGCCGCCGCGTGCGTTCACACGCTCCACCGCCCAGACGAAGTTGCGGAACCCGGCTTCGCCTCCGCTGGCGTTGGCGCCACTGAAACCTTCGATGATGGCGATCTTGAGGGCCGAGGGGGTTTGTGCGAAGGCACTGGCCGCTGTCAGGGCACCAGCAAATAGCGCCTTGGCCAGCAATTTCAAGGGCTTGGAGGAAAGAATAAACATGGGGAATTTCTCTTGAAATGTGAGGGAAAGCGCACAGCTTGGGAACATGCGGCGCTCACGGTGAGAGCCGCGCAGTGTACTAGGAGTCCACACCATGTTTTTTGCCTCTGCACCTTCCGTGTTCCAGCCCTCTGTGCGCCGTTCGGTGTACGCACCCACAGGCCGCTCGGTCGACCGTTTCTTGCAAGACGCCCTGTTCTCGGCACGCCAAAACGGTAGCGCCTTCACTCAGGACGAGACCAGCTTCACCCTGACGCTGGACATGCCCGGCATTGCCAAAGAACAGCTCAGCATTTCCATTGATGGTGCGGTCGTCCGCATCCAGAGCAAGGACGATGCACCCCGCCGCTACCGCGCCGCCTACGAGCTGCCCCAGGACGTGGACAGCGCCCAGAGCGAAGCCAAGCTGGAAAACGGCGTGCTGACCCTGAAGCTGGTGAAAAAGGTACCCGTGGACACTGCCACGGAACTGACCATTCAGTAAATTGACGGCACTGGCACGCTATGCTTTCCATAGCTGCTGGCGCACAATCTACGAGGGCTAGGGGCAGTTTTTATAGTGAATGCAGAGGCCAGCGCGGCTTGACGTCGAAGGCGTAGGCCTTGCTGGCCTGCTGCAAGCCGCTTTGTAGCCGCATGGCCGCCGCCATGGCAATCATGGCGCCGTTGTCGGTGCACAGATGCAGCTCGGGGTAATGCACACGCACACCGCGCTTGCCGCACTCGGCATTCAGTAGCTCACGCAGCTTGCGGTTGGCCCCCACGCCACCGGCCACCACCAGGCGCTTCAGGCCCGTTTGCTTGATCGCCGCCATCGATTTCTTCAGCAACACTTCCACAATTGCTGCCTGCGTAGACGCCGCCAGATCGGCTTGCTGCTCACGCGGCAGGGCCTCAAACGTGGCCACGCCACCGGCCGTCACCATGCGCTGGCTTTGGACCAGCACCGCGGTCTTCAGGCCGGCAAACGAAAAGTCCAGGTTGCCGCTGTGCAGCAGCGGACGCGGCAGCGCGTAGGCCTTGGGGTCGCCCTCCTCCGCCAGCTTGGACAACAGTGGCCCGCCCGGATAGGCCAGGCCCATGAGCTTGGCGGATTTGTCAAAGGCCTCGCCTGCGGCATCGTCAATCGTTTCGCCCAGCAGTTCGTAGCGGCCCACGCCGTCCACGCGCATCAGCTGCGTGTGGCCACCAGACACCAGCAGCGCCACAAAGGGGAATTCCGGAGGATCGGCACTCAAAAACGGGGAGAGCAAATGGCCTTCGAGGTGGTGCACGCCCAGCACGGGCTTGTCCAGCGCCGCGCCCAGTGCACAGGCCACACCGGCGCCCACCAGCAGCGCGCCCGCCAAACCGGGACCGCGCGTGTAGGCCACCACATCCACGTCCTGCAGGCTACGGCCGCTGTCTGCCAGCACTTGCTGGGTCAGCGGCAGTACGCGGCGAATGTGGTCGCGGCTGGCCAACTCGGGCACCACGCCGCCATAGGCCTGGTGCATCTCGATCTGGCTGTGCAATGCGTGGGCCAGCAGCGTGGGCACCGCACTGCCGTGCGACTCCACCATGGCCACGCCTGTTTCGTCACACGAAGACTCGATTCCCAACACCAGCATGCTTGTTTCCTTCAGAGCCGCCGAGTTTAGAGGATGGGCTTGGAATGCCGTGCGCATCCCTACGCATAAACGCAGGCCCTCTGTCAACCTGACCCGCTTGGCGCGACTTTTGCGTGCCATGATTGGTGTATGACCGAGCCGCTTCGCATCGTCGTGATCAACTCAGACTTGCAGGTCGATGACCCGCAGGACACGCATGCGTTGGACCAAGCTGAACGCTCACGCAGCCTGCGCATTGGTCTGCTGGAAAACGGCTTCAACCTGATCGCCTCGCTGCCTGCCGATGTCTACTTGACGGAGCGGCTGGCCCAGTTACAGCCCGACATGATCATTGTGGACGCCGAGAGTGACGCACGCGACGCGCTGGAACATGTCGTGATGGCCACGCGCGACGAACGCCGCCCCATTGTCATGTTCACCAACGACAACGACAGTGGCAACGCCCGCGCAGCGGTGGCGGCCGGTGTATCCGCTTACATCGTGGCGGGGCTGCAAGCAGAACGCATCCGTCCGATTCTGGAGGTGGCCATGGCCCGCTTCCAGCATGAGCAGGCATTGCGCGCGGAACTGGCCAACACCCGCAGCGAACTGCACGAACTGTCCTCAGCGGCCCTGCAAGACCGCAAGGTTATTGACCGCGCCAAGGCGCTTGCTGATGCAACGCCAGCAACCTCAGCGAAGAAGCCGCCTACGCCAAGCTGCGCAAAACAGCCATGGACAAAAACCTCAAGATCGTGGAAGTTGCCCAGCGCATGCTGGACGTGGCGGACCTGCTGGGTTAAGACGTCCCCGGAGGGTTCGACCGGCACCGTTTTGTTCGGTACGGGAGCACTTTGCAGTACGCCAAACAGCAGCTCAAACGCCGTGAACCCCAGCACGATGGCGCTGGCGCCGTGCATAACGGCATAGACCTGCCACGCCGCGAACAGGAAACGCGCGCCGGCGTCCAACCGCCCGAGTTGCACGCTGGGCGCCCACAGCCGCGCCAAGGACCACACCACCACGACCGAACCCAATAGATTAGCGAATAGCAAATGGGTGGCATCCAGCGGATGCACCGCGCCGGGCAGCTGCAGCGCCTGGGCCACGTCCGCCAATTGGGCGTAGAGCCAGGTAAACGTCCAGGGCGTGGCAAAAGGCCAAGTGACCAACAAGTCGTAGGCGGCGCTAGTGCGTACCAACTTGAGATAGCGAGAAGACGCATGCGAGACGCTCCAAAGTTCAAGAAGCCCGCAGATGTCCTCAGGCCTGAAGTAAACTTCAGGGTCAGCAGTTTTCAAAAACTAAGGCCTCAGCACCATGGGGCTGATTGGAGAACCCGCCGCCGCCAGCGGACTGACACGGGAAACCCTTGCGTTTCTATGAACAACTGGGGGCTGGTAGCGCGCGCCGCTTGTCCAATGGCTACCGCGACTACGTGCCCGAAACCTTGATGCTGGTGAACTACATCCGCACCGCCCAGCAGTTGGGCTTCACGCTGGCCGAGATTGGCCACAAATTGCCCGCTATCTGGGACGCTACCGACCCCGGCCCGGCCATCGCCCAGGTGCTGGCCGAAAAGCTGGGCGAAGTGGACGCCCGGATCGTGGCGCTTCAGGCGCTGCGCGAAGGCTTGGCCACCCGCTTGGCATTGGCCTGCCCGCTGGCACCCGACTAGCCAGGCAAGGCCTTGTGTTCGCGGCGCAGGCCTACAGCGTCGATCTGGGACACGGTTAGCTCGCCCCGTTTGAGGCGGAACATACGCATGGAATTCCGCACCCCTTGCACCTGCTGCGAGAGCGAACCGGCCGTGGCAGCCAACTCTTCCACCATGGCGGCGTTTTGCTGGGTAATCGTATCCATCTGGGTGATGGCTTCATTGATTTGCGAGATTCCGGCGGTTTGTTCCACCGCTGCACTGGATATTTCATCCAAGACCGTGCTGACTTTGCCCACCGCCTCCAACGCATCCGGGGTCATGCGTTCTAGCGCCACATTGGTATTGCTATTGCCTGTGGCAATGCGTTCGGCAGATGCCCCGGTTATTAACTGCTTGATGTCCTTCGCTGCCGTAGTGGTGCGCTGCGCCAGTGCGCGCACTTCGGTGGCGACTACGGCAAATCCACGCCCCTGCTCGCCCGCGCGGGCCGCTTCCACGGCCGCATTCAGCGCCAGGATATTGGTCTGAAAGGCCACGCCTTCAATCAACTGAATAATCTCCGTGATCTGCTGGGACGACTGGGCAATTCCGCTCATGGAACTGGCCACTGACTGCACGGCGTCGTTGCTATGCTGGGTGACGGTTGTCGTTTCACGGGCCAGTTGGGAACCTCGCTTGGCGGATGTCGCACTTTGTTGCACCGTGCCGTTGATTTCCTCCATCGACGCCGCCGTCTCCTCCAGGCTACTCGCCTGTGACTCGGTGCGCGCAGACAGGTCATGGTTGCCATCGGCAATCTCCTGCACCGCCACACTGAATTGCTCGATTTCGCCTCGCACATCACTGACTACGGTGCGCAGGTTGACCGAGGCGTGGGCCAGTGCCTGTTGCAACTGCCCCACCAAGCCCCCGTCCGCCCGTCCCCACCACATGGGACAGATCCCCCGCCGCCAAGTGGTTGGCATCTTGCACCAAACTCACCAGAGGCCGTAGTCGCATCGCCCAGTTAGACCACACCGTAATGCCGCCCCCCACCAAAGCCACAGCGGCCACCACGGGCCAACGCAGTTCCAGCACGGCCGCGCCAATGACAGCAGCCGCCAACCAGAGTTGCAGCCACACCATCTGGGCCACCGCCCCGGGACGCAACAAGGCCATGCAACGCCCCCAAAGATCACGCCGAACGACCTCACCGTGCTGCAAACCCCAAGTCTTGCTGCCGTCTTTGGCCTGAGCCTGCAAGCGCTGGTACAGCGCATCGGCCGTTGCGACATCAGCCTGCGAAGGAGACGTGCGTACCGACAAGAATCCGGTGATCTGGTCACCGTCCACCATGGGCGTGGCATTGGCGCGGACCCAGTAGTAGTCTCCGTTCTTGCGCCGGTTCTTCACCAACCCGGTCCAGGGCAACCGGTCTTGGATGGTGGCCCACATATCTCTAAAAGCTTCTTCGGGCATGTCAGGGTGGCGCACTAGGTTGTGCGGTTGCCCCAGGAGTTCGGCATTGGTGTAGCCACTAACTTCGGTAAAAAGCCGGATTGCAATAGGTGATGCGACTTTTGAGATCCGTCACCGATACCAAGGTTTGGTCGACGGGGAAGTTATAGCCCTGTTGTTGGGTGGGTGGGTATTTAGGTTTTGGTGGTGTGGGGGGGAGGTTTGGGAGAGTGAAGTGTGGGTGGGGGGGTTGTTTGTGGGGGGGGTGTTGTTGGGAAGGAAAGGTGTAGGAAGTTGGGGGCATCGCTGGTTGACTGGATGTTCCATGCGCATGGTGTGACCTCCTGATTTTTGAATCGTCCCGAGCAATTCGCCCCAGTTTGACCTTGCGTCACGGCACGCGGGTTTGATCTTAAATCAAATGGGGATTGTTGTGCAGTTGAACGCGTACGCCCTGTTTTGGAGCTGCATTTTGGTGCACTGCACAAAACTGGAGAGTCACTTCCCCGCAGCGCCCGTCATTCTGGCCAGCCCCGTTTCAAGGCAAAAAAAACTGACCCTACAGAAGAGACATGGCCACTGGCCCATTCGTCTTTTCCGTGGCCAAACTACTTGGCACACACATTGCTTAATCCTTAACAAGATCGGCAACGATCGTGCACACCACAGCGCCCAACGGCGGACGCAGTGAAGTGCATCAGGACAAAGGCGTCCCCACGGCATGGCTAGCGCAACGCGCTGCCAGCCCCGTGAGGACGCCTTTTTTTTGTTTTCTACTTTCGTAACTTCTGGAGCTTTGTGCCATGACAGACCTTTTGAAAGCCAAACTCAGCCGCCGTGCTGTTCTGCAAACCGCCGCTATCGGCGCCGTGGGTATCAACCCCGCATTGCGCGCCGCAGTCTACGCTGGTGGCTCCGATGCCCCTGAGAAAACCGAAGTCAAGATCGGCTTCATCCCGCTGACCGACTGCGCCAGTGTGGTCATGGCCTCTGAACTGGGCCTAGACAAAAAGTACGGTGTGAAGATCATCCCCAGCAAGGAAGCCAGTTGGGCTGGCGTACGCGACAAACTGGTCAATGGCGAGCTGGACTTTGCCCACGTGTTGTACGGCCTGGTCTACGGCGTGCACCTCGGCATCGGCGGCCCCAAGAAAGACATGGCCGTGCTGGCCACCCTCAACAACAACGGCCAAGGCCTGACGCTGTCCAAAAAAATCGCAGACAAAGGCGCTGTCAATTTGGAGGGGCTGGTCGCTCTGATGAAGAAGGAGCCGCGCGAGTACACCTTTGCCCAAACTTTCCCCACCGGCACCCACGCCATGTGGTTGTACTACTGGCTGGCGTCTGCCGGTGTGAATCCGTTCAAGGACGTCAAGTCCATCGTCGTGCCACCGCCCCAGATGGTTGCCAACATGCGGGTAGGAAATATGGACGGCTTCAGTGTGGGCGAACCCTGGAACCACCGCGCCATCATTGACGGCATTGGCATCTCGGCGGCTACCTCACAAGACGTCTGGAAAGACCACCCCGAAAAGGTGCTGGGCACCACGGGCGACTTCGTCAAGAAGTACCCCAACACGGCGCGCGCCGTCACTGCTGCCGTGCTGGAAGCCAGCCGGTGGATCGACGCCAGCCTGTCCAACAAGCTCAAAATGGCCGAAACCGTGGCGCAAAAGTCCTACATCAACACCAGCGTGGACGCGATCAACGAGCGCATTTTGGGTCGCTACCAAAACGGTCTGGGCAAGACCTGGGATGACCCCAACCACATGAAGTTCTACAACGATGGTGCGGTGAACTTCCCTTACCTGTCGGACGGCATGTGGTTCCTCACGCAACACAAGCGTTGGGGCTTGCTCAAAGACCACCCAGACTACCTGGCAGTGGCCAAGCAGATCAACCAGATTGAGATCTACAAGCAGGCGGCCACCGCCTCCAACACACCGCTGCCCAAGAGCGATATGCGCACGAGCAAGCTCATCGACGGTGTGGTTTGGGATGGCAAGGACCCCAAGAAATACGCCGACGGGTTCAAGGTCAAAGCTTTCCAACGGAGTAAGCACCATGGTGAGCGCCGTTTTCCACTTCTCCGCTGGCTGCGGCAGCCGAGAGACCCGCTATGAAAAAAGAAGCTGCTCCGCGCAGAATCCACGAGGGCTAAAGCCCGAAATGATGCTCAATCGGCAACGCAGGCCGCTGTCGCACAAAGCGCGACGGCCGCCCGCCCCGGCGTGGACTGGCGCGGACTGGTGCTGACGGTGCTGCCCCCATTCTGGGGCTGGCACCTGTTGGTGGGCATTTGGGCACTGGTGAGCGTGGGCACCGCCGCCAGCATCCCCGGCCCCATGGAACCGTGGCCAAGCAGGCGGTATGTTCTGTTCAGTGATCCGTTTTACAGCAATGGGCCCAACGACCAGGGCGTAGGCTGGAACGTATTGTTCTCGCTGGAGCGCGTCGCTCTGGGCTTTGGTCTCGCGGCCGCGGTGGGCATTCCGATGGGTTTCATGATCGGCCGTTTCGAGTTTTGAGCCGCATGTTCAACCCGCTGATCAGCCTCCTGCGCCCCGTGTCGCCCTTGGCCTGGCTGCCGATTGGCCTGCTGGTGTTCAAGGGGGCCAACCCCGCCGCCATCTGGACCATCTTTATCTGCTCCATTTGGCCCATGTTGATTAACACGGCGGTAGGCGTGCAGCGTGTGCCGCAGGACTACAGAACGTGGCCCGCGTACTCAACTTCTCTGAATGGAAGATCATCACCAAGATTCTCCCATTCCCCTCGGTGCTTGCCCTACATGCTGACCGGCGTTCGTCTAGCGGTGGGCACCGCGTGGCTGGTGATTGTGGCGGCCGAGATGATAACGGGTGGCGTGGGCATTGGATTCTGGGTGTGGGACGAGTGGAACAACCTCAACGTCAAGAACATCATCATTGCAATCTTCGTGATCGGCATCGTAGGGCTGCTCTCGAATACGCCCTGGTCAAGCTGGCAACCGCGTTCACGTTCAAAGAGGAGAAATCGTGAGCAGCAACAGCAAATACATCGAAATCCAAAACGTGGCGCAAACCTTTAAGACCAAGAAGGGCCTGTTCCCTGCGCTGCGCGACATGACTCACCGTCGCCAAAGGCGAGTTTGTCGCGCTTGATCGGCCACAGGGGCTGCGGCAAGTCCACCCTGCTCAACCTGATTGCCAGGCCTGACGGCGCCCACTGCGGGTGACTTTCTGTGCGCCGGCCGCGAGATCGCGGGCCCTGGTCCCGAGCGGGCCGTGGTGTTCCAATAACCACTCGCTGTTACCGTGGCTCACCTGCTTTGAAAACGTGTACCTTGGCGTGGAGCGGGTGTTTGGCGCGGGCTCCGCAACAGGCGCGGGCAGCAGTTCGAAAGCAAAGCCCAACTCATAGAGCGCACCGATACTGGTTTTGGCTTTGGTCGGGCTCACCGCCGCATCTTTACAAAAGCGCCCCGGGAAATTTCGGTGGTATGAAGCAGCGCGTAAGCATTGCGCGCGCCCTGGCCATGGAGCCCAAAGTGCTGCTGATGGACAGGCCCGCTGGCGCACTAGGATGCCCTGACCCGCGCCAAGCTGCAAGACAGGCTACTCCGGGGATTGTGGGCCCGCACGCCAAGTTACCGTGGTCATGGTGACGCACGATGTGGACGAGGCGGTGCTCTTGTCCGACAAGATCGTGATGATGACCAACGGCCCGGCCGCCACCATTGGCGAAGTGCTCAGCGTGGACCTGCCCCGCCCGAGATCCCGCGTGGCGCTGGCCGACAGCCCGCAGTACCTGCAATACCGCAAGGCCGTGATCGACTTTTTGTACACCCGCCAGGCCCACGTCGAAAAGCGGCGTAGCAAGGCAAGGTCGGAACCGGAAGGCCGAAGCGAAATCGGCCTTCCGCGTCAGATTCCGACTGATCCGTCGTCCAACACCTCTTCGCGGGTAATCACCGGGCCTTTGCCACTAAAACGGTCCAGCGCGAGGTAAATCACCGGCGTGATGAACAAGGTCACGCGCCTGCGAAAACACCAAGCCCCCGACGACGGCCAAGCCCAATGGCTGGCGCAGCTCGGCTCCCGCGCCGATAGCCCAAGCGCAATGGGAGCGCGCCCATCAAAGCGCGGCCAACGTGGTCATCATGATGGGGCGAAAGCGCAAGCAGGCAGGCTTCGCGGATCGCATCCGCAGGGGTCATGCCGTGCGTGGCGCTGCGCGTCGAGCGCGAAGTCAATCATCATGATGGCGTTCTTCTTCACGATACCGATCAGTAGCAAGATGCCGATGGTGGCGATGATGGTCAGGTCTTGACCAAACAGCATCAGCGTGGCCAAGGCCCCGACCGCAGCCGACGGCAAGCCCGCCAGAATCGTGAGCGGATGGATGTAGCTTTCGTACAGCACCCCCAGCAACACGTAGATCACCAACAGGGCCGACACGATCAGGATGGCCTGGCTGCCCTGCGACTTCTTGAACACCGCCGCATCACCGCCATAGCTGGTAATCACCGACGAGGGCAAGCCGATGGCCGCACGCGCCTTGTCCACCTTGGCGGTCGCGTCGCCCAAGGCCGTGCCCGCCGCCAGGTTGAATGACACGGTCACCGCTTGCAATTGGCCCACGTGGTTGATCGACGTGGCGCCCACCTTACGCTCCACCGTGGTGAAAGCCGACATGGGAACCAGCGCACCCGTGTTGGAGCGTACATAGACACCGTTGATGGCCGACTCATCGGCTTTGGCGTCCGGAGCCACCTCCATGATGACCTGATAACTGTCGGCCGGCAGGTAAATGGTAGAGACTTGTCGCGCGCCAAACGCGGAATACAGCGCAGAGCGCGCCGATTCGATGGACACACCCAAGGTCATCGCGCGTTCGCGGTCTATGTTGAGCTGGGCCTGCAAGCCGCGCAGTTGGGCGTCGCTGGTCACATCCAAGAACACGGGGTCTTGGCGCAGTTGCTCTTGCAGCTTGCGGCCCAGGTGTTGAGCTCATCGGCCTTAACGCTTTGCAAGATGTACTGGAACTGGGCCTTGCTCGAACGCCCCCCCAACTGCAGGTTTTGCACCGGGCGCATGAAGACGTTGATGCCGGTCACCCCGCGCAGCTTTGTACGCAAGCCATCCACCACCTGCTTGATCGGCACGCGTTCTTGCCACTTACTTTCAGCGTGACAAACATGCGGTCGGTGTTTGGCAATCACTATTGCCACCGTTAAACGAACTCACCGCTGCGCAACGTTAGCGTCTGCGCGGTATCACGGCTGCGGCCTTTTCCTGTAGCCGCACCATTTCGGTAAACGAGGTGTCATTTCCAGCCGCGGTACTGACCGTAATCTCGCCTGACGTTCCTTGCGGGAAGAAGTCTGTGGGAATCGCATTGCCCAACCACACGGTGGCAACCACCGTCAACAGCGCCACCAGCAACACCGGTATTGCGGTGGCCCAGCGCCAGATCCAGCGTGCGGGCGTAGAGGCGCCCGGTCGCATCAAAGCCGCGCTCCAACGCGCGAATCAGCCAGTTGTGCTGGACATGCTCGGGCTCTGTCGTCAGAAAACGGCTGGCCAGCAGGGGCACCAGGGTCAGCGAGACAAAGGCCGAAACTTCAATCGCCAATCCCACCACCACCGCAAACTCGTGGAACAGCAGGCCAATCACGCCCGGCATGAAGAAGATGGGAATGAACACCGCGATCAACGAGGTGTGGAAATGGGATGATGGTGAAGCCCACTTTTCGCGAGCCCAGAAATGCAGCGCTGAAGGCACTTTCACCTCTTCTCCACATGGCGCATGATGTTTTCCAACATCACGATGGCGTCGTCCACCACCAAGCCAACGGCCAGCGTCAGCCCCAAGAGCGAAATGTTGTCCAGGCTGTAATTCAGTACTCACAACAAGGCCACCGCACCGACCAAGGACACCGGCAACGACAAGGTGGGGATCGCCGTGGCCCCAAAGCGACGCAGAAACAAGAAGATCATCACCGAATACCACCAGCGCAATGGTGCCCAAGAGCGTCGGAAGCGTTACATCGTGCAGCGCCTCACGCACCGAGATAGAGCGGTCATTGACCGGCGTCATGCGCACGGATTGGGGCAGTTGGAGTTCCAACTCCTTGAGTGCAGCCTGCACGGCGTCGACCACCTTCACCGGGCTGGTACCCCTCGGGCTGGTGCTGAATGGCCAGGGTGATGGACGGATCGCCGTTGAGGTTGGCATAGGACTCTGGTGTTCTCACCGCTGTCTTCGACTGCCGCCACATCTTTAAGGCGATCCGGTTCACCACCCCGTGCTCAAGATGATCAGGTCACCAAACTCCGCCGCGTTGCGCAACTGGCGGTTGGCCTGCAGCGTCAGCATCTGCCGCGGCCCTTCGAGAGTACCCACCGGCGTATTCACGTTGGCCGCGCGCAGCGCGGTTGCCACTTCATCAAGCCCGATATTGCGCACCGCCAAGGCATCAGGCCGTACCTGCACCCGCACCGCATAGCGCTTGGACCCAAAGATATTGACTTGGGCCACACCGTTGATGGTGGACAAGGTGGGCGAGATCAAATGCTCGGCAAAGTCTTGCAGGTCGGACGGGGCCATGGAAGGCGAGGTCAGCGCCACCAACAAGATGGGAGCGTCGGCCGGATTCACCTTGCGGTAGTTGGGCGGCTGCGTCATGTCTTGCGGCAGCGCGCGTTGCACACGCAGCAGCGCCGCTTGCACGTCCAGCGCGGCCCCGTCAATATTGCGGCCCTCATCAAACTCCAGCGTCAGCGAGGTCGAACCCAACGAACTCGAAGAACTGATCATGCGCCAAACCCGGAATGGTTTGAAACGTTTCTCCAGCGGGGCGGCCACCGAGCTGGCCATGGTCTCCCCCCCCCCCCCGCCGCCGGGGGGGGGGGGGGGGCTGGCACCGGGCAGGGACGCCGACACGTTGACCACCGGTGTGTCGGCAGCTCGGCAGTGCCGCCACTGGAATTTTACGGTAGCCAACCACCCCGGCCGCCACGATGGCCAGGGTTCAACAATACCGTCATCACCGGACGACGGATAAAGAGTTCGGAGATGGTTCCATGGCTTGCCCTTTTTCTCTCCATCGCCAGTTTGCTCGCCTCACGTTCGACTACTGCGCTGTCTGGCCGCAAGTTTTGCCGCCCCTCAACCACCACCCGGTCGCCGTCTTGAATGCCACTGACCGCCGCGATGTCGCCTTGCAAGGACAACACCTGCACCGGCTTGAGGGCGGCCTTGCCCTGCTCCTCATTATACACGATGGTGCCGCGCTGGGTTTGGATCACGGCGGTGGCGGGCACCACCAGCGCATCGCGCAGGCTGTCGGCTTGCAAGGACACGTTGACGAAGGCACCAGGCCACAGCTTGGCCCGCCTGGTTGTCAAAAACGGGCCCGCGCCTTCACCGTGCCGGTGGCGGCGTCAAGCGCGCTGTCCACGAACACCAGTCGGCCTTCTAGGCCGGTTTCGGCATCGGGCAGGCGAGCCCGCACGTAAACGCCCGCGTCCGGTAAACCGGCCACCAGGCTCTGCAACTGGCTTTGCGGGCAATTGAAACCCACATTGATCGGGTGAAACCGGGGCCGCGAGACCAGCGGAGTGACATTGGCCTGTACCGCGCTGCCCTGCGGACACGGCGACGGTGCCAGGCGCCCGCCGGATGGTGCGCGCACTTGGGCGGTACGACAGGCTGAGCAAGGCCGCGTCCAAAGCCGCTTTGCTGGGCCGCAACAGTGGCGGTCAGCTCCTCCACCGTGCTTTTGTTGGCGTCGGCTGCGCCTTGGGAGATAAAGTTTTTTGCCACCTAGGCCTGGGCCCTGCGACCAGTTGGCGCTTGCACGGGCCCGCCGCCTTGGTCCTTGGCCATTTGGGCCCGCACCTTGGCCACATTGGCCTCGTCGGCGCGCGCGTCCAGCGTCAGCAAGGTTTCGCCGGCCTTGACGGTTTGGCCGTCCTGCACCCATACCTTGGCCACCATCCCAGTCATCTGGGCACGAATGTCGACCGTGGCGACCGGCACCACCGTGCCCACCGCCTGTAGGTTGATATCCAGATTGCGCTTGATGGCCAACGCAAAGATCACCCGAACCGGCGCACCGCCTCCAGCGTCCTTCTTGGGCCCTGCAGCCGCGCCAGCGCCTGCTGCCCCCCACGCCAGACGCTGCCGGGCGTCGTCGGCGGTGCAGCAGCACCGGCGACAGGTGTTATGTCACTGCGCTCACCGCAGGCCGGGTGACAGGCAATCGCCCCCATCATCGATAGGGACAGGCGTCGCTCGCGCCCCACGGGAAAACAATCGGTTCATAGACACGCCTAGTGCAGCAAGATCAGACAGCGGAAACGGGGAGGGGAGAAAGCACCACGCTACCGGACCGGCGGCGCGCGCAAACGTTGCCGATTTTCAACCAATTTCTTGTCTGCGGTGTAAAGCACCAAACTGGCGCACTACGCCCCCATTTCCACCGCCCCAACTTGGCCCGTTTTTTGCACTGCCTTGGTGAAACCAACGCTTTTCACAAGGATGTGCACCATGGCGGGATTCCGCAGCTTTCTCAAATCGGGGCATTCGCCCAGCTTACTGGCGGCATTTGTCTATTTCACCTACTGCTGCGGCGTCTGGGTCACCAATGGCGCCATGGCGCCGTACATCAAGGAAGCCCTGCAGCTCAGCCCGTCCCAAGTCGGCCTGATGCTGTCCATTCCTATTTTTGCGGGCGCCATCATGCGGTTCCCGCTGGGCATATTGGCGCAGTACATCGGTCGCAAGAACGCCACCTTGGTCGAAATGGGCGGCATCGCGATTGCCCTGATGTACGGCTACTTTGTGGTGAAAACCTTCAACGACATGCTGGCCATGGGCGTGTTGCTGGGCATTGCCGGCGCCAGCTTCGGCGTAGCGCTATCACTGGGTTCAGGCTCATTCCCGGCGCGCTACAAAGGGCTGGCCATGGGCTTGGTCGGCGCGGGCAACGTGGGGACCTCGGTTTCAGCCTTGTTGGCGCCCATGCTGGCGCAGGCCTATGGTTGGAAGACGGTGTATGGCATCGCCGCCGTGGGTTTGCTGATCCCGGTCATCGTCATGCTGGTACTGGCGCGCGAACCTGACGACGTGGACAAACACGCCAACTTTCGCGAACACATTGCCTGCCTGTTTGAAAAAGATGGTTGGGCCTTCAGCGTCATCTACGCCATCACCTTTGGTGGCTTTATTGGCCTCACTACCTTTTTGCCCAGCTACTACTACGACCAGTTTGGTGTGAGCAAGGTGCAAGCCGGCCAGCTCACCATGTTGGCGGCCTTCATGGGTGCCGCATTGCGCATTTTTGGCGGTTGGATCTCCGACCACTGGGGCGGCATCAACACGCTGACCGCCGTGCTGGTAGTTATCTGCCTATCGCTGCTCGCCTGCGGACTGGCCGGTGGCTCGCTGGTGCTCACCACACTCCTGCTCATGCTCTGCTTTGCCGCGCTGGGCGCCGGCAATGGCGCGCTGTTTCAACTGGTGCCGCTGCGCTGGCCCGCAGCCACTGCGGTGGCGGGCTCCATGATCGGAGAAATTGGAGCGCTGGGTGGCGGTTTGGTACCCAACGCCATGGGCCTCTCCAAGCAGCACACCGGCACCTACTTTTGGGGCTTTGCCCTGTTTGCGGCCTTGGCTCTGATCGTGCTGCTCATGATGCGCAGCATGCAGCTACGCTGGACCCGCACGTGGGCCGAAAAAGGCGGACGCGCCCGCGCCGCCTAAAAACGTATCGTCGAAAAGCGCTTAACCGAACGACGCAACTGGCGTGGGCAAGGCGTCGTCGAGGTAGAGCTCGTATTCATCCCACTCGCCTTGGCCAAAGTGCGCATCGCACTGCTGGGCAACATCGTGAAACGAGATGAACTCAGTGCAAAACATCACGGTGCTGAAGTTCTGGCTGATGGAATGGCCGGTCGCGTTGACCAACTCGCCCAGCGGGTCCAATACCACTTGGCAGCAGTGCACCCACACGTACTGGCCTGCCAGCGCGACTTCCATCTCCAGCGCCCGCAGTGCTTCCAAAGCATCGTCGCCCGGCGCTTCGCGGTACAGGCGGTAGGCGTGGCCGTAGCGGGGGTGCCGCGGGTCTAGCTCTAGGTCAATGGTTTGCCAGTCGGGAGATATCTGGTCGGCCACGGCCATCAATTCCTGCTGGCTGATATCGCCCTCCCAATGCACATCGGTAATGTGGACGGAGGTGCCAACGTCGCCAAACCAGAGGCTGGCCTTGTGTTTCATCGAATCAGGGTGCATGCGGGGCTCCAAAGTGCTGGTCGCACTGTAGCGCAAGCGTCCCACACAGGGCGCCGGGCTCGGGGTCGGTATGGAGAGCTTAGTGGTCCAACTTGGACGGGCTATGCCGACTGATCAGCACGTCAAACCAGGCCGCGCTCTGCGCACTGCACTGCATGTGCCGCTGCAGCCCGCGCTGGAACGTGGTCAGGCGCGGCGGGCGCGCCGGCATCTGGGCGGATACCGATTTCACAGGTGCTCGAACTTTTCGCATGGCTCGTTCCTTCGCAGTGATGGAACCATCCTAACAAGCCCGGCCGCGCTAGAAACCCTGTGCGAGAAAAAAAAGTGGTTACACAGTGCAGGTGTGGGATTCTCTCCACACCGCGCCAACAGCGCGACAAATTTTACTATCAAAAACAGAGCTGCTTGCGCAATGCCTACAAGGGCTAGAGCCCTATTTTGGCAAAAACAGCAGCCAATAGACGAGCAGCAAATTGAACAGACCCGAGACCAGCAAGCCCACCTTCCAGCGCATGGTCGGGTCGCGCTGCAGCAGCGGTGTTCCCGGTGGCGCGTTCAAGGGGCGCGAGGCACCCCGCTCCAGCGCGAGCAGAAATTCTTCGGCGGTTTCAAAGCGCAGGCGCTGATCCCGCGCGACCGCCTTTTGCAGCACATGGTCCAGCCAGATGGGCACCTCGGGGTTGTGGCGGCTGGGGGGCGTGGGGTCGCGGTAGTAGCGGCCCACTTGGTAGGGCAACACCTCGCCGTAGGGCAGCTTGCCGGTCAGCAACTGGTACAGCACCACGCCCAGCGCAAACAGGTCGCTTTGCGCGTTGGGCAGTTGGGCTTCGCCTTCATCCGCCTCGGTCTTGCCTGCCCCCGCCTGGGTGCGAAAACCCCACTGCTCGGGGTTCACATAGCTGGGGGTTCCCGCGTGCAGCGCGCGCATGGCGGCGGGCTCGCGCCCGCTCAGCGCCACGCCCAAATCCAGCACCCGCAGCACCGCGTCGTCTCCCAGGTGCAGATTGGCGGGCTTGATGTCTCGGTGCACCACGCCTTGGCGGTGCAAGCGCCCCAGCGCCTGCAGGGCCTGCATGGCGTGGCCCAGCGCTGTGGCGGGGGTCAGGCGGTGCTGGCGGTCTAGCAGCTGCTGCAAGGTCTCCCCGCCGTGCCAGTCGTAGAGCAGATAAAACGCCGAGCGCGGCGCACCGTGGGGCAGCTTCTCGTGCACCGCCACCAGGTAGGGCGCGGCGCGGGACGACTGCATGCGCGTGGCCAGCCAAGCCTCGTGCGCCAGCATGGCGCGCTCCTCTTGGTCATGGGCGCGGGCGGTGTTCAGGGTCTTGAGGGCGTAGAGCTTGCCAGCGCGCAGCGCCCACTTGGCGATGCCGGGCTGCGCACCTGCACCAGCACGTTGATGCCGTTGTCGGCCACTGGCGCAGTGACCGTCAGGCCATCGAGGACATCGCCGACTTTGAGACGCGGCGGAATAGGCAGGCTTTGCGCCAAGCGGTTGGCATCTGCCAGCGTGGCCTCGTGCAGGCCGTGGATCCGCACTACGACCGCCGAGGCGTTGTCTTGGCTGCCCCGTTCCAGCGCCAGTGTGACCAGCGCCTCACTGGCCTGCTGGGCGCTGGGCATCGCCGCGTACTCAGGCAGACTGCGCGCCGCCACCGCGCCGTGTACGCCATCGGTCAGCAATATAAACACATCCCCCACTTCCAGCTCGCCCTGCTGGTAGTCCACCACCAGGTGGTCCTCGGCGCCCACCGAACGCAGCAGCTGATGCTGGAAGTCGGGGTGGTTCACCACATGGTCTTGGGTGAGCAAGGTAGCGCGGCCGCCGCGCACTAGGTAGCAGCGGCTGTCCCCCACATGGGCCAAGGTGTAGGAATGCCCGCGCAGCACCAGGGCGGTGAGCGTGGTCAGGCCCATGGCGGGCTGGCGGCGCCGGTTGACGCCACACAACCAATTGTTTTGCGCACCAATGATGCGGTCCAGCGCCACCGTGGTGTCCCAGGTCTCGGGCGTGCCAAAGTAGTCGCGCACCAGGCTGGTGGCGGTGGTTTGCGCGGCCTCGCGGCCCAAGCCCCCCGCACTGACGCCATCGGCGATCGCGACGATGGAGCCCCGGTCCTCCTGCCCCGGCGTGGGCAGCATGGCCGCGCAGAAGTCTTCGTTCAGGGGCTTGCGCCCGGCCTGCGAGCTAAAGCCGATGTCTATGTCAAATGCCATGCACCAATCCAAGCAATTTGAATGCCCAACAATGCTGCGACGCACCAAATATGTGCAGGGTTAACCCAACTCGGTGGCAGAACCGATCCGCTAGCCCACCAACAGCTGCATGCTGTTGGCGTAGTGGTTGGAGAGCTGCTCAAACAGCGCCAGCAAGGTGTCGCTGTGCTGGCCCACGGCTCTTGCAGCGCACACCCCGCTTGGCGGGCGCCGGGGCCCCGGTAGCGCCTGGGCCGCGGCCACCATGTGCAACCAGGCCACACCCGCCGCCGCCAACGCGCCGATGAATTTCCGGCGTGCTCAGGGGAATGCCATTGAGATAGGTCAGCGCTTCCTCAAACGTCGTGCTGCGCACCCGCTGCATGCTGCCAGGGCCTGCAGTCCGCCAGGCCCGCCTCAGCCACCAGCAGCCAGCAGCGCGTATTTGGTGAAGCGCTGCGACAACATGCGTTGGCGCCCGGCCATATTCAACAAATGCAAAGGCGCACCGCGCGCCAGACGCGCTCCAAGCTTGAGGTCAGTCGCTCGGCGCCCGACAACAGGGCCTCGGCCTGCTGCTCCATGCGCGGCCACATCAGCCCAGCGCCAAGGCCTGCTTTCAGTTGCTCCCAGGTGTGAGCCACCTGCTCCAACAAATCGCCATAGGTGGGCTGGGATACGCTTTTACGCAGGAAGGCCAAATTGGCCTCCACCCGCTGCCAGCGACTCGTCGAGCAAGCGCGGTGTGCTGCCCCGCTTGCACACCCGGCGGCCTGCAGCAGATGCAGCTTGACCACCCGTTGCGACAACATTCGCAATTGGCCGGACCGGTTGACCGCCTCGGCCAAGTTTGCCGACTGGATGATGTGCTGCGACAGCTGACCAAGTCGTTGTTTGGAGCGCATGGCGGCGGATCTCAGTGCACTGAACGCATCATCGTCGGACAAGCGCTGGGCACGCATCAGGATGCCTTTGGCCCGGTCCACCGATTTGCGCTCCTCCAGGCGGGTAGCAATGGCCTCGTAGGCATTCCCGCTGCTGCTCGCGAATGCCTGAAGCGGGCTTGGGCCAGGTGCACCAGCGGGCGCAGGCGATGGGCTCCATACCCATCCACCACATAGGCATGCACCCCGCCGCCCACGGCCTTCTGCATGCGGCTGGCGTCTGTGTCGTGGGTAAAAACAATGAGCGGACAGGGCAGGGCCAGCTCCAAACGCCTGAGCACCTGCAACCAAACCACGCTTACCCGGGGTACATCGCAGATCACCACATCTGGTGCATGAAGCACCACGGACTGCACCAACTTGTTGCAATCCTCCACGGTGGCCTCCAGCGCCAAACCCGCGGCCACCAGGTCCACGGCCAAGGTCGGCGCTGTTGCAGGACGGGTTTGGCATAACAAGGCAGTGGTCATGGCGTGCGAGGTTCAGAGTGACAAAGGGGCCTTTGGGGCGGGTTCATGGGCCCATCGGCAGCAATTCGCGCACCAAGGTGCACGGCCCAGACGGACGGGCGCCATCATATGGCACAGCTTTTGCGTAAGTCATCGCGGGCGCAACGACGCGTCCCAACGAGATGACAGCCGCCATGGTTCTGCGCACAACGACGTCGCGCAGTGCAGGCTGTCCAAGGCCAGTGCTTGCTGGTGCGCCTTTGCTTAAGGCGCAGATCTCCACTACCCCCTATTTTCGGCATGTGGCACCGCTACATCCCACAAAGTCTTCTCGTCCTTGGAGTGGCACCTATGAAAAAATCGAAACTGGTAATGATTGGCAACGGGATGGCCGGTGTGCGCACCATTGAGGAACTGCTCAAGGTGGCCCCGGATCTGTACGACATCACCGTTTTTGGCGCAGAACCCCACCCCAACTACAACCGCATTCTGCTGAGCCCCGTGCTGGCCGGTGAGCAGACGCTGGACGAGATCGTCCTGAACTCCTTTGAGTGGTACGCCGAGAACCACATCACGCTGCACGCCGGCAAAAAAGTGGTGGAAGTGGACCGCGTCAAGCGCATCGTCAAGGCGTCCGACGGCACCGAGGCCGAGTACGACCGCCTGCTGATCTGCACCGGCTCCAATCCTTTCATCCTGCCCATTCCGGGCAAAGACCTGGAAGGCGTGATCGCCTACCGCGACATTGCCGACACCAACGCCATGATCGAGGCGGCCACCAAGTACAAGCATGCAGTCGTCATTGGCGGCGGCCTGCTGGGCCTGGAAGCGGCCAACGGCCTGATGCTGCGCGGCATGCAAGTCACTGTGGTGCATGTGCAGCCCACGCTCATGGAGCGCCAGCTCGACACCGTGGCCGGTGGTCTGCTGCAAAAGTCTTTGCAAGAGCGTGGCCTGCAGTTCCTGATGGGCGCACAAACCCAGGAACTAGTGGGCAGCGACAACGACGGCAAAGGCGGCCGCGTGAAGAGCATCAAATTCAAGGATGGCACCGAAGTCCCCGCCGACCTCGTCGTCATGGCGGTGGGCATTCGCCCCAACACCGAGCTGGCCGCCAGCATGCGCCTGCATGTGGACCGCGGCATTGTGGTGACCGACACCATGCAAACCGTGACCGACGCGCGCATCTACAGCGTGGGCGAATGTGCGGCGCACCGCGGCATTGCCTACGGCTTGGTCGCTCCCCTGTTTGAACAAGCCAAGGTGGCGGCCAACCACCTGGCCATGTACGGCATTGGTCGCTACACCGGCTCGTTGACCTCCACCAAACTGAAAGTCACCGGCATCGACCTGTTCAGCGCCGGTGAATTCCAGGGCGGTGAAGGCACCGAAGAAATTGTGATGAGCGACCCTTACGGCGGCGTCTACAAAAAACTGGTCATCAAGGACGACAAGCTGGTGGGCGCCTGCATGTACGGCGACACCGTGGACGGCAGCTGGTACTTCAAGATGCTGCGCGACGGCCGCAGCATTGCCGACATCCGCGACAAGCTGATGTTTGGCGAAAGCGGCTCCAACATTGGCGACGTGGGCCACCAGGGCCAGAACAAGGCCGCCGCCATGGCCGACAGCGACGAGGTCTGCGGCTGCAACGGCGTCACCAAAGGCACCATCTGCAAGGCCATCAAGGAGAAAGGCCTGTTCACCCTGGACGAGGTGAAAAAACATACCAAGGCCAGCGCGTCCTGCGGCTCCTGCACCGGCTTGGTGGAGCAAATCATCATGTTCACCGCCGGTGGTGACTACTCCGCCACGCCCAAGAAAAAGGCCATGTGCAGTTGCACCGACCACAGCCACCAGGAAGTGCGCGACGCCATCTTCGCCAACAAATACCTCACCATTGCCCAGGTGCAACAAGGCATGGGCTGGAAGACGCCCAACGGCTGCTCCAGCTGCCGCCCCGCGCTGAACTACTACCTTATCAGCAGCTGGCCCAAGCTGGCCAAGGACGACCCACAAAGCCGCTTCATCAACGAACGCAGCCACGCCAACATCCAGAAGGACGGCACCTACTCCGTCATCCCGCGCATGTGGGGCGGCGAGACCACGGCCGACGAGCTGCGCCGCATCGCCAATGCGGTGGACAAGTACAACATCCCCACCGTCAAGGTCACGGGCGGCCAGCGTATCGACCTGTTGGGCGTGAAGAAGGAAGACCTGGTGGGCGTGTGGAAAGACATCGGCATGCCCAGCGGCCACGCCTACGCCAAAGCCTTGCGCACGGTGAAGACCTGTGTGGGCAGTGAATGGTGCCGGATGGGCACGCAGGACAGCACGCAGATGGGCAAGGACCTGGAGCGCGCCCACTGGCGCATGTATGCACCGCACAAGGTCAAGTACGCCGTGTCCGGCTGCCCGCGCAACTGCGCCGAAGCAGGCATCAAGGACGTGGGCATCATCGGTGTGGACAGTGGCTGGGAGATGTACATCGCCGGCAACGGCGGCATCAAGACCGAAGTGGCGCATTTCTTTGTGAAGCTCAAGACCGCCGAAGAAGTGCTGGAGTACACCGGCGCCTTTATGCAGCTCTACCGCAAGGAAGGCTGGTACCTGGAACGTACCGTGCATTACGTGAGCCGTGTGGGCCTTGACTACGTGAAAAAGAAAATTCTGGAAGACGCCGAAGGCCGCAAGGCCTTGAACGAAGAACTGCTTTTTGCATTGGACGGCGAGCCCGACCCGTGGTTCGACTTCCAGGACGCGCAGGTCGACACCCGCCAGTTCAATGCAGTGAACTCTGCAAGCGCCTGAGGCCTGCACCATGCAACGCCGCACCCTGATCACCGCCGCAGGCGCCAGCCTGCTGGCACTGGCCCTGCCCGCCCGCGCCCAGGTGGCAGATTTGAGCGACGCCATCAACAAGGCGGGCCGCCAACGCATGCTGAGCCAGCGCATGGGCAAGGCCTGGTTGGCCCTGCTGCAAAACGTGGAGAAGACCAGCGCCCAGCTGGTGCTGGACAAGTCCATGGCGCTGTTTGACCGCCAGCTGGTCGAGCTCAAAGGTTTTGCCCCCACGCCCGATGTGCAGGCCACCTACGCGAAGCTGGACACTGCCTGGGGCGACTACAAAACCGCATTGGTGGGCAAGGCGCCACTGCGCGACAACGCTGCCGCCCTGCTGCAGCTGGACGCCAAAGTGCTGGCACTGGCCCACCAAGGCACCGTGCAATACGAAGCGGCATTGGC
>NZ_JAXHOL010000036.1:0-10566 GCF_034519335.1 Rhodoferax sp.
GGCCTGAAACCCGTATCCCGGCCAGAAGACTGCGTCAGCCTGGTAGATGTCCATGGTCAGCTTTCCATCCGATAGCTGGGCCATGGTCTTTGCAAACTGCCGCGAGGCCTCTACGCGAAAGTGCACCTGCAGTGCGGCCATATCGGCCCAGCGTTCCACGAAGACAAAACGGCGCGGCAGGGCCACATCGCGGCTGACCTCGTGGGACACACACCCTGGCTCAGTGCGGGAACGCAATACGTGCTCGACGGCCAGCTTCTGCATCGCTTCGTCCGCGTCTTCGCGGGCCACGGCACTGCCTATGACGATGATCATGACTTTCACTCCTTGTTGTTGCACCAGACTATGCATCACAAAGGAAGGCGATGACCGCAATGCAGATTAACAACGGCAAGGCCTGCATGCACCTGAACTGATCATCAGACGCGCAGCGGCTGGCGAACGGGCGCGTGCTGCGCCATCAGCGCCACAACCCAATCGGTGAACACCCGCAACCCGCAGCTTGGCGCTGACATGCCGGTTGGGCGGGAAGGCCAGGTGCAGCGGCTGCAGCTCACCGAGGGCCAGGTTTTCCAGCACCATAAGGGGCGGCCCTGGCCGTGACGCATAAGCCTTTGCGCGGGAAGACAATGATCTGCTTTTCTGTAAATCGCTTTGTCACGTCCAAACTCCCGTCGTATGAGATTGGACTCCAGGGTTAGCTGCTATTCAGATCTTGGGGGACGTCGTAGCCCCCGCCGAATATGCGCAGGCAGCTACAATTTTGTAGTGGCATGCGTGCGCACTTTGTGGACTAGGCCATCGGCGGGTAGTCTGTATAGCCATTTTCGGAACCGCTGTAGTAGGTTGCGGTGTCCGCAGTGGCCAGCTGCGCGTTTACGCGGAAGCGTTCCGGCAGGTCCGGGTTGGCTATAAACAGCGTGCCAAAAGTGATGGCGTCGGCAAGGCCGGTTTGCAGTGCCTGTTCTGCAGACTTCTGGTCATAGCCAACGTTGAGCACAAGAAGCCCTGAGAAGCGCTTGCGAGCCTCTGGCGCCAATAACTTCACACCTTCTGGAAGGGCTGCAGGTTCCATGAAGTGCAGTATCCCGACCTTCTTCTTTTCCAGCGCCTCCACTGCGAACATGTAGGTCTGTTCAAGATTCGAGTCGCCCATGTCGTTGTACGGAATGCGCGGCGACAGCCTGACCGAGACACGCTCTGGGCCAAAGACCTTGATGGCAGCGTCCGTAGCCTCAAGAAGGAAGCGAGCCCGCTTCTCAATGGTGCCGCCATATTCGTCGGTTCGCTTGTTTGGGCCGTCCTCCAGAAACTGGGCGGGCAAGTACCCATTGGCGCCGTGCACCTCCACACCGTCAAAGCCTGCGTCTTTGGCAGACTGTGCTGCTTTTTCGTAGTCTGCAATAGTGGCCTTGATTTCATCGATGGTCAGTTCGCGTGGCATCACAGACGGTTTGACGCCTTCTGGCGTAAACGCTTGGCTATTGAATGGCACTGCCGATGGGGCGACCGGTAGTTGTCCGCCATGGAAATCGGGGTGAGAGGCTCTGCCGGTATGCCAGAGTTGGGCGAATATGAGGCCGTCGGCTTCATGGACAGCCTGTGTCACCTTCTTCCAGCCCGCAATCTGCTCGGGGGTATAGATACCGGGGGTATTCGTCCATCCGACCGCTTGGGCGCTGATCTGGGTGCCTTCCGTAAAAATAAGGCCCGCTGATGCGCGCTGCGCGTAATAGCTTGCCGTCAAGTCATTCGCAACTTGATCCTTGGATCGGCCTCTTGTCATCGGTGCCATGAAAACCCGATTTTTGAAAGTGAGTTCTTTGTTCCCCACGGCGGTTAAAAGCTTTGAATGTTTCATATTTCCTCAGGTATTCCATTTGATGTTTGTCCGCCAACTAGCACGATGAAGGAGGGTGACGGTTCGCACCGTCCGTCTCCAAGAGCAGACAAAGCCAATGGTATACATTGGAAACCTGACGTCAACTAGGCACTTCAAATCGCCCTAGTAGGGTTGAAGATACCTGCCGCCAAAGGGCGGCGTCGACCGACATCTCACTCAGGCCATGAAATGGAGCAGCCGTCCATCCGGACTTGCCGTTTCGCTTGCCGTTGCGTCGAAGGTTTGCCGGGCGGCGTCAACCTCTGGCAGCTTCACAAGCGTCCACTTGTGCAGCGCCTGAAGCGGCTCGCGCAAGGTGCTGCCCAGCGGCGTGACGCGATACTGCACCGCGACCGGCGAAAGCGAAATCACCTCTCGCGACACCAAGCCGTTGCGTTCCAGCCGACGCAGACATTGAGTGAGCGCCTTTTGGGTAACACCCTGCAGCCGACGACGGATGGCATTGAAGCGCTGCGGGCCATCATCCAGCACGGCCAGCACCATCATCGACCATTTGTCAGCGATCTGATCGAACAAGGCCCGGCTAGGGCATTCGGATGAAAAGCAGAGCGGTTCCAGTTCAAGCATGGAGGTTTCTTTCTATCTATAGACCCAGGCGACTTTTGGTGCCAAACCAACACTAGGTTTACAGGATAAACCATGCGGCGCTGGCTAGTGCAAAACCCAATTCCGCCAAGCATTCGTCCTTTCAATGCATCTGGTACGTCAAATGCGCAGTGGCTGGAATCATTTCGTCACCCACCAAAGCATTACCCGCATTTGCCTCTGAGACTCTTCTCATCACCATCCAGAGGAGCCTTCATGCCCATCACCTGCTTCATCCGCTACGAAATCGCCCCCTTCCAGAAAGACCAGTTCACCACCTACGCCGAGAACTGGGCGCGCATCATCCCCCGGCTTGGCGGGCATTTGCTGGGCTACTTTGTGCCGCACGAGGGCAGCAACTACGAGGCGTGGGGACTCATCGCCTTCCCCAGCCTGGCGGCGTATGAGGCCTACCGCCAGCGCCTGCGGGCAGACGATGAAGCCAAAGCCAACTTTGCGTTTGCGCAGCGCGAGCGCTTCATCTTGAAAGAAGAGCGCACCTTCCCCCAGGCGGTGCCCGCCAGCTACCTGCAGCCACCCACGGGCTATATTGCGGCGGCATGAACCCCGCGCCCACTCACCCCACGTACGAACCCAAGCTGGCCAGCGTGGCCGCCGTCATTGCCGACGCCACGCGCTCGCGCATGCTGAGCTATCTGCTGGCGGGCGACTACGCCAGCGCGGGGGAGCTGGCGCGGGCCGCGTCTGTATCGCCAGCCACGGCCAGCGGTCACCTGGGCAAGCTGATGGCGGCCGAGCTGCTGGTGTGCGAGCAGCGCGGGCGGCACCGCTACTACAAGCTAGCCGACGACGAGGTGGCCCACGCACTGGAGGCGCTGGCGCTGATGGCCGAGCGCCGCACCCACACCGCCGCCTGGGCCAACCCCACGCGCCAGCGGCTGCGCTTTGCGCGCTGCTGCTACGGGCACCTGGCAGGGCAGCTGGGTGTGGAGATGTTTTCGCAGCTGTTGTCCAAGGAATGGCTGGCCCCGGCGAGCGATTGCTACCTGCTCACAGCACAGGGCACGGCGGGCTTAGGCGCGCTGGGCTTTGCGGTGGATGGCCTGGAGAAGGCCCCGCCCTCCACCCGCGTGGCCTACCGCTGCCTGGACTGGTCCGAACGCCGCGACCACATGGCAGGCAAGCTGCCCAAAGCGCTGCTGACGCATTGCCTGCAACACGGCTGGCTGCGCCGCCATGACGGCGAGCGCGCGCTGGAAGTGACGCCGCTGGGGCGCAAGCACCTGGCGGGCTTGCTGCCTTCGGTCAACGCGTTATGAATGAAATTGGCCTCTAGACCTCGTGGAATATGCGCAAGCAGCTTCTGTTTTGATAGCAAAACCAAGCGACCCGCGAACAAGAAGCTTTAGCGTCGCCTGGGTTCAAACCGTGGGGACCGTCCCGCCGTCGATGACGTACTCCGTGCCGGTGATGGACGCAGCGCGCCGGGAGGCCAGGAAGGCGATCAAGTCCGCCACTTCTTTCGGCTTGGCGGGCCGCCCAAGGGGGATGCCGCCCAGCGAATCCATGATGATTTTTTTGCCGCCTTCGTAGTCGGTGCCCGCGTCAGCCGCGAGGCGCTGCGCCAACCGCACAGATGCTTCGGTCTCTATCCAACCCGGAGACACACGCACCACGCGAATCCCTTTGGGCGCCACTTCCTTCGACAGGCTTTTGCTGTAGGCCGACAGTGCGGCCTTGGCGGCAGCGTAGGCCGTGGTGGACTCCGGCAGCGGCAGCTCGCGTTGGATGGATGTGACATGAATGACAACGCCAGAGCGCTGCGCAAGCATCTGTGGCAAAAGCGCGCGGTCGATGCGGACTGCGGCCATCAGGTTTTGCTCGATGGCATTGGACCACTCAGCGTCGTCCAATGCGGCAAAGCCCCCCGCTGGCGCGCTGGAGCCGCCCACCACGTGCACCACGATGTCGATGCCGCCCAACTGCTGCTGCACTGCCGTGGCCAGCGCGGCGCAGCCAGCAGACGTGGAAAGATCGGCCTGTACAAAGAGCACGCCTTCCGGCAAGGCGCCCGGTGCAGACCGCGCGGTGGTCATGACGGTGACGCCAGCTTCGCGGAGCACGTCCACCACCGCTGCGCCCACACCTTTGGTACCGCCTGTGACGAGGGCCCTACGCCCTTGCAGCTCAAGTTGGAAGCTCATAGCGTGATTTCCAACGAGGCGATTTTGTTACCTTCGAGGCCGAAGAAAAAACGCAGGTCTACAGGGCTGCCGGGAAAGTTGCCAGTCAGCCGGTTGGTGACGATGGTCTTGCCGTCTTTCTCGTCAACCGCCAGACGCTCGCTGGTGTAAGTGTACTTTTTGGACGATTCGGTTTTCCATAGCTGGATGGCGGCCAAGCCCGTGTAGGTGTGGCCTTCGTCTTTGACCACGGCATTGGCAGTGAAGCAGTGGGTAAAGGCATCCGGGTCACTTTGGTCAGCTGCGAAGTACTGGTCGATGGGGTTCATGGTGGGGTTTCCTTGACGGTGGAGTTGATGAGCCCGCAGTATCGAAATAAACTCCGTAAAGAACAAGTACACACGAAAAAGTAAGGTACTTACTGAAAGGTTTGCCCGATATGGAAAAAGAATGGACCCCCACCACTGCCGCCGATGGGGTGGAGCAGGCGCTGAAAATTCTGGAGGGGCGCTGGAAGCTGGTGATCCTGTTCCATTTGTTTGGCGGCAAGCTGCAGCGGTTCTCAGACCTTGAGCGCCTGATACCCGCCATCTCGCAAAAGATGCTGATTCAGCAGTTGCGGCAAATGGAGACGGACGGCGTGGTGCGGCGCATCGTGCACCACCAAGTGCCGCCCAAGGTGGAATATGGGCTCACCGATTGGGGGCAGGCCTTGTGCCCCGCCCTGGATGCGTTGCTGACGTGGGCCGCGCTACGCGACAACAGCCCTGAAGCAAACCCCACCGGGGATTGACGGCGCAGCGGGCTGCACAGCCATGAGGGCGAACACGCCTAACGCTGCTGGGGCGCAAGCACCTGGCGGGCTTGCTGCCTTCGGTCAACGCGCTGTGAAAAAATGGGCCGCTAGCCCCCGTGGAATATGCGCAAGCAGCTTCTTTTTTGATAGCAAATTGCGCCTGCTGGCCATCGTCAACAACCGTTGGCGCGACCAGATGGTGGCCGGCCTGCGCAAGACCGGGCGCATTGCCGAGTCATAGGCCGAGCATCAGGCAAGGACCTTCAGAACTTGTAGCCCAGCGTGACCTGCGCGATGGTTTCTTCCGGGAGGGAATACACGGCGGTCACACCGCCAACCACCAGGCGCTTGTCGTCATAGGCGACCATTTGAATCTCGCCCTGAACGAAGACGTGCTTGCCGAAGAGCCTGGTGTAGCCGACGCCGTATCCCAAACCGCTGGTACGGAATCGGTCAGGTACCCAGCCCGCACCGGCGACACCCACCGTCTCTACTTTGACTTCGTGGTAAGCCACCTTTGCATAGATTGCAGACTTGTCGTCCAGCGCAAATGTCGGCTGCAGATAGATTGAAGAGTGATCGTCCAGGGTAGCTTTGACCAAACCTGACAATCCCCGCGTTGTTCCAGCGTTCAATTGGCTCAGATCGTAGCTTCCGCCGACGCCCAGAAGCCATTTGTCGGTGAGCGAGAAGTTGTAGGTGAGACTCAACTGGGGAATCATGTCAGCGTTATTCCATGTGTAATGGCCGCCAACGCTGTCTTTCTCGGTGATTTTTGGCTGGACATACGCCAACCCCACGCCAACGTTGAGACCCTCAAATTTGCTGGCCTGCGCAAAGGCTGCATTGGACAGAAAGGCCAAAGCAAAAATCGAAATGAATGTTCTCATGGGCTTGGAAAGGTGGGGAAGGTGTTCTGGAGCGCTGCAGCCGTCAGGCACCTGCCAGGCTGGACAGGTTGCAACCAATTTTATTTTAATCGGAGATGGCCCGTGCGCGACAGACCCATGCCGGGTGAACGTTGACTACTTCAGTTATCACTACTGTCCGGCAAATTTTCCATCAAAGTAGTCAAAACCTAGACTGGGCGCGGGTTCCCAGATGATTTGCGATTCCGGCGATTTGAAACAGTTTGACTCTGCCCAAAGGCTCCATTGTGGTGCTGTACCGGGGCTATATGGACTTTGCCCGGTTGTACATGCTGGTGCAGCGTGAATGCAGTTTCGTGGTTCGTGCCAAAGACAATTTGAGCTTCAATTGCGTCCACGCCAATCCCCCTGATACCAAGGTCGGCGTGTACTCAGATCAGACGATTACGTTGACTGGGGAGCGCTCCAAGAAGGGCTATCCCGAACCGTTGCGCCGGGTACGCTTCTATGACGCGGTGAGTTGTCTGGAGTTGGTGTTGCTGACCAACCGACTGGACTTGTCTGCATTGACTATTGCCGCTCAGTAGTGTCCCAACGTTTTTCAGAGGAGAACGAGCTGTTGAGGCTCGGAACTCAGATCTGAATCCGCTGAGGGTGGTGTAAGTAGTTGATTTATTGGGGTTTGTTCAAACATGGTCAGGCTCAGGATTTGTAGGATTTCGTAAAGGCTGTGATGCTCAAGATGCAGACGTTTCTTTGTTATGGCGATCAGCACGTAGGTGCACACCGCGATCCAAATTTGCGTCTTCACGGCGTTCTCGCTGGTACCCAAAAAAGCCTTGATGCGCAAGTGCTGCTTGATCCATTTGAAGAACAACTCGACCTTCCAACGCTGGCGATACAGGTCGGCAATGAGTTCGGGTTTCAAGGCGAAGTTGTTGGTCAGAAACGTGATGCGCTTGCCGGTTTCGTCTTTGACGACAACCCTGCGCAAAGCGGCTGGGTAATCCTTGCTGGAGTAGAAAACCGTGAGCACGCCGATCTGGTCGCAGATGACGTTGCTGGTGTTGCGGTCCACGGGGTTGGAGTAGCGCCGCTTGAACTGGGTATTGCTCTTGGCACGCGTCACGAAGAAGGCCTGGGCCTGATGAATGACATACAGCCTTTTGAAGTCCAGATACCCGCGATCCAGCAGGTAGAAGGCCCCGGCTTCGAGCACCAAGTCGTCCATCACATTGACCTCGTGGGTCTTGCCATCGGTGATGTGAATGAAGCTGGGGATGGAGCCATGCAGATCCAGCAAGGTGTGCAGCTTGATAGCGGCCTTGGTGGAGCGAAACGGTGCCCACGGATGCAACGACAGACACAAGTCGATGGTGCTGGCGTCGAACGCATAAACGGCCGCATCCAGGTCGATTCCCAGTGGCTCCTTGGCATACAGCGGTCTGGCCATGCCAATCAGGTGTTGGGCAAAGTCGGCGTAAATCTGCCATGGACGAGTGGCATTCGCATTGGCCAGTGTGTTGCGCGAAATCGTAGAGCAGCGAAAGCCCATGTGGTAAAGCCGATTGGCTTGCGCCCGCAGGTTGACTTCGATATCGCGAAGGGACTCCCGGTAGGTCAGTTGCGCAAAGGCCATGGCGAAGAACTGGTCCAGGCACGAGAAATCTTTGACCTTGTGGTCGCCCCGATGCTTGGCCACACACCTGCGAAAGGTGCTCATGGGCAGATAGGCCATGAGCTGAGAAAACACGAGCTTGCCTTGGTGCATACCGGCCCTTCGCGCTCTCGCGCAAAAGGCCACAAGTCTGACGCTCGACGTTCAAATCGAGACCAGACCGGAATGTCGAATTCTGCAAGCAAATCATTAACTTACGAAGTCCTGATGTGAGAACGTTGGGACACTACTGATTGCCGCTATCAACAAGCAGCGCTGGCAGGTAGAGTTGTTCTTCAAGTGGCTCAAGCAGAACTTGAGCGTCAAGCACTTCTTTGGCAATTCCCTGAACGCTGTGAAGTCACAAATCTGGATTGCGGTGTGTACGTATCTCATGGCTTTGATCGCCCACAAGCCGTTTCAATCCCAAATATCGCTGCGCAACTTCTTGCACTTGGTGGAGGTCAATATGTTCGAGAAGATATCTCTGTCACGGATGGTGAGCAACGCACTCGACGCAGATGAGATTGAACAGGTGCAGCGTCAGGCGGAGCTGTTCTGATACTTCAGGGAAATTTACCGGACAGTAGTGCAATCACAAGTCAAATAGGCCTCCAGTCCCCGTGGAAGCTGCGCAAGCAGCTTCTGTTTTGATAGCAATCAGGGCTGCGCCAAAGCGATCGCATCCGCCCCTGCCGGGATGCCCATGGGGGCCGTAGGGTCTGTCACCGCACGCCACACCGCTTGCACCACATCCTGCGTGTGTGTCACCGGCGCGGCGGCGTCGCCCATGCCAGCGAACACACTTTGCATGAAGTCGGCATAGGCCGGGTGGGTACTGCTGGCCATGCGGGGGCGGGCGTTGGCGCCAAAGCTGGTGCTGGGTGCACGCCCCGGCAAGACCAGCCGGGCGCGCACATTGAAGGGCGCCAACTCCAGTGCCAAGGATTCGGTGAACGCATTCACCGCCGCTTTGCTGCTGGTGTAGACCGACAGCAGCGGCAGCGGTTTGAGCGTGACGCTGGAGGTGACGTTGACCACCACACCCGCACGCCGTTGCCGGAACTGCGGCAGCACGGCCTGCGTCATGGCCATGGTGCCGAAGGTGTTGGTCTCGAAGATCTCGCGCACGCTGGGCATGGCTACGCCTTCCATTGGTGCCAGCAGGCCCACTCCGGCGTTGTTGACCAGGGCGTCGATGGGGCCGGCCTCCTCCACACAGCGGCGGATGCTGTCGGCATCGGTCACGTCCAGCGCCAGCATGCGCAGCCGGTCCGAGGCGGGCAACAAGTCCTCACGCGGAGTGCGCATGGTGGCCACCACGCGCCAGCCTTGGTCGAGAAAGTAACGTGCTGTCTCCAGGCCAAAGCCTGAGGAACAACCGGTGATGAGAACAGTGGGGATAGCGGTGTGAACGGCAGACATGAACAACTCCTTGGATAAGAGTTGCGTACGATACGGGCCTAAAGCCGTACTAACTATGCTTAAATAACCGCTTATTTGTAGAGATAGTCCAATATGGTTGATCCACTGGCAGAAGTCGTTTCGTTGTTGCAGCCTGGTGCGCCATTCTCCAAAATGGTGGTGGCGTCGGCCCCCTGGGCGGTGCGCCGCACCGAGCTGGGCCAGCCGTTTTACTGTGTGGTGCTGGAGGGCAGTTGCCAGCTGACAGTAGACGGCCCCGGCCGCAGCGACACCATGACCCTGAACGCGGGCGACTTTGCGCTCATTCCCGCCGCACGCAGTTTTGCGACCTCCAGCCTGGACCGGCCGCCGCCCCGCGCGGGCGAGGCGGTGAACACGCCCATCGCGCCCATGCCGGGCGGTGCGCGCGTGGGCGACCCGGATGGCGCGGTAGACGTGCGCATGCTGGTGGGCAACTGCGTGCTGGGCTCGCCCGACGCTGCGCTGCTGGTACCGCTGCTGCCGCAGTGGGTGCATGTGCGCAATGAGCCACGCCTTGCCACCCTGGTGCAGCTGCTGGGCGACGAGACCCGCGCCGACCGGCCTGCGCGCGACATCGTGATGGCGCGCCTGCTGGAGGTGCTGCTGATAGAGGCGTTTCGGTCCAGCGCGAGCACAGCGGCATCACCGGGCCTGGTGCGCGGTTTGTCGGACCCCAAACTGGCACTGGCGCTGCGCAGCATGCATGCGCAACCCGCAGCGCCCTGGAACATGGCCCAACTGGCGCGCGAGGCGGCCATGTCGCGCTCCGCATTTTTTGACCGCTTCAGCCGCACGGTGGGCATCACCCCCATGGACTACCTGCAGACCTGGCGCATGGCCATAGCCCAGCAACTGCTGCGACAACGCGCGCTTCCCATCGCCGAGATTGCAGAGCGTGTGGGCTACAGCTCGGTCAGCGCCTTCGGTGTCGCCTTCACCCGACTTGTGGGCGTTTCACCGGGGCGCTACGCCAAAGCTGAGGCGCAAGCAACTGCAGCGTGAGTAAGCTTAGCCACACCCCACAACGTGGGTGGACTGCACCATGCGACGGGGGAATGGGTGCCCATTGGAGTCTTGCCACCAAGGTGGCTTTCCCTTTTGCACCAGATGGGCAGACGCGCCCCGACTCCCGCAGCGGATGTCATGTCGGCTGATAAAATCGGCAC
>NZ_JAXHOL010000024.1:0-122686 GCF_034519335.1 Rhodoferax sp.
GACAACAGGGAGCAACACGCCGCCCAGCGCCAATACTCGCCAGCAGCTTGAAATCGCGCATGTTTCGGGCTGAGTACCCGTGCCATGCCACGCACAAAATGGGCAGCGCAAGCGCCAAGCCAATCCACCCAGGCGTAAGAAAGTCTGCGTTCATCCGGGCTCTCCGGCAATCAGCTTGGGCAAGCGCCCGCGCACCGGTTTGTGCTGGCGGTGCAGCGCGCGCTTTAAGGCACGGACCAGGCGGCCCAGCCCCTCATCAAGAGCGGTGCGCCAATCACTGGCCAGCGACGAAATCACCAACACCCCCGCCTTTTCGGTTTTTACCTCCAGCAAACAGTGTTTATCCACACCGCCACGTGGTCCGTTGACATCGGTAAGCATCACTTTGGCACGTGGCACCACCGCCCCCAGCCGCCGCAACGCAAAGCGCACGCGCCCCAAGGCCTCTTCTCTCAAAGCGTCTGCCGACGCATGCCGAGATTCGAAAATAACTTGCATAAAACATCTCCTTGTTGTGAACAAGCTCGACCTTAATGCCATGGAAATTACGTAAAAAGCAGATAATTTCTTAATTAAATTCTCTTAAAAAGCTGAATATGAGCAACTCGTTCAACTACAAGCACCTCTACTACTTTTGGGTCGTGGCGAAAGAAGGGGGGATGTCGCGGGCCTCCGAAAAACTCGATATTGCAGTGCAAACTGTGAGCGCCCAAGTGCGTGAGCTAGAGCGAGCCCTGGGTTATGCGCTGCTCAAGCCAGCGGGGAGAGGCTTGGCCCTCACCGAAGCCGGGGTTACCGCCATGCAGTTGGCAGACCAGATCTTCCAAATTGGTGAAAACCTGCCGACCCTGGTGCGCGATGCGGCCAGTGTTCCCTCCAAGCGCTTGGCAATTGGCATCTCGGATGGGCTCCCCAAATTGGTGGTGCGTCGCTTGCTGAACCCGGTCATTGCCGAGCCGAACCTGCGGCTGCTGTGCCATGAAGGCGAGCTGGAAGACCTGTTGGGAGACCTTGCGCTGCACCGTCTTGACGTGGTGTTCTCGGACCGCCCGGCGCCGGTGAATCCCAACATCAAGCTCTACAGCCATGCCATGGGAAGTTCGCCGATGGCTTGGTACGCCACACCATCGCTAATCCGGACGGGGGCTCGCAAATTTCCACAAAGCATTGCCAATATGCCCGTGCTTTTGCCTACTGCCCACAATGCGGTGCGAGCACGGCTGGACCACTGGTTTGAACACCTTGGCATCCGGCCACGCATCGCAGGCGAATTTGAAGACAGTGCCTTGCTCAATACGTTCGGGGCCAGCGGCATGGGCGTATTCCCGGCTGCGCAGTGGGCTGAAGAAGACCTGCTCGCACACTACGGCGTCAAACGTCTGGGACCCTGCGAAGGCGTGGTGGAACATTTTTATGCCGTGGGCACCGAACGCAAAGTGCAACACCCCTTGGTTCAAAGGGTATTGCAGGGTTTGGAGTGATCTGGAACTGCAGCTTTTACATTCAGTTTTAAACTGACTAACTTTCCATAAAGCGCTTGTTTTTCCTTCCAGAAAACACCGTTAGTCTCCAAGCTGTCTTTGTTCTTTGGAGATGACTATGAAGAAAATTCTTTCTGTTCTCGCTGTGGTGTTCTCACTTGGCATTGCCACGATGTCGGTTGACGCAGAGGCGGCCAAGCGCCTGGGTTCTGGCAAATCCATGGGCACGCAACGCCAAGCGGTGCAAGACAAGGCCCCCACTGCACCAGCGGCCCAAAACGCGGCCCCGGCGGCAGGCGCAGCCGGAGCATCCGCTGCTCCCAAGAGCTCCTGGATGGGCCCTATCGCTGGTTTGGCGGCGGGCTTGGGCATTGCCGCGCTCGCCTCGCACTTTGGCTTTGGTGATGAGCTGGCGTCCATGCTGATGATGGGATTGCTCGCCTTCGCAGTGATAGCGGTGATCGGCTTCATCATGCGCAAGCGCGCTCAGGGTCGCCAGGGTGGCATGCAACACGTTGGAGGGCTGATGCCGTCAGCCGCCGGGGCAACTGCCAACCGCGGTGCGAGCCCCGACGTGTCGCGACACACCGAGGCTGCCTACAAATCGGCCCTGCCCTCCCACACCGGGCATAGTGCGGGCTCCTCAGGCTCCATGATCGGCTCCCACATCGGCGCGGCGCATGCTGTGTCCCCTGCGGTCCCTGCGGATTTCGATAGCGCCGGTTTCGAGCGCAACGCAAAAGTCAACTTCATTCGTCTGCAGGCTGCCTACGACGCTGGCAATCTCGATGACATCCGGGAATTCACCACGCCGGAAATGTTTGCCGAACTCAAGCTGGATTTTGCTGAGCGTGAGGCCTCTACGCACACCAGCGATGTCGTCCGCCTGGATGCCAAGGTGCTGGAAGTCGCCGAAGAAAGCAACCGTTACGTTGTCAGCGTGCAGTTCACCGGCTTTATGAGGTTTGGTGCGGGAGTGGACGATGAAACGTTTGACGAAATCTGGCATCTGACCAAATCGCTACAGGGTAGTGGCGGCTGGATCTTGGCAGGCATTCAACAAGCCAGCTAAAGCAGGGCGGAGCGCACAGGAGTTACGGCTCCTGTGCGCTTTTTTTACCCCTCCACCCGTACACGACGGGCTGGCAGCATGGACTCATTACCATGCGAGCATGTTTTGGCCCGCAGCAACCCGACTGATTACTTGGACAGCCTTGGGAGCCCTCGCGCTGCTGCCCTTGGGCGGCAGTGTGGTGGAAGCACTGCGTCCCGCCTTGGACTTGGAGGCGTGGGCGCTGGTTGTTCAGCATCCACAGACTTGGCGGGCGCTGTCCCTGAGTGTTTGGACGGGACTACTTTCTAGCGCCATCGCTGTCGCAGCTACAGCCTGGATACTCGCAAGCGTCGTGGACCGGACACACACTGGCGCCCACATCCTCCACATTCCCAAGCTGCTTGCGCCCCTGTTGGCCGTGCCCCACGCAGCCTTTGCCATCGGGCTCTTGGCGCTACTGGCGCCCAGCGGCTGGCTGCTGCGCCTGCTTTCCCCCTGGGCCACCGGGCTGACTGCGCCCCCGCCCTGGCCCACCACGCAAGACCCCTGGGGCCTGGGCCTGATCGCGGTGCTGGTGTGCAAAGAAATTCCGTTTTTGCTGTGGGCCGCGCTAGCCCACCTGCAGCGGCCTGATGTGGCACGCCGCCTGCAGCAGGAGCTGCGGCTGGCCTACACGCTGGGTTACAGCGCACGTGCTGCGTGGTGGCGGGTGGGCTGGCCCCAGCTGCTGCCGCGCCTGACCGCGCCCCTGCTGGCCGTGCTGGCCTACGGGCTCACGGTGGTGGATGTGGCGCTGCTGATCGGCCCCACCACCCCACCGACCTTGGCAGTGCTAGCCTGGCAGTGGCTACAGGATGCGGACCCGGCGGTCAACGCGCAAGGCGCCGCTGCAGCCTGGCTGCTGGCAGGGGTGCTGGCCCTGTGCGCTGCGCTGGGCTGGGGACTGCTGCGTACACCGTGGATGCGCCAGCGCTGGACACGCGGTGCCCCTGCACACGCATCCCGCGCCCCCACGGCGAGTGGGCCCGGGGCATTGGCTTGGCTGGTGGCCGTGTACGGCGCGGTGATGCTGGCGCTGCTGCTGGGCAGCGTGATCGGGCCTTGGCCGTTTCCAAAGCTGTGGCCCGATGCATTCACCACCGCCGCTTGGCAAGGCGTGGCACGCAGCAGTGGCACGGTCTGGACCACCATGTGGCTGGCGCTGGCCAGCAGCGGCGCGGCGCTGCTGTGGGCCGTGGCCTGGCTGGAGTGGGCGCCCGCGCGCTGGCAGCTGCACGCCCGCCCCGTGCTCATGCTGCCATTGGTATTGCCCGCCGTGCTGTGGGTGGTGGGCCTGCACCGGCTCAGCCTGGCGTGGGGCTTGGACACCACAGGCACCGGCCTGTGGCTGGCCCACACGCTGGCGTCGCTGCCCTACGTGCTGATTGCCCTGCAAGGCCCTTACCAGGGCTTTGACCCACGCCTGCGGCAGGTCAGCGCCAGCCTGGGGCATGGCCATGCCGTGTTTTTGCTGCGCGTCAAATGGCCGCTGCTGCGCAGTGCGTTGGCGGCCAGTGCCGCGATTGGGTTTGCGGTAAGCGTGGCGCAGTACCTGCCCACGCTCTATGTGGGCGCGGGCCGCTTTGCCACGGTGACCACCGAGGCCGTGAACCTGGCTGCCGGCGGCCAGCGCTCGCTCACCGCCGCCTTTGCGTGGCTGCAGTGGCTGCTGCCGGTGCTGGTGTTTGCGCTTGCAGCGCGCTTGGGGCGGGCGCGGCGGTTCTGAGGCTCGGGCCAACCACCACCCGATACCATTGCGCCATGGACACGCCCCCCCCCACCCCGACGCCCTTGCCCCCACCAGGCACCCTGCTGGGCGAGCTGGACACCCTGCCAGATGGCGTTGCCACCATGGGCGAGCTACCTACGGAGCCTGGCAGCGGCGAAGCACCGTTTCGTTATGTGTTGCTGCGCAGCGGCACCGAGGTGAAAGCCTATGTGAACCGCTGCGCCCACTTTGGCGTGCCGCTGGCAGCGCGGCAAGACCTGCTGATCTTTGTGCCCCACACCAGCATCACCTGCAATGTGCATTACGCGCGCTACCGCTGGAGCGACGGTACCTGTGTCAGTGGTGAATGTGATGGGGTGGGCCTGTTGGCCATTCCGGTCGTGGTGGACACGCTGGGCCAGATTTGTGTGGCCCCCAGCCCATGAGCTTGCACATCCATATCACCCGCCTGGCTACGCCCGCCACCACACTGGTGCAGAACCTGGAACTACGCATCGCCCCCGGCACGGTGCACACGCTGATGGGCGACAGCGGTTCGGGCAAAAGCAGCGTGCTGGCCGCCGTGTGTGGAACGCTGGACGAAGCCCTGCAGTGCAACGGCACGGTGACGCTGAATGGCCAACACATCGACACCCTGCCCACGCAGGCCCGCAAGGTGGGCATCCTGTTTCAGGAAGACCTGCTGTTTGCCCATATGACGGTGCGCGAGAACCTGCTGTTTGCCGTGCCCGCCGGGCCGCAGCCTGCGCGCGAAGCGGCGGTACTGGCCGCGCTGTCCGATGTAGAGATGACCCCTGCGCTGCACGCGGATCCGGCCACCCTCTCGGGGGGCCAGCGCGCCCGCGTGGCGCTGGCCCGCGCACTGCTGGCCCAGCCACAGGCGCTGCTGCTGGACGAGCCTTTTTCCAAGCTCGACGCTGCGCTGCGTAACCGCATGCGCACGCTGGTCTTTGGCCTGGTGCAAAGCCGCCAGATTCCGGCATTGCTGGTCACCCACGACGCCGCCGATGTGGCAGATGCACAGTGCCTGACCCAGCTGCGCCCGCCAAGCCCCCTGTAAGAAACCCCGGCTTTACGCGACCAATGGGCAGAGTCACACTGCGTCGCCTAGACTGCCCTTCCATGCCTACCACCTTACCCTTGCCTTTTGCCCCTGCCCTGCGCTGGATGCTGGCGGCACTGCTCGCCGCCGGTGCGGCGCTGTCCAGTGCACCAGCCCAAAGCCAAACCACCGCACCAGCGTGGGCCAAAGGCAGCACGCTGCTACTGAACGCCAGCGATGCCAAGGGCCAGCGCCTCGATGTGGCCAGCTTGCGCAAGCAGGTGGTGGTGGTGTTTGTCTGGTCGACCGGCTGCGCGGTATGCCGCGATAGCCTGCCCGAGCTGCGCGCCAATGCGGCTGGCTGGCAGGCCAAACCCTTCACGCTGGTGGCCGTAAATGTGGATGCCCGCGCCGAGGATTGGAGTCGCTACGAAGCCCTGGTGGGGCAAACGCTGATGCCGACCAAAAACTGGCAGTCGCTCAAGCTGGATGGCGCTGCACCCACAGGCCAGCGCCTGCCACTGACCCTGCTGGTGGACACCCAAGGCAAAATCATCCAGCGCTTTGAAGGCCGCCTGGCCCCCGAGGTGTGGGACGGCGTGGCCGAACTCCTGCCCTGAACCCCGCACGCCCCCATGCTCGACCGCTACGCCATCCCGCTGATCCGCCCGCCCCTCACCGCCACCGCCCGTCTGCTGGTCCGCGCCGGGCTGGGGGCCAACACTGTCACCTTGCTGGGCTTTGGCATTGGCCTATTTGCTGCAATTTTGATAGCTAGTGGCGCATATTCCATGGGTTCCGTAGCCATTTTGGCCTCAAGACTCTGTGACGGATTGGATGGCGCCGTTGCGCGCCAGACGCAGGCCACCGATGCGGGAGGGTTTCTGGATATCACGCTGGACTTTTTGTTTTACGCCAGCATTCCGCTGGCATTTGCCGTGGCCAACCCAGCCGACAACGCCCTGCCAGCGGCGGTGCTGCTGGCGGCCTTCATGGGCACAGGCAGCAGTTTTCTGGCCTTTGCCGTGCTGGCCGCCAAGCGCGGGCTGCAAGACCTGGCCACACCGGGCAAGTCGTTTTACTTTTTGGGCGGGCTGACCGAGGCCACCGAAACGCTGGCCTTTTTTGTCGCCATGTGCCTGTGGCCCGCGCACTTTGCCACGCTGGCCTATGCCTTTGCCGCGCTGTGCGGCATCACCGTCGTCACCCGCATCTGGTGGGGCTGGAGAACCTTCCAATGAAGCTGTCCAAAGTATTGCTGCTGGCCGTGGTGGCCGCGGCCATTGCTGCGTTTGTGTGGCTGGACCTGGGCCGTTTTCTGCGGCTGGATTACCTGCAATCCAGCCAGGCCGCGTTTGCGGCGCTGTATGCCGAACAACCGTGGACGGTGCGGGCCACCTATTTCGCCATCTATGTGGCCGTGGCGGGCCTGTCCTTGCCCGGCGCGGCGATTGTGACGCTGGCGGGTGGCGGCATTTTTGGCCTGGCGTGGGGGCTGCTGCTGGTGTCGTTTGCCTCCAGCATCGGGGCCACCCTGTCCTTTCTGGCGGCCCGCTTTGTGCTGCGCGATGTGGTGCAGGCCCGCTTCGGCAAACGTCTGGCGGACATCAACGCGGGGGTCGAGCGCGAGGGTGCGCTCTACCTGTTCAGCTTGCGCCTGATTCCCGTGGTGCCGTTTTTTGTGATCAACCTGGCCATGGGCCTGACCACTCTGCGCACCTGGACCTTTTATTGGGTCAGCCAACTCGGCATGCTGGCGGGCACCGCGGTGTACGTGAATGCGGGCACGCAACTGGCCGACATTCGCAGCCTGCAGGATGTGGCAAGCCCCGGCCTGTTGGGCGCGCTGGTACTGCTGGGGGTATTCCCTTTGTTTGCAAAGGCTGCCATGCACTTCATCCAGAAACGCAAGGTCTACGCACGCTGGAACGCCGTGCGCCCAAAAAGCTTTGACCGCAACCTCATCGTCATTGGCGGTGGCGCAGGCGGCCTAGTCTCGGCCTATATCGCTGCTGCTGTCAAAGCCAAGGTCACGCTGGTGGAAGCCCACAAGATGGGCGGCGATTGCCTCAACTACGGCTGCGTGCCCAGCAAGGCCCTGATCAAAAGCGCCAAGCTGGCGCACCAGATGCAGCATGCGGAACGCTATGGTTTACATAGCAGCTCGCGCACAGAGGACGGGGGGCAACCCTTGTTTTCATTCAAAACCGTGATGCAGCGCATCCACGACGTGATTGCCGCCATTGAACCGCATGACAGCGTGGAGCGCTACACCGGCCTGGGCGTGGAGGTGCTGCAGGGTTACGCAAAAATCGTCAACCCGTGGACGGTGGAAATTGCGCTCAACGACGGCGGCACACCCAAGACCCAAGGTTTGACCACCCGCAGCATCGTCATCGCCGCCGGTGCGCGGCCGTTTGTGCCACCGCTGCCGGGTCTGGACGCGGTGGGTTATGTGACCAGCGACACGCTGTGGGACGAATTCGCGAAATTGGACGAAGTGCCAAAGCGCTTGGTGGTGCTGGGCGGTGGACCGATTGGCTGCGAGCTGGCACAAAGTTTTGCGCGGCTCGGCTCAGCAGTCACGCAAGTGGAAATGGCGCCGCGCATCATGGCGCGGGAAGACGTGGAAGTGTCCGAACTGGCCGCCGCATCCCTGCGCGCCGATGGCGTGGACCTGCTCACCAGCCACAAAGCCCTGCGCTGCGCGTGGGTGAATGGCGAGAAAGTACTGGTGGTAGAGCACGCAGGCGTGGAAAAACACATCCCGTTCGACCAACTGCTGTGTGCAGTGGGCCGCACGGCGCGGCTCACCGGCTATGGCCTCGAAGACTTGGGCATCCCCACCCACAAGACAGTGCAGACCAACGAGTACCTGCAGACCATCTACCCCAACATCTACGCGGCTGGCGATGTGGCCGGGCCCTTCCAGTTCACCCACGTGGCTGCACACCAGGCCTGGTATGCGGCGGTGAATGCGCTGTTTGGGGACTTCAAGAAATTCAAGGCCGACTACTCGGTGATCCCCTGGGCCACCTTCATCGACCCCGAGGTCGCGCGCGTAGGCCTCAACGAGCAGGACGCCAAGGAACAAGGCATTGCCTATGAGGTCACCAAGTACGGCATTGACGACCTGGACCGCGCGATTGCGGACAGCGAGGCGCACGGCTTTGTGAAAGTGCTGACCGTGCCGGGCAAAGACACCATCCTGGGCGTCACCATCGTCGGCACCCACGCGGGCGACCTGCTGGCGGAGTACGTGCTGGCCATGAAACACGGCCTGGGGCTCAACAAGATTCTGGGCACCATCCACACCTACCCCACGCTGGCCGAGGCCAACAAATACGCCGCCGGTGAATGGAAGCGCGCGCACCAACCGCACAAACTCCTGGAGTGGGTGCGCAAGTTCCACGACTGGAAACGTAGATACCTTCCCAGGCAGCGGGGGGGCCCCCCCCGGCACAATCCACGCCTATGCAAACACCCGCCACACCCATCGTCCGCGACATTGTGTTGGTGGGCGGTGGCCACAGCCATGTGGGGGTGCTGCGCTACTTCGCCATGCACCCGCTGCCCGGCGTGCGCATCACCCTGATTTGTACCGACGCACACACACCCTACTCCGGCATGCTGCCCGGCTACGTGGCGGGGCATTACACGTATGACGAGGTACACATCGACCTGTGCCGCCTGTGCGCAGCCACCGGGGCCCGCTTCATCCAGGCCGAAGTTACGGGACTGAACCGCGACGCCCGCACGGTGCAGCTGCGCGGGCGGCCGGATGTGGACTACGACCTGGTCTCCATCAACACTGGCTCCACGCCCCAAATGCAGGTGGTGGGCGCCGCTGCGCATGCGGTGCCTGTCAAACCCATCACCGGATTCCAGCAGCGCTGGCTGGCGCTGCTGGCACGGGTCGAACAACACCCGGGTTCATTGACCATCGCGCTGGTGGGCGGTGGGGCGGGCGGTGTGGAGCTGTGCCTGGCCATGCAATACCGGCTGCGCGCCATGCTGCAGGCGGCCGGGCGGGATGCCGAGGCCTTGCAGTTCCACCTGTTCACCTCTGAGGAGCTGCTGCCCACGCACAACAGCGGCGTTCGCACGCGCTTTGCACGCGTGCTGGCGCAGCGCGGCGTGCATGTGCACCAGCACACGCCGATTGCCGAAGTGCAAGCGGGCCGCTTGCGCACCGCCCAGGGCAGCTGGTTTGCTGCCGATGAGGTGCTGTGGGTGACGCAAGCGGGCGGCGGCACCTGGCTACAGGACACAGGTTTGGCGCTGGACCCGCGCCACTGCATCCGGCTGCACGACACGCTGCAAAGCATCAGCGACCCGCGCGTGTTTGCGGCGGGGGACGTGGCGGCCATGGAAAATTTTGCGCTGGAAAAAGCCGGTGTGTTCGCCGTGCGCATGGGCATGCCGCTAGCGCGCAACTTGCAGCGTGCCGTACAGGGCCTGCCCTTGCAACCCTACCGGCCGCAGCGCCGCTGGCTGGCGCTCATCAGCACGGGCGACAAATATGCCGTGGCCTCGCGCGGTGCCATCGGCTTTGCGGGTGCCTGGGTCTGGCGCTGGAAGGACTGGATAGACCGGCGCTTCATGCAGCGCTTCAGCGTGCAAGGCGCCGACGGTTTGGCTGGCATGCCAGCGCTTGCGGCCGCTGCGCCGCCTGCACCCCTGCAACTCTCTGCCGAGGAGAGCCAACAGGCCCAAGCCGCCGTGGCCATGCGCTGCGGGGGCTGCGGGGCCAAGGTGGGCGCCAGCGTGTTGTCGCGCGCACTGCAAAGCCTGTGGGTGGCGCCCAACCCGGATGTGCTGCTGGGCCTGGACAGCCCCGACGACGCCGCCGTGGTGCGCGTGCCACCCGGCAAGGCGCTGGTACACAGCGTGGACTTTTTTCGCGCTTTTGTGGACGACCCGTTTGTCTTTGGCCAGATTGCCGCCAACCACGCGCTGGGCGACCTGTTTGCCATGGGCGCGCAGCCGCACACGGCCACCGCCATTGCCACCGTGCCCCCCGGCGTGGACCGGCAGGTGGAGGCCACGCTGCGCCAGATGATGGCCGGCGCAGTGCAAGTGCTCAATGCCGCAGGCTGCACGCTGATTGGCGGCCACAGCGGCGAAGGCGCCGAGCTGGCGCTGGGTTTTGCCGTCAACGGTCTGGTGGACATGGATGCCCACGGGCAGATGACTGGCGTGCTGCGCAAGGGCGGCATGCAGCCCGGCGACGTGCTGCTGCTGACCAAGCCGATGGGTACCGGCGCCCTGTTTGCCGCGCACGGCCGCGCCGCCGCCACCGGGCGCTGGGTGCAGGCCGCGCTAGCCAGCATGGTGCAGAGCAACCAGGCGGCAGCACACACGCTGCGCGCCCATGGCGCCACCGCCTGCACCGACCTGACCGGCTTTGGCCTGGTCGGCCACACGGTGGAAATGGCACGCCCCAGCGGCATGCAGGTGGTGCTGGATATGAACGCCCTGCCCCTGCTGGACGGCGCGCGGGACTGCGTGCAGCAAGGCCTGCTGAGCTCCCTGCACAGCGCCAATGCGCGCCAGCAACACGCCGTGCAGAACGCCAGCGAGGCCATGGCCCACGCACACTGGCCGCTGCTGGTGGACCCGCAAACCGCGGGCGGCCTGCTGGCCAGCGTGCCCGCCGCGCAGGCGGCAGCCTGCATGGCAGCACTGCACGCCCAGGGCTACACCGCGGCCTGCGCCATCGGCCGGGTGCAGGCCCTGCCTGCGGGTGAGGCATCGGTGCGTGTCGCCTTTTAATGCTATGTTTTCTATAGCTATCCGCGCATATTTCATAAGGTCTACAGGCCTATTTTTTGCTTTTTTGTGGGCTGGAGCAGGGTCCGTAGCCTGGGCGCAAACGCCACCACCTTCGCTGCTGCAACCCTTGGCAGGCGCTGCCGATGGCGCGCCTGCGCCGCCCTGGCGGGTGCTTGGCCTGCCCGGCGACAAGGTGCCACTGGTGGCGCCCGACATCACCACACTCGACGGCCAGCAGGTGTTGCGCCTGCGCAGCGACAAGAGTTACGGCACGGTCAGCCACGCGCTGGCACCCGACGCCGGGGGCCGATTTTTGCAATGGCAGTGGCGCCTGGACCAGGCCTTGGCCGCATCCAACCTGCGGCGCAAGGACGGTGACGATGCCGCACTCAAGGTGTGCGCGCTGTTTGACCTGCCACTCGAAAAGATACCGTTTGTGGAGCGCAACCTGCTGCGCCTAGCACGCCGGGTGAGCGGCGAGGCGCTGCCCGGCGCCACGCTGTGCTACGTGTGGGACACCAGCTTGCCGCCCGGCACGCTGCTGGCCAATGCTTACACCGGCCGTGTGCGCCTGCACATCCTCGCCAGCGGCACCACGGCCCTGGGCCAATGGCTGCCCCAGCGGCGCGACCTGCAGGCGGATTTTTTGGCCAGTTTTGGTGATGAAACCGATACCGTGCCGCCGTTGCAGGCGATTGTGGTGGGGGCGGATTCCGACAACACCGGCGGCGCCAGCCTGGGGTTTGTCAAAGACCTGCTACTCATGAAACAATAGCACCATGAACGCTCTGGCCGCGCATCTCAAGAACCATGTGGACTCCGTGCCACACAGCGACGCGCGCGGTTACCAGCCTCGCCAGCTAGTCCTGCTGGGCGGCGGCATGGCAAATCTGCAGGTGCTTTCCAACCTGGCCGCCCACCCGCTGGCCGAGATGCGCATCATCCTGGTGGCACCCCACCCCCGCAGCATTTACCCCGGCATGCTGCCAGGCTTTGTAGCCGGGCACTATGCGCTGGACGAATGCGCCATCCCGCTGGAGCCCTTGGTGCGTCGAGCCGGCATCCGCTGGTTGCAACGCAATGTCAAAGCGCTGGATGCCAGCACCCAGACCCTGTTGCTGGACGATGGCAGCACCCAGCATTACGACTGGCTGTCGGTCAACACCGGGCCCGTGCAAAACCGCGAACAGATTGAGCGTGACATTCCCGGCGCGCGTGAGCATGGCTTGTTTGTCCACCCCATGGAAACCTTTGCTGCGCTGTGGCCACGCGTGTGTGAGCTGGGCGAGACACGTGCTTTGCGCGTAGCGGTGGTGGGTACAGGTACCGCGGCCATGGAACTGGCCATGGCTGTGCGCCAGCGCCTGCCCAATAGCGCTGTCACCTTGGTGGCCGGCCCGCTGGCCGATGGTGCCAGCACCCCCAGCCCCTTGCAGCAGCGCTTGACCACCACCATGAAGGCCCAACGCATCACGGTGCTGCATGACAACGCGGTCGGCTTGAAAGCCGACGAGGTGCACCTGGGCTGTGGCGCCCGCCTGGCATGTGATGTGCCCCTGCTGGCTATCGAAGGCCAAACCCCGGCTTGGCAGGCAAAAAGCGCATTGGCCCTGTCGCCCCAAGGCCAGATACTTACCGACGCCTACCAGCGCAGCACCAGCCACCCACAGGTATTTGCCGTGACCGACAACAGCATGGCACTGGCGCGCAACCTGCCTGCCGCGACCACCGGCGGTGCGCTACATGCCAGCCGCAACGAAGCCGATGCGCTGCACCTGCTGTTTGGTGGCGCGCGGCAAGCCGTGGCCGGCTGGGGCACCTACAGCGCCCAGGGCCGCCCCATCAGCTGGCTCAAGGAATGGGCCGACCGCCGCTTTGTGGCGCGTTACTTGCAAAGCAATTCCTGATCCCTTGGCACGGCTCAGCCGTGCTGCCACTGTTTCTGCCCGGTAACCCAAGGCGGCCAGCCTTGAGCGACGATGATTTTCACCATGAAACGTTACTTCATTGCCTGCTGCCTGGGCCTGCTGGTTGCCAGCACCGGCTGGTCTGCCGATACACAAGCTGCGCCGGCCAGCACAGCAGTGACAGACGACGCGAGTACTCTGCATTACTTCAACCGCCCGGTATTTACATTCCGCGGCAGTTTGTCTGGCGTGTCCGCACCCGACCGTGCCAAGCGGGCAGCGGCCCGCTTGCGCGAACAACTCGACAGCCCAGGCCCCCACCGGGTGAGCCAGACGCCTGACGCCATGGGTGTGCTGGTACAGATTGATGGTGCAACCACCTTCGTAGTTACGGCAGAAGACGTGGATGTGCTGCAGCAGGAAACCCTGCAAGCCAGCGCGCAGCGCGCAGCCCGGGCGCTGGACTTGGTAATTGCTGAAAGCCGCGAGGCACGCGACTGGCAAGCGATGGTGCGGGCGCTGGGATGGTCGGCGCTGGCAACAACGATAGCTCTGGCGCTGGCCTGGGTACTGCGGCGCAGCCACGCGGCGCTGGCGCGGCGCCTGGTGACACTGTCCGAGTGGCATTCGCGCAAGTTGCAGTGGGGCGGCATTGAGCTGTTGCAACGCGAGCGCGCAGCGGCCGTGGTGCGCAAACTGCTCAGCGGCGCCTACCGCGTGTTGCTGCTCTTGCTAATGTATGAATGGCTGAGCTTTGTGCTCGCACGTTTTCCCTTCACCCGCGCGTGGGGCGAAACCCTCAACAGCTATTTGCTCAACCTGTTGGGCTTGCTGGGCAACGCAGTGGTAGGCGCGGTGCCGGGCTTGTTTACCGCTGTGGTGATCTTTTATCTGGCGCGCGCCGCCACCGGCATGTTGGGCCGTTTTTTTGACCGCATCCAGCAGGGCCAGCACAGCGTGGCATGGCTGGACGCGGATGTGGCGGTGCCCACACGGCGCATTGCCACCGTCGTGGTCTGGTTGTTTGCCCTGGCCATGGCCTACCCGTATTTGCCGGGCGCACAAACCGAAGCGTTCAAAGGTTTGTCGGTGTTGGTAGGACTGATGATCTCGCTGGGTGCCTCGAACCTGGTGGGGCAGGCCGCCAGCGGTTTGATCTTGACCTACGGCCGGGTGTTTCGCCGTGGCGAGTACGTGCGCATTGCAGACCAGGAAGGCACGGTGACCGACGTGGGCATGTTTGCCACCCGCATCCGCACCGGCTTGGGTGAAGAAGTCACCATTTCCAACACCACCATTCTGGGCAGCACCACCAAAAACTACTCCCGCGCCGTGCAAGGCGAAGGGTATGTGCTGGACACCACGGTCACCATCGGCTACGACACGCCCTGGCGCCAGGTGCACGCCATGCTGCAAGAGGCCGCCGCACGCACCCCAGGTGTTCCAGACGGCACTGTCAGACTGGTACCCGGTTTACAGGCTGGTCTGCCAGGCCGTCCCTTCGGAGCCGCGTCCACGGGCACTGGTCCTGAGTGCACTGCACGCCAATATCCAGGACGTCTTCAACACCTACGGCGTGCAGATCATGTCGCCGCAATACATTGCCGACCCGCAAGCTCCCAAGCAGGTGCCACCCGACCAGTAGTACCCCGCACCGGCCCAAGCCCCCCACCGGCCATGAGCCCTCTGCAGCAAATCGCCTACATCGTTCGCACGGAGCTGCGGGCGTTTGTGCGTTACCCCAAGATGCTGGTGGCCGCCGCTGCCGTGGCCTTGCTGCCAGCGCTGTACGCACTGATTTACCTCTCCAGCGTGTGGGACCCGGCGTCCAACACGCAGTCATTGGCCGTGGCGCTGGTGAACCTGGATGAAGGGGTGGAATACCGTGACCACGTGTTCAACGTGGGCTGGCAGGTGGTCTCCAAACTGCGCAGCAGCCACCGCTTTGGCTATGTGGATCTGCACGATGCCGAAGAGGCCCGGCACCGCGTGCGCCAGGGCAGCCTGGCATTTGCACTCATCATCCCCAAAGACTTTAGCTCCAACGCCATTCCCGGCGCGCAACCTGGGGGCGGCAAGCTGGTGATTTACAGCGCCGAGGGCAACAACTACGAAACCGCGGTGATTGCCCGCCAGTTCGCCACCGAATTGGGCCATGAGGTGAATGAAAGCCTCAACGAACGACGCTGGGCACTGGTACTCAGCAATGCCGCTGGCTCCCAGCACAGCGTGGACCAACTGCGGCTGGGTGTGGAGCAACTACGCACAGGCGCAGCGCAACTCAAAACGGGGAGCGAGCAAACCGCCAGTGCTGCCAAAGCACTCTCGGCTGGTTCAGGCCGGTTGCAGGATGGCGTGGAACAGTTGACCGAGGGCATGCGCCAACTGGGCACCGGCCTGCGCACCATGGACGCCCGCCGCCCGCCCAATTCCGAACTCAACCGCCTGAAGGCCGGTGCCGAAAGTTTGGCAGCCGGGCACGGTGAGTTGTCGCGTGGCATGGATGAATTGCAAGTCGGCTCCCAAAAAATCCGCGAAGGTGTAGCAGGCTTCCAAGAAGAAGCCAACAGCAGTCTGCTGGTTTCCACCCGGGTAAAAGACAACGCCAACCAACTCGCCAACGGTGTGAACCAGCTTGACGACGGCCTCAAGAGTGCCAGCAATGCGCAGCGCCAACTGGCCGAGGGTGCAGACAAGATCAGTGCGGGTGTGGGTGCACTGACCACCGGCATGCGCGCATTGAACGGCGGCATTCGCACTGCCGTGGGCAAGTTACCCGATGACAGCCAGCTGGACGAACTGAACCGCGGCGCCAGTGCGCTGGCCAATGGCAACTTTGCGCTGGCGGACGGACTGCAAAAAATCCGGATGGGCTCGCAAGGCCTCTCTGGCGGGCTGGACCTGCTGGCCGACTCCTTGCCCGCTGCCTTGGACACCCCCGGTGGCAGTGCGGCCGGTATGGCCAGCTCGGTACAACCAGTGATGGAGCTCAGCGCGCCGGTATCCAACAGTGGCAGTGGTTTTGCACCCAACATCCTGCCTGCCGCCCTGTGGCTGGGGGCCGGCATTGCGGCCTTTCTTATCCATGTGCGCACGCTGCCCCGCCGGGCCCAGCATTTCTCGCGCCCCTCGCAGCTGCTGGGCAAGGTGGGTTTGCCCGCCGGGCTGGTGGTAGTGCAGGCACTGCTGCTGGGGTTTGCCGCCCAGCAGGTACTGACCATGCGGGTCGCCAATGGCCCGGCCTTTATGTTGACGTTGGCGGTGTCGGGGCTGAGCTTTTTGGCCATGGTGCTGCTGTTGACGAAGGCATTTGGCGATGCTGGCAAAGCCATGGCCATGGTGCTGCTGGCAGTGCAGCTCTCGTCGTCCGGCGGGGTGATGCCGGTGGAGCTGAGTGGAGGACTGTTCACCCAGATCAGTCCTTGGCTGCCCATGACTTGGGTGGTGCGCGCAGTCAAAGCCAGCCTGTTCGGCGCCTTTGATGGGCAGTGGGCCCAGCCATTGGCCTATGTGGCGGCGTCGGGCGCTGCGGCACTGCTGCTGTCCATGGTTGTGGGACGCTGGCGTTTTGTGAAACCCGCAGCCATGCGCCCCGCAGTTGATATTTGAGCGACTAGCGCGGAAGGCGCATGAAGGTGGGCTGAACTTTCCACTCGGTGCAAACAAAACGCCCGCGGTTCAGGAGGCGGTCGGCAATGCTGTTGTCGGCATAGTGCACTTTGCCGTCTTTGCAGACCATGACGGTGTCTTCGGTGGAGACCTGTTGCAGCAAGTTGGCCAGCATCAGGCTGTCACGCATTCCCACATAAATCGCCAGGGCCACCACGAGCAGAAGCAATAGGGTGCAGCCATCGCGCGCGACCTTGCGCCATGGGGCCGCCGCAATCTGTGGCGTCTGTGGCAAGTTCCCTGCACCCAGGCTGAACAACTCCACACCGGCGGGCGGAGCTTCCAAAATGGTGGTGGGACCACCCTCAGGCTCCGCAACAGAAGGTGCAGCAGCGCTGGCGGCAGGCAGATACGCCCGGCCATAGGGTTTGGTTTGTTTCATGCACGGCTCCCTGGTCGATGTCCCGGCGCACACGCACTGACACAGCAGCATTCTGCTGGCAACCCCGCTATCCCTTCCGCTTTGGGCGCGAATGGGGACCGGAGGCTTTGCGTCCCTGCCTCTCGACAGGTTTGCCCGGATTTTTTGCTAAAAGCGCGATTGTAGAAAGATCGCCCGCTTCGCGCTACTCGACCTTGGCGCCGGAGGACTGCACGATGCCCTTCCATTTGGCGTAATCGGTTTTGAGCAGGTTGGAGAACTGGTCGGCTTTCATGGCCACGGGTTCTGCGCCCTGGGCCAGGATGGCGGCCTTGGTCTCAGGGTTGGCCAACAGCTTGTTGATTTCGGTGTTCAGCGTAGTAACAACAGCCACTGGCGTACCCGCGGGCGCAAACACACCATACCAAGTGCTCACATCAAAGTCTTTGTAACCGGATTCGGCCACGGTGGGCACCTCAGGCAAAGAGCTGCTACGTGCAGCCGAGGTCACGGCCAGCGGCCGCAGCTTGCCCGCCTTGATCTGTGCCATGGCCGAAGGCACCGACGACACCAGCAAATCCACATTGCCAGCCAGCGCATCCATCAGCGCGGGGTTGGACCCTTTGTAAGGAATGTGGCGAATGTTGATGTTGGCAGCCTTCTCGAACAGGTGGCCGGCCAGGTGGATAGTGGTGCCGTTGCCGGGTGAGCCGTAGGTAATGGTGTCGGGGGCCGCTTTGGCAGCGGCCACCACGTCGGCCAGCGTCTTGAACCTGGAGTTGGCACTGGTGGCAATCACCACCGGGGTGTAGGCCACGTGGGCCACAGCCACCAGGTCCTTGGTCGGGTCCCAGGGCAGATTGCCATAGAGCCAGGGGCCCACCACCAAATTGTCCTTCTGGCCCATCACAAGGTCGTACCCTGTGGGCGCGGCTTTTACGGCCTCAGTGATCCCGATGGTGCCTCCGGCACCAGCGCGGTTGTCGGGTACCACGGACCATTTGTTGGCCTCGGTGAGTTTTTGGGCCACCAGGCGGGACAAGATATCGGTACCGCCGCCGGGAGGAAAGGGAATGATCAGGCGAATGGGCTTGCTCGGGTAGGCCGCGTTTTGGGCCTGTGCCACGTTCACAGCAGCCACAGACACCAGACTCCACACCAACAGCTTTTTCAACAACATGGCAATTTCTCCAGAAAAAATGAGGGCTGGTCACGGCAGCACCAGCCGGGCGATTCTGCAGCAAGGCTCGCGTTTTCATCTTGTGAGATACCCGCACGGGTTGTGCGGCCTGCGCAACACCCCACTGGAAGTTGACTAGGGTTTACCCTATACTGCAGTGCAACATCGTTTGCTTTAGGAGTCTTCACCATGAACAGCACTGCCATCCGCACTCCCCATTTCGCCCCAGTCCAACAGCCCACCGTGGGTCAAGCACTGCGCGACGTGCTGGTATCCGCACGTGCCCTCAGTGTGGCCCTCTGGGCGGCAGCATTCCACAGCGACGCTGCAGCACCGGTGGCGCTGGACGAGGCCAGCCAACTGCGCGCCATGGCGGATGACGCGGCAGCATCGGACCCCGGCTTTGCCCAAGACTTGTATGCCCTGGCAGATCGCGTGGAGCGTGCAGCGATTGCCGCCAGCAAACCCTGAGCGCTCCTTTCTGCTGCGCCAAAGCGCCCCATCGAGGGCGCTTTTTTTTGCCTGTGCCCTGCCCAAGCCGGGCTGTACATGCAGCGCCTGCAAAGCAGCTTTCGCTGCGTGGTCTCTTGAAACGGCGCCAAAAGGCCTTATCATTAGCACTCGTTGGGGCTGAGTGCTAACAGCGCCAGTGCCACAAGTTCATGTGTGTACCGCCTCCGGCGGGCACCTGTTCCCTTTCTGTTTCAAACCCTAGGAGATTCCTCATGAAACTGCGTCCTCTGGCAGACCGCGTGATTGTTAAGCGCGTTGAAAGCGAAACCAAGACTGCCTCCGGCATCTACATTCCTGACAACGCTGCCGAGAAGCCAGACCAAGGCGAAGTGCTGGCTGTAGGCCCAGGCAAGACCAACGACAAGGGCGAAACCAAGGCCCTGACCGTGAAGGTCGGCGACCGCGTGTTGTTCGGCAAGTACTCCGGCCAGACCGTCAAGGTCGACGGCGACGAGCTGCTGGTGATGAAGGAAGACGACCTGTTCGCGGTGGTCGAGTCCAAGTAATTCCGGGCTTTAACAAGCTATTGAATTCATAGCTGGCTGCGCAATATCTACGCGGTCTAGCGGCATATTTCACTTAAATTTGGAGTCATAACATGGCAGCAAAAGACGTAATTTTCGGCGGCGAAGCCCGCGCACGCATGGTTGAAGGCGTGAATGTTTTGGCCAACGCGGTCAAAGTGACCTTGGGCCCCAAAGGCCGTAACGTGGTGTTGGAGCGTTCTTTCGGCGCCCCCACCGTGACCAAGGACGGTGTGTCCGTGGCCAAGGAAATCGAACTCAAAGACAAGCTGCAAAACATGGGCGCGCAGATGGTCAAGGAAGTGGCTTCCAAGACTTCTGACAACGCGGGTGACGGCACCACAACCGCTACCGTGCTGGCCCAAGCCATCGTGCGCGAAGGCATGAAGTACGTGGCCGCTGGCATGAACCCCATGGACCTGAAGCGCGGTATCGACAAGGCCGTGATTGCCCTGATCGAAGAGCTGAAGAAGGCTTCCAAGCCCACCACCACCTCCAAGGAAATCGCCCAAGTGGGTTCCATTTCCGCCAACTCTGACACCTCCATCGGCGAAATCATCGCCAATGCGATGGACAAGGTCGGCAAGGAAGGCGTGATCACTGTGGAAGACGGCAAGTCCCTGCAAAACGAACTGGATGTCGTCGAAGGCATGCAATTCGACCGCGGCTACCTGTCTCCCTACTTCATCAACAATCCCGAAAAGCAAGCTGCTTTGCTGGACAACCCCTTCGTGCTGTTGTTCGACAAGAAGATCAGCAACATCCGTGACCTGCTGCCTACCCTGGAACAAGTCGCCAAGGCTGGCCGTCCCCTGCTGATCATTGCTGAAGATGTCGAAGGCGAAGCCCTGGCAACTTTGGTGGTGAACACCATCCGCGGCATCCTGAAGGTGGTGGCTGTGAAGGCTCCTGGCTTCGGCGACCGCCGCAAGGCCATGCTGGAAGACATCGCCATCCTGACCGGTGGCAAGGTCATCGCTGAAGAAGTGGGCCTGACCCTGGAAAAAGTGACTTTGGCTGACCTGGGTTCTGCCAAGCGCGTGGAAGTGGGCAAGGAAAACACCATCATCATCGACGGTGCTGGTGCTGCTGCTGACATCGAAGCCCGCGTGAAACAAGTGCGTGTGCAAATCGAAGAAGCCACTTCCGACTACGACCGTGAAAAGCTGCAAGAGCGCGTGGCCAAGCTGGCTGGCGGTGTTGCCGTGATCAAGGTGGGCGCTGCTACCGAAGTCGAAATGAAGGAAAAGAAGGCCCGCGTGGAAGACGCACTGCACGCGACCCGCGCTGCTGTGGAAGAAGGCATTGTGGCTGGTGGTGGCGTGGCTCTACTGCGCGCCAAGCAAGCGGCTGGCGCCATCAAGGGTGACAACGCTGACCAAGACGCCGGTATCAAGCTGGTGTTGAAGGCCATCGAAGCGCCCCTGCGCGAGATCGTGTACAACGCCGGTGGCGAAGCTTCTGTGGTGGTGAACGCTGTGTTGGCCGGCAAGGGCAACTACGGCTTCAACGCTGCCAACGACACCTACGGCGACATGATCGAAATGGGTATCCTGGACCCCACCAAGGTGACACGCACTGCTCTGCAGAACGCTGCTTCCGTGGCCTCCCTGATGCTGACGACCGAGTGCATGGTGTCTGAAGCTCCGAAGGACGATGCTCCTGCTGGCGGTATGCCTGACATGGGTGGTATGGGCGGCATGGGCGGCATGGGCATGTAATTGCTCCTTGCCTGAGGCGCCATGCCGGCGTTGCAAGGGCTTGCCGTACCGTAGGCACTGTCTGCGCCCTTGCGCCTTGGCCTGGCACCTCATGCTGCGTCGATGGTGCGTTATCGCTCTCGGCGAAAACCCAAACAAAAAAGCCCCGCAAGGTTTTGCCTTGCGGGGCTTTTTTACGTCCTGTTCACTATGCTTTTGATAGCTGCTTGCGCATATTTTGCGGAGGCTAGAGGGCTAAATCGTTCAAACCCAGGGCTTGCAGCGATTGGCTGGCTTGCTGTGCGCTGTGGAAGTGGATACCGTGCCATCCCTCTGCCTGCGCGGCTTGGATATTGGGCAGCAGGTCATCCAGAAAGACGGTCTTGGACGGCTCCAAGGCATAGCGCGTCTGAAGGCGTTGGTAGATGGCGGGCTCAGGTTTGATAAGCAGCTCGTCGCCGGAAAAAATGCCGCCATTGAATTGTTTGAGGAACGGGTTCATGCGCTCCAGTGTGCGGGCATAGGGAACCGGCATGTTGGACAAGTAGTAGAGGCGCACAGGCTCAGCACCGGTTATTGCGCGCCGCGCGCGCAAGGCCACCAGTTGCTCGAACAACGCTACAGACTCCGGCATGGGCGTCAGTCGCTCGCCAATGCTTTCTACCAGCCTGCCCAACACCCTTGCATCCAACCCCACCCGCTGGGCGACCTGCGCAATCACATCGGGCATAGCGACGGTACCGCGGTCAAAGGCCTGCCAGTCAGCGTGGCCGAACACTTCGTGGGCCAGGTGCCCCGCTTCAGCGCGGGTAGCAGCGCGTTGCGGAAAGCACTCCATTATCAAATCCACCGGGCGCCAGGTGAACAGCACCGCACCAAAATCAAACACTACATTCATTTTCTTATCCCAATAAAAAAGCCCCGCCAGCATAGCGCCAGCGAGGCTCGGTTTGGGCTTGGCGAAGTGTTAGGCCACGGGCTTGAATTCAAAACCGTTGCCCAGCTTTTCCACCCGCCCAAACGCCGGGAACGGGAAGTGGAAGCCGCCTGCCATGACCTTGTCCGCCACGATCATGTCGAACACCTTGCGACGTGCCACGCGCGCCTCCTCCGCATTCATATCAAATTGCACCGCCCAATCCGGGTTGCGGGCGAAGAGTTGTGGCACGTTGGTGATGTCGGCCCGGTAGGCAAACTTCTCGCCCTTGCTTTCCACCATGAACAAGGTGTGACCAGGCGTGTGACCGTAGGCCGCCACGCTCTTGATACCGGGAACGATCTCGGCACCCGCTTCAAACTTGACGAGCTGGCTGTCATTCAAGCCACCCAGCATGCGTCGCACGGTCTGGAACGCACCCTTCATGGCGTCTGGCGCAGCCGCCATGCGGGCGTCGTCCATCCAGAACCCGTGCTCGACCGAGGGCACCATGACCTTGGCATTCGGGTAGACCAGCTGGCCCGCCTTGTTGCGCACGCCCAGAATGTGGTCGCCATGGAAGTGGCTCAGGATCACGGTGTCGATGTCCTCGGCCTTGTAGCCCGCTGCATTCAGGTTCGTCAGCAGGCGCCCGGTGGTGGGGCCGCCGTTGTCAGAAAAGCCGGTGTCCATCAGGACTTTGCGGTTGCCGGAAACCACCAGAAACGCGGTGTACGGTACATCCAGATAGTCGGTCGGCAAGTTCTGCGACTTCAAGAGCTCTTGCACCTCTCCCAGCGGCGCATTGCGCACAAACTCGGCGGCCAGCGGGCGCCGTGTCACGCCATCGTTCAGGGCGATGACTTCGATATCGCCGATTTTTTGCTTGCGAAACCCGACTTGCACCACGCTGGGTGCACCAAAGTTCGGCGCCGATTGCGCACCCAAGGGCATGAATGAGCCGGCGGCATACGCAGCCAGTGCGGCTCCGCCGCCCACAAAAAAGTCGCGTCGAGTCACCATGTGCAATCTCCTGAGTTTGAATAAAGACTGGATAGTCTCAAACACAACTACTTCGTGCAATGCAGCCCAACAAGACCGGAAAAACAAAAGGGTTATCGCCGCCGTGTGCGGCGATTCAGCTCGCCGCCAGCCCCTTGAGGGCGCGGCGCATTGCAGCAGCCAACTTGGCAGGCTGGGTGCGGGTGATACGCACGCTGGGCGTGCCATGCCAATCCGCGCTGCGCTGAATGGCTGCGGCCACATCAGCCAGCTGCTCATCGCTCCAGACCATGCCAGGCTGGGCATGGAGCGCACGCACCTCAAACACGCCCTCGGCACGGTGCGCCTTGGCGTCCAGCCGGCCAATGAGTTCACCGCGGCACAAGATGGGCAGCACAAAGTAGCCGTACACGCGCTTTTGCTCGGGCGTGTAGCACTCCAGCCGGTAGTCAAAGTCAAACAGGGTGGAAGCGCGCTCGCGGTCCCATACCACGGGGTCAAAGGGCGAGAGCAGCGCGGTGTGCGTGGCCAGCAGCTTGCCGGCCTGCGCCTTCTTCAGCAATGCAGCTTGACTGGCGTGCACATAGCCGGGCGCGTCCCAACCCTCTACCGCCACGCGCAGCAGTGTGCCCGCGTCCACCAGCGCATCCAGGTCTGCGTCTTTCAGACGCGGTTTGGTACGAAAGTAGTCGTGGATCCAACGCGCTTGGGTGATGCCCAGTGCGGTGACGGCCTTCTCGATCAACACGGTGTTGAGTGTTTCCAAATGGGCTTCATCGACGAGTTGCAGCATCTGCGGCGCCACGCGCTCGCTGAGGTCGTAGACGCGGTGGAAGTTCTCGCGCCGCGCGATCATCAACTCCCCATGGGCAAACAGCGCCTCCAGCCAGCGCTTCTCATCCTTCCAGCCCCACCACGCGCCCCCCTTCCCCTCTGTCCGTTCAAAATCGGATGCCTTCACCGGTCCCTTGTCGCGGATGTGGGCCAGCAGCTTGTCGAGGTGCACACGTTGCGTGGCCGCCATCTTGCGCGCGTTGGCCAAACCCCAGTGCTGGCGGGCCTGCCGGTTGTAGGCGCGGTGGGTGTGCAGGTCGTCCGCTGGCGCAAAGCAGGCCTCGTGCGCCCAGGTTTCAAACACGGCGCCACCTGCCAAGGTCTCTTCTAGCCATTCGCGCGAGTAGTCACCCAGCCGGGAATGCAGGACGAGGTAGGGGCTGCGCGAAACCACATGGATGGTGTCGATCTGCAGCAGTGCCATGCGCTGCACGCAGGCCGCGACATCGGTGCGCCTGGCCACCCGCGTGGGCGGCTGCAGCAAGCCCTGGGCTGCGAGGTGCAGGTTGCGAGCTTGGGCCAGTGAGAGTGACGCCATGGTCAGAGTGAAGTGAAGCCGAGGCTATCCAACGCTCCGCAGCATGCAGGGGCGCAGCGGCGGGCGATTTGGCTTCGCCGAAACTGCGTTTTCTGCGCGTTTGGCAGTATGAGCCCGCCGGTGTGCCCCTGCGTGCTGTGCGAGTACCCACCACAGCACAGCGGAATACCTCAGGCCCGCAAGCGCGCCAGCAAACCAGCCGTAGAGCCATCCAGCCCAGCCACATCACCCGAAGCAAGACGTGGCTCAATGTCCTTGGCCAGCACCTTGCCCAGCTCCACACCCCACTGGTCAAAACTGTTGATACCCCACAGCGAACCGCTGACAAACACGCGGTGTTCCTGCAGCGCAATCAAGGCGCCCAGCGAGGCCGGTGTCAGGTCGTCCAGCAGCAAGAAGGTGCTGGGGCGGTTGCCCGTGAAATGCTTGTGGCCACCGGCATCGCTCTTGCCTTGCAAGAGCGCCTGCGCCTGCGCAACCACATTTGCCAGCAGCATGGGGTGATGGCCCTTCAAATCATGGCGCGCCTTCTTGACGGCAATAAACTCCACCGGCACCACATCCGTGCCCTGGTGCAGCATCTGGAAGTAGGCGTGCTGGCCATTGGTACCCGGCTCGCCCCACAGCACGGGCGAGGTGCCAAAGGGCAGCGCTTCGCCCGTGGCGTCCACCCGCTTGCCATTGCTTTCCATCTCCAGCTGCTGCAAATAGGCCGGTACGCGGCGCAGCGCGCTGTGGTACGGCGCAATGCTGCGGCTGGTGAAACCGTGGAAGTTGCGGTACCAGACATCCAGCAGGCCCAGGCGCACGGGCAGATTGCTCTCCAGCGGCGCAGTGCGGAAGTGCTCGTCCATGGCATGCGCACCGGCCAGGAATTCGCGGAAGCCGGCTGCACCAATGGCGATGGCGATGGGCAGACCAATGGCCGACCACATGGAGTAACGACCGCCTACCCAGTCCCAGAAGCCAAAGGTGGTGGTGATGCCAAAGGCATTCGCCGCCGGCACATTGGTGGTCAGCGCGGCAAAGTGGCGCGCAATGTCGGTTCCGCCCTGCGCCTCGAACCAGGCCTTGGCGGAAGCCGCGTTGGTCATGGTCTCGATGGTGGTAAAGGTCTTGCTGGCGATCAGGAAGACCGTACTCTCGGCCTTCAGGTGCGGCAGCTTGGCGGCCAGCTCGTGGCCGTCCACATTGCTCACAAAGTGCAGGCGCTTGCCGGTGGTGGCAAAGGCGTCCAGTGCCAGCACCGCCATTTGCGGCCCCAGGTCGGAGCCACCGATGCCAATGTTCACCACATCGGTGATAGCCTTGTCGGCCCGCACCTTCTCGGCGTAGGCCAGCATGGCGTCCAGCGTGGCATGCACCTTGGCCTGCTCACTCGCTACGAAATCCGTAGCTGCTCCCGCATAATTTACGGGAGCTCCGGGCGGATTTCTCAACAAAACGTGCCAGACTTCACGGCCTTCGGAGTTGTTGATCTTCTGGCCCGCGAACATGGCATCGCGGTGTTCCAGCACGCCGCTTTGGCGCGCCAGATCAAACAGCAAGGCTTCGGTCGCCGCGTCGATGCGGTTCTTCGACAGATCGGCGAACACATAGGGCGCCTCCTGGCTGAAGCGCTCAAAGCGCTGCGCATCGGCTTGGAAAGCCTCGCGCACATCCAGTGCTTTGCCCAACGCATCGTAGGCGGCTTGCAGGGCGCCCCAGGCGGGCGTGCTGTCACATCGGGTACGTGCCATGTCGCGCGCCCCTTACGCTGCCAGCAGCAGTTGTTCCAACTTCACGGCGTCCACGCAGAAGGCGCGAATGCCCTCGGCCAACTTCTCGGTGGCCATGGCGTCGTTGTTCAGGGCGAGGCGGAAGCTGGCTTCGTCATAGCTCACGTGCTCGATGGCGGCCGACTTGGCGGCTTCGGCGTTCAACGCAGGCGTCAGCGGAGCGTCGGTGGCGGCCAGGCTAGCCAACAGGTCGGGGCTGATAGTCAGCAAATCGCAACCGGCCAAAGCCGTGATCTGGCCCACGTTGCGGAAGCTCGCGCCCATCACCTCAGTAGCGATGCCGAACTTCTTGTAGTAGTTGTAGATCTGCGCCACGGACTTCACGCCGGGGTCGTTAGCCAGCGCGTTGTCAGCTTCCACCCAGGCAGCACCCGCGTTCTTTTTGTACCAGTCATAAATGCGGCCAACGAAGGGGGAAATCAGCTGCACCTTGGCCTGACCGCAAGCCACGGCTTGGCAGAACGCGAACAGCAAGGTCAGATTCGTGCGGATGCCCTTGCGCTCCAGCTGCTCGGCGGCCTTGATGCCTTCCCAGGTGGACGCAACCTTGATCAGTACGCGGTCGGAGTGAATCCCTTGCGCCTGGTACAGCTCTATCAGGCGCTCGCCACGGGCCACGGTAGCGGCGGTGTCAAAGCTCAGGCGGGCGTCCACTTCGGTGGACACGCGGCCGGGGATGATGGAGAGGATTTCGCAACCAAAACGCACCAGCAGGCGGTCCACGATTTCGTCCATGGGACGGCCGCGGAACTGGTTCACCGTGTCTTTGACCAGGGGCGCGTAATCGGCCTTCTGAACCGCCTTCAGGATCAGCGAAGGATTGGTGGTCGCGTCCTGCGGCTTGAAGGCGTCGAGCTGCTTGAAGTCGCCGGTGTCGGCCACCACGGTGGTGAATTGTTTGAGTGCGTCGAGTTGGTTCATGAGGAGCGCTGGCCAGAAGGCCCAGGTTAAGAACTAGGGTAAACCCGCAAAATTGGGGCGGTGCAACAGCTTGAATTATCAATGAAACAAAGTTACATTACAACGTCATCTTTCATGTAACTCTTAAACGTACCACCTGTCTTATGAGCTTTGATCTAGTCATGTTTGGCGGCACCGGCGATTTGGCCTGGCGCAAGTTGATGCCCGCTTTGTTCCAGGCATTTCGCCATGGCTCCCTGCCAGAAGGTGGACGCATCATCGGCGTGGGCCGCGACAACCTGAGCCACGAGCAATACCGCGACCTGATCCAGTCCCGCTTCGAGAAAGTAGAGTTGGCCAAGCGCCCTAGTGCCGAAGAGTTTGCCCGCTTTGCTGCCATGCTCGAATTCCAACGCATGGACCTGTCCAAGCCCGATGACTACGCCGCACTGGCCGAGACGCTGAACACCCGCAACGCCGACAGCGTGGTCATCTATGTGGCTACCGCGCCCAGCCTGTTCACCAATGTGTGCGAACAATTGGCCGCTGCGGGTCTGAATACGCCCAAGACCCGCGTGGTACTGGAAAAGCCGCTGGGCCACGACTTGGCGTCCAACCGCGCGATTAACCAGACCGTGCGTCGTTTCTTCGAAGAAAAGCAGATCTTCCGCATCGACCACTACCTGGGCAAGCCTTCGGTACAGAACCTGTTTGCCATGCGCTTTGGCAATGCACTGTTCGAACCCCTGTGGCGCCGCGAGCACATCGCCAACATCCAGATCACCATTGCCGAAGACCTGGGCGTGGAGAGCCGTGGTGCGTTTTACGAGACCACGGGTGCACTGCGCGACATGGTTCAAAACCACGCGCTGCAGCTGCTGTGCGCGATTGCGATGGAGCCGCCCATCAACTCGCACGCCGACGCCATCCGCGACGAAAAGCTTAAGGTACTGCGCTCTCTCAAACCTTGGACCAGCGAAACGCTGAAGCAAGACGTGGTGCGCGGCCAGTACGCGGCTGGCACCAGTGGCGGCAACAAGGTGCCGGGCTACCGCGAAGAAACGGGCGTTGACCCCAAGAGCAACACTGAAACCTTTGTCGCCCTGCGCACCGAGATTGCCAACTGGCGCTGGGCGGGTGTGCCCTTCTATATCCGCACGGGCAAACGCCTGGCCGGCCGTGATGCGCGCATCGTCATCAACTTTCGCCCCACGCCGCACGCCATCTACGATTCCAACGAAGGCGCTGCCAACCGCTTGGTGATCAACCTGCAGCCCAAAGACGGGCTGGAGTTGCACATGTTGGCCCAAGGCCAGGAAAACCGCCAATCGCGCGCGACCTCCTCGCAAAGCCTGGCCCCGGTGCAGCTAGACCTGGACTTTGACAAACGCTTCGGCTCCGAGCGCGTAGGCGCCTACGAACGCTTGTTACTGGATGTGATCGACGGCCGCCTCAATCTCTTTGTGCGCAGCGACGAACAAGAAGAAGCTTGGCGCTGGGTCGAACCCATGCTGGAGCACTGGGCTGCGGACGCCCAAGGCCCGCGCCTGTATGCGGCCGGCACCTGGGGCCCCAGCGCATCCAGCGCCATGATCGCGCGCGACGGCTTCTGCTGGTCGGAAGAGTCGTGACTCCCACGCTCCGCCGCTCCACGGGTTCCGCCCCCCACTACCGCAGGAGTTCCTTCGGAAACGGGCCCTCACGCCGTCGCGCGGCACTGTAGCGCTCAAGCCTTCTCTCCGACTGAGGAATTTCCATGCTGGACCGAATCAAAGCCTCTTTGCCTTCATTGGCACCCGCAGAACAGCGGGTCGGCAAGCTCTGCCTAGCAGACCCGCGCGCGTTTGCCAAACTGCCTGTCAGTGAGCTCGCCGACCGCGCCCATGTGAGCAAACCTACCGTTGTCCGCTTTTGCCGCAGCGTCGGCTACGACGGTCTTTCGGATTTCAAGCTGAAGCTGGCTGGCACCGTGAACGAAGGCGTACCCTTCATCCACCGCAGCGTCGATGCCGACGACAAGACGGGCGACGTGATGGTCAAGGTCATCGACAACACGGTCGCAGCTTTCCTCAAGTACCGCAACGACGCATCCACCCTCGCCATTGAAAAAGCGGTGTTGGCATTGGTAGAGGCTTACAGCGCAGGGCGGCAGATCCAGTTCTTTGGAGTGGGAAATTCTGGCATCGTGGCGCAAGACGCGCAGCACAAGTTTTTCCGCCTGGGCATCAACACCACGGCCTACAGCGACGGCCACATGCAGGTCATGAGCGCCTCTATCTTGGGGCAAGGCGACTGCGTGGTCGTCATCAGCAATTCGGGCCGCACCCGCGACCTGATGGACGCCTGCGACATCGCCCGCAAGAATGGCGCCACCACCATCGTCATCACCGCCAGCGGCTCGCCCCTGGCGAGTGCAGGCCACATCCACCTAAGCGCCGACCACCCCGAGGGCTTCGACCGCTACAGCCCCATGGTGTCCCGCTTGCTGCACCTGATGATCATCGACATCCTCGCCACCTGCGTGGCCCTGCGCATTGGAAGCGGCACGCTGCAGCCCTTGCTTCGGGAAATGAAACACAATTTGCGGAATAAGCGATACGCGTAGCTTGCCAAACATCTCGGCTGCCGCCTAATCTGCACCAAGTAAAAAGCCCGCTGTAGCGTTACAGTGGGCTTTTTTAATCTAAATGACCCGTCCTGAAATGAGTTGACACCTTTTCTAATCAGAAAGGGCGGGTTCAAATCCAAGTGCAACACTGGGGTAGTTTATTGGATGGTGTCAGGAGCTTGCTCAAGCTTGATCAGCCACTGGCGGTAGACCTCCAATGGGGTCAACCAGCCCAGCGTCTTGCGCGGGCGCCCATTCATCAAGTCAGCGATCCCGTCGAGCTGCTCCTGGCTGTAGCCCGACGGATCCGTACCCTTTGGCAGGAACTGACGCACCAAGCCATTGGTGTTCTCATTGGTACTCCGCTGCCATGAACTGTGCGGATCACAGAAGTACACCGCAACCCCGGTCTGGGCTGTCAATTGCGCATGGTGTGCCATCTCCCGTCCCCGGTCAGTTCGCCATCCTCTACGACGAACGATTTACCAAGCAGTTCAATTAAGATGAAATCCGCTTGCCCATTGCCGTGGGCAAGTATCCCCGCCTCACACACAGAAATTCAGACACTCCCGCTCATGACCGAGCGCGGCATGAGCCAGCGCAGGGCCTGTGTGGCCAGCGGCATCGCTCGCTCCACACTGCGCTATTGCCACAAGCAGAGCGACGACTCCGGGGTAATCCAGTTCATGCAGACCTACATGGCCACCAATCCACGACACGGCTTTGGCCTGTTGTACGCCAGCGCCCTTCATCAGAACCACCCTTGGGGCAAGACGGTGCTGTGGAGGGTGTATTGCCAGCTCCATCTCAACCTACCACGGCGGGGCAAGAAGCGGCTGCCCGCACGTATCCCGGCGCGCGTCAAGGGCATTGCCCTCAATCACATCCAGCCTGGAAAGCCAACCCAGAATGCCTATGTGGAACGATTCAACCGGACTTACCGCACCGAAGTGCTGGACTGCTATGTCTTTGATTCCTTGCAGGAGGTCAGGGACATTACGGAGGACTGGCTGCATCGCTACAACCACCATCGGCCCCATGAAGCCTTGGGCTCAGTTCCTCCAGTCGAATACCGTGTGACAAAATTCCCCAACCTCTACTTCTGACTGGCTCAGGAATTCGAGGAGGCTTCACGTTGGCCGAGCGTATCAATGGGATTCTCAAGGGGGAGTTTCTGCTGCAGCGCCCCTGTAGCCTTGCATAGGCCAGGCGGATGGTTGATGAGTCCGTGGCCATCTACAACCGGGAGCGACCTCACTGCTCTCTACAATTGAAAACGCCCGATGAGGTCCATCGGGCGTCTCTGGCTGAGCTAATTCAACAGGGGAGTCCTGCAAATACAGGTGTCACCATATAGCAGGACGGGTCAAAACCAACAACTGGCTTACGCCAGTCCGGGAATTAGAAGGAGTGGGAAACCAACAGATTGGTCTCGCTGTTGCGATTGGCACCAGCGTAAGGTAGCCAGTTGGCATAGTTAGCAATCAGGCTAGTACGCTTGCTAAGGGCGTAAGTTGCAGACAGGCCATAGCCGTTACGTGTTTGGTCCAATTGACCTGCCGTAGTTACGCCGATTGCAGCTTGAACCACTGTTCCGTTATACGTTTCTTGAGCATAGTTGGCGCCCAGTGTCAAAGCACCAAGTGGAACTGACACAGCAACCATGGAGTCCGTCAATGTTCCACCGCCGGTAACTGTCAATACGGAAACTCCGCCACCCAATTTGGCGGCACCAAAATCATAGGACGCCGCAGCACGGATCACATCTTTGTAAGATGTGTTGACATTGTCAGTGCGACCGTCGTAAACAAGGTAATTGATGTTGGCAATCAAAGCACCACCCACATATGTAGCAGACAAGCTGTTCAAACGCTGACCAGTGGAAGTGGCAACGCCTGCACCACCAGCGCCCAAGCCCATGCCCACACCAGATGTGCTACCACCCGAAGTAGATGCTTGCTCCATATGAGCAATACCCAAGAAGACTGGGCCGACTTTGGTATCAAAACCGATGCCATCTTTCAAACCACGGGCAGGAAACACTTTATTGTCCATGCCCACACCGCCCACACCAGAGATGCCACCCGACAAGTAGTCAACGGGCTTGTAGGTTTGCAGCGTAATGCGGCCAACAGTTGTGGTAAGTTTCAAGGACGAATCGCCACCAGAAACACCACCACGGCTAAGGCCGTCAATGCTCATTTCAGCGGCGACATTCATGCCACCACCCAGATCTTCTTTGGCAGTAAACGTCACCAATGAAGTATCAATACCCAATCCCGATGCATCACCGGTAGCATTGCCAGCATTACCACCAGCAATACCTTGCGTAACTTGTTGGTTTAACGTCGAACCAGTTGCGACAGTACTGGCCGATGTAGTGCTTTGCTTGTAGCCGAAAGTGTAATTGCCAGTGATGGTGGCTTGCGCAATGGACGCGCCAGAAGCAGCCAAAACTGCCAAAGCGATCAAAGATTTTTTCATGTGGTGTCTCTTCAGTTTGAGTTAGATGGTCAGCAGTTCAGGTTATTGCAAACCCAACCTGCAACTCCTACTTCTTAATTCAGAAGTAACTTGTATTGAAACAAAAATTCACATGCACGTCATGTAATTGAGGGGACAAAAAGTAGACGACCGTGCCAAAAAGTGAATTTTGTTGTATTAGCACCAACGCATCCATTTTTTCTACATTGCGAAACGCGCACATAGCAAAAAACCCGCTGCATTTCTGCAGCGGGTTTTCATTTTCTAAACCCTAGCTGGCTTAAGCCAGCCGGTTATTAGAAGGAGTGGGAAACCAACAAATTGGTTTCTGTGGTGCGCTGAGCAACACCAACAGAAGCTTCCCAAGAAGCATAGGATGCCACCAAGGAGGTACGCTTAGACAAAGCGTACTCAGCCTTCAGGCCGTAACCGCCACGTGTACCGTCGGTGCCGCCAGCAACGGCAGTGTCGCTGTGCGTACGTTGACCCCAGTCAGCACCCAAAGTCAGAGCACCCAACGGAATGCCGACAGCCAAGAACGAGTCTTGACGCACGCCAGACACGAACTGGGTATTGCGGTAGCCAGCACCCAGCTTGGCAACGCCGAAGTCATAAGCACCACGGATGCTCACGCGGCTCTTGCCGTTTGTGGAAGGAGCAGCGCCTTGCTGATCATACACAGTGTAGTTACCGTTCACAGCCAAGGGGCCGCCAGCGTAACCCAAAGTCAAACCAGTGCTACGTTGGTAAGCCGCACCTGCAGGGGTACCAGCAGCGCCAGCGCCCAGGCCAATGGGGGATGCGTTTTCACCACCTTGGGTGATAGCGCTTTCGGAGTGGCTCAGACCGAATGTAAAGCCACCAAAGTTGGGGGATGTATAGCCGATAGAGTCGCCAGCAGTCAAAGTGGAAAACACTTTGCCGTCCAGGCCAACGCCGCCCACGCCAGCGGTACCGCCAGACAGGTAGTCAGAGCCACGGCCGTTGTCCAAAGAGATCTTGCCGAAGCCACCGGAGATGTACATACCAGAATCGCCACCGGAAACGCCACCGCGTGTCAGGCCGTCGATTTTCATAGAAACGCCAGCTTCCATACCACCGCCCAAGTCTTCCTTGGCAGCAAAAGTCACCAAAGAGGTGTCGTTACCCAAGCCGGACTGATCAGCACCATTGGTGGTAGCTGTAGCGCCAACGCCAGTAGAAGAACGGTAGCCGGCTGTGTAGTTGCCAGAGATCGTGGCTTGAGCGAAAGAAGCGCCAGAAGCAGCCAGAACGGCCAGGGCGATGAGGGTCTTTTTCATGTAGAAATACTCCAAGGTTAAACATAGAGCTCCGGACCGATTGTTCGGAACTCCGGGCCAACCTCCTATTCAGGAAGTTGGGTGTATTGCACCAGACGGGGGGACATTTGGCAAAGGAAAAGCCCGAAATATTAGGGTTCCTACGGGTTACCGTTGTTGGGTTGCAACAAATTGTTTGACTGTCATCAACCTCACCTTAACGTCATCCCCGGTAGACTCTTCCCATACTGGAAAGCCACCAAATGGACGCACTACTTACCGCTGCAGATTCGGCTCTGCGCACCTTGTTCGCGCAGCCTCACGCTGCCAACCCCTGCCCTACCTTGGCAGAGCACGCAACACAACTTACTGACACCGAAAAACGCAAGGCCGCAGGGTTGATGCGGGTGAACCACGTGGGCGAGGTCTGCGCACAAGCGCTTTACACGGCGCAAGCTCTTGCTACCCCGAACAAGGCGTTACGCGCGCACTTCACACAAGCATGCGCAGAGGAAACGGACCACCTGGCTTGGACGGCCCAGCGGCTCAAAGAGCTGGATTCACGACCTTCGCTGCTGAATCCCTTGTGGTACGCGGGCGCATTTGGCCTTGGACTGCTGGCCGGCCGCATGGGCGACGCCATCAGTCTGGGCTTTGTGGTGGAAACCGAGAAACAGGTGGGAGCCCACCTGCAAAGCCATCTGGAACTGCTGCCGGAGGGTGACCACGCCTCACGCGCCATCGTGGCACAAATGCACGATGACGAACTACGCCATGCCCAAGACGCACAAGCCGCGGGCGCCGTGGAGTTGCCCCAGCCGGTCAAGGAATTGATGCGCGCCGCCGCCAAGGTGATGACCACCGTGGCGGAGCGAATTTAGCCGCAGCTCACACCTCGACGAGGTCAAATCCGGTCGTAATTTCGGCGGTTTTGCCCAGCATGATGCTGGCAGAGCAGTATTTGTCGTGGCTCATGGCAATCGCACGCTCCACAGCACTGGCGGGTATGCCCTTGCCAGTGACCGTGAACTGCATATGGATCTTGGTAAACACCTTGGGATCCACTTCAGCGCGTTCCGCCGTGAGCTTGACCGTGCACCCCTGAACATCGTGGCGGCCGCGCTTCAAAATCAACACCACGTCATAAGCAGTGCAGCCACCGGTACCTGCCAAAACAGTTTCAAGTGGACGGGGGGCTAAGTTTTGACCGCCGTTTTCTGGTTTGGCCGCGTCAGGCGCGCCATCCATCATCAAGGTGTGGCCACTGCCGGTCTCCGCTACAAAACCCATGCCGGAGCGGGTATTCAAGCCACCAGTCCAACTCACTGTGCATTCCATGGTGCATATCCTCCTATAAATTGCCCCGCGCGGAGCCAGTACTTAGTTCGCTACAATGCAATCTAACAGCCCCGCGCGGAGCCGATTTTTTGCGTTTTAGCATATTTAACCTGGAGTGTAGCCCCGTGAGTCCCCCCAAACAGCCCCCAACCCTCGACCTCACCCCGGCGGACTACCTCAAGAAGATTCTGACCGCCCGCGTGTACGACGTTGCCAGCGAAACAGCGCTGGAACCTGCTCGCGCGCTGAGCCGCCGTCTCCACAATACGGTGCTGTTCAAGCGGGAGGACCAGCAACCGGTGCGCAGCTTCAAGCTGCGTGGCGCTTACAACAAAATGGCGCAGCTGCCACCAGAGCAGATTGCCAAAGGTGTGATCTGCGCGTCTGCAGGCAACCATGCCCAAGGCGTGGCCCTTTCGGCCAGCCGCATGGGCGTGCGCGCTGTGATCGTGATGCCGACCACCACGCCACAGCTCAAGGTAGACGCAGTACGCGGTTTTGGCGGCGAAGTGGTGCTGTTTGGCGAAAGTTATTCAGACGCCTACGGCCACGCCGTGACACTGCAAGAAAAAGAGGGATTAACCTTTGTGCACCCCTTTGATGACCCGGACGTCATTGCCGGCCAGGGCACGGTGGCCATGGAAATCATGCGTCAGGTGCAGACCTTGGGCGCCGACAAGGCCGCCAAATCGGGCCACAAGACCGGCAGCAAAACCGGCCCAGGACTGGACGCCGTGTTTGTGGCCATTGGCGGCGGCGGCCTGATCTCGGGTGTAGCGAACTACATCAAGGCGGTGGCACCGGGCGTCAAGGTCATCGGCGTGCAAATGAATGACTCCAACGCCATGATTCAGTCGGTGGGAGCCAAGCAACGCGTGACGCTACCCGATGTAGGCCTGTTCTCCGACGGCACGGCCGTGAAGCTGGTGGGCGAGGAAACCTTCCGCATTGCGAGCACGCTGGTGGATGACTATGTGACCGTGGACACCGATGCGGTGTGCGCCGCCATCAAGGACATCTTTGTGGACACACGCTCCATCGTGGAACCAGCAGGCGCGTTGGCCGTGGCCGCCATCAAGCAGTATGTCGCCACGCACAAGACCAAAGGTGAAACCTACGCGGCCATCCTCTGCGGTGCCAACATGAATTTCGACCGCCTGCGTTTTGTGGCTGAACGAGCCGAGGTAGGCGAAGAACGCGAAGCGCTGTTTGCGGTGACCATCCCCGAAGAACGCGGCAGCTTCAAACGTTTTTGCGAACTGATTGGAGAACTACCAGGCGGAACCCGCAATGTGACCGAGTTCAACTACCGCATCAGCGATGCCGCCAAGGCGCACGTGTTTGTGGGGCTGAGCACGCAGGGCAAAGGCGAGTCGAGCAAGGTCGCCAAGAACTTCGAAAAACACGGCTTCAAAACGCTGGACCTCACCCACGACGAACTGGCCAAGGAACACATCCGCCACATGGTGGGTGGCATTTCCAGCCTGGCACAGGACGAACGCCTGCTGCGCTTTGTATTCCCCGAGCGGCCAGGTGCGCTGATGAAGTTCCTCAGTCTGATGCGTCCGGGCTGGAACATCAGCTTGTTCCACTACCGCAACCAGGGTGCCGACTATGGCCGCATTCTGGTGGGTCTGCAGGTGCCGGGGGCCGACGACAAGGCGTTTGCACAGTTTCTGGACACGTTAGGCTACCCCTATGTGGAAGAAACCGACAACCCGGTGTACCGAATGTTTCTACAAAAATAATAGCTGCTCGCGCATATTCCACGCGGGCTGGAGACCAATTTAGCCTTTAACCCGGGGTGGAAGCTCCAGCAGCAACTGGGCGCCGTTTCGCTCCAGTGTGGCACGGCGCCCCTCCACTGCGCGCAAAGTCCAACCGTCCGCCACGGGAGCACCCACGACCACTGGTTTGGCAGCTTTGCCATCCACGGCGAGCAAGGCAGCCCCACCTGCCCGTTGGTCCACCACCCCCACCAAGACAAACCGCGCCGATTCGGCCACCGCAACCGGCGTGCCCGCCGAAGGAGCCACACCGCTCCCGCTGGCAGAGCCGCCCAGCGCACGCGCCACCAAGCTGGTGTCCAGTACCGCGTCAGGCACTTGCCCCGCCACCACGGACGGGCCAGCGGCCGGACCACTGAGTTTGAGACCCCAATAGACCGCACTACCTGCGGCAGCGGCCGACACCAGCAGCGCCGCCACGCGAGCCGGCCACACCGATGTGCGAAGGGTTACAGACAAAGCCATGCGGCGCATTATCATGGAACCGACGGATGCACCCCAAGATGCACCGCCTCCATCGTCCAACACACTCCACCATGCGCCATTCGCAACATTTACGCAGTTTTCAACGCGGCTTCACCCTCATCGAACTGATGGTGGTGCTGGTCATCATTGGTGTGCTGGCAGCACTCATCGTGCCCAATGTGCTGGACCGGGCTGATGACGCCCGCGTAGCCGCCGCCAAGACCGACATTGCCAACCTGGGTCAGGCGCTCAAGCTCTACAAACTCGACAACCAGCGCTACCCCAGCAGCGAACAAGGCCTGCAAGCCCTGGTGAGCAAACCCACAACAGGGGTGGTGCCGCCCAACTGGCGCCCCTATGTGGACAAGCTGCCCAACGACCCCTGGGGACGCCCTTACCTCTACTTGAACCCCGGCCTCAAAGGAGAAATTGACGTGTTGAGCCTGGGCGCCGATGGCCAGCCCGGCGGCGAAGGCAAAAACGCCGACATCGGTAACTGGTAGGGCTACCGCCGCGCACCCCATGCCACGGCGCGCCACAGGCTTTACCCTGCTCGAACTGCTCGTCGTGGTGGCTATCGTCGCCATCGCCTCTGCAGGTGTGGCCTTTAGCCTGCAAGATGCCTCACGCACCCGCCTGGACCGCGAGGCCCAGCGATTGGCGGCCCTGCTGGAGTCAGGCCGCGCCCAGTCCCGCGCCAGCGGTGTGCCCATGCGATGGCGCAGTACACCGAATGGCTTTGTGTTTGAAGGAATGCCCGCGGGGACGCCCCGCTTGCCCAGTGCCTGGGAACATACCGAAACCCAAGCCCACAGCAACGCCCCTCTTGTGCTGGGACCCGAGCCCCTGATCGGCGCGCAGCAGGTCCGGCTATGGTTGCAGGAGCAGCCCGCACGCAGCCTGTGGGTGGTCACCGATGGCATTCGTCCATTTGCCGTGCAGAACACCGCACCATGAAACCAAACCACCAACGCATGGCAGGCTTTACGCTGGTGGAAGTACTGGTGGCACTGGCCATCGTGGCCGTCACACTCATGGCCGGCTTGCAAGCCACCTCATCCCTCACCCGCAACGCTGAGCGCCAGGCAGACCGGCTGCTGGCCCAACTGTGTGCCGAGAACGCGCTGGCCCAAGTTCGCCTGTCCCAGCAACTGCCCGATGTTGGTGACAGCACGCGCCCCTGCGAACAAGCAGGGCGCGTACTGGAGCTGCGCCTTTTGGTACAGACCACCCCCAACCCCAACTTCCGCCGCGTAGAAGCCCGCTTGACGCGTGATGGCGTGCCCCTGCTACAACTCAGCACCGTGGCCGGACGACTCTGACATGCAACGCCTTCCCCACCAGCACGCCGTGCAGGAGTCTGGCTTCACCCTGGTGGAGTTGCTGGTAGCGCTGGCCTTGATGGCGCTGATGGCGGGCATGGCCTGGCGCGTACTGGCCGGCATGCAAACTGCGATGGAGGTGAACCGCCGACATGCCGACGCTGTGCTCACCCTGGAGGCCGGGCTGGGCCAATGGGGTGCAGACTTGGACGCTTTGGTGGCATTACCCCAAACCCGCACACTGGAGTGGGACGGCCGCGCACTGCGCCTGACCCGCCGCCTGCCCGGCGACGAAGGCACCGTGGTGGTGTGCTGGACGCGTGCCGAGCGCGACGGTGTGTCCCAGTGGCTGCGCTGGCAATCCGCTCCCGTTGCCACACGCGAGGCTTGGCTCACTGCCTGGACCGCTGCCAACGCCTGGGCGCAGGGGGCTGACACCAGCACCCGCACGCGCGAAATTCGCATCACGGCCCTGCCACAGTGGCAGCTGTTTTACTACCGCACAGGCGCCTGGAGCAACCCACTCTCCAGCGCGGGCACTGGCCCCGGCGTCGAGGCCAACACCAGCCTGCCCGAAGGCATACGCCTGGTACTGACACTGCCCACCACCCACCCCTTGCCAGGCACACTGGTGCGCGACTGGGCCCGTAACCACACAGCAGGCGCCTCGCCATGAGGCATCAGCGAGGCGCCGCCATCCTCACCGCCATGTTGCTGGTCACGCTGGTGGCCACCTTGAGCGCAGCAGCGCTCTGGCAACAATGGCGGGCCATTGAGGTGGAGACGGCCGAGCGCGCACATGCACAGTCGCGCTGGCTGCTTCAGGGGGCGGCCGACTGGGCCCGCCTGATCCTGCGCGAAGACGCGCGCAACACGACGGTGGACCACCTGGGCGAACCGTGGGCGGTAACCCTGCAGGAAGCACAAATCTCCAGCTTTTTGGGCAATACCACCGAAGCCATGAGCGAGCACCTGCAGGGCGCCTACCTCTCGGGGCAAATTACCGACCTGCAGTCGCGCCTCAATGTGCTCAACCTGGTGCAGGACGGCCGCGTGCATGCCCCCACCCTGCTGGCCTTTGGGCGCCTGTTTGAAGCCCTGCAGTTGCCCGCGGACGAGCTGATGGTGCTGGTGGCACAGCTGCAGATCGCATTGGCTGCGCCAGAGGCACCAAGCACCGGGCCTGCAGGCAACGCCCCCCACCCGCTGCTGCCGCGCAGCACAGAGCAATTGGGCTGGCTGGGCGTGTCGCCCGCCACCATCTCGCGCTTGCACGACCATGTGGTAGTGCTGCCCGAGCGCACACCGGTCAATCTCAACACCGCATCTCCCTTGGTGCTGCATGCCTGCCTACCCGGGCTGGACCTTGCGCTTGCACAGCGTCTGGCACAGGGCCGGGCGCAAAACCACTTCCGATCCCTGGCCGATGTGGTGCAAGCCTCGGGTATTGCCGGGCTGAGCCTGAACGATGGCATGCACAGCGTGGGATCGCGTTATTTTGAAGTGCGGGTGCGCCTGCGCTTGGGCAGCGTGCTGAGCCAGGAACGCACACGCATGCTGCGCGAGGGCCTGCAAGTCAAAGCGCTGTGGACGACACGCGAGATACCACAGGGGGCGTCCGTACAATGAAGCGCACCCCACTCACCGCCGCCCTCCCCAGGATGTTTGTATCCCCATGACCCGCCACGCCGTGTTGCTCCCCTTGCTGCAAGAGATGCCCGCCGGCACCAGCGTGCAGGCCGAAGGCATGTGGGAGAGCGTGCGCAGTAGCGACGGCCTGCACCCCACTGAATACCTGAGCCTGCCGGAATTGCCCGCCGTGGCGCAGCGGAGTGGTGCCGCCGACACCGTGGTCATCGTACCCGCATCGGCCCTGTCGTGGCACCGTGTGCAATTGCCAGCAGGCACGCTGCGCACCGGCTGGCGTACAGGTGGCGCTGCCCGGCTGCGCACCATCCTCGAAGGGCTACTTGAAGACCAGCTGCTGGACGAACCTGCGCAGCTGCATTTCGCCCTGCCGCCAGACGCCCGAGATGGAGCGCCTCTTTGGGTCGCCGTGTGCCAGCGACAGTGGCTGCGCACGCATATGGCCACGCTGGCCCAGGCCGGCTACCGCGTTCAGTCTGTGGTGCCCGAATGGGCCCCGACGGAGGAAACCAGCGCGCTGTGGTGCACCGGGAACGACCACGATGCCCAGTGGGTGTGGACGGATGCGCAAGGCGTACACCGCCGCCCCTGGGACGGCCATAGCCCACTGGCCTTGCCCACACGACACACCCAAGGCCCGGTGTGGGCCGAAGCCCCCCTGGCCGCCAATGCAGAACACAGCCTGCAACGCGAAATACAGGTGCAGCCCCGCGCCCAGCGCCTGCTCGATGCGAGCCACAGCCCCTGGAACCTGGCGCAGGGCGAACTCACGCCCAGCCACCCAGGCTGGGGCAGCGTGCAACTGGCGCTGCACACCCTGTGGCAAGCCCCTGCATGGCGCCCCGCGCGTTGGGCGGCCTTGGCCTTGGTGCTGGTGCAGCTGGTGGGATTGCAGGGTTATGCCTGGTGGGCACAGCAACAGCTGGCCCAGCGCCGCGCTGCGATACACAGCGTGCTGCAAAGCACCTTTCCAGCCACTACCGTGGTGATTGACGCTCCGCTACAAATGGAGCGTGCCGTGGCCAGCCTGCGCCAGTCGGGCGGCACCGCGTCCCGCAACGATCTGGAAAGTCTGCTCGCGGCACTGGGTGGATCTGAGAACTTTGAGCCCCTGATGCACACGAACTCTGCGCAAACAGCTATGGAATTTGTAGCAGGCGAACTGCGCATCGAACCGCTTCCGTTAAGCCCCGAGCCGGTGGAGGCACTGCGCCGCCAACTCGCCGACCTGGGCTACACCCTGCAAGCCGAAGGCACTCGCCTGCGCCTGCGCGCCGCAGCCCCCTGAACAACACCCATGGCACGCACCAGCTCCCCACCCTCCGCCGCAGCCCGCTGGTGGGCCCAGCGCCCGCCACGGGAACAGCGCCTGCTACTCGCCGCTGCCTTTTTGGTAGGGGGTGCGCTGGTGTGGACCCAGTTGCTGGCGCCGGCATGGCGTACCGTGGGCAGCTTTGAGGCCCAGCGCAGCGCGCTCGATGTGCAACACCAGCGCATGCTGCAACTCCAGGCCCAGGCCCGAGGCCTGCAAGCACTGCCCGCATTGGATTCCCTGGGCAGACAACAGGCCCTGCAACGCGCAGTAGCCGAAGTACTGGGCGCCCAGGGCAGCTTGCAAGTGCAGGGCAATGTGGCCACCGTGACCCTGCGCCAGGCCAGTCCCGAGGCCTTGGCCCAGTGGTTGGCGCGCACCCGCACCAGCGCACGCCTGGTGCCCCACGAAGCGCAGTTGCAACGCAGCCCCCAAGGCTGGAGCGGCACGGTGCGCCTGCTGTTGGGACCCGCATGACACGGCGGACACAACGCCCCACTACCCCGCCGCGCGCCCCGTGGGGCTGGGCACTGGTGGGCACAAGCCTTGGCTTGGCACTGGTGCTGGTTCTGGCCGCACCGGCGCACTGGCTGGCTTGGGGTCTGGCCCTGGCCACCGCGCAGCGCGTGCAGCTGCACCATGCCCAGGGCACCATTTGGGACGGCAGTGCGCAGCTGTCCTTGGGTACTGACGATGCCCAAGCCCCGCGCAGTGCCCTGCCTGGCCGCCTGGCCTGGCAACTGCAGCCAAGCTGGCTGGGCCTGCACGTGCAGCTGCAGGCCCCCTGCTGCCTCAGCGGCAGCTGGGACTGGATGCTGCGGCCCCAAAGCAGCGGCCTGCTGGTCAAGGCGCAAGACCGCAACCCGCTACAAGCCCTGCGCCTGCCCAGCACTGTACTGGCGGGCCTGGGCACGCCATGGAACACACTACAGCTGCAAGGCACATTGGCGCTATCTACCAAAGGCCTGAGCATTTCCATGGCACCGGGACGCCTGAACTTGCAAGGCCAACTGCAGCTGCAGGCCCTGGACATATCCACCAGCCTGTCGACCCTGCGCCCCATTGGCAGCTACCAGCTGCGCATGCAAGGCGGAGCCGAGCCCACACTCGAGTTGCAGACACTGGAAGGCGCCTTGCAGCTGCAAGGCAGCGGTCGCATGACATCTGGACGCCTGCAATTTGCGGGCTTTGCCAGCGCAGCGGCAGGCCGCGAAGAGGCACTAGCCAATTTGCTCAATATCATTGGACGGCGCGATGGCGCGCGCTCCGTCATCCAAGTGGGTTAACGCATGCCAACCATACCTGTCACCCGGCCCCTAGGGCGCCTGTCAAATACTATGTATTTGATAGCTGCTTGCGCAATATCCATGGGCTCTGCAGGCCTTTTTGGCACTAAAGTCTGGGCGCAAACCAACGCACCCAAGCGCGCCGAGCCTGTCACCCTGAACTTCAACAACGCCGAGATCGAGGCTGTGGCCCGCACCATGGCCACGGTGACCGGGCGCAATGTGGTGGTGGACCCCCGCGTCAAGGGCACCATGACTCTGGTGACCGAGAGCCCGGCCTCGCCAGCGCGGGCCTACTACCTGTTCCTCACCACCTTGCGCATGCAGGGTTTTACTGTGGTGCAAGTGGATGGGCTGGACAAGGTGGTGCCGGAGGCCGATGCCAAATTGCAAGGCACCGCGGTGTCGGTGGACGACAGCAACAAGGGGCCGGTCACCACGGGCCAGATTCAGACCCAGATTTTCAAGATCGCGCACGAGAACGCCAGCAACCTGGTGCCCGTGCTGCGCCCGCTGATCACGCCCAACAACGTCATCAACGTCAACCCCGGCAACAACTCGCTGGTGATTACTGACTACGCCGACAACCTGCGCCGCATCGCGCGCATCGTGCAGGCGCTGGACGTACCCAACGCCACCGACTTGGAGATCATTCCGCTGCAGCACGCCATTGCCTCGGACTTGGCCCAGCTTGCCACACGGTTGCTGGAGACCTCGGGCGGCAGCGCCCCTGGCGGCCAGGCCGATGCCAGTTACAAGACCACCATCCTGGTAGAGCCGCGCTCCAACGCCCTCATCGTGCGGGCGGCCAACCAGGCACGGCTGGCGCTGGCCCGCTCGCTCATCCAGCGGCTGGACCAACCCAGCGCCAACACCAGCAACGGTGCGGCGGGCAACATCTACGTCGTCTACCTCAAAAACGCCAACGCCACCCAGCTGGCCACCACCCTGCGCGCTGCCATCAGCGCCGACACCCGTGGCAGCAGCCAAGCCGCCGCCGCACCGGCTGCAACCACCGCAGCCGCAGCAGCCACCCAGCCCAGCACGGGTGGCCAGATCCAGGCCGACCCGACCACCAACTCGCTCATCATCACCGCCAGCGAACCGCAATACCGCCAGCTCCGTGCTGTCATTGACAAACTGGATGCCCGCCGCGCCCAAGTGTTTGTGGAAAGCCTGATTGCCGAGGTCAGTGCCGACAAGGCGGCCGAGTTCGGCATCCAATGGCAAGGAGCGCTGGGCAATGCGGGGGACGGAGTGATTGGCCTCCTGGGCACCAACTTTGGCAGTGCGGGTAAAAACATCATCAACCTCGCCACGCAGGGTGCTGCCGGTACGGTGTCACCATCGCGCGGTTTTAACCTGGGTGCCGCTACCAAGACCAATGGCGTCTACGTGCTGGGCTTTTTGGCGCGTTTTCTGGAAGAGTCGGGCAGCGGCAATGTGCTCTCCACGCCCAACCTGCTGACACTGGACAACGAGGAGGCCAAGATCGTCATCGGGCAGAACGTGCCCTTTGTGACCGGGCAGTTCACCAACACCGGTGCCAGCACGGGCACGGTCAACCCCTTCCAGACCATTGAGCGCAAGGATGTGGGCCTGACCCTCAAAGTGAAGCCGCAGATCAGCGAGAACGGTACGGTCAAGCTGACCATCTTTCAGGAGGTATCCAGCGTTCTGGCATCCACCGCCAACGCCACCAACGGCCCCACCACCAACAAACGCACCATCGAGTCGAATGTGTTGGTGGAAGATGGTGCGGTGGTGGTACTGGGCGGCCTGCTGCAGGACGAGTTTGCGGGCAACCAGGAGAAGGTGCCCGGCCTGGGTGATGTGCCGTTTTTTGGCAATCTGTTCAAGAGCGAGGCCCGCAGCCGCAAGAAGACCAACCTGATGGTGTTCTTGCGGCCGGTGGTGGTGCGCGACGCCAATGCCACCCAGGCGCTATCCAATGACCGCTACGAACAAATGCGCAGCGGCCAACAGGCTGGCCAGCCCCCCCCCAGCAGCTTGGTACCGATCAACGAAGCCCCTGTTTTGCCGGCCTTGCCCCCCGCCCCGGTGCGCCCGGCCAGCCCGCCCGCGGCGGCACCTGTTCCCGCTGCCGCACCCGCTGCGCAGTAACCCATGCGTTACCCCCTGCCTTACGCGTTTGCACGCAGCCAGCAGCTCTTGCTGGAAGACAGCGGCCAGGTACTGACACTGTGGGTGCACGAGGCCACCGCGCCCACCGCCATCGGCGAGGTTATGCGCAAACACAGCGTGCAGAGCGTCCAAACGCAGGAGGCTGCCACTCTCACGCAGCGCATCAGTGCGGCGTATGCGCAGGGTGAATCCAGCGCGGCCACGGTGATGAACGAAGTGCAGGGCGAAGCCGATTTCAGTCGCATGATGCAAGAGCTGCCCGCGGTGGAGGACCTGCTGGAAACCGCGGACGATGCACCCATCATCCGCATGCTCAATGCACTGCTAACCCAAGCGGCGCGCGATGGCGCCAGCGACATCCACATCGAACCCTATGAGCGCCACAGCAGCGTGCGCTTTCGGGTGGATGGAACACTGCGCGAAGTGGTGCAGGCGCACCGCGCGCTGCACGCGGCGCTGATCTCGCGCCTGAAGATCATGGCCGACTTGGATATCTCGGAGAAGCGCCTGCCACAGGACGGACGCATCAGCCTTCGCATTGGCACCCGTGCGGTGGACGTGCGGGTCAGCACGCTGCCCAGCGCGCATGGCGAGCGCGCCGTGCTGCGCCTCTTGGACAAGAGCCAGGACCAGCGCAGTCTCGAATCCGTGGGCATGCAGGGCACGGTGCTGCAGCGCTTCGAAGACCTCATCGCTCAGCCGCACGGCATCATCCTGGTCACCGGGCCCACCGGGTCGGGCAAGACCACCACGCTGTATGCCTCGCTCTCCAGGCTGGATGCAGCGCGCCAGAACATCATGACGGTGGAAGACCCGATCGAGTACGAGCTACCCGGGGTGGGCCAGACCCAAGTCAACCCCAAAATCGACCTGACATTTGCCAAAGCCCTGCGCGCCATCCTGCGGCAAGACCCCGATGTGATCATGATCGGCGAAATCCGCGACTTTGAAACGGCGCAGATTGCCATTCAGGCGTCCCTGACCGGGCATCTGGTGCTCGCCACCCTGCACACCAACGATGCGGCTAGCGCAGTGACGCGACTCACTGACATGGGCGTTGAGCCGTTTCTGCTGAGCTCCTCCTTGCGCGGCGTGTTGGCCCAACGCTTGGTGCGCAAGCTGTGCACACGCTGCAGCGGTCAAGGTTGCGAGGTTTGTGGCCACACCGGCTACAGCGGACGCACGGGAGTTTTTGAGCTGCTGCGCGTGACCGATGCGATTGCCGAGCTGGTGCACCACAACGCATCTGAAGCCGAGATTCGCACAGCGGGCTTGGCGGATGGCATGGTGGCGCTGCGTGACGATGGTGAACGCCTGGTGCACAGCGGCTTGACCAGCCGAGAAGAGCTGGTGCGTGTGGTGCGGGACTAGCAGATCCCGCTCACCCTAGCAGTGTGTGCAGGCCCGCATGGCTGCATCAGACTGCATGCGGGTTTGCTCGGTCAGGTACTCCAGAAACACCCGCGTGCGCTCCGGAATGAACTTGCGGCTGGGCAAGGCAGCGTAGAGCGTAAGGCGCCCCGCAATCCACGGCGACAAAACACGCACCAGGGCACCACGGTTGAGCAAAGGCGCAACCAAGTCGACTGCCGCCGACGTGATGCCTGCACCGTCAATGGCGGCCTTGAGCAAGGTGTCGGTATGGTTGGCCCAGAGTTTGGGTTTGACCTCGAAGTCGCTGGGAGCGTCGTTCTGCTCTGCGTTCAACAAGCGCCATTGGCCAAACACCGCACTCGGCGTTTTCAGCCGCAAGATGTCGTGCTCAAGCAGTTCCTTCGGTTCTTTGGGCGCGCCCTTGCGCTGGAGGTAATCAGGGGACGCCACTAGCACCGCCTGGGTGGTGGACACCTTGCGGGCAATCACATCCGCATCAAAAAAACCTTCGGTGGGCAGCAGGGTGACGTCGTAGTCCTCAATCTGCGGTTCGCGAAACGACTCCACATCGATGTTCAGGGTGATGTGCGGGTACTCGGTGCCAAACCCGGCGAGCAATGGTGCTAGCACATGGGTCGCCAGCACCGGAGGCGCCAACACCCGCAGCTCGCCACGCAAGCCCTGGGTTTGCGAACTGGCCACTTCGTGGGCCTCGTCAATGTCTTGCAAGATGGCACGCACCCGCCCCAAATAGGTTTCACCCGCCGGACTGAGAGACACACGCCGCGTAGTACGGTGCAAGAGCCGGGTACCAAGGTAGTCCTCCAGGTCTGCAATTTGTCGCGTCACTCCCGCGGAAGACATGTCCAGCGCGCGGGCTGCAGCCGCAAATCCCCCCTCGTCAATCACCTTCTGGAATACCCGCATTGACGTCAATCGATCCATGGAGTTCTTTCTTCTCAAATCAAGAGCTGGATTATTTCAAACGGCGTAATGCACCACTGCTTGACGAGGTATTTTTTAAATGCACAGCCTTCTCTAAAGTCCAACCCATCGATGAGACGAACCTGAAACGCCCCCTCGATACCGTTGGCAGGACGCTGTGTCCTGAGAACGGAATCAATCACCAAGAGAAGGATTTGAATCATGAAATACGCAACCGCATCTATCGCTTTGGCCGTCGCAGCATTGGTCACTGGCCACGCCCAAGCCGCTGACGTTGGCAAGACCCGCGAACAAGTGCGCGCCGAGTTGGCTGAGGCACAACGCACCGGTGACATCGCTGCCAGCAAAGACATGGGCTCCGACGAATTTGCATCCGGCGCAGGCCGCAAGCTCAACGAGTTGAACCCAGCTGCTTACCCCGCAAAAACCGCAGTGGCAGGCAAGACCCGCGAACAAGTGCGCGCCGAGTTGGCCGAGGCACAACGCACCGGTGACATCGCTGCCAGCAAAGACATGGGCACCGATGAATTTGCATCCGGTGCCGGCCGCAAGCTCAACGAGTTGAACCCAGCTGCTTACCCTGCAAAACCTGCAGTGGCAGGCAAGACCCGTGAACAAGTACGCGCAGAACTGGCCGAGGCACAACGCACTGGCGACATCGTGGCCGGCAAGGACTTGGGCACCGACGAATTTGCATCCGGCGCAGGCCGCAAACTCAACGAACTGTTCCCTAACCTCTACCCCGCTACACGGACCAACTAAGCACCAAGCGCTTCCCTGTCAGCCTCCCCAGCGTAGCCGCTGCGGAGGCTTTTTTATGTCAGGGTTCGTACGCCACCAGCCGTTTGCGCTCCAGCTCCGAGAATTGGTCTTGCTGGATGCGCTCCAAAGCCGCCGCGCGCTCCGACGCCGGGGCATTTTCCAGCGTCTTGAGCACCTGTGTGCGCTCAGCCACATAACGGTCTATACGCGCCTTCCAAGCAAGCTCCTCGCGGTCCACCTCGGCCAAACGTGCAGCCGCGGAAGCGTCCAGCGCCTGGGCACGCAGGCGGTAAACGTCGTCTTCACTGCCACCTTGGGCACGCAAGGTCTGGGCTTTTTCTTCGAGATGAATCAGGGCGCGCGGCGCATCACGGTCTGCGCGCAAAGCAGGTGGCATGGCCGCATCAACCGCCGCCAGCTGAGCTTTCTTCTGTACGGAATCCAGCGCCGGGTTGTTGGCAATCTCCAGGCGGGCCAGTGCATCCAGATCAGCCGCATCCTCCAGCCCGAACATCGCATGTTCTTCTTCTGCATTGAAAAAACGCGCGCGCAGGGCTTGCATGCCTTCAAAGCGTTGGCGCAGGCTGTGTGGTCCCGCAGCTTGCTTGGCAAACTGCTGCTCCAGCGCAAACAACTCGCGTTTGAAATCCATATACCGCAGCAGCAAACGCTTGGCTGCCTCGGCTTGCTCCGGAGCCAGGGATTTGTCCAGCTCGCTACGGATTTGCTGTGCAATCCCCTCCACCGGCAACTCGCCCACCGTGCTCAGGTAGTAGTCAAACAAACGACGCAAGGCGCCATAGGCCAGACCACCACTGCTCGCACCAGGCAAGGCGTTGAAGCCGCGCAGGCTGGCCGCACCGTCGGGCACCGTGCCGTGCAGAGACGCGGCAGGACCTGCAGAAGAATTTTCGACCGGCACAGGCAGCAGAACCACAGCGTCAGAGGTGGGCAAAAAAGCCCACCACCCCACGGCTGCCACCACCACCAACCCGCCTAGCAGGCGCAACCCTGCCGGGCTTCGTATCGATGGCAGCAAGGCTCAGAGTCCCGCGTTCTTCAGGCGGTTGGCCTGTTGGCGAAACAGCGTGACCGGACTGGTCTCAAACAGGTTGGTCAAGCCCACCGTCTGGTTCACTTCGTCCAGGTGGTTGATCGCATAGTCATCCCGAATCACCTTGCCCAGGCGTGACGAGCAACTGCTCACCAGACCATCGTTTTTGGCCCCCAAGAAGGCCAGCGAGGTCAGCGCCAACGCGGGGTCGGCGATATCCAGCAGATTGGTATAGGGCTTGGCACCACTCCAGGAGTAATAGGCGACCCCGTTCACGTTGTAGGCACCCTCGCCGCAGGCACTGGTTGGCACGCCCTGCGGGTGGGCCGCATTGAAATTTTTACTGCCCGCAGTGCTGAGCGACTGCGCCGCAGCCAGGGAGTTCTGGGTGAGACCGCCCCCCCCCGACAGGAAGTTGATGATGGTGCCCAAACCGTTGGTGATGGACACCAGCACCGTGTTGCTAAAGGTGCCTGCGGGCGCTACACCCAGCAGCACATCGGCCACGGTAGAGCCTTTGTTAACCCCACCGATGGAGGTGACTGAGGCCACCAGATCGGGTCGCACCGAGGCCACATAGCGTGTGGTCGGACCGCCATGGCTGTGGCCCATCAGGTTAACTTTGCTGGCGCCCGTGGCCGCCAAGATCTGTTTCACCTGCGTCAACAACTGCTCGCCGCGCACTTCGGTGCTGTTGGCAGCTGCCACTTGCACCACATAGACCTTGGCGCCGTCTGCGCGCAGGGCCGATGGGATGCCGTAGAAATATTCCACGGGGCCAATGTTGTCAAAGCCAAACAAGCCGTGCACCAGCACGATGGGGTACTTGGTCTGGGTGTAGCCGGCAGCAAACGCTGCTGCGGGAAAAAGGCCGATGGCCAGCGCGCACGCCGCCAGCCAGCCCGTCACGATTCTCTTCATGTGTGTCTCCTCGGGACCTCTCAGGGTCGATGGGGTTGAAGGGATGTCAAGGTGGATACCGGTGCGACCTCTGGGGTGGGGGCGCTGTCGCGGGCGAGCTGCGGCCCACGGTTTGTGTCGGTGGGTGAAACTCAAATAGCACGATCGTGCTTTTGTCAGAGCTTACGGGTCCGCATGTTTCTTGTCATGGTGGAAAACCCGCGCACCCCGCTGCCGCTACCATTGCGCCATGCCCGCCTACACGTATTCAGCCTTGGACGCCGACGGTAAAACCCGCAGCGGCGTGCTGGAGGCCGATGCGCCGCGCGCCGCGCGTAGCCAGCTGCGCCAGCAGCAGCTGGTGCCCCTGAGCGTGCAGGAACTCAGCACCACGCCCAGCTCCGGCACTTCGGTGCGCCGCGGCAGCCGGGCTTTCAGCAGCACCCAGCGCGCCGTGTGGACGCGCCAGCTTGCCGGCTTGGTGTCGGCCGGGCTACCGCTGGAGCGCGCACTCAGTTCACTCACCGAAGAAGCCGAGACCCCCGCCCAGCGTGATGTGGTGGCCACCATCCGCGCCGAAGTGAACGGCGGTACCAGCCTGGGTGCAGCCTTGGCCCAACACCCACGCGAGTTCTCCGAGATTTATGTGGGCGTGATTAGCGCAGGCGAACACAGCGGCCAGCTCGGCTTGGTGCTGGAGCGCCTCGCTGATGAGCTGGAAGAGCAACATGCCCTGCAGTCCAAGCTGCTGGGCGCAGCGCTATACCCAGCGGTGGTGAGCGTGGTGGCGCTGGCCATCGTGCTGTTTTTGCTGGCCTATGTGGTGCCGCAGGTGGCGGGGGTATTTGCGGGCTCCAAACAGGCACTGCCCTTACTCACGCGCATCATGCTTGGCATCAGCGCTGCGGTGCGCTCGTATGGTTGGGCAGCGCTGATTGCTATTTTTTTGATAGCTATTGGCGCAAGAATAGCTTGGTCTGGAGTCGCTTTTCGCCTAAAAGTGGATGCCGCCTGGCTGCGTCTGCCGATCCTGGGTCGGCTGGCCCGGGGCTACAACGCCGCGCGCTTTGCCAGTACGCTGGCTATGCTGGCTGCGGCCGGAGTACCCATCCTCAAAGCGCTACAAGCTGCGGCCGAGACCCTGTCCAACCGTGCCATGCGCGCCGATGCCCTGCAGGCACTGACCTTGGTGCGCGAAGGCGCGCCACTGGCCAGTGCACTGGCGCACGAAAAACGCTTTCCGCCGCTGCTGGCCATGTTCGCCCGGTTGGGTGAACAGACCGGGCGCTTGCCCCATATGCTGGACCGCGCCGCACTGCAACTGCGCAACGAAGTGCAACGCCGCGCCCTGCAACTGGCCACCCTGCTGGAGCCGCTGCTGATCGTGGCCATGGGCGTGGTGGTCATGCTGATCGTGCTGGCCGTGCTGATGCCGATCATCCAATTGAATCAATTAGTGAAGTAACAAACCATGGCACTCACCCTCGACGGCAAACTGGTCGTTGCCATTTCCAGCCGCGCACTCTTCGACTTTGAAGAAGAAAACCAGATCTTTGAACAAGGCGACGACCGCGCCTACATGCAACTGCAGCGCGACCGGCTCGATATACCAGCCAAGCCCGGCGTGGCGTTTTCGCTGGTGCAAAAGCTGCTGGCCTTCAATGATGCACAAACCCAGCGCGTCGAGGTGGTCATCCTCTCGCGCAACGACCCGGTCAGTGGCCTGCGCGTCATGCGCAGCGCAGCACACTACGCACTGCCCATCATCCGCTGCTCGTTCACACGCGGCGAGGCGCCCTGGCGCTACCTCAAACCGCTGCACGCCAACCTGTTTTTAAGCACCCACCTGAGCGATGTGCGCGCGGCACTGGCCGCTGGCGTGCCCGCCGCGCAGGTGTACCCGCACAGCGCACACGCCAGCGATGCCCACCCCTCCGAAGTGCGCATCGCCTTCGACGGCGACGCAGTGTTATTCAGCGACGAGGCCGAGCAGATTTACCAGAGCGGCGGCTTGTCGGCGTTTCAAAAACACGAAATGGACAAGGTTGCCCAGCCCCTGCCCGACGGCCCCTTCAAGCCCCTGCTGGTGGCGCTGCACCGCATGCAGCAGGCGGCCATTCCGCACATGCGCATCCGCACCTCGCTGGTCACCGCACGCAGCGCGCCGGCGCATGAGCGCGCCATCCGCACGCTGATGGACTGGAACATCGAAGTGGACGAAGCCATGTTCCTGGGCGGGTTGGACAAGGGCGAGTTCCTGCGCGAGTTCGAACCTGACTTTTTCTTTGACGACCAGACCGGCCACATCGAATCTGCGGCCCGCCACGTACCGGCAGGCCATGTGGCCAGCGGTGTGCGCAACTAAGGCAACAGCCCGAAAAGCTTTGGTAAACCAATGTAAAACTGGCTGACAAGGCCAAGGCGTGTGCCTAAGCTAGGCGCTTGATGTCTTGGTTTAAATCCGCCCGCGCTCCTTCTGCCTCTGCTGCAGAAAACATCAGCCCGGCTGAGCCATTGCAGCGTGACCGCCAGCTGTCAGACAACGCGAAGATGTGGCGCCGCTTGGCCCGTGATGGATACGACCGTACCGCGGAGCAGGTGCGAGCGTCCCAACCCGCAGTGTTGCAACGCGACATCGCCCCACCCTCCCACCGTTAGTGCAAGAAGCGGTTTGCAGCCGCTACCATGGCCCCTGCGCAGGGCTGTGGGCCGCTGCCATTTCAAATAAGGATGACGGACATGGCTTTTGTGGCAACCGTGGGCGACAAGCTCCGCGCGTTTGGGCAGTTTGCGCGCCGCGTGTGGGCGCTGACCCAACCCTACTTTCACTCCGAGGACAAATGGAAGGCCCGCGGCATGCTGGCCGCCATCGTGGCACTGAACCTGGGCCTGGTCTACATGGCCGTGCTGTTCAACGACTGGAACAAGCTGTTCTACGACGCGCTACAAGAGAAAAATGCCGGCGTGTTTTGGGCCCAATTGGGGCGCTTCACCTACCTCGCGTTTGCGTTCATCGTCATTGCGGTCTACAAGTTTTACCTGACGCAGCTGCTGGAAATGCGCTGGCGCAGTTGGATGACGGCGCACTACCTGCAGCGCTGGCTCAGCGGCCAGGCGTTTTACCGGCTGGAGCTCGCCCGCTTCACCAGTGCCGCCCACAGCGATGCCAACCCCGACAACCCGGACCAGCGTATCCAGGAAGACATCAACCAATTCACCAGCTACACCATCTCGCTCACCATGGGACTGCTCAACGCCGTGGTCACGCTGGCCAGCTTTGTGGGCATCTTGTGGGGCCTGTCAGGTGGCTTTGCCTTCAACGTGGGGGGTAACGACTACAACATCCCCGGCTTCATGGTGTGGATGGCAGTGCTCTACTGCGTTGCGGGCAGCGTCATCACCCACTACATTGGCCGCAAGCAGATTCCGCTGAACTTTGCCCAACAGCGTGTGGAGGCGGACTTTCGCCACACCATGATCCGGGTGCGTGAGTACAGCGAATCCATTGCGCTGGACCGTGGTGAGACCGTAGCAAGGCAACAGCTCGGGGACCGATTCGGCAAGGTGCTGGACAACTACCTGGCCCTCATCAAGGCACAGAAAAGCCTGATCTGGTTCACCAGCTTCTTTGGCCAGGCCGCGGTGGTGTTTCCGTTCGTGGTCGCCGCACCGCGTTTTTTCAGCGGGGCCATCCAACTGGGCGAGCTGATGCAAATCTCCAGCGCCTTTGGCCAAGTGCAAGGCGCCTTGAGCTGGTTTGTCGACAACTACAGCACCTTGGCTACCTGGCGCGCCACCACCGATCGCCTGACCAGCTTTGAGGCATCATTTAAGGCTCTAGGCCCCGTGAATACTGCGCGAACAGCTCCTAAAAACATAGCATCATCCGACACCTTGAGCGGATCGGATATCTCTGTCGCACTGCCTAATGGCACGCTGCTACTGGCCCCCACACAGCTGCAGGCCCAGCCGGGCGACCGCATCTTGCTGCAGGGCCCGTCGGGCAGCGGCAAGTCCAGTCTGTTTCGCACGCTGGCGGGTATTTGGCCCTTTGCCAGCGGCGCGGTGCAGCTGCCCACCGACACCATGTTCATCCCGCAACGACCCTATTTTCCCAATGGCCCGCTGCGCGAGGCCCTGGCCTACCCCCAGGCCACCACGGCATACACCGATGCCCAGCTGCAGCAGGCGCTGCGCGACGCACTGCTGCCCGGCTTGGTAGACGATCTGGACAGGGTAGATGCCTGGAGCCAAAAACTGTCTGGCGGCGAACAGCAGCGCTTGGCGATTGCGCGTGTGCTGCTGAAGCAACCCCAATGGATTTTTGCCGACGAAGCCACCAGCGCGCTGGACGAGGCGGCAGAACACACGCTGTACCAGCGCTTGAGCGACTTGGTGATGCAGCGCGGTGGTGGCTTGGTGTCCATCGCGCACAGGCCGGGGGTGGCGGCTTTCCACAGCCGCCAATGGGTGCTCACGCCCCGTCAGGGCGAAGGCGCTTTGTTTACCTTGTCCGAAAACCGCGCATAACCCTTGGCGCGCAGCTCGCAGGCCGGGCAACTGCCGCAGCCGTAGCCCCAGGCCTGGCGGTGCGTGCGGTCGCCCAGGTAGCAAGTGTGGGTGTGCTCCACCACCAGATCCACCAGCGCCTCGCCGCCTCCGGGCACGCCCGACTGCTCGCCCAGCGCATGGGCCAGCTCCCAGGTCTGGGCTTTGTCGATCCACATCAACGGAGTTTCGATCAAAAACCGCTTGTCCATGCCCAGCGACAAGGCCAGTTGCAAGGCTTTCATGGTGTCGTCCCGGCAATCGGGGTAACCCGAAAAATCGGTTTCGCACACACCCGTCACGATGACTTGCAGCCCGCGCCGGTAGGCCAAGGCAGCGGCCAGCGTCATGAACAGCAGGTTGCGGCCCGGCACAAAGGTATTGGGCAGGCCGCTGGCCTCCATCTGGAAAGCCGTGTCACGCGTGAGTGAGGTCTCGCTCACTTCGCCCAACACCGCCAAGTCCAGCAAGTGGTCTTCGCCCAGCTTGGCAGCCCATTGCGGAAAGTGCGCTCGGATTTCGCGTAGCACGTTCAGGCGGGCATCCAACTCCACGCTGTGGCGCTGGCGGTAGTCAAAGGCAATGGTTTCGACACGCTCGTAGCGCGACAAGGCATGGGCAAGACAGGTGGTGGAGTCCTGGCCGCCGGAGAAAAGGACGAGTGCGGTGGTATGCATGGCCGCCATGGTAGAGCAAGGCAATCCGGCCAAGCAATTTTCAGTGGGGCCGCCTCAAGGGAAACTCACCCCCTCGGGGGAGGCTCCGACCCGCGCAGCGGCGGAGCGTGGGGTCACACTTTAAATGTTTTCGGTCTTCTTGATCTTGCTGGGTGTGTAGACCAGCACTTCCTTGGCCAGCTGGCCCGGCACCTCAGCGGGGCTCAGGGGCTGCGGTGGGGTGAGCTGGATCTTGACCTGCTCAATCTGGATGGCACTGGCGCTGGCGGTCCACATGGTCTTCAGGTGATCCAGCAGCACTTGGGAGATCGGCTTGGGCGGAGGGTCTTCCACTTTTTCCGGTTCTGGGCGATGGATCGTCCAGTCTTTGGGGGCCGTGGCCGCCTCTGCTCCGCGCTCTGTGGGATCGGGCACCACAACCCGGGGTGGCTGGCCTTCCGGACTCTTGAGTGCGGGGTTCACCATGTCGATGACTCCGGGGGAGGGCTCGACCGACGGACTGGCGCTCGCTACAGGGTTGACCGGAGCAACTGGGATAACCCTATTTGCCCCAGACGAAGCCAAATCTGCGCCGGAGGGGCGCACATTTGGGTTTCGATCAATGGACGGCAGTTGCATTTTGGGTAGGCCTTTGGGCCCCTCCGGTTACTTTTAGGAGTTGACGTACGTTTCTTAACGGCAGATTTAGGGGGTTATTTAGGTCTTTTTTTAAAAATTTTGATTTTTTTAACGACCGACCCACATGCCATCGACAAAAAACGCACCACATGGGTGCGTTCTGATGTGCGGCAAGCCTCGCAGGCGTAGCGTGTCAGGCCGCAGGCAAGGACTGGGGCATAACACTGCGCGCCCCGCCGGGCAGGGTAAACCGGCCCACCAAGCGGTCCAACAATGCCGCCTGCTCACGCAGGGACGCCGCAGCCGCTGCACTTTGCTCCACCAAGGCCGCATTCTGTTGGGTCATTTGTTCCAGCTCGGACACGGCAGCACTCACTTGCTGCATATCTTGGCTCTGCTCGCTGCTGGAGGCGCTGATTTCAGCAATGATGCCGGTGACGCGCTGCACCGATTGCACAATGTCCTGCATGGTCTGCCCGGCCCCGTCCACCAAACGCGAGCCATGCTCCACATTGGCAACTGAACTGCCGATCAGGGTTTTGATTTCCTTGGCTGCCTCGGCGCTGCGCCCGGCCAGCGCGCGCACTTCGCTAGCCACCACGGCAAACCCGCGGCCTTGCTCGCCCGCACGGGCGGCTTCCACGGCGGCATTGAGCGCCAGGATGTTGGTCTGGAAGGCGATACCGTCAATCACCGCAATGATGTCCACAATCTTGCGTGAAGAGGCATTGATTTCGTGCATGGTGCTGACCACCTGGGAGACCGCCGTGCCGCCGTTTTCTGCCACAGAAAAAGCCGACCCCGCCAGCGCGTTGGCCTGCCGCGCGGCGTCCACCGACTGTTGTAGTGATCCATTGAGGTGGTCCATCGTCGAAGCGGCACGCTGAAGGTTGTAAGCAGTGCTCTCGGTGCGGTTCGAGAGGTCTTGGTTGCCATGCGCAATTTCAGAGCTGGCGATGCTGATGCTGCCAGTGGACCTGTGGACCTGCCCCACCAACTGGGCCAGCGAGTCGGCCATGTGGGCCAAAGAACGCAACACTTCGCCCATCTCGTCTTTGCGCGTGGTCTGGATGGCGACGCTCAAATCCCCTTGGCCAATCGACTGAGCCACCCGGACAATCTCGTCCAGCGGGTCACACACGTTGCGCTGCAACAGCCGAGTGCCTATGGAGATCAGCACCACAATCACCGCCATGATGCCCGCGACGGACCAAACCGTGCGCATGCGTTCTTCACCCGCCTTGTCACGCAGCGCCGTGGCGCCAGCCTCGGTGAGCGCCACCATGGCTTGCTGGGCAGCCAAAAATGCCTTGAGTTCAGATTGCGTGGCCGACTGGATGTGGCTTCCCACCGCTGCCATGTCGCCCGAAGCCTTCAGATCTTGGGCTTTGCTGATGGAGGCCTGCAAAGACTGTGACCTGGCCTTCACCGCTTCGAGCGCCGTCTTCTCCGCAGGGCTTTGCATGATTTTCTCCAGCCCTGCCTGCAGCTGGCCGATTTCTGCAGTGGCGCTGCTCTGGTCCGCCAACAAGAGCTGGCCCGCTGCAGCGTCAGCATTCAGCGCTGCACCAATGCCACGCAGGGCATTGGCCTCACCCAGCCCCCGCCAGCGGGCGGCCATTTCCAATTTGCTTTGCTGCTCTGATTGTTCGGCCACGGTGATGGCCTGCGAACGAATGGTCCGGATGGCGGAACCCGAGGCCATGGCCACCAGCCCCACACTCACCGCGATAGCGGGCAACCACAGCTTCAAGGCAATACTCAAGGACTTCATGGACCGCTCCGTAACAGTAGCGGTCCAGTATCCGGGCAGGCCCGGCCAGGGTCAATAGCGAACCACTGCGCGATATGTCAAAACAGTACTGCCTTCGGCAGGCACAGTGACCTTCCAGACTGCGGTATTGGCGGACCCTTTGGTATGCGCCTGGCTGGCGCTCAGAATTTGCCAATCTCCTGGCATGGGCTCTTGAACTGTCACGGTCACGGCCTCTTTTTTGGCATTTTTCAGCACCAGCTGGTAGGCACTCTCGAACACATAGTTGTACTTGCCGGTACCGCTGAGCTTCTTGAAGTCTGTCTGCTTTTTGTCAGCCGTCACGTCAAAGGCGTCGCCCAGCTTGAGGCGGACCTTTTCGTTTTTGGGGGTGTGGTCGATGCGGTCTTCGCCAATGAACTGGGCGTTGCCTGCACTGTCTTTTTTGTAGACGCGCACCACCCCTTTGGGCAGAGGCATGCCCAACCGCGCGCTTTCCTTGTTGTCAAACTCCACGAACACGGCCACCTTCATTTTCTGGCCCAGGTCGCCCGCCGCACCTTGGTAGTAGTAGTCGTTGCCTTGCAGCAGCAGCTCTTTGCGCGCCGGCACGCCACTGGCCGACATCAGGGCGACCTGCTTGGTCTGGTTCTCGGCAATGGTGGTGGGGCGGTCCAGGGTGTAGAGGTGGTACTCGAACAGCGTCTCTTCCGCCATGCGCGATTCGGCCTTGGCCGCCATCGGCGCGGCCATCATCACCGGGCGGCCACGCTGCAACTCGGGCTGCACCTGGTTCACGTCGCCCGCCACCAGTTGGAGCCTGGCGTTGCGGTAGGTGGCGCCGCTGGTGTTGGTCAGCGTCACCCAGCCCGACATGTCGAGCTTGTCATCGGCCGCATTCAGCTCCACCACGTAGTCAGCCTTCCAGCCCAGGCCCGAGGTCAGGTAGCTCAGCTCCACGTCCTGCTGGGCGGCGCCCTTGTTGTCCAGCGCCATCACCAGCGTGGGGCGGTCGCGCAGGTTGGCGGGCACATCCCCAAACACCAGGCGGCCGGGAATGCCGGTCTCAATGCGCTGGCCGATCTTGAGCACCACGCCGTTGTTGGCCGAAAGCACAGTGGCTGCCTCGGTGGTCTCGACGCCGGTGGCCGGGTTGGTACGCACCACGTTCACGGTCTGGCCCACATATTTTTCCAGCATCTTCTGCGGCGTGAGCAAATCGAAGTCAAAGTTCTGCTCCAGCACGCTCAAAGCGCCCGGTGCACTCACGCTGCGCAGCAGCGCGGTCTCGGGCCGCAGGCGGGCGCTCACATCCCGAAACGCCAGCGCCAGCTTGCCGCCGCCCAGCTGCACGCGGCGCTGGTCTTTCACCAGGGCCAGGTTGTCGTTGTAAATGGTGACGGCCACCTCTTGCTGGTCGGCCAGTGTGCTGCGCTGCTCGGGCGACTGGGCCAGGGCGGACTGGGCCAGCACGGTGAGCGCGGCCAGGGCAAAAGGAGCGGAAATAGAGCGCATGGAAAAACTTTCTGCAAAAGGGTAAGCAGCAGGCGCACCCCAAGCGCACCTGCAGCAGGGCCTGTGCAGCATAGCCGCCCACGCCCCGCCCCCATGCAACGCCGGGCGACTCTGCGCCGCCGACCTTGTTGCAGAGTGTTACGCAAGGTCACCCAACAGCCATATAAATGCTACGTATTTGATAGCTGCTTGCGCAATATCTATAAGCTTTAGAGGCTAATTTGACCCAAAAATTACTCCACCGTCACGCTCTTGGCCAAGTTGCGGGGCTTGTCCACATCGGTGCCGCGTGCGCAAGCCGTGTGGTACGCCAGCAGCTGCAGCGGAACCACGTGCAGCAGCGGCGACAGCTCGCCATAGTGCTCGGGCATGCGGATCACGTGCAGGCCTTCGCCGCTGTCGATACGCGTGTCGGCATCGGCCAGCACATAGAGCACGCCGCCACGCGCGCGCACTTCGTGCAGATTGCTCTTGAGCTTTTCCAGCAGCGCGTCGTTGGGCGCCACCGTCACCACCGGCATTTCGCTGGTCACCAGCGCCAGCGGGCCGTGCTTGAGCTCGCCGGCGGCATAGGCCTCGGCATGGATGTAGGTGATTTCCTTCAGCTTCAAAGCACCTTCCATGGCGATGGGGAAGTGCAGGCCACGGCCCAGGAACAGCGCGTTTTCCTTCTTCGCAAAATCATCGGCCCAGGCCATGATTTGTGGCTCCAAGGCCAGCACGGCTTGCAGCGCGGCCGGCAGGTGGCGCATGGCCTTGAGGTGGCGGGCTTCGTCCGCATCCGTCAAACGCCCCTTGGCCTGCGCCAGGCACAGGGTCAGCAAGAACAGGCCCGCCAGTTGGGTGGTGAATGCCTTGGTGGAGGCCACGCCAATCTCCACGCCGGCACGCGTCACGTAGGCCAGGCTGCACTCGCGCACCATGGCGCTGGTGGCCACGTTGCAGATGGTCAGCGTGTGTTGCATGCCCAAGCTCTGCGCGTGGCGCAACGCAGCCAGCGTATCGGCCGTCTCGCCGCTCTGCGTGATGGTGACCACCAGCGTGTTGGGGTTGGGCACCGACTCGCGGTAACGGTACTCACTGGCCACTTCTACTTGGCAGGGCACTTTGGCAATGCTCTCGATCCAGTACTTGGCCGCACAACCGCTGTAATAGCTGGTGCCGCAGGCCAGAATCAGCACGCTGTCGATCTGCTTGAACACGCGCGCCGCATTGGCGCCGGGGGCGTGGTTGCCCTGCTGGTCAAACAGCTCGGGCACGATGCCTTCCAAACCTTCCAGGGTGTCGGCAATCGCGCGCGGCTGCTCGAAGATTTCCTTCTGCATGTAATGTCGATAGGGGCCCAGCTCGGCCGCGCCGCTGTGGGCCAGCACGGTCTTCACCGGGCGCTGGGCGGGGGCCACAGCCTTGTGGGCCTTATCGATCAGCCAGTACTTGCCCAGCTGCACGTCCACCACATCGCCTTCTTCCAGGTAGACAATCTGGTCGGTCACGCCGGCCAGGGCCATGGCATCGCTGGCCAGGAAGTGTTCTTGCCCATCTTTGCCAACACCCAATATCAGTGGCGAACCAGCACGCGCGCCAATCAGGCGGTGGGGCTCGTCCTTGCAAAACACGGCAATCGCGTACGCACCATGCAGCTGCAGCACGGTGGCCTTCACGGCTTCAAACAGGTCGCCGTCGTACAGGCTGTCGATCAGGTGGGCGATGACTTCGGTGTCGGTCTGGCTGTGGAACACATAACCCTTGGCCTTGAGGGCGGCGCGCAGCTCGTCGTGGTTTTCGATGATGCCGTTGTGCACCAGGGCCACACGGCCGGGCTTGCTATCGGCATCCACCCCCGTGCCGTGGCTGAAGTGGGGGTGGGCGTTGTGCACCACCGGCGCACCGTGGGTGGCCCAGCGTGTGTGGGCAATGCCCAACGTACCCTGCACCTGACCCGAGGCCACCTGCGCAATCAACTCCGACACCCGCGAGGTGCTGCGCGCGCGGCGCAAGCCGCTAAAACTGGAACCACCTTCGTTGGGGCCATCTTGCGCATACACCGCTACGCCACAAGAGTCATACCCCCGGTATTCCAGCCGCTCCAGGCCTTGCACCAGCACAGGAACAATGTTGCGGGTCGATACCGCGCCGACGATGCCACACATAGACAGTCTCCAAATCTGTTGATGGCGTGCATCGTAGGCAGAACGCAAAGAAATATCCGATCATTTTTTCGGATTATTTGGTTTTTTATTTCAAAAATTCATTGAAATGGTTTTTTATTCCATTTATAAACAGATGATGGAATCAATCACACTCGATGCCGTGGACTTGCAATTGCTGGCCGCCTTGCAACGCGACGCCAGCCTGAGTAACCAGGCCCTGGCCGAACTGGCCCACACCACCCCCCCCACCTGCCTGCGCCGGGTCAAGCGCATGCGCGATGCGGGGTTGATTGAAAAACAAATTGCACTGCTGAGCCCGGAGCGCCTGGCCGCCACGCTGGGCCACGGGCTCACGGCGATTGTGGAAATCACGCTGGACCGGCAGGACGCCGAGGCGTTGGAGAGGTTTGAAGCCCGTGTGGCCGACGAAGCAGCCGTGCAGCAGTGCTACCGCGTGTCGCCAGGACCAGACTTTTGCCTGGTGGTGCACGCCCGTGACATGCCCGGCTACCAGGCGCTGACGCAACGCCTGTTCACGGCCGACTCCAATGTGCGCAATGTGAAGAGCTTCTTCAGCATCAAGCGCAGCAAGTTCGGCGCAGAACTAGCGCTGGGCTAACACCGGGCCACAGCCAGCGCCACACGCGTCCATGGCACTGGCGAGTTGCAAGCGCGTTTGCTCCGAGAGGTAGTCCAGAAAAACGCGGGTGCGACGCGGCAAAAACTGGCGACTGGGCAATGCCGCATACAAAAACATCTGACCGACAATCCAGGGCGGTATGACGCGCACCAACTCCCCGCTGGCCAAAAAGGGCGCCACCAGCTCCACCGTGGCGGGTGCAATGCCAGCGCCGTCCAGGGTGGCACGGATCAGGGTTTCGATATGGTTGGACCAGACGACAGGTGTCACCGGCACATCCACAACATCCTGCAAGTTCTCGGAATTTTTGAAACGCCACATGCGTGCGCCCAAAGTGCTGCCCTTGATGCCAAGGCAATCATGGGCCGACAAATCTTCGGGGCGCAACGGCGTGCCCTTGCGCTTCAAATACTCTGGCGACGCCACGAAAACGCCCTCGACGACCGCAATTTTTCGGGCCACCACATCGCCGTCGTAGGCCTCGTCGGCCGTGAACAGGGTGATATCGTTCCCGTCGATGGGCGGCTCCACAAACGACTCCACGTTCACATGCAAGACGATTTTCGGGTACAGCGCCCGAAAGCCCGCTACCAGTGGCGCCAATACGTAAGTGGCCAGCACGGGGGTAGCCAGCACATGCAGCTCACCGGCCAGCTCCTGGGTGTGCAGGTTGGCCAGGGCATCGGCCTCGTCAATGTCCTGCAAAATTGCCCGCACCCGTGCCAGATAAGACTCGCCCGCCTCGCTCAGGGACACCCGCCGGGTAGAGCGGTGCAAGAGGCGCGTACCCAGATGCTCCTCCAGGTCGGCCACCAGGCGTGTCACCACGGCGGGCGACATGTCCAAGGCCCGGGCCGCGGCCGCAAAGCCACCCTCGTCGATCACCCGTTGAAACACACGCATTGAAAGAAGTCTGTCCATGGGGGCACTCTAAGGCGATATCAAGCGAGCATTATTGCCAAAACAGAAACGCGCATGTGCTATTTACGCTGTTTATCTTCTTAATCAGAAATTTTACAGTTCATCCCATCGACGAGACGCATGAATTAAACGCCCCATCGATGCTGTTCAGACGGTGTGATGCCCGCCAGAGCGGATTCTTCTAAACATTGAAAGGAACTTCATCATGAACAAGACTTCTATCGCAGCCATCGCTATTGCATTGACTGCCGCTTTCGCTGGCCAAGCCATGGCCGCCGACCAGGCCACCGATGCCAAGTCCGGCCAACAAGTGGCTGCAGCTGCAGCCCCCAAGGCCGCTGCAAAGCCCGCCGCTGAGACCCAAGGCAAGTCTGCCGCAGACGCTTTCGCTGACTTGGACAAAATCAAGAAGTGGTAAGCACAGCCACTGCAGCGATGCAGTGACCTGAGCACACGCAAGGCCCGGCATGTCCGGGCTTTTTTATGCTCGCTCGGCTAGGGCAGCAAAGGCAGTGACAGGGTCAAAACACCGCCAAGGGGTTGACCCGGTGTCAGTTCGAGCGTTCCGCCCAAACGCTGCGCGGCTTTGGCGGCCAAGGCAAGCCCCACGCCCAAACCAGGAAATGCGCTGGCTGGATGCAGGCGCCCAAACATGCGCAAGGCCTGCGCCGGCTGAGTGGCCACAAAACCAGCGCCGTTGTCCTGAACCTCCAGCTTCCAGCATTGCTCCATTTGCTGGGCGCGCACGGCAATGCGCGCGTCCGCGTCGGGCATGCGGGATGTGAATTTCCAAGCATTGTCCAAGGCGGCGCGCAGCACCACGCGCAGCAAGGCGGGATCGGTCGTAACAGTGGTGTCCGGCACCTCCACCTCCAACGCCAACCGGCGTGGTGCATGGGCTTGCGCCATCTCTTCAGCCAGCTCTTGTACCAGCCCCCCCAGGTCCACGGGCACTGGCGCCAGGGGCAAACTCCCTACGCGGGACAGCTCGCGTAAAGCATCCAGCATGGCTCCCAGGTGTTTGGCAGAGCCGGAAATTGTGGCCAAAAACCCCTGCACCTCGGCGGACAGCTGTGGCCCCGCATCTTCTTCGACCAACTGGGCAAAGGACACGATATGGCGCAGCGGCGCACGCAAATCGTGCGACACGGCGGAAGTGAAGTCCTGCATCTCGCGCCGCACTGCGGCGAGTTCCGCTTCAAGTTCGGCGATGCGTGTGTGCGGGTCGGACATGGGGCCAGCGATCAGGCTTTGGGTGTCTTGGCAGGCCGCGCCCAGTTGGCAATGCTGACTTGCTTGCCACGCGCCACGCTAAGCGCACCAGGTTCGGTGCTTTTGGTGATGGTGGAGCCACCGCCCACCGTACCGCCCGCACCAATGGTGACGGGCGCCACCAGCACGCAGTTGCTGCCCACATGCACATCAGCCTCAATCACCGTGCGGTGCTTGTTGGCGCCGTCGTAGTTGGCGGTGATGCTGCCCGCGCCGTAGTTCACACGCTCGCCCACGGTGGCGTCGCCCAGGTAGGCCAGGTGGTTGGCCTTGGCGCCCTTGGCCAGCGTGGAGTTTTTCACTTCCACAAAATTGCCAATGTGCACCTCGGCGCCCAGCTTGGCACCGGGGCGCAGACGGGCAAACGGGCCAATCAGCGCCCCCGCGCCGACGGTCACACCAAGCTTTTCGCCGTCGATATGGGTGAACGGATGGATGACGGCACCGGCCTCGATCACCGCGTTCGCAATCACGCAGTGCGCACCGATGGACACGCCCTCCCCCAGGTTGACCATGCCTTCAAACACGCAGTTCACATCGATGCTCACATCGTGCGCGCAGAGCAAGTCGCCGCGCACATCAATACGTGCCGGGTCGGCCAGGCGCACGCCCTCCTCCATCAGGCGGTGGGCCTGGCGCAGCTGGTAGGCACGCTCCAGCTCGGCCAGTTGCACCGGGACTGTTGACGCCAGCCACCTGCACCGCGTCGTCAATCTTGTGCGCCACCACGCCCACGTCGTCCGCCACCGCAAACTTCACGATGTCGGTCAGGTAGTACTCTTTCTGCGCATTATGGTTGTCCAGCCGCGCCAGCCAGCGCTTGAGCGCGGCTGCGGGCACGGCCATGATGCCGCTGTAGATCTCGGTAATTTGGCGCTGTGCGTCCGATGCATCCTTGTGCTCCACGATGGCCTGCACCGCATCGCCCGCGCGCACGATGCGGCCGTAACCGGTGGGGTCGCGCTGCTCCAACGTCAGCAGCGCCAGCTTGTCGCCTGCGCAAGCGGCAATCAGGTGGAACAGGGTGTCGGCCTGGGTCAGCGGCACATCGCCCGACAGCACTACCACCACGCCGTCGTCGGCCAGCGCCGGTACGGCCTGTTGCACAGCGTGGCCCGTGCCCAGCTGCGGCTCCTGGCGCACAAAATTCAAGTCAAATTCGGCCCTAGCCCCCGTGGATCCTGCGCAAGCTGCTTCTACTTCGATAGCACCGTGGCCAGTAATGACGACCACTTTGCGGGCCAGCAACTGGGCCGCGGTGTCCAGCACATGCCCCAGCAAGGGGCGCCCGGCCAGGGTGTGCAAGACCTTGGGGGTTTTGCTCTTCATGCGCGTGCCTTTGCCCGCCGCCATAATGACCACGTCCACTACCGGCCGCTGGCCCGAAGCCCCTTGAACCTGAAAACTAGACGTCACGTGCATGTCCTCGCGCAAATTTCTGATGAATGGGTGGGCCCGCAACGCTGGTGGGCCAGCGCAGGCCGTTGGTGCGCCATTATCGGGCTGCTCATGGGCCTGCTGAGCCTGAGCGGTTGCAACGCGGTGCGCCTGGGCTACAACAACGCCCCAGACTTGGCCTATTGGTGGCTGGACGGCTATTTTGACTTCGATGGCGCCCAGTCCACCCGCCTGCGCAACGACCTGCATGCCCTGCAAGACTGGCACCGCAAGGAAGAGCTGCCCCCGCTGGCCACCACCCTCAAAAACCTGCAGGCCGCTGCGCCCCAGGAGGTCACAGCCGCCCAGGTGTGCCAGCTCAGCCAGTATGTAGAAGAGCGCATCCAGACTGCGCTGGACCGTGCAGCCCCCACCGCCGTGGCCCTGGGGCCTACCCTGAGCAGCGCGCAGCTGGACCACTTGGCCAAGGCGCTGGACAAACGCAACCGCGAGTGGCGCGAAGAGTGGATGGATGGCAGCCCCGAGGACCGTGCGGAGCGCCGCCTGAAAAAGCTGGTGGAACGCGCCGAAGGTTTTTACGGCCGCATCACCGAGGCCCAGCGCAAGCAGCTGCAGGCCCAGCTGGAGGCATCGGCCTTTGACGCCAGCGTGCAGTACCGCGAGGTGTTGCGCCGCCAACAAGACACGCTGCAAACCTTGCGCGCCCTGCGCAACGGCAATGCCACCGAGATCCACACCCAGGCCGAAGTACGCGCCTTGGTGGCCCGCAGCCTGCAGTCGCCCGACCCTGCGTTTCGCCAGTACACCGAGCGCGTGCGCAGCCAAGCCTGCGAGGCGATTGCTGCGTTTCACAATCGCACCTCGGCCAGCCAACGCCAGCGCCTGCAAGAGACGCTGAAAGGCTACGAAAGCGACCTCATCGCGCTGATGCGCCCCTGATACCCGCCATGTCCATCGACCAAAGTTTTGCCGACTACAGCTGCGAACTGCTGCAAAGCGCAGGCCCCTGTGTGGCCCGGCGCATGTTTGGCGGCTGGGGCATCAGCGTGGACGGAATGACGATTGCCATTTTGGCCAATCTGGGCGATGGTGACACCCTGTGGCTCAAGGCCAGCGACGAGAGCCGCCACCGTTTTGAGGCCGAAGGCTGCGCCCGCTTCACCTACCCGGTGCAAGGCCAGCCCAAAAGCATGAATTACTACAGCACCCCGGCCGAGGCGATGGAATCACCTGCCCTGATGCTGCCCTGGGCCCGGCTGGCAATGGAAGCGGCGCTGCAGGCACGCAAGCCCGTACGGCCCAAGGCGCCCACCAAGAAGGCCACCCGAGGCAGACCCAAGCCGCCGCCGGGCCGCCCCAAGGCGGCTTAGCCCCCTCGGGGGGCAGCGACCCGCTCACGCATTTGCGCCCGCAAATGCGTTCACGTTGTGGCAATAGGCCATGCACGGCCCAGAGGCCGTGCGTGGGCGGAGCGTGGGGGGGCCACATCAAACTGGCCAAACAATCCCGTGGTCGTTGAGGATGGCATCGAGCGGCATATCGTGCGGCTCGGGTTCGAAGTCATCCACAAACTCGGTGCCAAAACCCAGCCCCACGGTGAAGGGCTTGGGGCTCAGGCTGGCCAGCATGCGGTCGTAAAACCCGCCGCCGTACCCCAACCGGTATCCACCCGCGCTGTAACCCACACAGGGCACAAACAGCAAGGTGGGTACGATCAGCTCGGTATCTTTGGGTTTGGGAATGCCGTAGGCGTCTTCTTCCATCGGGCAACCGGGGTACCAGGCATGGAAGGTCATGGTTTTGTGCTCCCGGTTCACCACGGGCAGGCCAATACGACGGGGCTGCGGCTGGTCAATCAGCTCGCCGTCTTCCTTCCATCGGTGCAACGCCGGCAGCGGATCAAATTCACCCTTGATGGGCCAGTAGGCCCCAATCACCGCATCCGGTCGCCCCACCAGCCAAATCCGCATCACGCGCTGCAGAAGTTCTGCGCGCTGTAGGCGGTCCGGCAGGTTCAGGCGTTGTTCGAGTAGCGCCTTGCGAAGGGCTTTCTTTTGCGCGGCTTTGCTTTCGTCCGAGTTGTCCATAATCCCCACATGCAGTTTCCAGCCATTCTGACATCCTTGGCCCTCGCGGGTTTCGCGGTGTCCTCCTTCGCCGCTCCGGCAAAAGCCCAAGGGCGCGACGTGGTGCGCGAGTCCGCCCGCTCCGACGACACCATCCTCGACATGGCGCAAGCCTACAAGCAGCGTGACCGCAAGCGTCTGGCGGCCTTGTTGCCCCAAGCGCGCAACCACCTGCTGGAGCCGTGGGCCGCCTATTGGGACATGTCGGCCCGGCTGGACGATGCCAGCAACGCAGACATCCAAGACTTTTTGAACCGTTACAGCGGCACCTACCAGGAAGACCGCTTGCGCGCCGAGTGGCTGCAGGTACTGGGTCGGCGCGGCGATTGGGCCAGCTTCCAGCGCGAGCTGCCGGCCTACCGCATGAACGACGAACGTGCCATCCGGTGTTACAGCCTGCAGGCGGACTACAGCACCCAGGGCACCGACGTGGCCAATGCCGTGCAAGACACCTGGCTGGCCCTCAAAGACGCCGACGAAGCCTGTGCCGGCGCAGCGGCGCAGCTGCTCAAAGATAAAAAGCTCACCTCCCACACGGCTTGGCTGCGCGCCCGCCTGGGCATGGAAAACGACCGCTTGCGCATTGCCACCCAGGCCGTGGGTTTGCTGGACGCGGATTGGGTCAAAACGGTCAACACCATCTACCTGAACCCCGGCAAGTACCTCAACGACAAGCTCACTGCGCTGCGTCCGCAGACCCGCGAACTGGTGTCGCTGGCGCTCATCCGCCTGGCCTACCAAGAGCCCGCCGAAGCCGCCACGGAAGTGGAGAAGCTGCGCTGGAAAGCCCAGCTCACGCAGGAAGAACGCAGCTGGATCTGGGGCGTGATTGGCAAACGCGCCGCCCAAAAACTCTCGGACGACGCCGTGGGCTACTTTGCCAAGGGCCAGTTTCAACACATGCACGAAGACCACCTGGTCTGGGCCGCCCGCGCCGCCCTGCGCGCCGGGCGCTGGAATGTGGTGCAAGACGCCATCGCCGCCATGCCCGAGTCCACTGCGCAACGACGCCACCTGGGTCTACTGGCGTGCCCGCGCCCAACTGGCCCGCGCCACCACCGACGCCGCCCGCGCCGACGCCACCCGTGCGCTGGAGAGCATTGCAGGTATCAAGGGCTTCTACGAAATGTTGGCCCTGGAAGACTTGGGCAACAAAGTAACCGCCCCGGCCAAACCCCTGCCCCTGACGCCCGAAGAAAAAGACCACGCCCGCACCACCCCTGGCCTGATGCGTGCGTTGTACGCCATGCAACTGGGCCTGCGCACCGAGGGCGTGCGCGAGTGGAACTACACCACCAACCTGCACACCCGCGGCGGCATGGACGACCGCAGCCTGCTGGCCGCCGCCGACCTGGCCTGCAAGGCCGAGGTGTGGGACCGCTGCATCAACACCAGCGAACGCACCAAAGGTGTGGTGGACATGGAGCAACGCTTCCCCATGCCCTTCAAGACCGCCGTGCTGGCCCGGACCCAGACCATTGGCCTGGAGCCGGCCTATGTGTACGGCCTGATCCGCCAAGAAAGCCGTTTCATCATGGACGCCAAGTCCAGCGTAGGCGCAGCCGGCCTCATGCAGGTCATGCCAGCCACCGCGCGCTGGACCGCCAAGAAGATCGGCCTGACCGACTTCCAGGCCCACCAGATCACCGACCGCGACACCAACATTGCCATCGGCACCGGTTACCTCAAGCTGGTGCTGGACAGCTTTGGGGGCTCCATGCCCATGGCCGCGGCGGCCTACAACGCCGGCCCGGGCCGCCCGCGCATCTGGCGGGGCCAGACCGGTAGCCCCACGCTGGAAGCCGCCATTTGGGCCGAAAACGTGCCGTTTACCGAAACCCGCGACTATGTGAAAAAAGTGCTGGCCAACACCACGCTGTATGCCGCGCTGATCAGCGGTCAGCCTCAGTCGCTCAAGGCACGCCTGGGCACGGTGGGCCCGCGCGACGCCAGTACACCGGAGGCCGGACTGGAACTGCCCTGAGCCCGTGCGCCGTCCAAGGCGTGCGCCATGCATCAATGCGGCCTACCTTTGTCATCAATGGGCAGGGCGTCAGCCATTAGGATGAAAGCCCTTACACGCACAGGTGTCCCATGCTCAAGCTTTACATCGGCAACAAAAATTACTCTTCATGGTCCATGCGCCCTTGGGTGCTGCTCAAGCAAGCGGGCATCGACTTTGAAGAGGTGATGGTCCGCTTCGACTCGTTTGACAGCAGCTCCAAGTTCAAGGCCACGCTGGGTCCGCTAACACCCACGGGCAAAGTGCCGCTGCTGGTAGACGGCGACCTGGCGGTATGGGACACCCTGGCGATTGCCGAGTACGTGGCCGAGCAGTTTTCCGGCACGCCGCTGTGGCCGCAGGAGAAAGCCGCCCGCGCCCGGGCACGCAGCATCTGCGCCGAAATGCACTCTGGCTTCACCGCCCTGCGCGGCAACTGCCCCATGAACATCGAGGCCGACCTGGCCGCCACCGGCGCCCTGATCTGGCGCGACAAACCGGCCGTGCGGGCCGACGTCGCGCGCCTGGTCGCCATGTGGGAAAGCCTGCTGGACCAGCACGGCGGCCCCTTGCTGTTTGGCAACTTCAGCGTGGCAGATGCCTACTTCGCCCCGGTCTGCACCCGCCTCAAGACCTATGCCCTGCCCCTGCCGCCCAACAGCTGCCGCCTATGTGGCCCGCGTGCTGGCTCTGCCCGGTGTGCAAGCCTGGGTGAACGATGCCTTGAATGAGAAAGATTTTCTGGACTTTGAAGAGCCCTACCGCCTGAAGCGCTGACCCCGCGCCCCCTTGACCCCATGCCTGCCACCCCAACTCTCCCGTCCATTCCCGGCCAAACCTACCTGGTGGGCGGCGCTGTGCGCGACGCCCTGTTGGGCCTGCCGGTGCAGGACCGCGACTGGGTGGTGGTGGGCGCCACACCGCAAGCCATGCTGGACGCGGGCTTTGTGGCCGTAGGGCGCGACTTCCCGGTGTTCCTGCACCCCCACACGCACGAGGAATACGCGCTGGCCCGCACCGAGCGCAAGACTGCCCCCGGCTACCGCGGCTTTGCCGTGCATGCCGAGCCCGGCGTGACACTGGAGGAAGACCTGGCGCGGCGCGACCTTACTATCAATTCGATAGCTGCTCGCGCATATATCTACGGGGTCCAGAGGCCAATTTGATGCAAATTCTGTGGTCGACCCCTACGGCGGCCGTGCCGACATTGCCCAGCGTGTGCTGCGCCACGTGACGCCCGCCTTCCGCGAAGACCCGGTGCGCATCCTGCGGCTGGCGCGCTTTGCCGCGCGCTTCACCGACTTCACCGTGGCGCCCGAAACCCTGGCCCTGATGCAGACCATGGTGGCCGAGGGCGAAGTGGACCACCTGGTGCCCGAGCGCGTGTGGCAGGAGCTGGCCAAGGGCCTGATGGAAGCACAGCCCTCGCGCATGTTTGAGGTGCTGCGCAGCTGCGGCGCGCTGGCGCGCCTGCTGCCCGAACTGGACCGCCTCTGGGGTGTGCCCCAAAGCCCCGAGCACCACCCCGAGGTGGACACGGGCATACATGTGATGCTGGTGCTGGACCGCGCGGCCCAGCTGGGTGCGCCGCTGGCCGTGCGCTTTGCCTGTCTGGGCCACGACCTGGGCAAGGGCACCACACCCGCCGACGTGTTGCCGCGCCACATCGGCCACGAGGAGCGCAGCGTGCGCCTGCTCAAAACTGTGTGCCAGCGCCTGCGCGTGCCCACCGACTGTGCCGAGCTGGCCGATGTGGTGGCGCGTGAACACGGCAACATCCACCGCAGTGCCACGCTCAACGCAGCAGCCCTGGTGCGCCTGCTGGAGCGCTGCGACGCCTTTCGCAAACCGGCGCGTTTTGCCCAAGCGCTGCAAGCCTGTCAGTGCGATGCCCAAGGCCGCTTGGGCAAAACCGACACGCCCTACCCGCAGGCCACGCGTTTGGCGCAGACGCTGCAATTGGCACTGGCAGTTGCTACAGATTTGGTAGCTGCTCGCGCAATATCCATGGGTGCTACAGGCCCAAAGATAGGTCAATTCATCCAAACTGCTCGAACCGAAGCGGTGGCCGCAGGTCTGGACGCTGCGCCAGCCGCCTGAACGGGCTCGTCCCAACGCTTCGCGGGTAGCGCCCCCCGCGCTTTCCCCCTCCCTGCGGCACAGTCTGCCTTGGTATGCTTAGCCCATGGCCCATTTACTGATTGTTGAAGACGACGAATTGCTGCGCGACGGCCTGTGTGCGCAGCTGGTCCACGCGGGCCACAGCGTGAGCAGCGCCAGCGACGGCGCGCAAGCCCAGAGCCTGCTGGAAGGCACCCGATTTGATGGCGTGGTGCTGGACCTGGGCCTGCCCGTACTCGACGGCATCCAAGTGCTGCAATGGATACGCCAACGCCTGAGTGCGCTGCCAGTGCTCATCCTCACTGCCCGCGACGGTGTGGACGACCGGGTACAAGGCCTCAACGCCGGCGCCGACGACTACCTCACCAAACCCTTCAACATGGCCGAACTGCTGGCACGCCTGCAGGCCATGCTGCGCCGCTCGCGCCTGCCGGCCTTTGGTGGCTCGCTGGAAGTGCAAAGCGACTCCAGCAAAAACCTGCGCCTGGACCCGGTGCGCCCCCTGGCCTGGCTGGGCGAAGAGCCCATGGACCTGACGCAGCGCGAATGGTCGCTGCTCTCGCTCTTGGTCAACAACATGGGCCAGGTCGTGGGGCGCGAAGACGTACTGGCCGTGTGGCAAACCCAGCCCCAAGACGGCGCCGCGGTGGGCTCCAACGCGCTGGAGGTGTATGTGCACCGCCTGCGCCGCAAGCTCACCGACAGTGGCCTCAACATCCGCAACGTGCGCGGTCTGGGCTACATGCTGGAAACCGAAAGCGCATGAACGTTCCGGCCCGCTTCTCGCTCAAGCGGCAACTGCTGGTGTGGCTGCTGCTGCCGCAGCTGGTGCTGTGGCTCATGGGCGGGGTGCTGGCCTTTCGCGTGGCACTCACCTATGCCGAGAAGACGATTGACCAGTCGCTGACGCAATCGGTGCGCTCGCTGGCGCGCCAGGTCAAACCCATGGGCTCGGGCCTGCTGGTGGACTTTCCGCGCGCGGCGCGCGACATCATCGAGCAGGACCCCGAGGACCGCGTGGCCTACATGGTGTCCTCGCCGCCCGGCAGTTTTTTGCTGGGCAACACCAAGATCCCCGGCATGACGCCCGACCTCTACGTGCCCGACAACGAACCGCTGCTGTACGAGGTGGTGCTGGACGGCAAGCCCATGCGCGTGGCGTCCATCGACCTGAGTTTTGGCGACGGCTTTACCGACCAGCGCATGCGCGTGCAGGTGGCCAAGAGCCTGGTGGTGCAGCAGCGCATTGCGCGCGAGCTGGTGCGCGACGTGCTGTTTCCGCTGCTGATTCTGGGCGCCGTGCTCAGCGTGCTGGTGTACGAGGGCATTCGCCGCGGCCTGGCGCCGCTGGAACGGCTGGAGGCCCAGCTGGCGCACCGTGCCACGGCGTCGCTGTCCCCCATCGAGATGACGCAGGCGCCGGAGGAAGTGCACTCGCTGGCCAATGCGCTCAACCAGCTGCTCACCACCCTGCGCCGCAGCCTGAGCCAGGAAAAGCGCTTTTTGAACGACGCCGCCCACCAACTGCGCACCCCGCTGGCCGGCCTGATCAGCCAGACCGAATTGGCCATGCAGGAGACCGAGCCCGAGGCCTTGCGCCAACGCTTGGTCAAGGTGCACACCGGTGCCCAACGCAGCGCCCACCTGGTGCACCAACTGCTGTCACTGGCGCGCACCGAGGCCGAGGTGGCGCTGCACCCCGTGGATGTGGCCGCACTGGCCCGTGAAGTGGCGCGCGAGTGGACGCCGCGTGCGGTGACTGCGGGCGTGGACCTGGGCTACGAGGGCGAAGACTCGCTGACGGTGCCCGGTGACAAGCTGCTGCTGCGCGAAGTGCTGAGCAACCTGATCGACAACGCCCTGCGCTACGCCGGCAAGGGTGCCGCCGTCACGCTGCGCACCACGGTGCGTGAGGGTATGTGCTGGCTGGACGTAGAAGACACCGGTCCTGGCCTGTCGGCCGAACACCTGGAGCGCGTGTTTGAACGCTTCTGGCGCGCCAGCGAATTCCCCGGCGGCTGCGGCCTGGGCCTGTCCATCGTGGCGGAAATTGCGCGGCGCCATAACGGCACGGCGACCGCGCAGACCACGCTGCCGCATGGGCTGACGATTCGGTTGCAGTTGCCGGTGCAGGGGTGAAGGTGAGCTGCTTGCCGCGGTTGCTGCCGTTCGTGATCGCAGCAGAACATCGCGTTTGCGACAAGCCCGTGCTGTATATGGTGATGTGCTACATTCTGGGGGCTGCATTTTTTGCAGCGCATCTTCTGGGTGCGGAACGCTTCGTACTAAAAAACACGGGGATTTCTGCCTCTAAAGTGAGCGAGTTAACTGAGATTGGCTGGATGTCCCATTTTCAGTTTGGTGCGATGAGCTAGAGGATCGGCTGGCAATATATGGCCCCCGCATCTTGGCCGGCGCACCATCAGACTTGGAAGAGAGTTTCAGACACTGATGATTATTGGTGAATCGTTATACGATCTCACTGCATTGACGGTCAGCATATGCTGGCCTTTTTTGCGTCTAGATTCTGGTGAAATCGCCGGGCGCGATATTCAAGTGCGGATCGCCCGTCTTATTCTCCAAGTCACCGTGGCACTGACAAAAGCGTCCGGTCAGCTTCTTCGGTGAATTCTTTTGCGCGTCATAGTGGAACGCCGCGTTGAACGGTGCGCCCAAGCGACGAAATCCCGCGAGGTGACACATGTCTTCCGGGTGCTCCTCCACCATCCACGGGCGGCCGTGCATTCGACGCGATGCTCCCGGGGCTTTGAACTCGATCCCTCGATCATCGTGAAACGACAGCACCTCCCCTGAGCCCCTCACACGAGGGTAACTCGCCTCGAAAGCGTTGGTAGCAGCGTTCAATACATTCTTGGCCAGCTGTTCGTCGTTGGACGCAGCGATATTGGTCTGTAATTCGCGCAGCCAATCTCGATAAGAGTTCGATTTGAAGTTACGCACCGGCAGCAGCAATGGCGTTGTGTTCGCTTGATCGCGAAGCTCGCGGTGCAAGACCGCCAAGATTTCGCGAGTCCGCGCTGTCGTCCGCACCAAAGTTTCGAAAAGACATTTTTCCGCAGCCCGCCGTTCGTCAGGGGTGGTGCCACTAGGCTCCCAATTGATAGGCACAGGCAGGATAGCGGGGAAGAAGTGGTTCTCGAAGGCGATATCGCTGCCGTTGTTACTGCGGCGGTAGATCACTGCACAACACGTACCCACTAAATTCGACTGTTTGTCAAATTCACTATCAAGCCGACTTTTGAATTCCGTCAGGAAAAGCTTGGCGTGATTCGCCGAAAGCCCCTCTTTCTTCGACATCGGAAACCCGACGAAATCAGAATTCGCGCTCAATAGAGAGTCGCGTTTTTTGTTTATATAGTCAAACGCCTCGCCAGCCGGTAAGCCAGCGTACCCGAGGGTGAATCGCATGCTATTTCGGAGTATTTTGGAGCTTCGCGATGATATCGAGCGGGAGTTGGATTCGCTTTCGCTCTGCCTCGGTGAGTGAGGCAAGCAGGAGGTCCCAGAGGCTTATGTGATTGCCGCCGTCAGCACTCGCGAGTTTTGACTGTTCGAGGACGCAATTCAACTGCAGCCCGTTTTGTCGAAGCCAATGATCGACCTGCTTATTCAGTTCTTGCAGAACCTCCGCTTTGGATTGACCGGCGGACGGCGGTACGATCAGGGTGGACTCGATTTCCACACCTTCGCCCGGCGCTTCGGCGTCATCCAAGATGTCGCGAAAGTGAATCGGGTCACCCAGCATCAGGAAACGCTTGTAGCCTGGGGTGACCGGACGGGTGAAAGCGAGAAAGACCGCGTGGGCGTACTTTCTCGACTTAACCGAAGTTGCGGCAGCCGTAGTCGCGCCTCGAGTCGACGAAGGCACAGACGCGTCCGCTTGCCCTTTCAAGTAGACATACTGCTCTGTGGGATTACCGAGGTTTCGCGGCATGTCGAGCTGCTCACTAAGCTCGCGTCGAATGAACTGCCCAACCGTTCGACGCCCTAGCTTTTCGCGTAGCTCGGGACGCTGGTTGTTTAGGGCCCAGCCAACGTTGGCAAGCAGCAGGTCTTCATTCGTTTGCGCATAATGCTTGCGCACATGTTCAACAAGGAAGGTCTTCAGCGCGTTCGCGTCGGTCGAGATCGATTGTTCTGTTTCCATAAGTACTCGAAGTAGTCTGCCACCGATGCCAACGGTGGGGTTTTGAATGTACCCCACTCTGCCCACAGCATTGTCGACCGATTACCGCAGACGCGATCAAACACCGTTGCTGGTCGGGGTTGTCCTTCAAAGCGCCGGTGAAGAACGACAGCTACCAGTTTTTGACAAAAATAGAAAAGCCGGACTCCCAAAAAGGGCCACCCGGCTTTTTCGTTGAATGTTGGAAAATTCAAACGTCCAGACGCACACCCGTCGCGGTACTGAACCAGTTGGTATTCGCAGGGCTCACGCGCAAGCCCACTTGGTCACCCGCCTTCCACTGGGCGCTAGGCGCAGTACGCACCGTCACATCGCCCGCGGCAGTCTTGATCACCACATAGGTATCGGCGCCGGTAGGCTCCACCACCGCGACCTCACCACGCCACGAGGCGTCGGCCACCAGCTCGATGTGCTCGGGGCGCACGCCCAGGGTGGCGTCGCCCACGGCGGGGGTAGCCAGCTCCAGGGTGCTGCCGTTGAAGCTGAAGCGGCCTTGGGCACCGGATGTTTCCACATGGCCCTTGATCAGGTTCATGGTGGGCGAACCGATAAAGGTGGCCACGTAGGTGTTGGCCGGGCGGTTGTAGATGTCGTCGGGCGTACCGATTTGTTGCAGGATGCCGTCCTTCATCACCGCGATGCGGCTGCCCAGAGTCATGGCTTCGATTTGGTCGTGCGTGACGTAGACGCTGGTGATGCCGCTGACTTGGTGCAGGCGCTTGATTTCAGCACGCATTTCGACACGGAGCTTGGCGTCCAGATTGGAGAGCGGTTCGTCAAACAAGAAGAGCTGGGGGTCACGCGCCAAAGCGCGGCCCATGGCCACACGCTGGCGCTGGCCGCCAGACAACTGCGCGGGGCGGCGGTCCAGCAGGTGTTCGATCTGCAGCATGGCGGCCACTTCGGCAATACGCTTCTTGCGCTGCTCCAGCGGCACTTTGCGCATTTCTAGCGCAAACCCGATGTTGTCGGCCACGCTCATGGTGGGATACAGCGCATAGCTCTGGAACACCATGGCGATGTCGCGCTGCGCGGGGGCCACGCCCACCACGTTTTTGCCAGCGATGCGCAGCTCGCCCTCGGATGGTTCTTCGAGTCCAGCAATGATGTTGAGCAAGGTGGACTTGCCGCAGCCAGAGGGGCCGACCAGGATCAGGAATTCGCCAGGGGCGACGTCGATTTCGATCTTTTTGAGGACTTCAACGGCTTTGTCGCCCTTGCCGAAAACTTTGCGGATGCCTGCGATTTGGAGAGAAGCTGCCATTTTTTATCCTTTCACCGCGCCGGCGGTGAGACCTTTCACGAAATATTGACCTGCGAGTACATAGACCAGCATGGTGGGGAGACCAGCAATCACGGCCGCAGCCATGTCCACGTTGTAGGCTTTCACGCTGCTGGAGGTGTTGGCCATGTTGTTCAGACCCACGGTGATGGGCTTGCTGTCGGCGCCGCTGAAAGCCACGCCAAACAGGAAGTCGTTCCAGATGTTGGTGAATTGCCAGATGAGCGTCACCATCAAAATGGGCGTAGACATGGGCACCACGATGCGGAAGAAGATGCGCCAGAAACCGGCACCGTCAATACGCGCAGCATTCACCAGCTCTTTGGGGATGGCGGTGTAGTAGTTGCGGAAGAACAGCGTGGTGCCAGCCAGACCGGCGATACAGTGCACCATGACCAAGCCACCCAGCGAGCTGGACAGGCCCAGAAAACCCAGCACCTGGCTCATGGGCAGCAGCACGACCTGGAAGGGCATGAACACGCCAAACAGCATGAAACCGAACAGCACTTCGCTGCCCTTGAACTTCCACATGCTCAGCACGTAGCCGTTGATGGCGCCCCAGGCGGTGGAGATGAGCACGGCCGGCACGGCCATGATGATGGAGTTGACAAAGTAGGGCTGCAGGCCGCGGCAGTCCACACCCGTACAGGCAGTGGACCAAGCCAGCCGCCAAGACTCGAAGTTCAGACTGTTGGGTAGGCTCAGCAGGTTGCCCGAGCGAATTTGCTCGGCGTCCTTGAAGGACGTGGCCAACATGACATAGAGCGGCGCCAGAAAGAAGAAGGCCGCAATCAGAAGGGTGCCGTAGATCAGCACGCGGGGTAGGTTTTTGAGCATAGGAGGGCAGGTTCCGGCTTAACGGTCGTGGGGTTTGGAGCGCAATTCGCTGTACAGATAGGGCACCACGATGGCGGCCACAAAGGCCAGCATCATGGTGGCGCTGGCGGCGCCCAGGCCAATCTGGCCGCGCGTGAAACTCATGGTGTACATGAAGGTGGCCGGCACGTCGGACGAGAAGCCAGGGCCACCCGAGGTGAGCGCCATCACCAGGTCAAAACTCTTGATGGACAGGTGCGACAGCACCAGCACGGTGGAGAACACCACGGGGCGCAAGATGGGCAAAATGATGCGCCAGTAGATGCGGGGCAGCGAGGCACCGTCGATCTGGGCGGCCTTGATGATGCTGTCGTCAATGCCGCGCAGGCCGGCCAGCGACAGGGCCATGGCAAAGCCGGCGGACTGCCAGATGCCGGCAATCACCACGCAGTAGATGGCGGTGTCGGACTGCACCAGCCAGTCAAAGCTGAAGCTGGCCCAACCCAGGTCGTGCATGAGTTTTTCCAGACCCAGGCTGGGGTTCAAAATCCATTTCCACGCAGTGCCGGTCACGATGAAGGACAGTGCCATGGGGTACAGGTATACGGTGCGCAGCACGCCCTCAAAGCGTATCTTCTGATCCAGAAAAATTGCCAGGCCCATGCCCAGCACCATGGAGCCGCCCACATACAACAAGCTGAACAGACCCAGGTTCTTGAGCGCCACGTACCAGCGGTCCATTTCCCACAGCTTCACATACTGCTCCAGCCCCACAAATTCTTCGTAGTTGGGCAGCATGCGCGAGCCGGTGACGGAGAGCACGCCGTTCCAGATCATGAAGCCATAGATGAAGGCGAAGCCGAGCACAAAGCCCGGGGCGATCACCAGCTTGGGCAGGATGTTTTCAAGGGTTTTCATAAGCTTTATTTCTGTTTGGGGGCGCTTACCGCCAACAGCTTGGACAGGGTTTCAGGCACTGTCAATTTGTCGTTGTTCCAGAACTCGGACACCACCGCACGCATGGCGGCCTGCTGGCTGGAGGACAGCGCCATGCCGTGCGCCACCGACGGCACCAGCGTGCCGCTGGCGGATAAGCTTTATTTCTGTTTGGGGGCGCTTACCGCCAACAGCTTGGACAGGGTTTCAGGCACTGTCAATTTGTCGTTGTTCCAGAACTCGGACACCACCGCACGCATGGCGGCCTGCTGGCTGGAGGACAGCGCCATGCCGTGCGCCACCGACGGCACCAGCGTGCCGCTGGCGGACGTGGCCACAAAGTCCTTGCTAGAGGTCTTGGCGCATTCGTCAAACTTGTCCATGGGCATGCCCAAACGCACGGGGATGGAGCCCTTGCGCAGGTTGAATTTCTCCTGGAAGTCTTTTCCCATGAGCAGGTAGGCCAGGTAGCCCTGGGCCTTTTGGGCCTCCCAGCCTTTGAGCTGGAACATGGCAAAAGAGTCCACGTTGAAGGTGTAGGCCTTGTCGGTACCCGGCGCGGCCGAGCAGGTGAAGTCTTTGCCGGGGGTCTGACCAGCGGCCAAAAACTCGCCCTTGGCCCAGTCGCCCATGAACTGGAAGCCGGCCTTGCCGTTGATCACCAGTTCGGTCGTCACGTTCCAGTCGCGCCCCAGCGACTTGTCGTCGGTGTAGCCTTTGATACGGCGAAACACCTCCAGCGACTTTTTCATCTCGTCGCTGGCCAGCGCCGCACGGTCCAGCCTGACCAGGGCCTTGTCGTAAAACGCGGGGCCGCCCACGCCCAACACCACGGATTCAAACACCGTGAAGTCCTGCCAGTCCTGGCCCCCATGGGCCACGGCCACAAAGCCGGCCGCCTTGATCTTGTCGGCAGCGGCAAAAAATTCATCGTAAGTTTTGGGCAGCGCTGCAACGCCAGCCTTCTTCAAGACTGCGGAGTTGGCCCACAACCAGTTCACGCGGTGCACGTTCACCGGCACGGCCACGTAACGGCCTTTGTATTTCATCTGGTCCGCCACCACTTTGGGCAAGACCTCGTCCCACTTCTCAAACGATGCCATCGCATCCAGACTGGTCAGCGCCTTGAGCTCGGCCCATTCCTGAATCGCCGGGCCCTTGATGTTGGCCGCAGCAGGCGCACTGCCCGCCAGCACACGCTGTTTGAGCACCGCCATGGCGTTTTGTCCACCGCCGCCAGTGACTGTGAAATCCCGCCAGGTATGGCCACGCTGGGCCATCATGCCTTTGAGCTCGGCCACCGATTTGGCCTCGCCCCCCGACGTCCAGTAGTGGAGCACCTCCACCTCGCCAGCCCACAGGCTCGCACCAGCACACAAGGCCACAGCGGCCCACAGACAACGCAAAGAGGATTGGAATGGCATGGGATGCAATCTTGAGAAGACGGTCAAATTTGAACAGCCCCACCCCCGCAGGGGGATGGGGCGTCTGCTTGGCAAGAAACTGGCGCTTGCGCGCCAGCACGACTTACTTGGTAGCAGCAGCTTTGGCGATGTTCTTCACGCCGTCAGCCACGGAGATCTTGTCGTCGTTCCAGAACTGGGACACGGCATCCTTGATCGCACCTTCAGCAGCAGGCTTGATGGCCATGCCGTGGGCCACGGAAGGCACCAAACCACCAGACTTGGCGGTGTCCACAAAGTCCTTGGCAGAGGTCTTGGCGCAGTCGTCAAACTTGTCCATCTTCATGTTCAAACGCACAGGGATGGAACCCTTGTTCAGGTTGAACACTTCCTGGAACTCGGTGCCCATGATGGAAGCAGCCAGATCGCCCTGGGCCTTTTGGGCACCCGCGTCCTTGAGCTTGTACATGGCAAACGAGTCCACGTTGAAGGTGTAAGCCTTGTCGGTGCCAGGCGCAGCAGCGCAGATGTAGTCCTTGCCTGGCACCTTGCCAGCGGCAGAGAACTCACCCTTGGCCCAGTCACCCATGAACTGGAATGCAGCCTTCTCTTGGATCACCATGGCGGTGGCCAGGTTCCAGTCGCGGCCGGGAGCAGCTGCGTCGGTGTAACCCTTGATCTTGCGGAAAGTTTCCAGGACCTTGGTCATGGTGGCGCTGGTCAGCGCTTTTTCGTCCAGCTTGATCAAGGCGTCGTTGTAGAACTTGGTACCGCCCACGCCCAGAGCCACGGACTCAAAGGTGGTGAAGTCTTGCCAGTTCTGGCCACCGTGTGCCACGGGAATCAGGCCAGCCTTTTTGACTTTTTCAGCGGCAGCGAAAAATTCGTCCCATGTCTTGGGAGTGGAGGTCACGCCAGCCTTTTTCAGCACGGCGGAGTTGGCCCACATCCAGTTCACGCGGTGCACGTTCACGGGGGCAGCCACATAGTTGCCCTTGTACTTCATGACGTCAGCCACGACCTTGGGCAGCAGGTCATCCCACTTTTCGGCCTTGGCAGTGGCGTCGAGGTTGGCCAGCACGCCTTCGGCTGCCCATTCCTGGATGGCAGGGCCCTTGATCTGGGCAGCAGCAGGAGGATTGCCGCTCACCACACGGCTCTTCAACACGGTGGCGGCGTTGTCGCCAGCGCCACCGGCCACAGCAAAGTCTTTCCAGACGTGGCCCTTGGCTTGCATGATCTTCTTCAGTTCAGCAACCGACTTGGCTTCACCGCCGGATGTCCAGTAGTGCAGGACTTCCACTTCACCAGCCACAGCGGCCGAACCAGCAACCACGAGTGCCACTGCGGTGGCGAGTTTAGAAAGCTTCAACATCTTGTCTCCAAAAAAGTTTTGTCTTCGTAGCCCCTTGGTGGGGCCCAAAACAACGTTGCATTCTTGTCGGCACCATGCCAACTCGAATTAATTAATTTTCATTAATTTTTAACGCTGAACTACTAGGAGTTTCCCTAGGGTCGATTAAATCAACCCCTCTGATGGAGAATCAGGACACCACCAGCGCCAAAGCGGCGTAGTCGCCCACCTGTTCGCCCAGGCCAGCTGGCACGATTTCCACGCCTTGCGTCAGCGCGGGCAGCTTGCCGTGCAGGTAGGCCTGCAGCTTGGGCAACAGGTAGTCGCGGTTGTGCCAGAACACACTGCCGCCCACGCTGATGCGCTGCAAGTCCAGCGTCGCCACCATGTTGAAGAGGGTGCGGCCCATAACCTCGCATAAGCCATCAATAATGGCCACAGCCCCCGTATTACCTGCGCGAGCAGCTACAAAAAGAGTAGCAGCATCGGTAAAGCCATCGTTGCCAAAACGGCGCGGAATGGCGTTACCGGCCACCAGCCCCTCCACATCGCCCACCAAGCCGCAGCCGCACAGGGCATCGTCGTTGCTGATGACAAAGGTGTGGCCCGCGTGGCCGGCGTTGCCGTTCTTGCCGCGCAAAATGTGGCCATCCACGCACAGGCCCATGCCAATGCCGGTACTCCAGGTCACGTAGGCGCAGTTGTCCAGCCCTTGCAGGGCGCCCCAGCGGCGTTCGGCCTCCAGCGCGCCCACGCCGTCGTTCTCCACCCGCACATTCGGAAACACCGCCTTCAGCGGGGCTTCCAGCAGCGCCGTGGTCCAGTCATTGGGCAGGCCGCGCGCCTTGCCAGCCAGGCCGCCGCAAATGTTGGGGCCAGCCAGCTCGACCATGCCCTGCTTGATGACGAATGGGCCGCAGGTGGCCACGCCTACTGCGGAAATATCGGCCACGGCAATGCCTGCCAGGGCACAGCTCTCGCCAATCATGCGAATGATTTGCTGCGCTAGCGCGTCGTTGTTGCCGACCTTGGCGGTTGGCTCCGAGACTTTGCCGCGCACCCCCTGGGCGTCGGCCATGTTCACGGCCACTTTGGTGCCCCCAATGTCGACACAGGCCACCGGCGGGCAGCCCGCGGGCATTTGCACAAACGGAGTTGAAGTTGTTGTTGCCATGGTGCTGATGTCCTTCAATTACTGGCGGCCATAGTCGTCTTGCAGACGCACGATGTCGTCTTCGCCCAGGTAGGCGCCAAATTGCACTTCCACAATTTCCACCGGCTCGGTGGTCAGGTTGGCCAGGCGGTGCACCTGCCCCACGGCGATGTCGCAGTGCTGGCCCGGCGTCAGGTCAAAGACTTTGTCGTCCAGCGTGATACGGGCCGTGCCCTGGGTCACCACCCAATGTTCTGCGCGCTGGTGGTGCTTTTGCAGGCTCAGCTGCTGGCCCGGCAACACACCAATGCGCTTGATCTTGTTGCCAGCGACTTCCGACACGGTCTCGTACCAGCCCCAGGGGCGGAGTGTGCGTTCAATGGTCTCGGTGCGGTGGGTGGTGGTCATGATGAAAAGATCCTTAAAACTCGCGGCCGATACTACCTTGCAAGCATGGGGCGGTGTTACCGTGCCGTTACGGCAGCCCCGCAAACGGCTTGTTACATGTATATGATTTGGCCACGATAAAACAAAGCCGGGCCGGTGGGGGGCCGCAACATGGATTCTGCATACAAGGTACTGGGAGTTCCTGGCAATGCCACGCCAGACGAAATTAACCAAGCATTACAGAAGGCGCTACATCATTACAACCACGCCAAACTGGCTCAAGACAGCGACGCCATCGCACGGATGTTGGCCATCCGTGAAGCCCACAAAATCCTGAGCAACAGTGACATGCGGGCGGCCCACGACAGAAAGCTACTTAGCTATGTGAACAGGCCGCGATCCGCACCCAAAATTGTGATGGAACCGGTGCCACCGCCTTGGTACACCAACTTTTTGTACGTCGGGGCATTGTTAGTGCTGTCTATGTTTGTGATTGGGGGCTATATGGCCCATGCCCGTGACAAGGTCCGAGCGGCCGCCGAAGCGACCTTGCTGGCGGAGAAAAAACTGGCGGCCGAAGCGCTAGTGCGGGAAGAAGAGGAGCGCAAACGCACCGACGAAAGACGAGCGCGCCAACAAGCAGAGGACAAGGCCCGCGAGCAACAAATGGCGGCGGATGCCTCCAACAGCTTGCGAAGCGCCATGATTGCAGAGTCACAAGCGCAATCCGATATGCGCCGCAAGGAGGAAGCACTGCAACGAGACAAACAGCGCAAAGAGTCAGAAGCGAAATCTGAAGAGCGTCAGCGCGTTTACGACGCACAACGGCGGCTAGCAGCAGACCAGCAACGCATCCGCGAACTCTGCTACCAGCAGTACCGACGTACACAGTGTTAAGCCCGACGCGGGTGCGCCAAATGAGTACTCACAAACGGTGGGTTCTATCGCCGCGCGCAAAGCCTCGCAGGCTAACGTCCACGCCACGGCCCAAGGCAATGACCTTGAAAAACTCGCCCATTTCGTGCTCCATGATGAGCTTCTGGGCGGCGACGCGCTCTGGCAAAGGCGCATCCTGCATGGCCTCGACCAAGCCGCAGTTGATCAGGAAGTGGGCCTGGCTGGTGTAGCCCAGCACGTCCAGCCCCGCGTCCTGCGCGGCCAGGGCAATGCCAGTGAAATTGACATGGGCGGTGATGTCCTTCAGCCCCACCGCCTGCAGCGGATCCGGGTCGCTCCGGTGCGCTTGGTGGCACATCACCGTGCCCATGTGGCGCTGCACATGGTAGTACTCACTCTCGGGGAAACCATAGTCCAGCAACAAGGCAGCACCCAATGCCAGGCGGTCCGCCAGGGTGCGCACAAAGGCCTCACCCTGAGGATGAATCTCGGTCAGGTAGTCATGTTCGCCGTCAATCTCAATCGGCGGGCGCAGCGCCGTGGGACGGTCGCTCCACTGCAATGCACCCTGCTCCACCACCACCCCACGCTCATGCCAGACGCCGCTTTTGCGCACCAGCAGTTGGACCGGCATGGCGTCCAGCACCTCGTTTCCCACCACCACGCCGCGCATCTGGTCCGGCAAGGTGCTTACCCAGCGCACCTTGCCCGCGTGGGCAGCCAAGGTCTGCGCCTGCCGCGCCTTGAGCGAATCCGACAGGTCCACAATCGTGTAGCTGCGCACCTTGTCCCCCAGCGTCTCCAGCAGCTGTAGGGCCAACGCTCCTGTGCCCGCGCCGAACTCCCAGACCTCATCAGTGCCGGTAGCCTCCAAAACCTGCGCCACTTGGCGGGCCAACGCCTGACCAAACAGCGGCGTCATTTCAGGTGCTGTCACAAAGTCGCTCCCGGCCCCCGTGATGCCCTCGGCGCTGCGCAGGCCTTGCGGCATCTGGCCGAATTTGGACAGGCCATTGGCGTAGTAGCCCAGACCCGGCGTGTAGAGGGCCTGGCCCATAAACGCGTCAAAACCCTGCCAGCCCCCGGCTTTTTCGGTCGCATCCGCGATAATTCGGGTCAGGCTGGCCGGAATGCTTTCGGCAGTGAACATGAACATCCGTCTCGTGTTTGGTAAAGCCAAGGATTATCTTGCCCCCTCATCCCCACCCTGCTCAAGGACTATTTGGTGCTTAAACGCGTACTCATCACCGGTGGCGCCCATCGCCTGGGCGCTTTGCTGTGCGCCCAGTTTGCGCAGGCAGGCTGGGAGGTGTGGTGCCACTACCAACGCAGTGCCGACGCGGCCGAGGCCTTGTGTGCCAACCTGCGCGCCCAAGGGTACGCGGCCCATGCCATCCACGCCGACCTGGCCCAGGAAGACAGCCGACGCGCCATGGTGCAACAGATTGCCGCCCAATCCGGCCCGCTGCACTGCCTGGTGAACAATGCCTCCAGCTTCGAGCCTGACAGTGGCCAGGCTATGGACGTGGACGGTGCGCGCCAGCAAATCGAGGTGAACTTGCTGGCGCCTTTGGCGCTGTCCAGCCTGATGGCGCAAACCGATGCCAACGAGCCCGCAGGTTCGCGCAGCATCCTCCATGTGCTGGACCAGAAGGTGTTCAACCTGAACCCGGATTATTTTTCGTACACCGTGACCAAGCTGGCGCTGGAGCGTGCGGTGGCCCTGCAGGCGCAGGCACTGGCCCCGGCCATTCGCGTCTGCGGCCTGGCGCCAGGGTTGATGTTTTTGAGCGGCCCGCAAACCCAAGACAACTTTGACCAAGCCGCACGCGTGAACCTGCTGCGCGAGCCGCTGGACCCAGCCCAGGTGGCCGCCACCTGCGTGTTTTTGGCGCAAAGCCCCGCCATCAATGGCGTAACCATTGCCGTGGACAACGGGCAGCACCTGGTACCACTGGCGCGTGACGTGATGTTCATGGTGCCGTCCAATGCAGGAGGTGCGCCATGAGCCACAGCATGTTTGACACCCTGGCCCTGGAATGCCGCCGCCTGTTTTTGCGCGACCATATGGTGCCGGTGCACATTGGCGCGCACGACTTTGAGAAAGGCGTGACCCAACGCCTGGTTTTTAATGTGGAATTGTTTGTACCCTTTGCCAGCAGCACCCCCAAGGCGGACAAGCTGGATGAAGTGGTGGACTATGACTTTGTGCGCGAAGTGATTGCAGCGCGCATTGCCCAAGGGCACATCGAATTACAGGAAACCCTGTGTGATGAACTGGTGCAGCAGCTGCTGGCCCACCCGCAGGTGCGCGCCGTGCGCCTGTCCACCCAAAAACCGGACGTGTACCCCGACTGTGCGGGCGTGGGCGTTGAAGTATTCCGCATGAAAGGCATGAACGCATGAAGGCCAGCACCGGTCACCAAACCTTGACCCTGACGGGCCTGCGTTTCGACGCGAACCTGGGCATTCTGGAGTCGGAAAAAACCGCGCCCCAGCCGATCCAGGTGGACGCCGAGCTGAGCCTGGGCACCCAGCCCCTGCTGCCGCATGACGATGACATCAACCATGTGCTGGACTACCGCAAGGTGCGCCAGATCATCATTGCCGAATGCACCGCAGAACACGTGAACCTGCTGGAAACACTGATTGGCAAACTGGCACACCGCTTGATGCAGTTGCCCGGAGTGCTGGGGGTGCGGGTCAAGATTGCGAAACTGGAAATTTTTGAAGATTGTGAAGTGGCCATCCGCATGGAGACCGGCCAGTGGTAAGTGCGCATGGCGCCATGGAGAACGATATGAGTGCAGTATGGGTTGAAGACGAAGCCGCCGAGGCCGCAGAAGCGGCGGCAGCGAACCGGAACAAAGAGCTGAAGATCGAGCGCGAAACGCACAAGCTCGAAAAACGCCTGTGCCGTCAAATGGGCCAGGCCATCATGGACTTCAACATGATCGAGGAAGGCGACCGCGTGATGGTCTGCATGTCCGGTGGCAAAGACAGCTACGGCATGCTCGACATCCTGCTCAAGATGCAGCAGCGCGCGCCCATCAACTTTGAGATCGTGGCGGTCAACCTGGACCAAAAGCAACCGGGCTTCCCCGACCACATCCTGCCCGAGTACCTGACCAAGCTGGGCGTGGAGTTCCACATCGAGACGCAAGACACCTACTCCATCGTCAAGAAAAATATCCCCGAGGGCAAGACCATGTGCAGCCTGTGCAGCCGCCTGCGCCGGGGCATTCTGTACAACGTGGCGCGCAAGCTCAAGTGCAACAAACTCGCGCTGGGCCACCACCGCGATGACATGCTGCAGACATTTTTCCTCAACATGTTCTTCGGCGGCAAGCTCAAGGGCATGCCACCCAAACTCACCAGCGACAACGGCGAGTTTGTGGTGATTCGCCCGCTCGCCTATGTGGCTGAGAAGGACCTGATCCGCTGGGCTGCGCACCGCCAATTCCCCATCATCCCCTGCTCGCTGTGCGGCAGCCAGACCAACCTGCAGCGTGTGCAGATTGGCAACATGCTGCGCGACTGGGAAAAGCAATACCCCGGCCGCGCCGAAACCATGTTCACGGCGCTGCAGAATGTGGTGCCTTCGCACCTGATGGACCACAGCAAACATGATTTCAAGGGCATTCGCCCCACCGGGGTGGAAGACGATAACGGCGACAAGGCGTTTGACGAGGAAGAGTTTCCCGCGCCAGCACAGCCCAGCCTGAGCGGCCTGCCGGGCGTGCAGGTTGTCACCCTCTAAGGAGCCCACCATGGCGCTGCATTCCTGGTTCCGCCATGCACTGTTGGTGCTGGCTGCTGCGGCGCTCACAGGCTGCGCCCTGCCGCGCATGATTGACAGCGATGTGCAGAGCTTTGTGGGCAACGCGCCAGCCCTGAGCGGCGCAAGCTACCGGTTTGAACGCCTTCCCTCGCAGGCCCAGAACAGCGACCAGGACCAGATCGAGGCCCTGGCGCAAGAAGCCCTGGAGCGCATTGGCCTGCAGCGCAACGACGATGCGCCCCGCTACCTGGTGCAGGTGAATGTATCGGTGGACGGCATGCGTAACCCGCACTACCGGCCGTCCCGCCCGCGCCTGGTGGTGGGCGCGAATGGCGTGGTCTACGAAGAATGGCCGTGGACCATGGATGTGGAGGTGCCCTGGTACCGCCACCGCGTCCAAGTGCTGCTGCGCGACAGTGCCAATGGCCAGTTGGCCTACGAGACGGCGGCCGTGTTTGACGGCCCCTGGCGCGACACCCTGAATCTGCTGCCGCCCATGCTGGAAGCGGCCCTGAAAGACTACCCGCTTCCCGGCAAGCGCCGGGTGGTGGTGGAGTTGCCCGTGGCGGGTGCGCGCTGAATGGGAGCCACCCGCATCATTGCCGTGCGCCATGGCGAAACCGCCTGGAATGTGGATACCCGCATCCAGGGCCAGCTGGACATCGGCCTGAACGCGCACGGTCTCTGGCAGGCCCAGCGCGTGGGCCTGGCGCTGGCGGATGAAACCATCGACCACATCTACAGCAGCGATCTATCCCGCGCCCACAGCACCGCCCAAGCGATTGCACAACATGCCCAGCAGCCAACAGCGCGCAGCGTGCGCTTGCACACTGGTCTGCGCGAGCGCGGCTTTGGCACCTTTGAGGGCCAGACCTGGGCCGCCATTGCCGAGCAGTGGCCCGAAGAATCACGCCGCTGGAAAACCCGCGACCCGCACTTTGCACCGCCTGGCGGCGAGACCCCCACACAACTGCTGGCCCGTGTCTCGCGCACCGTGAACGAGATTGCAGCGCAGCACCTGGGCGAACACATCGTGCTGGTGGCGCATGGCGGCGTGATGGACATGCTCTATCGCCTGGCCACGCAGCAGGAACTGCACGCCCCGCGCACCTGGGAACTGGGCAACGCCGCCATCAACCGCCTGCTGTGGACGCCCGACGCCCTGACGCTGGTAGGCTGGGCCGACACCGGCCACCTGGACGACAACGCACTGGACGAATCCAGTACCTGACGCGGAGTACCCCACATGGGCCACTACCTGTTGCACGCCGGTTCGGTCCCTTGGCAGAACCAGTTGCTCTACGCAGGCCTGATCCTCGTGGCCCTCGTAGCGCTGTTTGGGGTGTTCTGGTGGCGCAAGCGCGCGAGCCGGCCCGCCAAGGGCGACTTTGCAGCACTGGCCACCCACGCCAATGTGGCCGAAGCGCTGGCTGCCCAAGACCGCAGCCCGCTGGCCGATGCTGCCGAAGCCTGGGAGCAGACCCAAAGCACCGTCAAGCAACTGAAGTCCGGCGTGGAGCGCACCCTGGCGCTGGTCTTTGTGCTGCTCTCGGGCCTGGGATTCCTCATTAGCCTCTCCGCCGTGCTGAGCGAGGCCTTCAGCCTCCCGAAGATGTCCTGGGGCTCGCTGCTGTTCTGGCTGGTGCTGGGTGCGGTCTGCGCATGGTTTGCGCGAGCGCAGTGGCGCGACTTCCGCGGCAAATAGTCAGCCCGCTCTAGCCCGGCCTAGGGTTGTCCCGCTCGGCACCAAGCGCTTGCTCGGCAAAAATTCCGCCATGGGCAAAGTCATTGTGTTCGCCACCCCCGTTTTCCTGCTGCTGATCGCGTTGGAGTTCTTCTGGAGCCGCCGCGCCACCGCCCGCGTGCCAGGGGCCAAGGCCTACCGGCTCAACGATGCCATCAACAGCATCAGCCTGGGCATCCTGAGCCAGGTGGGGGGTGTGCTCACCAAGGCACTCAGCGTGGGCATTTACACCGCGGTGTTCAGCGCCGTCGCCATTTACCCGGACCTCGAATTCTGGAAGACCTGGTACGGCATCGTGCTGGCGCTGGTGTTCTACGACTTTTGCTACTACTGGCTGCACCGCGCGGGCCATGTGGTGGCACTGTTTTGGGCGGCCCATGTGGTGCACCACCAGAGCCAGCACTACAACCTGTCCACCGCCCTGCGCCAAACCAGCAGCGGGGCATTCTTTGGCTGGATCTTCTACCTGCCCATGGCCATTGCCGGTGTGCCGCCCATGATTTTTGGCATCGTGGCGCTGATTGATTTGCTCTACCAGTTCTGGGTGCACACCGAGCAGGTAGGCAAGCTGGGCTGGTTTGACCGCGTGTTCTGCTCCCCCAGCAACCACCGCGTACACCACGCGGTGAACGATCCATACATCGACAAAAACTACGGCGGCATCCTGGTGCTGTGGGACCGCCTGTTCGGCACCTTCACCGAAGAAAAGGAGCCCTGCGTCTACGGTACGCGCGGCCCGCTCAACAGCTGGGACCCGCTCTGGGCCAATGCCGACGTCTATTGGGGTTTGGCCAAAGACAGCTGGGCCACCCGCCGCTGGAGCGACAAGTTGCGCGTATGGCTCAAGCCGCCTGGCTGGCAACCCGCCGATCTGGCCGCGGCCCACCCCAAGCCCGCCTTTCGGCTGGAGCAGGTACAGACCTACAACCCACCACTGAACCTCAGCCAGCAGTGGTTTGCCGGCCTGCAGTTTCTGGGCTTGCTGGGCGCGGTGGCGGGCTACCTTTGGGTGGCCGACAGCCTCAGCTTCGCCCATGCCGCGGTGGGCTGCGTGGCGCTGTCGGCGGGTGTGTGGGCGTTGGGCCGTTACATGCAGCACACGCTGAGCGCCCTGGAGGTGCTGATGGTGGAAGCCGCTGCCCTGGCCACGCTGGGTGCCATGGAGCTGCTGCCGTACTACCTTCTCACCAAGCCGCTGGTCATGGTTTTAGCTATGATTTTTGTCGCTATTCGCGCTTATTCCACAAGGGCTAGTGGCACATTTGGCTCAAAATCACACGCATTGCTGCTGGGTGCGCTGCTGTTCTCGCTGGGCGGCGATGTCTTCCTCATGCTGCCGGGCGACTATTTCATTCCCGGTCTGGCGTCGTTTTTGGTGGCGCACGTGTTTTACATCGCCCTGTTCCGCCAGGGCGCTGGGTGGTTTGTGCAGCGCAAGGCACTGTGGGGCTTGTTGGCCTTTGGTGCCCTGATGCTGGGGGTGTTGTGGGGCAGCCTGGGCAACCCTGTGCTCCAGGGGGCTGTGGCCGCTTACGTCACCGTCATCTGCCTGATGGCGGCACAGGCCTGGTCACGGGCCAGCGTGCTGGGTGACTCCGCAGCGCGCTGGGTGGCAGCGGGCGCCTGTGTGTTCATGCTTAGCGACTCGCTGATCGCCATCAACAAATTCCTCACCCCCGTGCCCCTGGCCTCGTTCTGGATCTTGTTGACCTACTACGCCGCGCAGCTGCTGATCGTGCACCACGTGCTGGCACACCTGCACAAAACCGGCCCCGCCCGGGCTTAGGTTCAGTCGCCCAGCAGGTCCACCGCCGGGCCAGCCGGCGCCGTCAAGCCCAAATGCCGGTAAGCAGCCAGCGTGGCAATGCGCCCACGTGGGGTGCGCTGCAGGTAACCTTGCTGGATCAGGTAGGGCTCAATCACGTCCTCGATGGTTTCGCGCTCTTCGCCAATGCTGGCAGCAATGTTGTCCAGCCCCACGGGGCCGCCGTCAAAGCGGTGGATCACGGCCTCCAGCAGCTTGCGGTCCATCAGGTCCAGGCCCTGCGGGTCCACATCCAGCATGGCCAGCGCACGGTTGGCTATGTCCAGCGTGATGGTGCCGTTGCCCTTGACCTCCGCAAAGTCGCGCACACGGCGCAGCAGGCGGTTGGCAATACGCGGCGTTCCGCGCGAGCGGCGGGCGATCTCGAAACCACCGTCTTCGTCCATGGGCACGCCCAGCAGTCCGGCGCTGCGCTTGACGATGCGGGCCAGTTCTTCGTTGGTATAAAACTCCAGCCGCGCCACGATGCCGAAGCGGTCGCGCAGCGGGTTGGTCAGCATGCCCGCCCGGGTGGTGGCGCCCACCAGGGTGAAGGGCTGCAGGTCCAGCTTGATGGAACGTGCCGCAGGCCCTTCGCCAATCATGATGTCGATCTTGTAGTCCTCCAGCGCGGGATACAAAATTTCTTCCACCACGGCCGAGAGGCGGTGGATTTCGTCGATGAACAGGACGTCGTTCTTTTCCAGCCCGGTCAGCAGGGCCGCCAGGTCCTTGGGCTTCTCCAGCACCGGGCCACTGGTCTGGCGCAGGTTCACGCCCAGCTCGTGCGCGATGATGTGCGAGAGCGTGGTCTTGCCCAGGCCGGGCGGGCCAAACAACAGCACATGGTCCAACGCCTCGCCACGTTTTTGCGCCGCACCGATGAAGATCTCCAGCTGCTCACGCACCTTGGTCTGGCCCACATACTCGTCCAGCAACTTGGGGCGCAGCGCGCGCTCTATCGCTTCCTCGCTGCTAGAGGTCGGAGCGGCCGACACCACCCGGCTGGCGCCAGCGGGCAAAGGGGGAACAGCAAAATCGTCAGTCTGGATGCTCACGCAAAGGGCCTGTAGGTTGCAAAATGGGTGAAACGCGGGGTGGGTTGCCACTATAGCCTGCACGGGGCGTGGCTCAAGAAGCCAGCCACAACTGCCGATAGCAGTTGCACACCCCCTCGTTTCGCCCGTGCCCGTCTGAAAGGCCTTGCCACCCATGCTCTCTCGCCGCCCCACAGCCTTGCACCGCCCCCGGCCCCTGCAGCCCATTCTGGGCGCCCTGCTCTTGGCGGGCCTGGCACTGTGCTGCGGTACCGCACGTGCCAACGATCCGCCGCCCGCGCCCAAAGCCGCCGCCAAAAAGCCCGCCGCAGACATCACCGCCACCAGCGCATCCAGCCCCAAAGAAGTGGGCGACCAGTTGCGCGAAGCCCTGGGCACCGCGGTCCCGGCCAAAAAGAAACTCACCATCGTGGTCAGCGGCAAGGCGGCCGGCAATGGCACCCCCGCGCCCGTGAGCGCCAAAGCCGCACGTGCCGCCGCTGTGGTGGGCCACGGGCAAACGGTGCAGATTACGTCGGTGTCCGCGGCCCCTGCGGCGGATGCCCATGGGGGCGATGTGCACTGGTCCTACGAAGGCGAGAACGGCCCGCTGGCCTGGGCCAAGCTCAAGCCCGAGTTCAATGTGTGCGCCATCGGCAAACGCCAATCTCCCATCAACATCGAAGACGGCAGCACGCTGCAGGGACCAGCCGAACCGGTGAAATTCAACTACGTGCCCAGCAATGGCACAGTGATCAACAACGGCCACACCGTCCAGGTGGACGTGCAGGGCGAGAACAGCATCACCGTGCGCGGAACACGTTACCGGCTGCTGCAGTTCCATTTCCACGCCCCGTCCGAGGAGCAAATCAACGGACAGCGCGCCGCCATGGTGGCGCACCTGGTGCACAAGAGTGATGAGGGCCAACTGGCTGTGGTGGCGGTGCTGCTGCAACCCGGTGATACCAACCCCATGATCGACAAGGTCTGGACCTACATGCCTCTGGATGCAGGCGATCGCGTGCGCATGCCACGCGAGCTGCTCAACCTCAATGAATTGCTGCCGGCGGACCAGCGCTACTACCAGTTCATGGGCTCGCTGACCACACCACCCTGTACCGAAGGGGTGCTGTGGATGGTGCTCAAACAACCGTCGCCGCTCAGCCGCAGCCAGCTCAAGCTCTTCACCCAGCTCTACCCCAATAACGCCCGCCCGGTGCAAGCGCTCAACAGCCGCCCCGTGCGCGAAGCCCAATAAATTGCTATTGATTTTGTAGCTATTAGCGCAACATCTGCAACGGCTAGAGGCCTATTTTATCAAAAATCAACCTAGATTAACTCTAGAGATACCTCTGTAAATAGAGTGTCTATTTCTTTGTTCCGCAATGCACTTTTCAGTCAATTATTGCCTTATGTAAAGCGCTTCAACAACGGTGCCAATGCTGCTTTGCTAATCCACTCCACATGATTGGTTGACCCAGCGTCGCCTGTGTCAAATCCCCAGTCAAAGTGCAGTCCACGCTGCATGCCTAGCAAATAGCGTGGATGTTTGTCCGACGAAAAGCTTGGATCCAACTCCTGAATTTCTAATTTGATCGCCGTAACGCCACATTCATTTGCCAGCACTTCAAGTTGGTCAGCGAATACATCACCGTCCGGATCATCTACAAATGCCTCTCGCGGAGAGACAGCCAGTTTAAATATTTCAACGCGCCCCCACCGAGCAGCATCATGTAACAAACTTTGCAAGGATTTTCGAAAACGAGTGGCCGGTCGAAACTGTCGCGTTCGATCATCGAAATAGCGCAACTTGAAATAGGGATCGACAAGCACTACTTTGGGGGATGTCTGTAGCAGGGGTTCGGCAACCCTAGCATAGGCTTCCGCCGTACGCGGTACATGGGCACCACTTGCATCTGGGAACCCGTTCGGGTCCAGCAATAGTTGATCAAGAGGTGTCAGCGTTGCTGGGCAACCACTGGCGCCAATCAGAGTTTTTACCTGCCCTTGGAGATTCGTGGCGTTCTCTGGCCAAGTGCGTGATGGATTGAATCTGCCCGATGCTGGCACCAATGCACTTTGTCCAACTCGCAACCAAAGCTCTATGGCCTTCATTTGTTCCAAAGCAGCCAAACTGCCCAAGTGTCGCTTGACCTCGGGGAACCATCCCCCACTGGGGAAATCTGCAATGAAACGCCCTTGATCCACCTCGAACACGCGCATCAAGTGCGCAAAGTCTCTGGGGTCGGAGGGTGCGACGGGGTCGATGCCATAAACATCATTCATCAAAGAGCTCCTTGCCACGCTCTTCAAAGAATCCGTTTGGCCATCGATCTTTGAAATCACCCAAACGGGAAACACGCATTTGTTTCATTGAGTCTCCTCCTCCTGGGGGTCAAAGTACAGAACTGAAACGGCTTCAGGCGGGCAATTCAACTCGTTGTCCGCATTGCACCTTGCGTTGTCTGGCGTATGTTTCAAACCCGAGCAGCATGTGCTCGCTGTGTGTTTCAATACAGAGAAATGCCGATTGAAAGCACGCAAAAATACATCGCCCATTTCGCACTGAGCGGCGGGGTGGAGATGTAACTCCGGTTGTGCCACCCAAGAGATTTTTGCCCCATGCAACGACGCCAAAAGGCCATACTGTGCCCTGCTCTTGAGAGAACCGTTTCGTCCTCTGGTTTAAGATGGCTGCACTTTCAACTGTGTTGTCTGCCCCTTTCGTTTGGGTACGAGACGAGGTTTGGTTGCAAGACAGACAGTAGGTTTGACTATGGCGGGAAAAGGTTTAGATTGACAAAGTTGCCGCTGAATGGGGCAATTGGAGTTACGCGCAGTGCTGCGGAACTGGATGCGAGAAGAGTGGCGCGGTACCGCCCGGGTGGCGACAGCCCACAAAAGGATACGAGGACAAGTATGAGTTGCGTAGACAGCGGTTCCAGAACTTTCGCGTCGCTTCCGCCGGAAATTGACGGTTCGCGCGGTAACCCGGTCGCCCCCGCGCCCTGAGGAATAAAGTTGAGGCGAGTACAGGGAGTAAACTCGAAAGGGAAGAATGTGTTTTGGTCACGAGGCTGCGCTCCACGCCTGGTTTGCTTGTGCATAAACGGGTGGGCGACGGAATAGAACATGTTGGGCGACCAGCTTGCCCAATGGCAGTTCGGCTGCAAGTGCACCATCCTTCTGAGGAGAGCAATGCCTGAAAAATGGAGACTCCGTTTTTCCGCATGTTCACGTTGGAGCGCAGCACAAAGTTATTTGTAGGTCGAATTTCGCGACCGCTTATCAAGATGTACATCAAAATTGGCGCGCCCCTCCTCAATGAAAGCCGTACCCAAAACAGGGTGCGCTAGATTGATGGACACTAGGCCAGCGCCTTCAATCCACCGCCGAAAGTCGAGTTTGCCTTCCATTCTTCAAATTCCAGAGTATGGGAAATCCAAGCTCCTGGCAATATCTGGAGTACGGAATTTGAGGAGATCCACTTGATCTACCTTCAAGCCACTTGAAGATGCTCTGAAACAGCCCTCCAAATAGAACTCCTCAACCTCAACGTGAACCGATGCACTATCGAGTGCCCAATAAAGTGAGCGTCCGCTAAAGTTCAATTTTTCGGGCTCTGCGTGGGAGGAAAAGTCTTCAATTTCGACACCCAGCGACACATTGGGATAGTCCCCCAACCGCATGTCTATGCCATTCTCCGCGTAGGCTTTCCTCTCTTTGCCAATGTACGCAGACCCATTTCGAATCGTCGGAGGAGGCGTGTCACGGGGCGATTCAGGGTAGATTTTGGTTGGCCCCTCTTCTATGCGTTGGCGCAAGGCATTCACGGCACCAAGCACCGCGCTTTTGCCTGCTGAATTGGGGCCGAATAGAAATGTGATGGGCGCAATGGGGATCTCTGTTCTATCCCTAATACTTTTAAATCCACCGACGATTAGTTTGGATATTGAGGTCAATACTCAGCTCCCACAAGATTCTTAGTTATCTGGCCAAGGATTTGAGGGCGAGCTTGATACCGTCGCTCACGCCCACGTCCTTGGGCAGGGCTTTGAGCGCCGCGGCGGCTTCCTTGTCGTTGTAGCCCAGCGCCAGCAGTGCCTGCAGGATGTCGGACTGGGCGTCTCCCACCGCGCCCATGGGTGCGCCCAGGTCAGCGCCCAGCTTGCCCTTGAGCTCCAGCAGCAAGCGCTCGGCCGTCTTCTTGCCGATGCCCGGCACCTTGACCAGGCGCCCGGCCTCTTGCAGCGTCACGGCCTGGGCCAGGTCACCCACATCCATGCCCGAGAGCACCGACAGCGCCGTGCGCGGGCCCACACCCGATATTTTGATCAACTCGCGGAAAGCCTCGCGCTCCGCGGCGGTGGCAAAGCCGTACAAGATTTGCGCATCCTCCCGCACCACAAAGTGGGTCAGCAACGAGACCTTGGCACCGTCGGCAGGCAGGTTGTAGAAGGTGCTCATGGGCACCTGCACCTCGTAGCCCACACCGCCACAGTCAATGATGACTTGGGGTGGGTTTTTGTCGCTGAGGATGCCTGTGAGTTTGCCGATCATCGTGGTGTGCCTGGGGTTGGAATGCGGAGGTGTGGCCCGGAGGCCTAACATTGGGGACAATGTGGGGATGCGCCCACCGTGGCGCCCCCTTAGCCCTGCCGGATTATCAGCTTGATTCTCAAACACATCTTCACCCCGCTGAACAACACGCGCCTCTCGCACCTGTGCGGCCCGACCGACGAACACCTGCGCACCATCGAGCGCGAACTGGAGGTGCGCATTGCCCACCGCCACGAGCAGTTCAAGGTAGAAGGCGCCAAGGCCAAGGCCCAGCGCGCCATGGAAATGCTGCAGGCCCTGTACGAGATTGCAGGCCGCCCGATTGCCGCGTCCACCGTACAGCTCATGCTGAGCGGCGACGGTGGCATGGATGGCGAAGACGGCCCCACCCTCTCCACCCGCCGTGCCGATCTCAAGCCCCGCAGCCAGAACCAGGCGCTGTACCTGGACAACATCGCCGAGTTCGACATCACGTTTGGCATCGGCCCCGCCGGTACCGGCAAGACCTACCTGGCCGTGGCCGCCGCGGTGGATGCCCTGCAACGCAGCGCCGTGCAGCGCATTGTGCTGACCCGCCCCGCTGTCGAGGCTGGCGAGCGCCTGGGCTTTTTGCCCGGCGACCTGAACCAGAAGGTAGACCCGTATTTGCGCCCGCTGTACGACGCGCTGTACGACCTGATGGGCTACGACCAGGTGCATAAAGCCTTTGAGCGCCAGCAGCTCGAAATTGCGCCTCTGGCCTTCATGCGCGGGCGCACGCTGAACAATGCATTTGTGATCCTGGACGAAGCGCAAAACACCACGCCCGAGCAGATGAAGATGTTCTTGACGCGTGTGGGCTTTGGCACCAAGACGGTCATCACCGGTGATGTGAGCCAGATCGACCTGCCCAAGGCGCAGATGAGCGGCTTGGTGGAGGCCGAACGCGTGCTGCGCCGCACGCCGGGCATTGCCATCACCCGCCTGACCAGCTCCGACATCGTGCGCCACCCGCTGGTGGCCCGCATCGTGGATGCCTACGAGGCCGCGCGACTGGAAGATTTGCCGCCCATTGCCATCCCGGACGCCGAAGAAGAGCTGCCCCGCGTGGGCTTGCCCAAGACCCGTTCGCCCAAAACCTCTACCACCAAGAACTCCACCAAGGCCCGCTGATGCTGCCCGAACTCTCCCTCTCCCTGCAATTCGGCAAGATCACTGATGCCGACAAACACCGCGATGCCCTCAAGCGCCACAAAGTCATCCGCTGGATCCGCAACACCCTGGAGGTGGACGGCGAGATCACCGTGCGCATCGTGGACGCCGAAGAAGGCCAGACCCTGAACCGCGAGTACCGCCAGAAGGACTACGCCACCAATGTGCTGACCTTTGACTACACCCAGGAACCCGTCACCGCCGACCTGGTGCTGTGCGCACCGGTGATCGCCAAGGAAGCGAAAGAGCAAAAGAAAACGCTGGAAGCCCATTACGCCCACATGATCATCCACGGCACCTTGCACGCGCAGGGCTGGGACCACGAGCTGGACGAAGACGCCGAGGTGATGGAGCTGCGCGAAACCGAGATCATGGCGCGGCTGGGTTTCAAGAACCCTTACTGAGTTTTTGGACGGCGTGCTCCAGAGTGACCGGGCCGCGCATTTTGCTGCGTGCCCCCCCCGCCTTCGGCCTCCTACTTGACCTTCGCAAAATACGCAGCCCGGCCACTCTTGCAAGTGCTGGAGACTTGGGTACGCCAATATGGCCCAGGTCTTTCTACGCGCCTAGGGAGGGGAAGGGCCAAGACCCCTCAGTGAATGCGCCTAGCGCGCGCCCGCAAACCGTGCGCGCCCGCGCATGCGGCCGATCAGCAGCCAACCCACCGCTGCCAACACCACCAGCCCCACCATGCCGACAGCCCAGATCACCCACAGCAGCGGTGCTACCCAATCCAGCAATGGGGTAATCCAGGGCATGGCAGCGGCGAGCAACTCCACAGACCACACGATGGTTGCGCGCACTGCCTCAGCCGTGCCTGCATCTGTCCAAAGCGCAATCCATGGGGGCAGCGGCCACTGGGCGATGGTCTGAAGCCCGCCCTGCAGGTCAACGCCTTGGCCTGCCACCCAATTGGCCAAGGCCGCCGACAGTGCGATAAAGCCGGTCCACAACAAAGCGAGGAATGCGGTTCCGATAGCGAGTGCGATTTTCATGCGCAAATTATCGATACGGAGCATGATTTCGCAGCGACGTGCCGCAGCATGAGCCCTCGTAAGCTGGGGCCTTCGACTGAAACACCCCTCTGAAGACATAAAGACTTTGAGCCTCTAGCGCCCATGGAATATGCGCGAATAGCTATTAAATCAATAGCAATCAAACAACAGGAATCACCCGCATCGGAATCGTTACGGGCCCATCATTGACCAGCTCCACCTGCATGTCCGCCGCAAAAATGCCGGTTTGCACGATGGGGTGCGCCGCCCGCGCCTGGGCGACGAAGTAGTCATACAGGCGGCGCCCATCATCCGGTGCGGCAGCCCCCTTGAAGCTGGGCCTGTTACCGCTCGAGGTGTCGGCCGCCAGCGTGAACTGGCTCACGATCAGCAAGCCGCCCTGCAGGCCCGCACCGTCCAGGTCCTGCACGCTGCGGTTCATCTTGCCGTCGGCGTCGCCAAAGATGCGCAGCTTGAGCAGCTTGGCCAGCAGCTTGTCTCCTTGCACCTCCGTGTCGCCTTGCTCGGCGCACACCAGTACCAAGAGTCCCTGGTCAATCTTGCCCACCGTGGCACCATCCACCACCACCTGCGCACGGCGAACGCGCTGCACGACCGAGATCATGGTGTTTTTGGCCTCCAGCCCTTATAAAACATGCGCAGGCAGCTATGAAAATAGGAGCATTTACGCCAGTGTCACGCGGGCAAACTTGCGCTTGCCCACTTGCAGCACGTACGTCCCGGCACCCAGCTTCAGGCCCTTGTCGCTGACCACGTTGCTGTCGATGCGCACACCGCCACCATCGATCAGGCGGTTGCCCTCACCACTGGATGCGGCCAGATTGGCAGATTTCAGCAATGCACCGATACCAATCGCAGCACCGCCCTCGCCCAAAGGCAGGCTGATGTCGTCGATTTGATCGGGGATGCCGCCCTTGCTGCGGTTGATGAAGTCCTGCTCGGCTGCATCCGCTGCGGCAGCGCTGTGGAAGCGTGCCGTAATTTCCTTGGCCAAGGCCACCTTGGCATCCTTGGGGTTGCGTCCGGCTTCCACCTCCGCCTTGAGTGCGGCAATTTCGGCCTCGGGCTTGAAGCTGAGCAAGGTGTACCACTTCCACATCAGCACGTCGGAAATGCTGAGCACCTTGGCAAACATGGTGTTGGGCTCTTCGGTGACGCCGATGTAGTTGTTCTTGCTCTTGGACATCTTCTCGACGCCGTCCAGACCTTCCAGTAACGGCATGGTCAAGATGCACTGGGGCTCTTGACCGTATTCAGCCTGCAGCGTGCGGCCCATGAGCAGGTTGAACTTTTGATCAGTGCCGCCCAGCTCCAGGTCGCTCTGCAGCGCCACAGAGTCGTAGCCCTGCATCAGCGGGTACAAAAACTCGTGCACCGCAATCGGCGTACCGGCTTTGAAGCGGTCGTGGAAGTCGTTGCGCTCCATCATGCGCGCCACGGTGTAGCGGCTGGCCAGCTGGATCATGCCGCGCGCGCCCAGCGGGTCGCTCCACTCGCTGTTGTAGCGCAGCTCGGTTTTGGCAGGGTCCAGGATCTTGTCGGCCTGGGCGCGGTAGGTTTCCGCGTTCAGCTTGATCTGCTCCGCCGTCAGCGGGGGGCGCGTGCTGTTGCGGCCGGACGGGTCACCAATCATGCTGGTGAAGTCACCAATCAAAAAGATGACCGTGTGGCCCAGATCTTGCAATTGCCGCATCTTGTTCAGCACCACGGTGTGGCCGATGTGGATGTCGGGCGCGGTGGGGTCTAGCCCCAGCTTGATACGCAGCGGTTTGCCGGTGGCTTCGGACTTGGCGAGCTTTTTCACCCACTCGTCTTGTGGCAACAGTTCTTCCACACCGCGCAGGGTCACCGCCAGGGCTTCGCGGACACGATCGCTTACAACTAATTGGGGGATTAAGGCTTGATTCATAAGGGTTTTTTCTCGTTGCTGGGGGGTATGCGGCCGCTATACTTCGGGCTCTCTCCTGCAACGGTTTCGTTGCCAGCGGCTGGATTTTAGTCGGGCCGCCCCATCCATCGGAGTTCCAGATTTTGAAACACGGATTGATCCAGGCCGTAGAGACCTGTCTTGCCTTCGCCCGCGACCTGACAGAACGCCATCCCAAACGCATCACCGCCATCGTCGCCGCCCTGTTGGTCGGCGGCACGGGTGCCACCTTCGCTGTCGCCAACCTGGCGCCTGATGCAGCCGACCTGCCGGTGCGCACCGTGGTCGAGTCCATTCCCCTGCAATTGGTGCTGCCCGAGGCCACCTTGTCGGCCCTGCCCGCAACGCCTTTGTACCGTTCAGAGCTCACACGCTCCACCGACACCGCGGACAGCCTGCTCAAACGCCTGGGCGTGTTTGACCCCGCCGCCGCCGCGTTTTTGCGCACCAACAGCCAAGTGCAGCAAGTCTTGCTGGGTCGCGCGGGCCGTAATGTCACGGTGGAGGTGGACGACCAACAGTCGCTGCTGAGCCTGACCGCCCGCTGGAGTCCGATGGACGACGGTACCTTCAAGCGCCTGAGCATCCGCAAGCAAGGCACAGATTTCACGGCCCAACTGGAAACCCTGCCCCTGGTGGCCTCTACCCGCTTGGGCGGTGGTGTGATCCAGACCTCGCTGTTTGCCGCCACCGACGACGCGCGCCTGCCGGACGCCATTGCGGTGCAGCTGGCCGAGATCTTCTCGGGCGACATCGACTTTCACCGCGCCCTGCGCAAAGGGGACCGCTTCTCGGTGGTCTACGAAACGCTGGAAGGCGATGGCGAGCCGCTGCGCTCCGGCCGTGTGCTGAGCGCCGAGTTCGTCAATGCCGGCAAGGCCCATCAAGCCATGTGGTTCCGCGAGCCCACTGCCGCAGAAGCGAGCAAGGGCGGCTATTACACACTCGAAGGCGATAGCCTGCGCCGCGCCTTCTTGGCATCGCCCATGGAGTTTTCGCGCGTGAGCAGCGGCTTCAAAATGCGCTTTCACCCCATCCTGCAGAAATGGCGCGCCCACCTGGGCGTGGACTATGCGGCGGCAACCGGCACGCCAGTGCGCACTGTGGGTGATGGCGTCGTCGATTTTGCTGGCGTGCAAAATGGCTTTGGCAATGTGGTGATGATCAAGCACCGCAACAACCAGACCACGGTGTATGCCCACCTGAGCCGCATTGGAGTCAAAAAGGGGCAGACCGTCAGCCAGGGCCAGAATATTGGCGCCGTGGGCTCCACCGGCTGGGCCACAGGCCCGCACCTGCACTTTGAATTCCGCGTCAACGGCGTGCACCACGACCCCCTGACTATCGCCCGCCAGAGTGAGTCGATCCCGGTCACCGCCTCTGCCAAGCCGTTGTTCGACAAGACCGCTGCCGAAGTTCGCACCCAGCTGAGCGCCGCAGCCCAAGTCAGCCTGGCCAGCGCGGAATAGACATTCAGTCTGTGCCGGAGCTCTACATAGGCTTGATGTCTGGCACCTCGCTGGACGGTATTGATGGTGTGCTGGTTGATTTCTCCGGCGAACAGTTGCGCGTTTTGCACCATGCCAGCGCACCGTTTCCCTCGAATCTGCGCGCTGAGCTGCTGGCACTGAACAGTGCAGGCTCCAACGAACTGCATCGGGCAGCCTTGGCCGGTAATGCCTTGGTGCGTTGTTATGCAGATGTGGTTCAAGCCCTGCTGGCACATACGCAATGCCATCCGCACGCAATACGTGCCATTGGCGCACATGGGCAGACGGTTCGCCACAGGCCCCAAGAGTTTGATGGCACGGGCTACACCTTGCAGCTCAACCAGCCGGCCTTGCTGGCCGAGCTGTGCGGCATCGACGTGGTGGCCGACTTCCGCAGCCGGGATGTAGCAGCGGGTGGCCAAGGTGCGCCACTGGTGCCACCTTTTCATCAGGCGTTTTTTGGCCAACCCAACACCACACAGGCTGTGCTGAATATTGGCGGCATTTCCAATGTCACGATCTTGGACTCCGCCTCCAAAACACCGGTATTGGGATTTGACTGTGGACCCGGCAATGCACTGATGGACGGATGGTGTTACGGCCACACCGGCCAAGCGTTTGACGATGCAGGCCAATGGGCCGCCAGTGGCAAAGTGAATACTGACTTGTTGAATACGCTACTTGACGAAGCATTCTTTGCCAAGCCACCGCCCAAAAGTACGGGGCGGGATTTGTTCAACGCGGCGTGGCTGGACAATCACCTGCGCCAATTTGTTGGCCTTCTGCCGCAAGATGTGCAGGCCACGCTGACCGAACTCACCGCACTCTCCTGCGCCCAGGCCCTCCAGAACGCAGCATCGGCGTGTAGCATGTTGGTGGTATGCGGTGGTGGCGCCCTGAACGCCCATTTAATGCAGCGTTTGGCACACCATCTTCCAGACTGTCGGGTACTGCCCTCAGATGCACGTGGGCTCCCCCCCTTGCAAGTAGAAGCCACTGCTTTTGCTTGGTTGGCCCGACAAGCGTGCCTACGCCAAACGGCGAGTCTGCCAAAAGTAACGGGCGCCCAAGGCGCCCGCATACTCGGTGCAATCTACCCTGCCTGAGCAGGGCCGCAACACTCAGGTCGAAAACGATGAGCCGCAACCACAGGTCGTGGTGGCGTTCGGATTCTTGATCACGAACTGAGCGCCTTGCAGGTCTTCCTTGTAATCAATCTCGGCGCCCACCAGGTACTGGTAGCTCATCGCATCAATCAACAGAGACACCCCATTCTTGGTCATGGTGGTGTCGTCTTCGTTGGTGATTTCATCAAACGTAAAACCATACTGAAAACCAGAGCAGCCACCGCCTTGCACAAAGACGCGCAGTTTCAGGTCTGGGTTTCCTTCTTCCGCAATCAGATCCGCCACCTTGGCAGCGGCGCTGTCGGTGAACAGGATAGGGGCAGGCATTTCGGTTTGGATATTTTCAGCAACGGCGCTCATGGCGGACTCCGGTCTCAATCAGGATGGACAAATACTACAGGAATTCGCTCGGGAATTCTTCTTACTGGTTATTTGCCGCTAGTTTCAGTGTGGGTTTTTCTTCGTTGCCCAGCATCGGGCGCAACTGGCCAGCTATCAAGGCGCCTTGGTGCATCTCCAGCGCCGCGTATTCCACATCACCTTCAATACGGGCTTTGGGTTGCAGCTCTAGCATATGGCGCGCGTGGATCGGGCCCTTTACCGTGCCGTTCACAATGATGTGATCAGCAGTAATTTCGCCGGTAATGCTTGCGGAGTCAGAAATCACGAGGATGCTGGCACCACCATCACTTGCCAGCACATTTCCGACGATGGTTCCATCGACACGCAGCCCATCAGAAAAGGCCAAGTTACCTTCAATCTGGGTACCTTCGGCAATCAGGCTTTTGATCGGGGGCTGCTTCTTTTTATTAAACATGATGAACCTCTGTAGACATTACAGCTTGATGGACTGGGACGCGCGAACGACCGATCCTTCAAGAACCCGTGCCGAGACACTCTTGACTATGACCTGAGGAGGAAGCGCCAACTCGCCCTCCATCCGCCCGTATTGCTTGACCTTGATCGGCATGGGGCCGTCAGGCAAAGTAGCGGTCCAGGGTTTGCCATTCACCGTGCCCGCAAAGGTTATTTCCAAACGACCATTGAACTCTTGCGTGTTACGACCCGGCTGCATCACCAGCGCCTGCCATTTTAGCGTTGTCGGTGCAATCAGTTCGGCCTGCAAACCACGGATTGCGAGACCATCCACCGAACCTGCTGGAATCAATTTTTCAAAAAAACCCAAATCATCACGAAGCAAACGGTTGTCAGCCTCCAGCTGCTTCACCTGTGCCAGCAGTTTCTCATGCGAGGCCTTTTCCGCAGTGACCAACGTATCGGCGGTATTGGCCACCGACTGGGCTTCATCACGCTCGGCCTTCACGCTGACCAGCTCACCACGCAGGGCCAAGACCTCAGCCCTGAGCTGCAACAGCTCTTCCTTGGAGCCCTTTTCCAGTCCAGCAATATTTTTGCCGAACTCAAACGCCCACAACCCGATGGCCGCACAAAAACCCAACACAATCGCCAGCACTGCCCAGCGAAAAGGCCAAGGCAAGGCACTGCGCACGGCCATGCGGGGGGCACTGATGGTGAGGCGGCGGCGGAGCAGGCGGAATCTCATGGAGAGCGAAGTCTAGCAGCCCCAAAAGAAAAGCCGCCAGGATTTGCACCCTGGCGGCTTTTGCAATTGCAACGAGTCGTTGCCAGCGATTAACGCTTGGAGAACTGCTTGCGACGGCGAGCGCCGTGGAAGCCGACCTTCTTACGTTCGACTTCACGTGCGTCACGTGTCACGAAGCCAGCCTGGCTCAAGACGGGCTTGAGGGTCGCGTCGTAGTCGATCAAAGCCCGGGTGATGCCGTGGCGGGTTGCACCAGCCTGGCCGGACTCACCACCGCCAGCCACGTTGACCATGATGTCAAACGTTTCAGCGTGGTTGGTCAACAGCAGGGGCTGTTTGCAGATCATGATGGAGGTTGCACGACCGAAGAACTTTTCGATCGCCTTGCCGTTCACCACGATTTGGCCGGAGCCTTTTTTCAGAAACACGCGGGCGACGCTGGATTTGCGACGGCCGGTGCCATTGTTCCATTCACCGATCATTGGGCTGCCTCACGTTTCACAGCGTTGTTGGAAATACCAGCAATGTCCAGAACCTTGGGCTGCTGGGCTGTGTGGGGATGCTCAGCACCACCGTAAACCTTAAGCTTCTTAATCATGGCGTAACCCAGGGGACCCTTGGGCAGCATACCTTTGACGGCTTTTTCCAAAGCGCGGCCAGGGTGCTTGGCTTGCATGTCACGGAAGTTGGTGGCAGTAATGCCGCCGGGGTAGCCGGAGTGACGGTAGTACACCTTGTCAATCGGCTTGGCGCCGGTGACACGCAACTGGGATGCGTTGATGATGACGATGAAGTCACCGGTATCGACGTGAGGCGTGTAAATGGCCTTGTGTTTGCCGCGCAAACGGAGAGCAACTTCGCTGGCTACTCGTCCGAGGACCTTGTCGGTCGCGTCAATCACAAACCACTCGTGCACGACCTCAGCGGGTTTTGCGCTGAAAGTAGACATGAGATTTCTCTTTAAAGGAGGGTTTGTCGGGCTCTTTTCCACGGTCGGCGTTCCTCTGATGGGAATCTCTTAGGTGGGAGTTCAAGCTTCGCCGCGGAGCCACTAAAGCGCTGCGAAGCCCTCGATTATACAAAAAATGCAGGAAAACCCAAACCCGGCGCCAATCAAGGGCTGGTGACCCTGTTGTTCTGGCTCTCCCAGCGCTTGCGATCCGCGATACACACCGGCAACTGAGCGTATTCCGGTTTCTGACACTCTTGGTATACACACATGCTGCGCGTCCAGATACTGGCGTTAGGACACAACTCCGGCGGCGCAACCGCCCCCGTCGGGGCAGAGGCCGCGGGTACCGCTGGACGGACTTCCGATCGGACAGGTTTGCCTGGCCCGGCAGGGGCAGGCTTTTCCGGCGTGGAGGGAAGCGGTTTGGGCAGGCTGGGCTTGGGCGGCAGCAAGATAGCCTGCACAGCGGGGCTGGCAGGCGCCGAACTGGCAGCCAAGGGCGACGTCGCCTCCGTGGCCGGCGTCAATACACTGACCTCCGGCACCGGCGGCCGGGAGTCCAGCACCGCAGAAGGCTTGCGTAAAGCCAAGTAAGCACTAACAAGCAGCAACAAGGCAACCAAGGCCAAGACTCCGCCAAATACCCAATTGGCGGTAGCAGGAGCACGGGTTTTGCGCTTTGCTACATCGCGTTTGCCGTGTGGCCTGCGCGCGGCCTTGACATCTCGAGCCTCCCCTCGACGGCGCTTGGCCGCCAAGGATTGGGTCCGCGGTTGTGGTGCGGGCTGTGTGGTCAGCAAGGCTGTGGTGGGTGCGTTTACGGGTGGGGCGTCAGTGTCCAGGGTCACGCCAGGGCCCAGGGCATCACGCCAATCAAACCGCGCCATGTCAGACGGCGGCTGCAGCAGCATTTCCTGGGCAAATGCATCCACACTTTGCGGGCGGTGGTCAGGCTCTATGGCCAAGGCATGGGCCACCGTACGCACAAAGTCGGGGGTATACGCTTGACCAAAGTGGGTCTGCGCAGTCTGGGCCACCTGCGCAAAGGGCGGCATGCGGTCACGCACTACCCGAAATGTGGCGGGTAGCGGGGATTCGTTGCACACCGAGCCATGCACCACCGCCGCCAGCGCATACAGGTCGGTCCATGGACCCTCGCGCAGGTCGGGCGCATCGGCGTACTGCTCAATCGGCGCGTAATTGACCTTGAGAATGGCCGTGTGTTTGTGGCTGCTATCCAGAATGGCCCGCCGGGCAGCGCCCAGATCCAACAAAACAGGCGGCCCCACATCCTGCAAAAAAATATTGTCTGGCGACACATCGCGGTGCAGCATGGCGTTGTCATGCAGCACGCGCAATGCCTCCAGCACCGACCACAGCACTTGGCGCAACCAAGCCTCTGGCGGCGGACCGCTCATGCGGCGACGGGCTTCTTTGAGCGTCATCCCCTCATAGAGCGGCATGGCCATGTAGGCCGTGTTGTTGGCCTCCCAAAACCGGTACACCTTGACGAGCGAAGGATGCTCAAACCTCGCCAGCAGACGCGCCTCGTCCATGAACGACTGCAAACCTGTCTGGAACGGCTGGGTATCGGCCGTGGAGCGAGCCGTGAGCGCCAAACTGGCGCCACGCCCGACCAGAGCCGAGGGCATGTACTCTTTGATGGCTACGGGGCGGTGCAGGGTGTGGTCGTATCCGCGGTACACCATGCCGAATCCACCCACGCCCAAAAGCGATTGCACTTCAAACTCACCCAGCATGGCGCCAGGCGGCAATGCATCTACATGCCCCAAAGGGGACACGGCAGACGTACTGGGCGGGGATGTACTTTCACGCATTCTGTAACTGTGTAGAGATCGCGGCGCAAAGCCGTGCGGAACTTGCGGGCCCTTGTATCCAACGAATACGCCTGTGGCGTGGGTGCCCTGCGTGGGTATCATAGGGGATGTTCAGTTACCGCCACGCCTTTCACGCCGGCAACCATGCCGACGTCCTCAAACACACCGTCTTGCTAGCGGTCCTGCGCTATATGACGCAAAAGGAGACTGCCCTCAATGTGTTCGATACACATGCGGGAGCCGGTCTGTATCGCCTGGATGGCGACTACGCAAAAACCAGTGAAGAAGCGGCAGAAGGCTTTTTGAAGCTGGTAGCCACCAAACCCAAACAACCGTTCGCCCCCGCGCTGCAAGACTATGTGGACATGGTGGCCGGCTTCAACAACGGCGAGCACTGGAGTGTGTACCCGGGCTCGCCCTTCATCATCCAGAGCCTGTTGCGGGAAGAAGCGCGCGACAAGCTCAAGCTGTTCGAGCTGCATCCCACCGACACCAAAACCCTGATGGCGAACGTGGCCCAGCTCGAAGCAGGCCGGCAAGTGGCCATCCTGCGCGAAGATGGATTTGAGGGGCTGAAGAAGTTCCTGCCGCCACCGTCCCGCCGCGCCTTGGTGCTGTGCGATCCAAGCTACGAAGTCAAGAACGACTATGGCCGCGTGCTCGACATGATTGCCGACGCCCTGCTACGTTTTGCCACGGGCACCTACGCCGTCTGGTACCCCATCATTCCGCGGCCCGAAGCCCATGACCTGCCCAAACGCCTGAAAACCATGGCCAACAAGGCCGGCAAGTCGTGGCTGCATGCCACGCTGACGGTCAAATCGAGCAAGCTGACACAGGACGCGCAAGGCGAAGTAGTGCGTCCTGGCCTACCCGCCAGCGGCATGTTCCTGATCAACCCACCCCACACACTGAAGGCCCTGCTCAAAGACGCCTTGCCGCAAATGGTGGAGCTGCTGGGGCAAGACAGCAACGCAGCGTTTACGCTGGATTCGGCGGGCTGACCCTCTCGCTCGGACGCCTGCAAGGGCATTCAGTGGGCGGCTCATACTGCCAAACGCGCAGAAATCGCCGCCCACTGAATGCCCTTACAGGCTGAGGTTCTAGCTGGCGGCCAGTCCCAAGTTGGCACACAACGCGAGCGTAGCCGCGCTCTGGTTCATGGTGTAGAAGTGCAAGGCTGGGGCGCCGCCGGCTCGCAGTTGTTCACACAAGTCCGTCACCACCTCCAGCCCAAAAGCTTTGATGGACGCCACATCGTCGCCATAACTTTGCAGGCGCAGGCGAATCCAGCGCGGAATCTCGGCACCGCAGGCATCCGAGAAACGCAGCAACTGGGTCGAACTGGTGATAGGCATGATGCCCGGCACCACCGGCACCGCCAGCCCCAGGGCGTCCACCTCTTCCACGAAACGGAAGTAGGCGTCAGAGTTGTAGAAATACTGGGTGATGGCGGAGTTAGCCCCAGCCTTGACCTTGGCTGCAAAAGCCTGCAAGTCGCTGGCAGGTGATTTGGCCTGGGGATGCACCTCGGGGTAGGCAGCCACCTCGATATGGAAATCGTCCCCTGTCTCAGCGCGGATAAATGCCACCAGGTCGCTGGCGTAATGAAACTCACCACCTGCGCCATACCCACTGGGCAGATCGCCGCGCAATGCCACCAGACGCTTCACGCCCATGGCCTTGAGCGTGGCCAGTTGCTCACGCACCGTCGCCTTGGTTGCACCGATGCAGGAGAAGTGGGAGGCGGCACTGACGCCTTCCGCCAGAATCTCGCGCACCGCGTTGAACGTGCCTTCTTGTGTGGAACCGCCCGCACCAAAAGTGACCGAGCAAAACTCGGGCTGCAACGTGTAGAGCTGCTGGCGCACACTGCGCAGCTTTTCTGCCCCCTCGGGCGTCTTGGGGGGGAAGAATTCCAGACTCAGCGGAATTCGGTGGTTCGCAAACATCAGCATCTCCGTCTCGCAACCCCTGGCCTAAGCCAGGTCTGCGCTCAGCCCGCCTTGCGGGCGCAAATGAAAAATTCGCGGTTGCCGTCGCCACCTTCGATGGGCGAGTCAAACCACGCGGTGACCGTCAGGTCCAACTCGGCACATGCCTCACGCAAGCGCTGCTCGACGATGGCGTACATAGCCGGGTCTTTGACGATGCCGCCCTTGCCCACTTGGCCAGGCTGCAACTCAAACTGCGGCTTCACCAGCGTCAACAGCACTCCCCCAGCCTTGAGCAAGTGCACAGCGGCGGGCAACACCAGCGTTTGCGAGATGAAAGACAGATCTGCCACCAAGAGATCAAACGGCGGTGCGAATTCGGGCGGCAAGGCGGCCAGTTCAGCCGCCTCGTCATCGTCAGGGCCTTCGCCCTCTGCACCGTCGAAATCTTCAAAAGTTTCGCTGTCATCTTCAAGGTCAAACGGCCCTTCAGCCCCCGTGCTGTCTGCGTAAGCAGCTATCAAATCTGCAGCAGACAGGGTGCGCGCATTGACACTCTCCACACACAGGACCCGGGGATCTGCGCGCAAGCTGGGGTGCAACTGGGCGCTGCCCACATCCACCCCCACCACCGCTTGAGCCCCTGCCTGCAACAGGCAGTCGGTGAAACCACCCGTGCTTTGCCCCACGTCCAGACAACGCAGGCCCGCCACCGACAGGCCCACCTGCTTGAGCGCGGCCTCCAGCTTCAGGCCGCCCCGAGACACATACCGCGCCTCGGAGTCATCCAGCAGCTCAATCACCGCGTCCTCCGGAACCTCGTCGCCATTTTTGGCCACGCGCTTCCAGACTTCGCCAGCGACCTCCAGCTTGCGCCATTGCACGCCATCGGCGATCAGGCGCTGGGCTTGGGAGCGGGTGCTGGCCAGCCCGCGCTGTACCAGCAGTTGGTCAATGCGCATCGCGTCCCTGGCTTAGTAGCGGTAGGTTTCTTTTTTGTACGGACCGGCCTTGCTCACGCCAATGTAGGCCGCTTGCTCGTCGGTCAGCTCGGTCAGCATGGCGCCGACTTTCTTCAGGTGCAAACGTGCCACTTTTTCGTCCAGGTGCTTGGGCAACACATAGACCTTACCGGCCTTGTATTCCTTGGGCTTGGTGAACAGCTCGATCTGGGCGATCGTCTGGTTCGCAAAGCTGGACGACATCACAAAGCTGGGGTGACCCGTGCCGCAACCCAGGTTCACCAAGCGGCCCTTGGCCAGCAAGATGATGCGCTTTTCGGGCTTCTTGCCGCTCTTGGGGAAGATCACGTGGTCAACTTGCGGCTTGATCTCTTCCCACTTGCATTTGGACAGCGAAGCCACGTCGATTTCATTGTCGAAGTGACCGATGTTGCAGACGATAGCCTGGTCCTTCATCGCGTCCATGTGCTTGTAGGTGATGACGTTCTTGTTACCAGTGGTGGTCACAAAAATGTCGGCCTTGTCGGCAGCGTATTCCATGGTCACTACCTTGTAGCCTTCCATGGCGGCTTGCAGGGCGTTGATGGGGTCGATCTCGGTCACCCACACTTGGGCGGACAGGGCGCGCAGCGCTTGGGCGGAGCCCTTGCCCACGTCACCGTAGCCAGCCACCAGGGCCACCTTGCCGGCGATCATTACGTCAGTGGCGCGCTTGATACCGTCCACCAGGGATTCGCGGCAACCGTACAGGTTGTCGAACTTGCTCTTGGTCACCGAGTCGTTCACGTTGATGGCGCGCAGCGCCAGCGTGCCCTTGGCAGACATTTCTTCCAGGCGCATCACGCCGGTGGTGGTTTCTTCGGTCACGCCAATGATGTTCTTCAGGCGGCGGCTGTACCAGGTGGGGTCCACCTTCAGCTTGGCCTTGATGGCGTTGAACAGGCACACCTCTTCTTCGCTGCCGGGCTTGGCCAGCACCTTGATGTCCTTCTCGGCGCGGGCGCCCAGGTGCATCAGCAAGGTGGCATCACCACCGTCGTCCAAGATCATGTTGGGGCCTTCCGCGGCGGTGCCCTTTTTGCCCTTGAACTCGAAAATGCGGTGGGTGAAATCCCAGTACTCGTCCAGCGACTCACCCTTGTGGGCAAACACCGGGGTGCCCTTGGCCACCAACGCTGCGGCTGCGTGATCCTGGGTGGAGAAGATGTTGCAAGAAGCCCAACGCACATCTGCGCCCAGGGCTTGCAGGGTTTCGACCAGCACGCCGGTCTGGATGGTCATGTGCAGGGAACCGGTGATGCGTGCGCCCTTCAGAGGCTGGCTCTTGGCGAATTCTTCGCGGATGGCCATCAGGCCGGGCATTTCGGTTTCGGCAATGGTCAGCTCTTTGCGGCCCCAAGCAGCCAAAGAAATGTCGGCAATCTTGAAGTCTTCGGCAACGGCTTGCACCACTTTTGCCAACACTTTGGATGCAGCAGGCTTGCTGGCTTGGGCAGCCTTGGGGGTCTTGGTAAATTTCAATACAGCGCTCATGGTTCACTCCAAAAGTTCATTTGAATAACCACTGGCAGGCTGAATTTTGAGAGGCAAAACTCACCGCACACAAACCAGTGGGTGAGCGCCGTTGACGGTCACGGGGCAGGGCGCACCGTGTTTTCCGAGCCTCACTCGCCGTGCCGCTGGGGGCACCGGGCAAGCTGCAACGCTCCTCGGAAGTTGGCGATTTTAGCGCGATGCGGATTGCCACACTAGTGCGCTGGGACAAAGCACAGCGAAATTTCTTCAGCCGGCCACCGCCGGCCCGGTGCTGCTCCCAAGCTGCAAGGCCGGCTCTCGCAGCACTTGGTAGGGGCTATCTTGCGGGGCACGCAAAACCTGCATCACCATCTCGGCCAATGCGATACCGGTGGTCTGCGGAGTAGGCTGCGTGACAGTGGTGACATCCAATCCGGTCAGGAGTGTGTCTTGCGGAATGTCGCCATGCACCACGACCGAAATGTCATGCCCCACCCGCAGGCCGGCATCGATGAGCCCGCGGATCAGCCCCACACCACCGAGGTTGTTATCGACCAAGACGGCCGTGGGTTTGGGCAACAATGCGAGCACCCTGGCCGCTGCCTGCAAACCACTGCGGCGGTCGTTCACGCCACCAATGCAGTACTCCGCAGGGCTGTCCACCCCGGCAGCGGCCAAAGCGGCCACAAAGCCCCGGTGGCGCTGGAAGGCAAAGTTCAGCTCCAGCGGTGCATGCACATACGCAATGCGGGTGTGGCCCAGCGCCAGCAAATGTTCCACTGCCAGGCGACTGCCCATGTCGTTGTCGAAATCTACCCAGGAATAGTGAGTACATTCAGCGGTGCGACCATAGCCGACAAAGGGGTACCCCTTTGCGAGAAGATAGTCCACGCGGGGGTCTTGCACCCGGGTGTTCGGCACGATGACTGCGTCCACCCGCCCGCCCCGAAACAAGCGCTCGTAGATTTCCAGCTCCGTCTCGTTTTTGGCTACTGCCAACAGCAAATCCAGGTGGTCACGCTCCAGGCGCTCGCCCAAGCCGTCGGCCATGTCCAAAAACTGCGGGTTGCCCAGGTTCTCTACCGCCGCGGAATACACAATGCCTACCGCATCGGTGTTGCCACGCACCAAACGCCGCGCGCCTGCATCCGGGCGGTAGCCCAGCGTGGAGGCCATGTCCTGCACCCGCTTACGGGTCTGCTCGTTCACATCGGTGTAGCCATTCAAGGCACGGCTGACCGTGGAGGTGGACAGGCCCAAGGCGTGTGCCAGTTGCTTGATATTGGTGGTACCGCCGCTTTTTTGCATGGCGGGAGTGTAGATGCCTGCGTCGCTGGCTCACTCGCGCCCCGGTCTCGCCCGTTTGCGGCGCAAGCAGTAAGCGCCCCAAGCCGCCCCGCAGGATGCGCCCAGAAGGCCCAGCGCCAACACGGCATACACGGCCACGGCCTGCTCATGCACGACCACATCGCCATCCAGATAGCTACCGTTCTCGCTGTATGGCAGCTGCGCCCGTGTCCAAGCCAGCCAGGCCAGTGCCGAGCAGCACACGCCGGCAAGGGCGGCGAGCCCCCACAACACCCCCTGAATCAACATATACCCCAGTGACACGCGCATGCCCCGTTTCCTCCGTTGGAGAGCAACCCACCCCATCATCCCACGGCCACGCGCAGTGCCCGAGCATCTTGCAAGAACCCGGCATGGCGCGTCGGCCCTAAAATCCTCCCCTTTGCCCCAGCCGCTGCTTGCAGCCCTCCCCCTTCATGACTTTTCTCGCCGAGACGCGCCGTCGCCGCACGTTCGCCATCATTTCCCACCCGGACGCCGGTAAAACCACGTTGACCGAAAAACTGCTGCTGTTCTCGGGCGCGATCCAGATCGCCGGCTCGGTCAAGGCACGCAAGGCCAGCCGCCACGCGACGTCAGACTGGATGGAAATTGAAAAGCAGCGTGGCATCTCGGTAGCTTCCAGTGTGATGCAAATGGCCTACCGCGACCACGTGGTGAACCTGCTGGACACCCCCGGCCACAAAGACTTTTCGGAAGACACCTACCGCGTGCTGACCGCTGTGGACTCGGCGCTGATGGTGATCGACGCGGCTAACGGTGTGGAAGCCCAGACGCGCCGCCTGATCGAGGTCTGCCGCCAGCGCGATACGCCCATCATCACCTTCGTCAACAAGATGGACCGCGAAGTGCGTGAGCCCTTGGACATCCTGGACGAAATCGAGCGCGAGCTGGGCATGCCCTGCGTGCCCATGACCTGGCCCGTGGGCCAGGGCAAGTTGTTTGGCGGCATCATTAATTTGCGCACGCAGGCCATGACCGTGTTCGAGAGCGGCAGCGAACGCCGCCCCCAAGACTTTGACACCGTGCCCTTGTCCAATGCCTCGGCGCTGGAAAAGCGCTTTGGCCACGAATGGGCCACGGCCATGGAAAGCATGGAACTGGCCACCGGCGCCTCCCCCGCCTGGGACCTGGACGCCTTTTTGGCTGGCAAACAAACGCCGGTGTTCTTTGGCTCCGGCGTGAACAACTTTGGCGTGATGGAAGTGCTGGACGCGCTGGTGGACCTGGCACCCAGCCCACAAAGCCGCACCAGCACCACGCTGGTGAACCGCCAGCCCGTAGTGCGCGAAGTGCAACCTGAAGACGAGGCCTTCAGCGGTGTGGTGTTCAAGGTGCAGGCGAACATGGACGCCAACCACCGCGACCGCATTGCCTTTGTACGCATGGCCAGCGGCAAGTACACGCCGGGCATGAAGCTCAAGGTGATGCGCACCTCCAAAGAGCTGCGCCCCACCAGCGTGGTGACCTTCATGAGCCAGCGCCGGGAGGCGGTGGAAGAGGCGTATGCGGGCGACATCGTGGGCTTTACCACCCACGGTGGCGTGCAGCTGGGTGACACCATCACCGACGGCAGCGTCAACCTCATGTACACCGGCCTGCCCTTCTTTGCGCCCGAAATGTTCATGACCGTGGTGCTGAAAAACCCGCTGCGCACCAAGCAACTGCAACAAGGCTTGGCCCAGTTGGGCGAGGAAGGCGCCATCCAGGTCTTCAAACCCGAGATGGGCGGCAACATGCTACTGGGCGCAGTGGGCCAACTGCAATTTGAAGTGGTGCAGCACCGCCTGAAGGCAGAGTACGACGCCGATATTCGCCTGGAAGGCAGCCAGTACACAGGCGCCCGCTGGATCACCGCCGACACCCCCAAAGAGCTGCAAGAGTTTGTCTACGCCTACCCTCAGCGTATGGCCAAGGACGCCGCCGACACCCTGGCTTACCTGTGCACCAGCCCCTATGACGTGCGACTGGCGCAGGAGCGCTTCCCCAAGATCCACTTCCACCCGCTGCGTGAGCATGCGGGTCTGGCGCTGCAAAGCGCTGGCTGACCGGCCATCAGGCCCTGGCTTGAGTTTCCCCGGCTAGGGCTTGTACTGCCAGTCGTTGGGGTTGGTGTCGGCCTGTCGGCACAGCGCCAAACCCATCTCGCTGACGGAGCCGCTGAAGCATGTGAAGATGGCCTGATGGGTATTCCACTGGCGCTTGCAGTGCTTTTGAAAATTGGTTTTCAGCCTGCCCTTGCGGTGCTCGGCCCACATCTGCAGCACCGAAGGGTTTTGGGCCTCGGCATGGAACTCGAGCACCATGGCGTGCCAGTCTTCGATGAGGCTGTCGATCTTGGTGGCAGCGCGCTGGCAGGTGAAAGATGGGTCGCCGCGCGTCTGCGCCACAGCGCTCCAAGCCAGCAGCCACAATGACATGCCCATGATCAAACCACGCAACATCAGCACCTCCCATACCTTCGCGCCTTGGCGCACAACCACCACAGCATACCGAACCGCATGCAAGCCCTGACCCACTGGCCCGAAGTCGACCGCCGCAAAGTGGTGGGTGTATTCACCGACATTGACGACACCCTGACCACCGCGGGCGCCATCACCGCGGACGCGCTGCAGGCGCTGGCGGACCTCAAGGCCGCAGGCCTCTACGTCATCCCCATCACGGGGCGGCCCATTGGCTGGTGCGAGCCGTTTATGGCCGGCGCCCACGGTGCCGCCTGGCCGGTGGACGCCATGGTTGCGGAGAACGGTGCGGTGGCCTTTGTGCACGGTACAGCCGGCACAAATACAAGCCAAAAAGGCCTGCAGCCCCGGTCAAATATGCGTGAGCAGCTATCAAAACTGTATCAACAAGATGTCGCAACACGCACCGCCAACCAAGCCCGCATGCAGGCCATTGCGGCCCAGGTGATGGCTGAGGTTCCTGGCGTGCAACTCAGCCGCGACAGCGCGGGACGCGAGACGGACCTCGCGTTTGACTATGCGGAATTCGCCCGGCATGCGCCCGAGACGATGCAACGCGTGTTGGACCTGCTGCAAAGCCATGGAATGCAAACCACGGTGAGCAGCATCCACATCCATGGCTGCTTTGGCAACTTCAACAAATGGCAGGGCGCCTGCTGGATTGCGCGCGAACTGCTGGGGTGCGACCTGCCGGCCGAGCGGGACCGCTGGGTGTTTGTAGGCGACTCGGGCAACGACCAGGCCATGTTTGAACACTTCACGCACAGCGTGGGCGTGGCCAACATCGCGCACTTTGCCCCGCAGCTTAGCCATCTGCCGCGCTATGTGGCACAGGCTGAACGCGGCGCTGGCTTTGCCGAAGTGGCGCAGGCCATTCTGCGAGCGCGTGGCGCATGAGTGTGGGTGCTCCACGGCGCAACGGCCCCGGCGCGCCCTATGGGGCTGCTGGCGGTCTTTGGGTCCACGCTGTTCCAGCTCTCAGGCGTGTTCATGCTCTCGCCGCTGATGCTGGTGCTGCTGACGCAGCGCGAGGTATCGACCTCCGTGGCGGGTCTGTTTGCCGCCACCACCTGGCTGGGTATTTTTATCGTCACCCCGTTTGCCTCCGCGCTCACCCGGCGCTGGGGCCAGCGGCGCACCATGTGGTTTGCGTCAGGCGCGCCGCTGCTGGCCGCGATTGGATTTTTAACCACCGACGCGCTCTGGCTGTGGTTTGCCCTGGAGCTGCTGGCTGGCGTGGCAGGCGGCCTGCGCTGGGTGCTGGCCGAGGCCTTTATTGCCGAGTTCTCGCCTTCGGACCGGCTGGGCCGCTACATCGGCATCTACGCCACCATGGTGGGCGCCACCTTCATCATCGGCCCCACGCTGCTGGCCTGGGTCGGGCCGGAAGGGCACGCCGCGCTGGGATGGGTCATTGCCCTGCTCGGCGTCGGCCTGGCATGGACGGCGCTGATCCCGGTGGTGCCACCGCATGCTGAATCGGCCCAAGCACCGGTGGGCCTGCGTGGCCTGTGGCTGGCCGTGCGCAGCCACCCCGTCATCATGCTGGCCGGGTTTATTGGCGGCTTTTTTGAGCTGGGGCTGGCCTCCATCCTTCCGCTGTATGGCCTGGCCATTGGCCTGGGGGCAGCCGCAGCGGCACTGCTGATTTCGGTCAGTGGCCTGGGCAGCACCTTAATTGCCATTCCCGTGGGCATGGTGGCGGACCGTTTTACCGACAAGGTCCGGGGGCGGCGCACCCTCATGGCGTTGTGTGTGGCCATCGCACTGTTGGCCGCGTGCGGACTGCTCTTGGTCGCCCAAGCACAGTGGCTGGCATGGCCCATTGTGTTTGTGCTGGGGGCTGCAGGCAGCAGCCTCTACACCCTGAGCATGACGGACATCGGCGCGCGCGAGCAGGGCATCACGCTGGTTAACAGCACCGCGGTGCTGGTGCTGAACTACACGCTGGGCGGGCTGGTGGCTTCGGCCATGTCAGGCGCGCTGATCGAGTGGTCACCCTTGGCCGGCTTTCCACTGGTGCTGATTGCGGTGGCAGCAACAGGCCTGGTGGCCCTGCTGCGCACCCGGCGCAGCGGCAGGCCCTAAACCACGGCGCGCCGGGCTAATTACTTACCGGTCTTTTTGGGGGCGGTCTTCGCCGACTTTTTGCCAGCCGCTTTGGCAACGGGTTTGGCGCCTGCTTTCTTTTTGGCTTTGCTCGCTTTGGTTGCGGGCGCCTTCTTGGGCGCGGCGGAGCGTGGTGGAATCAGGTCTTCCACCGACACGCCGGCACTTTGAGCCATAGCGCCCCAGCTCAGCCCCTGTGCACGCTGCGGCAACACGCCAGGCAACTGTTTGGGGCCATTGGCCGTATCCAGTGTGCCGCCATGCAAGGCCGCGTGGATTTGTGCGTCGCTGGGCTGGGTGATGCCCTCTTGTGCCAAGGTGCCTTGGGCCAGCTTGAGGGCGAGCCGTGCCTCGCCATACCCCAACGCCCCTGTGGCAGGCACCACACTGGCGGCACCGCTTCCGGCGGGCTGGCCGCTGCGCAGGCTTTGCGCCAGGGTCTCTGCGTCCTGCGGACTGCCTACCCAGGGGGCGAACTCTGCCACCAGTCGCTCGGTGTAGCCATCGTCGGAGTCGGCCCATGCGGGCAAGCCTGTGCCCGCCAGCATGGCGCCCAACAAGCCCGCCACAAGGTAGCGGCGGGGGGAAGCGCAACAGTGCGCCAGCAAGTGAGAAATTTGGATCATGGGGCGGGAGCTTAGCCGCACCGGAAGGACCCGGCGCGCGAGAACTTGTTAAGCGCGTGTAAAAGCCTGCAGCACATTCACAGCGTTGATGCCGACCTCTTCCACCGCATAGCCGCCCTCAAAGATGAAGGCCGTGGGCAGGCCCGCCTTCTGCAGACGCTCGCCCACGCGCAGGTAGTCATCGCTCTTCAGGGTGAAGCCAGAAATCGGGTCGCCCTCGAAGGTGTCCATGCCCAGTGACACCACCAATGCGTCGGCACCGAAGGCCTGGATGGCGGCCAAGGCTGTGTCCAGCGCCTGCGCCCAGGTGGCGTAGTCAGTGCCACGCGGCAGCGGCAGGTTGAGGTTGGTGCCCAGCCCCGCACCCTGCCCTTTTTCATCGGCATGGCCCAGGTAGAAGGGGTACTCGGTGCGCGGATCGCCGTGGATGCTGGCAAAGAACACATCAGGGCGGTCGTAAAAGATGGCTTGCGTGCCGTTGCCATGGTGGTAGTCCACGTCCAACACCGCCACCTTCTTCAGGCCCGCATTGCGCAGGTGCTGCGCGGCCAGCGCGGCGTTGTTGAGGAAGCAGTAGCCGCCAAAGAAATCTGCGCCGGCGTGGTGGCCCGGCGGGCGGCTCAGTGCGAAGGACGCCTTGTCACCATTCAGCAGCGCCTGCGCCGCGCTGAGCGCGCAGTGGGCGCCCGCACGCGCGGCCACCCAGGTGCCGCGGGTAAAGGGCGAACCCGCGTCATAGGAGTACAGCCCCACCTTGGCCGCAAAGTTGTCGGGCTCGATGTCGGTGCGGAAGGTGCGCGTGGGCCAGACCGAGGGCAGGATGTCCTTGTCCGCGTTGGCCGGGTCCAGCGCCACCCACTGGTCCCAGGCCGTGGCCAGGAAGTTGAGGTAGCGCGGACTGTGGATGGCGGTGAGCGCGCTGTCGTCAAAGGCCTGTGGCTCCTGCACCGTGCCCAGCTGGCGTCGCTGCAGCTCGGCCAGCACATGGTCGGCGCGGGCGGGCACTTCAAAGCACGGCACCAGTGCGCCGCGGAACATCTCGACCTTGCCCTGGTGCTGGGCGTGCAGGTGGTTATAGAAGGTTTTCATGGCTCAGGCCTCTTTTAGGCATCAAATAGGGCTCTAGCCCTTATGGAATATGCGCAAGCAGCTACTCTTTATATAGCAATCTCAGGCCTTCTGCGTAATGCGGGCGCCCAGCGCCAGCAGCTTCTGGTCCAGCTTCTCGTAGCCGCGCTGGATCATGTTGGCATTTTGCAGGGTGGACTTGCCGCTGGCGCACAGCGCCGCGCCCAGCAGCGCCATGCCGGCCCGGATGTCGGGCGAAGGCAGCGTGGTGCCGCGCAGCTTGCTCCGCCCGCTGATCACCACACGGTGCGGGTCGCACACCACGGCGGCCGCGCCCATGGCGATGAGCTTGTCCACAAAGTACAGGCGCGACTCAAACATCTTCTCGAAGAACAGCACATTACCTTCCACCTGCGTGGCAAGCGTGATCATGCAGCTCATCTGGTCGGTGGCGAACTGGGGCCAAGGGCCGTCACCAATCACGGGCATGGCGCCGTCGAAATCGCGCGTCACACGCAGGCTCTGGTTGGCGGGCAGGTGGATGTGCTTGTCGTGCAGCTCAATCTTTACGCCCAGCGTTTCAAACACGCGGTGGCACATGCCGTAGGCGTGCTTGTCGGTCCCCTCCACGGTGATTTCGCCGCCGGTAGCGGCGGCCAGCGCCAGGTAGGACGCAGCTTCGATATGGTCGTGGCACACGCTGTAGTGCGCGCCGCCCAAGGAAGGCACGCCCTCCACGCTGAGCTGGTTGGTGCCAATGCCGGTGATCTTGGCGCCCATGGCGTTGAGCAGGTGCGCCAGGTCTTGCACGTGCGGCTCGCAGGCGGCGTTGCGGATCAGGGTGTGGCAACGGCTCACGGCGGCGGCCATGAGGATGTGCTCGGTGCCAGTGACGGAAGGTTCATCAAAGAACAGCTCGGAGCCGGTCAGCGCGCCGGGTACCTCAAAGTCATAGGTCGCGTCGATGGACACCTTGGCGCCCAGCTTCATCAGGCCGTAGAAATGCGTGTCCAAGCGGCGGCGGCCAATCACGTCGCCACCGGGCGGGTAGAGGCGCGCTTTGCCGGTGCGGTGCAGCAGGCCGGCCACGCAGAGGATGGAGGTGCGCACCTTGTTGCACAGGGCCTGGCCAATCTCGTTGGTGCGCACGCTGGCCACATGGATGCTCACGCGCTCCCCGCTGCGCTCCACCTTGCCGCCGATCTCGACGATCACGTCCAGCATGTGGCGCACGTCGATAATGTCGGGCACGTTGTCCAGCACCACCTCCTGGTCGGTCAGGATGCAGGCCGCAATCATGGGCAGGATGGCGTTCTTGTTGCCAGAGGCGCGGATGGTGCCCCGCAGGGGGACTCCGCCTTCGATTTCAAAAGTGGACATGGGTTGCGAATGTGTGGGTTAACTGGGGTTAGGTGTGAATTCAGCGGCCATCCGGGTGAGGCGCATCTTGACGGTTTGCTCCCGCTCCGGGTTGCTTAGCAAACCGGGCAGCGCATTGTGAAAGGCAGGCATTTTCAGCAACCCGGCCACAGCCTGGCCTACGTGCTGGCGAACGGAATCGTGCGCGCCAGCCACTTCATGCACCAGCGTGGAGCGGCCCTCCACCACCGTCATGATGTCTTCCAGATCGTGGCTCAGGTACACGTCATTTTGCCCGCGATCCTTGAAGGCCTCGAACTTGGTCGCCAGAAAGTGCGGCGCGGAAAGATGCCGCACGCGCTGCCCCGGCGCCAGTTCGGCCTGTACGGCATCTGTGTAGCCCACGCGGTACCAGGGGTTGGCAAAGCCCAGCACCTTGTCATTCACCGGCACCAAGTCCAACTGCATACGGTTCCAGAACCAGCGAAAGGGCGGCGTGTTGTCAGCCATAGTCTGTTTGAAGCCGCGCTGCATCAACTGCTCTGCCAGCCGGTGGTACCCTGCCAGCGACGCTACTTCCACAATGGCGTCCACGTCCTCCGTGGGGCGCACATCCATCAGGCCGGCGTCATCCAGCAATAGCCCTGTGGCACAGCCACCCACAAAGACCACCTGATCGCACAGCGGCCCCATAGCCTGCGCCATCCCCAGCAGCAACGCCAGGTTCGGGTTAGCCATGCTGCGCCCCCTTGGCGGATTGGGGCGCATCCGGGTCAATCAACGCTTGCAGCCGATCCAGCGCCATCCCGCGTTCACGGGCCTTGCCTACACGAAGGGCATCAAACAAGGCGAGCATTTCGTACAACTTGGCATCCTGCATGGCAGCAAAGGGCACGGAAGGGTGCAACGGCTCGACACCCACACCACGCACCGAGCCATTGGGATGCGGCCACACAAAGTCCGTACTGCCGGGCGCAAACACGCCTGCGAAGGCCGGCGCGCTGTGACTGGTTGGCACGCCCACAGCCAGCGGTAGCTTTTCCGCCGGGAAGGCGTACTTGGCGCCATGGAGTGCGAACTCGGCCAGGTTGTGTGCATGCGGCCGCACCACGTTGTCAGCGCCCACCTCACTCTCTGGCTCAGCAGCGCGGCGTACCCGCTTGCGCGTAACTCTGTAAATGCCCATGGGCTCTTGCGCGCTCAGCGCACCTCCGGCTGTCGCCGCATCGGGCGGAGACAACCGGTTCGGCAGCAGCAATCCTGCCTGCAACCCGCGCTTGATGCAGGCGTGCGCCTCGGACACGCTGATGCCCAATTCCTGCGCCAACCGCGCATACGTCCAGCGCTGCTCACCCCAAGCCACCAGCTTGAGCGCAACGAGGAAGTCTTGGGGTTTGAGCTGCATTTACATTCAATATTCGAGAATCGCGAATATTGAATGTAAAT
>NZ_JAXHOL010000015.1:0-7319 GCF_034519335.1 Rhodoferax sp.
CACCATCACCGTGCTGCGCCTGGCCGGTGCGCGCTGGCCCTGGCCGCTGGTGTGGATGCTGGCCTGCGCCGCGGTGGTGGCGCTGGACCCATGGGCGCTGCTGCAGCCGGGTTTCTGGCTCAGTTTTGTGGCAGTGGGGGTGTTGTTTGCTACAGATTCAGGAGCTGCTCGCGCATATTCCATCAGCGTTGGAGGCCGATTTTTCTTAAAAATATGGCATCTGCTGCGAGAGCAGTGGGTCATCTCCTTGGCGCTGGCGCCTTTGGGTCTTTTGTTGTTCGGCCAGCTGTCGATCGTGGGCCTGGTGGCCAATCTTTTGGCTATTCCCTGGGTCACCTTGTTGCTTACGCCGTTGGCGCTGCTGGGGGTGCTGGTGCCAGCCGTTTGGGGGCTGGCTGCACAGGCCACCGATGTGCTGTGGTGGTGGTTGAGTGCGCTGGCCAATTGGCCCGGCGCTACGTTCAGCTGGCCCTTGCCTGCGCTGGGCTGGGGGCTGTTAGCGGTGGTGGGTGGGCTGTTGTGCGCGCTTCCTGTGCCCTGGCATTTGCGCGCCTTGGGGCTGCCGCTGCTGGTGCCCTTGCTGTTGTGGCGCCCCGCGTTGCCAGCGCCCGGTGAGTTTGAGCTGTTGGCGGCCGATGTGGGGCAGGGCAATGCCGTGCTGGTGCGCACCGCGCAGCATGCGCTGCTGTTTGACGCGGGGCCGCGCTACAGCCTGGAGAGCGATGCCGGCCACCGGGTGTTGGTACCCCTGCTCAAAGCGTTGGACGTGCGCCTGGACACGGTGGTGCTGAGCCACCGCGACACCGACCACGTGGGCGGCGCAGCCGCCGTATTGGCCCTGCAACCGCAGGCCGCCTTGCTGAGCTCCATTGAGCCCAATCACCCCTTGCAGCAGCTGCGCACCGCGCAGCGCTGCGAGGCTGGCCAGCGCTGGGTGTGGGATGGCGTGCCGTTTGAAGTGTTGCATCCGCAAGCGGCGGACTACGCGATGGCCACCAAGCCCAATGCCCTGTCGTGTGTTTTGCGCATTGGCACCGGGGTGCAGAGTGCGCTGCTGGTGGGAGATATTGAGGCCGCGCAGGAGGCGCGCTTGGTGCAGGCCTGGCAGGGCACCGACCACTTGCGTGCGGCGGTGCTGCTGGTGCCGCACCATGGCAGCAAGACCTCGAGCACGCCTGAGTTTCTGCAGGCCGTAGCGCCGCAGTGGGCGCTGGTGCAGGCCGGTTACCGCAATCGCTTTGGACACCCTGCGCCGATGGTGGTAGACCGGTACACGCAGGCGCGCATCAATTTGGTGTTGTCGCCCCAATGTGGTGCCATGCGTTGGCGCTCGGAGCAGCCCCAAAATGTGGCGTGCACACGGGAAAGCGATCGCCGGTACTGGCACCATCTTGTGCCATAGTGGTGCATGCGCGGGTGATGAGGGTTGTGGCCCAAAGCTTGCATACGGAGCGATCAGAGAGGTCTTTTATGCGGAAATTCGACGAGATGTACACCCAGCTTCCCTACGAGTTTTTCACTCAGGGCAAGCAGATACGAGACCACTACAAGATTTATGACGAATGGCTGGCGCGCCAACCTGGCGACATGATGGCCAAACGCCGTGAAGAAGCGGAAATGATCTTCCGCCGTGTGGGCATCACCTTTGCCGTCTACGGCGAAAAGGACGAGGACGGCTCCGGCACGGAGCGCCTGATTCCGTTTGACCTGATTCCGCGCATCATTCCGGCCCACGAGTGGACCAGCATGGAAAAGGGTCTGACGCAGCGCGTCACCGCTCTCAACCGCTTCATCCACGATATCTACCACGACCAAGAGATTCTGAAGGCCGGCATCGTGCCGCGTGAGCAGATTGAGGGCAACGCCCAGTACCGGCCCGAGATGGTGGGCGTGGACGTGCCCAATGGCATTTACTCGCAGATCAGTGGCATCGACATCGTGCGGGCACCGGACGCCAAGGGCAACGGCGAGTACTACGTGCTGGAAGACAACCTGCGCGTGCCCAGCGGCGTGAGCTACATGCTGGAAGACCGCAAGATGATGATGCGGCTGTTCCCCGACCTGTTCAGCGCGCACCGCGTGGCGCCCATTGCGCACTACCCCGACCTGCTGTTGGAAACCCTGCGCGCCAGCAGCCCGGCCACCACGGCCGAGCCCACGGTGGTGGTGCTCACACCCGGCATGTACAACAGCGCGTATTTCGAGCACGCCTTTTTGGCGCAGCAAATGGGTGTGGAGCTGGTCGAGGGGCAAGACCTGTTCGTCAAAGACAACTTTGTTTACATGCGCACCACGCGCGGCCCCCGCCGGGTCGATGTGATCTACCGCCGGGTGGACGACGACTTCCTGGATCCGCTGGTGTTCCGCCCCAATTCCACGCTGGGCTGTGCGGGCCTGCTGGGCGCCTACAAGGCCGGCAACGTGACCATCTGCAACGCCGTAGGCACCGGCATTGCGGACGACAAGTCCATCTACCCTTACGTGCCCAAGATGATCGAGTTCTACCTGGGCGAGAAGCCCATTCTGAACAACGTGCCCACCTACATGTGCCGCAACAAGGATGACCTGGCCTACACGCTGGCGAACCTGAAAGACCTGGTGGTGAAAGAGGTGCACGGTGCCGGCGGCTACGGCATGCTGGTGGGCCCTGCGGCCACCAAGGCCGAGATCGAAGACTTCCGCAAAGCGGTGGAAGCCAACCCCAGTGGTTACATTGCCCAGCCTACGCTGAGTTTGTCCAGCTGCCCCACCTTTGTGGAAAGCGGCATTGCGCCGCGCCACATCGACTTGCGGCCCTATGTGCTCAGCGGTAAGACGGTGCAGATGGTGCCCGGTGGCCTGACGCGTGTGGCGCTCAAAGACGGCTCGCTGGTGGTCAACAGCAGCCAGGGCGGCGGCACCAAGGACACCTGGATTCTGGAAGACGATGCGCCTGCTGTTGCCAGCACCGCTGCCATTCCGAGCCAAACCCAAAAACAATAAGCGAATTGCGGAGAAATTTGTATGCTGTCAAGAACCGCTGACCACCTGTTCTGGATGTCCCGCTACACCGAGCGGGCCGAGAACACCGCGCGTATGCTGGACGTGAACTACCAGACCTCGCTATTGCCCCAAACCGAAGCCGTGGCCCAACTGGGTTGGCAGGGTTTGTTGTCCATCAGTGAGTTGCTCTACACCTACCAGGAGCGCCATGGCGAGATCCAGGCGCGCGAGGTGATGGACTTCATGGTGAAGGACGAGAGCAATCCATCAAGCATCATGTCCTGCCTGAGCGCAGCCCGCGAGAACGCACGTGCGGTGCGCGGCGCGCTGACCACCGAAGTGTGGGAAACCCAAAACACCACCTGGCTCGAAGTCAAACGCATGATCAAGACGGGCGAGTTCGAAAAAGATCCGGCCCAGTTTTTTGAGTGGGTGAAGTTTCGCTCGCACCTGTCGCGCGGCGTCACCGTGGGCACCATGCTGATGGACGAAGCGCTGTACTTCATGCGCATGGGTACCTTCCTGGAGCGCGCTGACAACACTGCGCGCTTGGTGGATGTGAAGTTCCACGCGGTACAAAGTGACTTTTTTGGTGCCGCCAGCGAGAAGGACCAAGAGTACGACTTCTACCATTGGAGCGCGATCCTGCGCAGCGTCTCGGGCTTCGAGGTTTACCGCAAGGTCTACCGTGACGTGATCAAGCCTGAGCGCGTGGCCGAACTGCTCATTTTGAAGCCCGACATGCCGCGTTCGCTGCACGCCAGTCTCAACGAAGTGGTGAACAACCTGCGCCTGGTCGCCAGCGACCCCGGTAGCGAGACCCTGCGCCGTGCCGGCAAGCTGCGCGCCGAGTTGCAGTTTGGTCGTATCGACGAAATCCTGGCTACGGGCCTGCACGCCTACCTTACACAGTTTTTGGACCGCGTGAATGACTTGGGTGCCCATATCAGCCGCGAGTATCTGGTGCCGGTCACCTGAGGCATTGGGTACAGGGTTTACGCGGTCTGAAAACAGGCCGGATTCTGCCGCGCAGACCCCGGTTTTCAGCATAATGTCTGCAACGAGGAGACAGCATGCGCGTAGCGGATATCGACCGTGAAATTGAAACCGCCAAGTCCGCAGGACCGTTGCGAGAGATCGTGATCCAGCCCTGTCCGGCTTTGTTGACGGACCTGCGTGTGGAGTTCAATCGCGAAGACCCGGAGCCGGCCACCATTGCCAAAATTGCATCACGCGATGTAGCCATGGCCGCGGCGCTGATCCGGGTGGCCAACAGCCCCATCTATGCGCGCTCCCGCGCCGCTTCCACGGTGGCCGAGGCCGTGGCTTTGCTGGGCATGGCGCAAACCGTCTCCATCCTCACGGGGTTCTTGCTGCGCGAAACCATCACGGTGAAGTCGCCCCTGCTGGAGCATTTCTGGGAAACCTCTACCCGCCGTGCGTACGCCATGGGCTACATCGCGCGCCAGATGTATGGCATCAACGCCGACATTGCCCACACCTGCGGCTTGTTTTGCCATGTGGGCTTGCCCATCATGCTGCAAGGCCTGCCCGGGTATGAGGCCACGCTGGCCCGGGCCATGCACGACAAAGAGCGCACCTTTACCCAGGTCGAGAACGAAGCCCATCGTACCGACCATGCGGTGGTGGGCGCCATTGTGGCCAAAACCTGGCGCTTGCCACCCATCGTTGCCATTGCAGTGCGCTTGCACCACGACTTCACGGTGCTGCGGGACGACAACATTCCTGCCGAGGTGCGCACGCTGGTCGCCATGTCGCTGTTGGCCGAACACCTGGTGGCACTGCACGAGGGCCAAACCGAGCATGTGGAGTGGGACCAACATGGTGCCGCTTGTCTGGCACATCTGCACGTGAGCGAGGCGGAGATTGACCATTGGCTGGACGCTTTGCACGCCCAGTTTGACGGCCCCGCCGGCTTTTAGCGAAAGCGCTTGCCGCTACTGCGGCGCTACCTGGGCATCCAGTCCCATGGTGCGAATTTTGTCCGCCGCGCGGTCGGCCTCTGCCAAGGTATCGAAGGGGCCGACACGCACGCGGATGCGCGTGCCCTGGTTGGTCCTGACACTTTGGGTGCTGGCAGGAAGCTCCGCATCCGTCAGCTGGGTCAGTGCGTTGCGCGCATTGTTCTCTTGGGCGAACAAGCCCACATTCACCACATACATCTGCGCCAGCGCTGCGGGTGTGGCTGGGGCGCTGGTGGCCCCGCTGGCCCGAATTGCGGCGGATTCGGCCGCTACCGGTTTGGACAGAATAATGATCTTGGCCGGCGCCGAGCTGCTGGCACGCGCGGCGGGGGCTGTTGCGGGCGCGGCGGGCTTCGTGGCTGGTGATGCGGGTGTGGGCTTGGCGGCTGCAGATGCTGGCGCTGCCGCAGCGCTGGCCGCGCGTGCCACAACGGGGGCACTGGAGGGGACCGCTGCTTGGGGTGCCGGCAGCACGGCCGCTGCGGATACGGCGCGCTGGGCAACAGCTGCTGATTCGGTCGCAGGTGCAGAAGCCGCCGTGGCGGGGGCCGACGTTGCCATAGCGGGAGCCGAGGCGGCCGGCGCAGGAGCTTGCGGTACTGATACATCGATCGTGCGGCCCACCGCCACATTGCGGGCGTCAGCTGCCACGGGTGGTGTTGCAGTAACCGGTGTCCAACCTTCGAATTGCAGCCAGGCATAGGCCAGCAAGGCCAGCCCCAGGGCGTTGGCCACCATTTGGGCGATCAGGCTTTTGCGGGTGGGCGCCTTGCGGCTCAGCAGCGCGCAGGCTTCTGCTACGGTATGGGTGGCTTTGAGTGCAGCTTCCATGCGTTTGCGGGTGGCAGCATGCAGCACGGCATTGCCGCCCAAGCCTGGCAACAACACAGACAGCAGCACCAGGCCGCCGGCCAGGCCCCACTGGGTGGTGTCCGAAAACTGGAATACCAGGCGCCCGATGCCAAAGATGCCGAGTGCCATTCCTACCAACACGCCCGCATACACCAGCGCGGCGTGCCAGAGGTGGCGAAACGCTAGCCAGTTGAGGGTGTAGAGTGCGGCCGCGCCGTTCCAGCTCAGGCCCGCACGGTCGGCAGCTTCAAAGCGCGCAAACAATGGCAGGTAATACGCACTGTTGACCTCACCCACTGCCGCACGGTACAGCGCGGTCGTGGAGTGTTCGTCCGTGTTGTCCAGGGCAGTGTCGGCGGGTATGGGCATGGTTTATTTTGGCATGCTGCCCAAAGGTGGCAAGGCCGCTGCCACTTCTTGCCCCAGTTCTATCACCGCGAGGGCGTAGTAGCTGCTCCAGTTGTAGCGGGTGATTGCGTAGAAGTTGTCGGTGCCGGCAATGTAGAGCGGCGCGTCAGCACCGTTCTGCAGCTCTACCAGCGCCAGCTTGCCGGGGTGTGCGGCCGCGGCCGTGTCCAGCAGCACGCCTTTGTCTTGCATGGTTTGGGCGCTGAAGGTGGGCAGGATGTCGGGGGCCAGCAGGGTGGTGCGGTCCAGTCGCGCCAGGTCGAACTGCACCGGGTAGTGCGTGGCCAGACCGGCTTGCCATTTGAAGGCCACAAAGTAATTGGCCACCGAGCCAATCACATCGGCCGCGCTGTGGAACAGGTCAACCCGGCTGTCGCCATCAAAGTCCACCGCGTACTTGGCCCAGCTTGACGGCATGAACTGTGGCAGGCCCATGGCACCGGCATAGCTGCCTTTGAGGGCCAGTGGGTCGGTGTTGGTGCGGGCCGTGAGGCTGAGAAAAGCCTCTAGCTCGTTGAGGAAAAACTTGGCCCGATCGCCTGCACGCGGGTGGGCACTCGGAAAGTCAAACGCCAGTGTGCTCAAAGCATCGATAACGCGGTAATTGCCCGTTTGCTGGCCGTAGATGGTTTCCACGCCGATGATGCCCACGATGATTTGGGCAGGCACGCCGGTTTCGCGTTCGGCACGCTCCAGCGTGGCGCGGTGGTCTTGCCAGAACTGCACCCCGGCTTTGATGCGGATGGGATCAATAAAACGGCTGCGGTACACCGCCCAGTTCTTGGGGGTACCCACAGCGGGGGGGTGCTGGCGCGCTGAATGGCGGGTACTAGCCGGGCTTGGCCAATTGAGTGGCGCACCCAAGCCGGGTCCAGGTTGCGGCGCTGAGCCAGGTCGTCGGCCAGTTGCATGACCTCGGGGCGGGTGCTGTAGAGCGGGCCCGGCGTTGTTGCGCTTGTATTGGAGCGAGTTTTATTTTTTGAAGTCTTTTGGGCTGCAAAGCCCGTGGATATTGCGCAAACAGCTATCAAAAAGAGAGTGGTGAGGCGGAGCAGTAGGGTCACAGGCGAGCAGGTATTCACGGTAAGCGTT
>NZ_JAXHOL010000019.1:0-89380 GCF_034519335.1 Rhodoferax sp.
GCCGCCGCCACTACCGGGGCTGCCTTCCCCGGCATGGACTTGGCCGCCACAACAGGCTCAGCAACGGGGGCAGAAACGATATCCTGAGCAGCAACTTCATGCGGAGCCCCTGGAGATCCATCAAAAAATCCAAAACCAACGTGATCAGTTGCAACTGCAGGCACTACGGCATGATCGCTTGTTTGCTCCACGATTTGCACCTTGTCCCGCGCCACGTGGAAGGCAAACAAATCCAGTAAATCGTCGTCAGTGGAAACTGTTTCCACGTTAAAAACACGCACCCCAAGTTTCTCGCTAGATGCCACCTTGATAGTACCGAGACCGGGGATGTCTCTAAACAACTCTTGGATTGCATCTGCTTGCTCTGGTCGCTCCAAAGGTCCGATACTGATCTGCAGCGCTCGAACGCCAGTGGCCTTTAGCACCGGCTTTTGAGGTGCAGGAGCCGCCGCCTGGGGCGGAGTAGGCTTAATGGGGGCTGCGACAGCCACACCACCCGCAGCGAGTTCACTGATACGGCGTACCAAATCCCCGGTAGGGAGCGCATCCCCTTCACCACCAGCCTGATGTCGTGCGAGCAAGCTTCTAGACGCGTCTGCAGACTCCAGCAACACATCAACCATTGCAGCGTTCGGCTGAAGCTCATGGCGGCGCAAGCGGTCCAAAAGCGACTCCATTTGGTGGGTCAACTCAGCCACGTCAGCAAAGCCAAATGTGGCCGCGCCTCCTTTGACGGAGTGGGCACATCTGAAAATTCCATTCAACTCTTCGTCGTCCGCAGTTTCTAAATTCAGATTCAGCAGCATCTGCTCCATCTGATCCAGATTTTCCCCGGCCTCTTCAAAGAAAATTTGATAAAACTGACTTAGATCAAAATCACCACCGGCACCACTTTCGGTATGCGTTTCAGCCATCTGAATCTCCTGTTTTCTGGATCGCGTAGAGGATCGCCAACTTCAACGAATTACTTTTTTGATCACATCTAGCAATCGCGCGGGATCAAACGGTTTTACCAACCAGCCAGTGGCACCGGCAGCCCGGCCCGCTTGCTTCATCAGGTCACTGGACTCGGTTGTCAACATCAAAATGGGGATAGTCTTGAATTGGGGATGCTCCCGCAATTTACGCGTTAAGCCCAAACCGTCGAGGCGCGGCATATTTTGATCCGTCAGCACCAAATCGAACGCCTGTGCTTGGGCCTTTTCGTAGGCGTCTTGCCCATCTACCGCCTCAACCACTTGGTATCCAGCACCAGTCAGCGTGAAGGAGACCATTTTTCGCATCGACGGAGAGTCATCAACAGCTAGGATTAAAGGCATGAAAGGCTCCGAAATATTCCGTTAATAAATGTGCTGAAAATCAAAATAGCTCAATGGACCCGGCATCCATCTCATCTTGGGTCACAGGATTAGGCCTTTCAGGCACCTCCTCCACAAAGGGAACAGCTTCACCATCCTCTGCCCCCATTGACTCAGACGCCAAGCGATAAGCACACCCTTGCAAGATCTTGGATGTGTGGACAATTAATTGAGAAGCCATATCTTGGAACTGGAGCTCCGTAACGGCGGCACGCAGTGTGCTGCGAACTAGCTCTAATTCTTGGGACTCCATGAGTGCAGGCGAAGCCAGGTTCGCACTAGCAGTAGTAAACCTCTCCATAAGGTTTTCCATCGTGTGCGCCAGCAGGCCATCCAAGCGCGTAAGGTCGTGCACAACGACCAAGAGTGAGTCTTGAACTTCTGCAACGAGCATGACCGGCAATTGCACAGCAGGAGCGGCAGGCGATGTCGACGAAGGTTCCATTGTCTTTTTTCCTCTTTGCCTGTCTTTATACCAATCCGCGACGTCCTTGTGAATCACCGAACCCAGCCACACTTCTAGCGTATCAGGATTCTTGCTCTGTCAGGAAAATTCTGCGATGGGGCATGTTCACCAGAACACTTCCGCCTCCACCCCGGTTGTGATTACCATTGCGTCACATGATATCGGTAATCTCCAGCGCGAAAAGCCCCGACAACACAGTGAATATCCTTCATTTGGAGGACTCTCCAATCGATCATCAATTGGTTGTCAGGACATTGTCCAAATCGGAGCGAACATTTCGTCTGCTGCGCGTTGAGACTTTGGCCGACTTTCAAGAAGCTATGGCTAGGGGGGGGTATCAACTGGTCTTAGCAGACTATCGCCTGGGCGACTTCACGGCAATAGATGCTTGGAATTCAGCTCTCGAACACAGAAGCGACATACCCTTCATCATTCTCTCGGGCGCCATCGGCGAAGCCGCCGCAGTCGAAGCCATCCATTGTGGAATCAGCGACTACCTTCACAAAGATGAAATCACGGCGTTACCGCGGGTTATACAGAGAACCTTGGATTTGCAGGCCATCAAAAGTGCAAAAAAAACGGCCGACAAAGAACTGGAACGCTCCGAGCAACGGATATCTGAACTAGCGGGACATCTCCAGACAGCCATAGAGCAAGAAAGAGCATCTATTGCCCGCGAAATTCATGACGATATTGGAGGGGCCCTCGCAGCTGCTCAGGTTGGACTTGGGATGGCTAGCACGGCATACGAATGATCAAAAGTATTTGCAGCATATTGCATCTGCAAGTGACATGATTCAACACGCAGCACATGCCAGTCAACGCATTATGAAAAACCTCCGCCCAGCTATCTTGGACCAAGGGCTGATTCCCTCCATCCAATGGCTGGCGCGAGACTTCGAACGCAGAACCTCGTGCAGAGTGGATGTGCGGATTGCAACAGACACAATAACATTGCCTGCAGATGTGATGCTTACTGCCTACCGAACTGCGCAGGAGGCACTCACAAACGCATCCAAATATGCGATGGGTAGCGATTTATGTATCGACATTTCCAACCTTGGGGGGGCACTTACCCTGGAAATAGCAGACAGAGGGCCGGGACTGGAAAGGTCCGCACTCCACAAACAAAACTCTTATGGACTGATCGGGCTCGCAGAACGTGCGAAATCAGTGGGGGGCTGGCTTGACGTTAGTTCGATTCCGGGACTCGGTACCACTATTACGCTCTCGGTGCCATTGATCGACAACACAGACTCAGCACAAGCGAGCAACACATGATTCAAGTAGTCCTCTGCGACGACCACGCAATGATCCGTCGCGGGATCCGGGATACGCTTTCGGAACACCTCGACATGAAAGTGGTCGGAGAGTCAGGGAGTTACGCAGAGCTCAAGGAAGTCTTACGAGTTCACCACTGCGACGTGCTTGTACTTGATCTCAATTTGCCAGGCCGAAGTGGACTGGAAGTCTTAGCGTCCGTTCAAGACAGTCACCCAAACATTAAGGTGCTTGTCGTATCCATGTTTTCAGAAGATCAATATGCGATCCGAAGCCTCAAAGCTGGAGCGCATGGATATTTGAACAAAGCCGGAAATCCCGACGACCTCGTTAGGGCGGTCCGTACCGTGGCACAAGGCCGTCGGTATGTCACACCGTCTGTTTCTGAAATGCTGGTAGATCAACTCTCCAACCCAAGTGCTGAAACCCTGCATTCCCGCCTTTCGGAAAGAGAGCTGCAAACTTTACTCAAAATTGCGTCAGGAAAACGGCTAGCTGACATCGCAGAGGAACTGATGTTAAGCCCCAAGACGGTCAGCGTATACCGCGCACGATTGCTGGAAAAATTGGGGCTAAGCAACAACGCCGAACTTGCCGTTTACGCCATCAGGAACGATCTCGTCTAACGCGTGTCAAGAACCGGTAAAAATGCCTACCGCGCGCTCCATCAAGGCGATCATGGGCTGATCCAATGCTGGAAGCGTAACCGCGATACCAACAATCCCCACCACCAAGGTAACCGGAAAGCCCACAGCAAAAATATTGATTTGTGGAGCTACACGTGAAATGATGCCCAGCGCCAAATTGGCGAAGAGCAACATACCGACCATTGGCAAAGCGATCCAAAGAGCGCTGGCAAACAAATCGGTGCCCAACCGATACAACTGCATTGATGCCAAGGCTTCCAAAAACTTCGGACTGACAGGAAAAGCCTCAAAACTTTTGGTCACAGCCATTAGCACCATGATGTGACCATTGAGCACGACAAACAGCAATGTCGCCATTTGCCCGAAGAAACGCGCTACAGCACTGCTCTGCGAATTCATCGAAGGGTCGAAGAAGGATGCGAAATTCAGCCCCATCTGAAACCCCACCACTTCGCCGGCCAACTCTATGGCGGCAAACACCAAACGCACAGCAAACCCGATTGAGAGGCCGATGAGCACCTGCTGTAGCACGACAGCCAAAGCGTCGGGCGATCCAATGTTGTAGTTGAGGGAAGACGGAATGGTCGCCTGGCAAGCCAGCGCAACGAACAAAGCCAGCGCCACCTTGACTCGCATGGGTACTGCCCGAGAGGACAGGACGGGAGCCGACGTAAAAACTGCCAGCACGCGTAGAAAGGGCCAAAGCAAAGGTGACAGCCAAGCCAGTATCTGGGCCTCTGTAAATGCGATCCCCGGCATGTCGCTCAAACCACCGAACCAGGAATGGCCTCGATCATTCTCCGGATGTACTCCACCAACATCGTCAACATCCATGGGCCTGCGATAGCAAACACCGCGATCACAGCCACCAGTTTGGGGACAAAAGCCAGCGTGGCCTCATGAATCTGCGTTACCGCCTGAAAGAGACTCACCAGCAACCCCACCAATAACGCTGCACCCAGTACGGGAGAGGACACCATTAACAGCATTAACAACGCTTCTTGGCCCATGGTCAGAACGGTCTGCGCATTCATGATTAATACTCAGGTTACGAAGCTCGCTGCCAAGGAGCCAATCAAAAGGTTCCAGCCATCGGCCAACACGAACAACATCAATTTGAATGGCAACGCAACCAGCACCGGGGACAGCATCATCATTCCCAATGACATCAGCACACTGGCCACCACAATGTCAATCACGAGGAATGGAATAAAAATCATGAATCCGATCTGAAACGCAGACTTCAGCTCACTGATCACAAAAGCTGGCACTAGCACTCGCAATGGCGCAGTATCAGCCGTCACATTGGCATCCAGCTTGGCCAGTTTTGCGAACAAAGAGAAATCAGATTGGCGGGTCTGCTTAACCATAAACTCCCGCAAAGGCACTTCGGCTTTGGTCAACGCCTGTTCAAATGAAAGCGCGCTACGGCTATATGGCTCGTAGGCGTCAGCATACATGCGATCAAAAGTAGGTCCCATGACAAATAATGTAAGGAACAGCGATAGTCCAACAATTACCTGATTCGGGGGAGACGATTGGGTCCCCAATGCCTGCCGCAACAATGACAAAACAATCACGATCCTCGTAAAACTTGTCATCATCAACAACACCGCCGGGATGAATGACAAAGTGGTGAAAAACAGCAAGGTCTGGATAGGGACCGAGAAATTCATACCGCCTTGACCCGTACCTACTAGGAGCGGCAACTGTCCAGGCGTCTGCGCGAAGGCCAACGCCCCCCCCAGCAGGGTCATCAACCCGACTCCAAAGCGAATCCAGTTACCGTAACGTCCCAAGCAAACCGTCTCTTTCGAATTTCATTCGGGCGCCTAGGCCCTGGGGTTGGGTAACGTCACCGCACCATCGTCACGCGACACAGCTGCGCCCACAGGAGCTGTGTGTAACAGCGCAATCGACTGCGTGCCGACCCCTAAAGTCAACCACACCCTTGCGTTTTCAGGGCCCACTTCTACTGTAACGACCCTTTGATGGGGCCCCACAGCAACAGCGGACACAAAACGACTCTGCCCGCCAGCCTCTGTGGCCCCAGGAACCATGCGTCCGCGGACCCAACGCAAAAGCCAAGGCAAAGCCGCCAAGGCGGCCAAAAAGGCCCCAACCAATAGCAGTTGCTGCGTCATACCAAGTCAGTTCAGTTTTTACTCACGCGCCGCAAGCGCTCAGATGGGGTTACGACATCGGTAAGCCGAATACCGAACTTGTCGTTCACAACCACCACCTCGCCTTGGGCAATCAGATAGCCATTGACCAGCACATCCATGGGTTCGCCCGCTAATGCGTCGAGTTCCACGACCGAACCCTGACCCAGCTGCAGGATGTGTTTGATCGGAACCTTGGTACGTCCAAGCTCTACCGACAGCTGTACCGGAATATCCAGCACCATATTGATGTCATTGACATGCCCCTCTGCCCCGGGGGCGCCGGAAGTAAAGGGTTTAGGCGGCTCGCCAGACAGCGGGCCACCAGGCTCGGGGCCCGACTCCGTAGCCTTCTGCTCCAGCAGTGCTTCAGCCCAATCTGCCATGCCGTCATCGGCAGCACCAGCAGTGTCGTCCGGTTTTTCTTCAGATGCCATTTCGTTCTCCCAACCAATTTTGGTCGTTGCCGCGCAGCGCTTTCTCTATGCGAATGGCGTATTTTGAGTTGTGAGTGCCATATTGACACTCAAAAATTGGAACTCCGTCTACCGTAGCTTGGATGCGCGGTTCACGATCCAGCTCAATAAAATCGCCCTTTTTCATGGCCAGCAATTGCTCCACGGTAGCATCCGCCCGAGCCAACTCGGCAACCAGTGTCACTTCCGCCGCCTGTATTTCACGGGTCAACACGTTCACCCAACGACGATCCACTTCGATCGAGTCACCTTGCGTCGAGGAATACAACACATCCCGGATCGGTTCCAACGTGGAGTATGGGAAACTAAAGTGAATCGCTCCAGTGATATCGCCGATCTCTAACTGAAACGATGTGGAAATAACAATTTCGCTGGGCGTTGCAATATTGGCAAACTGGGGCTGCATCTCACTGCGCTGGTAATCCAGCTCCAGCGGATAAATACCTTTCCAAGCCTTTTTGTACTCCGTCGTGATCACCTCTACCAAACGGTTGATAACACGCTGCTCAGTCGCAGAGAAATCCCGACCCTCAATACGCGTCTGAAATTTTCCTATGCCTCCGTACAGTGTGTCGATGACACCGAACACCAAGGCTGGCTCACAGACGATCAACCCGCTACCTCGCAAAGGACGGATCGCCACAATATTGAAGTTAGTCGGCACTGCAAGTTCGCGCAAAAAAGCACTGTAACGCTGCACTGCCACGGGGCCGACCGAAATTTCGGGGCTTCGGCGAATGAAGTTAAACAACCCTACGCGTAGATTTCGCGCGAAACGCTCATTGACGATTTCCATCGTCGGCATGCGCCCGCGAACAATTCTTTCCTGGCTGGAAATGTTGTAAGAGCGGACTTCTCCATGCTCCGCTGCCTCCTCGACGGTTTTCTGGCTCTCGCCAGTGACCCCCTCCAGGAGCGCATCAACTTCCTCTTGGGAAAGAAATGACTCACTCATAACTCAGTCCTGTTGCCCCTACTGCACAATGAAACTGGAAAACAGCACACCGACGACGGGGTACTGCACTGGCGCTGCTTTCTTTTTCTTCTTTTTTGCAGCCGTAGACTCTTCTTCATGATCGTCTTCCCCGCCACCAAATGGGATGGAAGCCTCCCTTAGGATGTCAGCAGCAAGCTTCTCTTTGCCCTCCGCCTTGAGCAACTCTTCGGCGGTCCGTTGGGAAATCAGCATCAATATGCCACTACGAATGGTTGGCAGATAGGCCTTTACCGAATCCGAGGACTTGGCATCGAGCACCTCCAAGGTGATACCAATTTGTGCCACACGCTCCCCACCGGGGTCTGCCAAATTCACCACCATGGCATCTAACGGCAAATAGGCCGGCGGCGCCTTGGGGTCTGCGTGAGCCGCCGCTTTTGCAGGCGCAGCCTCTTCGCCATCCTCTGCAGCGGCCCGCTGCTTGCTAATGACAAAAAATGCTGCAGCCCCGCCCAGTACAAGCACCAGCACAGCCGCGACAATAATAATCAGCATCTTTTTGCTTTTAGCGGGGGCCTTGGCGGCATCTGCGGCATCGGGTTTTGCTGACACGGTGGAATCCTCACATGGAAAACAGTTGGTCGATTATTGATGGACTAACCGGCCACCTAAACACAGATAAGGCGGGGAAATTAGTTATCGCCCCCATTATTGACACAAAGATGGCATCACACGAACAGATCCAGGGCTCGGCCTTGAGGAATTTTGGACTGGACTGGGCTATCTGCCGACACTGCGGTTTGAACCGCTACAGTCGCCTGACGCCCATCTGGCCTTGACCGCCCCCCTTGCCGAGACGCGTCACCACTGTGGGACGTCCCCACGGACAAGCCTGTCAAAACCACTCCTTGGCGTTGCAGCGAGTCCTTCAGTTGCTCCGAAGCGCGCTCGATAGCATCCCGAGCATGCAACTCATCCGTTCTAAACGCCACCTGTGCTTCGTTACCCTGCATGCTGATGCTCACTTCCACGGGGTTTAACCCAAACCCATCCAGGGTCAGCTCTGCACTCTGAACATCCTGTGCAATCCAGTAGGTGACCTGCTCAGCCACATACGCCTCGAGTGGCACGCTGGACTGGGTAGAGACCACGCCATCCATACCCATCGGGGCTGAAGCGGACTGCGGCTGAAAGTAGACACCGTCTGCTGGTGCTGCCTTGAAAGCAATCGGCTCCCAAAGACGACGCTCAGCCGCTGCGGCCTGCCCAGACAGGGGCGCAGCCAAAACGCGACTCTCCATCCCAACCGTCGATACAACTTCTTGCACACGGCTCGCTTCAGTATTTGGTAGGTTGTGAGGTGCATCCTCATCCCCCTGTTGCGGGACTGACACTGGCGCAATCTGGGTTTTCTGGAGATCGGCGGTACTGGGAACTTTGCCACTCTTGTGCCCAACCGCCAACCCCATATTGGATTGGGCCTCGGCATCCGGTGGTGACCAAGACGACCGCTTACCACCGAAGAAAGTGGTGCCCTGTTTCGATGCGACGCTTTCAACAGATCGCGGTGTCTCTTGCGCCACGGGCACTGGCACTCCAAACATCCAACCAACGAGGACATTGGCATCGGACTCCCGCTCCAGCCCATCCTCCTGAGGCTCAGGCCCGGTCAAGCTGGCTCCGGTCTCATCCGACAAAGAAGAAGTATCCGCGGACACACCAAGAGCGTCATCTACAGCAGACAACATGGCAAAGAAGCCTGACGCATCCCCAGCTGTTGGCTGCGTAGTTTTCGCCTTGCCACCTCCAGTCGCCTGAGACGCCTTCGCAACACTTTGGCTGTGTGGGGTAGATTCAATCGTCATCGTGCATCCTCCATTTGGGCATTGGCCACTCGTCGGGCATACACCAGTGCGGCCATTTCATCCATGCGCCCCTGCTCTCGGCGCTGCTCAGCGGCTACCAACAGCTGCTTGCGCGCCTCCAAGACCTGCTTCAGCCCTGACAAACGCATTTCCGCCTGCACCAGTGCAGCTCGGCATTGGTTCTCTTGGCGTACCAAGTTGGCGATAACCCCATCCTGCATGCCAATAGCATGCTGCAGCCGCTCTACAAACTGGTAGTGGTGTCGAATCAACTCCGCGGACAGCGCCATGTTGTGGCCCTGGGTCCAGCGGGCATCCGTATCACCGGCATAACTCTGGAGTTGTTGCAATTGCTGCTGCCCCACGAGTACTTGACGCTGCGCCTGGGCAAGTACTTGCGCCCGTTCGTCGCGCTTGCGCTCGGCCAATTCAATTGCGAGTTGCAGTCCGTGGTGGGGGTTCATGGCAGTTTAAGTCTCGTTCTACTGGCTGGAACGCTGAAGGGAAGTACACACGTCCATTCCCTGCAAGGCCTCGTCCATACTGGAAGCCTCGAACATGTCTTGCTGCAAAAACTGGTGCATTGGGGGGTGCAGGGCAATTGCCTCATCCAGCATGGGGTCCGAACCTTGGGCATACGCGCCGATCTGAACCAAATCGCGCCCTTTTTCATACTTGGAATACAGACTACGGAAACGCCGCGCCAGCTCAAAATGTTCGCGGGGCACCACGTTGTGCATCACCCGGGAAGCGGATTGCTCCACGTCAATCGCCGGGTAGTGTCCGGCCTCCGCAAGGCGGCGCGACAACACAATATGGCCATCCAGAATGGCGCGGGCGGCATCTGCGATCGGGTCCTGCTGGTCATCCCCCTCAGACAGGACGGTGTAGAACGCCGTGATAGAGCCGACACCATGCAGGCCATTGCCACTGCGCTCCACCAGCTGCGGAAGCTTCGCAAAACAGGAGGGAGGGTAGCCCTTGGTAGCGGGAGGCTCGCCAATGGCCAAAGCGATCTCGCGTTGCGCCATGGCGTAACGGGTCAGAGAATCCATGAGTAATAGCACGTGGCGACCTTGGTCACGAAAATGCTCGGCAATCGCGGTCGCATACGAAGCGCCCTGCATGCGCAGCAGCGGAGGAGCGTCTGCTGGCGCCGCCACCACCACTGACCGGGCTCGGCCTTCCGCCCCCAAAATATCTTCGATAAATTCCTTGACTTCGCGTCCCCGCTCGCCAATTAGCCCCACCACAATGACATCGGCCTGCGTGTAACGTGCCATCATGCCCAGCAACACGCTCTTGCCCACACCCGACCCGGCAAACAGGCCAAGACGCTGCCCGCGACCGACTGTCAACAAGGCGTTGATGGATCGAACACCAGTATCCAAGGGGTCGCGTACGGGATCGCGGTCCATGGCATTGATCGGCTTTCTGTCCATAGGCCTGGACACCACGTCTTGCAAAGGTCCCATACGGTCCATGGGCGCCCCTTGAGAGTCCACAACCCGCCCCAAGAGGCCATCGCCCAAAGGCAGGCGCAACAAACCTGCGGCGCTCAAATCTCGGGCTGGGGGGGCTTCACCCAAACGGGGTACCGGCACATAGGCGGGCGCCACCGCTACCCCGGCACCACTGGAGAGGCCATGCACATCGCCAGCGGGCATTAAATAAGCGCGATCACCAGAAAAACCCACAACTTCGGCCAATACAGGCTCACGCGCCTTCATGGTCACCACACACTGCGAGCCCACAGGCATGCGAATTCCGCTAGCCTCCAGCACCAATCCCGCCAAACGTGTCAGGGTGCCACGCACCTCGAGGGTGGACTCCTGCGCTACCTGCTGGCGGGCACCCTGCAGAAATGCCTGCCATTTGGGTGCGGCGGTATGGGGCTCAGGCAATGACATCGCTCGGCTCCCAAGGACTGTCAAACCCCAAACTGGCGAGCGCACGCTGCCAGCGCTTCTCCACGGTACCATCGACCACGGTACCAGCCGACTCCACCAGACAGCCGCCGCGGGCCACGTTGGCATCCGGCAGCAAGGTCAGGGCCAGACCCGAAAACTCTTGCCGTAGGACCTCGGCCAAGACCTCCAGATCGAGCGGGTGCAAGCGCACCACGGCGGCTTTGCTATCCACGGCCAACACCCCCAGAGCCTCGCGTATGACGGGCTGAAGTGCATTGGGGTTGGTGGACAGCTCATGGCGCAACACCTGTCGCGCCAGTTCGCACGCCAACTCCAGCACCCCCTGAGCCATCACTTGCTCCGACTCCGCCAACTGTGCACGGGCGCTCTCAAACAAGGCGGCGAAATTGGCGGCCGCTTCTTTTCCTTGGGTGTCGATGTATTCGTTGATCTGGCGCTGCCCTTCCAGGGTCGCTTGGGCATGGCCTTGCGCGTAACCCGCTGCATAGCCCTCGGAATAGCCAGCTTGACGCACACCGTCCTCTTTGGCCTGCTCCTCAGCCTCCGCTTGCGCCTTCAACTTGGCAGCGAAACGCACCGATGACTGGTCCACCGCACCAAAATCCCACTCGGTGACAGTGGCGACCTCTTCGCCGGGAATAAATCGTGCGTGATTGCGTGACATCAGACCATGGCGTCGTCGCCACCTCCACCGCCAATAACAATCTGCCCTTCGTCGGCCAAACGGCGCACAGTTTTCAAAATTTCCTTTTGCTGCGCCTCGACCTCTGACAGGCGCATGGGACCGCGGGACTCCAAGTCTTCCTTGAGAGTGGCAGCTGCGCGTGAAGACATATTGGCCAGGATTTTTTCCTTGAGTTCTGGTTGGGCACCCTTCAGTGCCACGATCAACACATCGGAGGACACTTCCTTCAGCACCATCTGAATAGCCTTGTCGTCGAGCTTGATCACGTCGTCGAACACGAACATCTTGTCCATGATCTTCTGGGCCAGGTCCGCGTCGTGGCTGCGGATGGACTCAATCACCGTGCCCTCGATGGCCGTACCCATCAGGTTGATCATTTCGGCAGCCGTCTTGATACCGCCCAGCGAAGACTTGCGAATCTTGTCGCCCCCCGCCAGCACCTTGAACAGCACTTCGTTCAAGTCTTTCAAGGCGGTAGGCTGAATACCCTCCATGGTGGCCACACGCAACATGACTTCGTTGCGCTGGCGCTCGGTCAGGTGCTTGAGTACATCAGCCGCCTGGTCGTAGTCCAGGTGAACCAAAATTGCAGCCACGATCTGCGGATGTTCATTGCGCAGCAACTCGGCCACACTGAGTGGATCCATCCACTTCAGGCTCTCGATGCCCGATACGTCGCCGCCCTGCAAGATGCGGTCAATCAACAATGCCGCCTTGTCGTCGCCCAAAGCGAGCTTGAGCACCGAGCGGACATAGTCACCCGAATTGGAGACCAAGAGGCTTTGCGAAGCCGCTACACCAGTGAACTTATCCACCACCTCATCGACCTTTTCCCGCGAAAGTTGGGTGGTTTTGGCGATAGCCTCACCCAGGCGCTGTACTTCCTTGGGTGACAGGTGTTTGAAGACCTCGGATGCCTCGGCTTCGCCCAGGGACATCATGAGGATTGCTGCGTCTTGGAGTCCGTCGTCGTTTGCCATGGTGCTATTTTGCGCTGGCCATCAAGCCGGCGCCTCGCCGTTCATCCACGCCTTGACAATGTTAGCCACGGCGGCCGGGTTATCACGGGTCAGTTTTCGGGCATCTTCCAGTCGCAACTCACCCGGGGACACCATGCCAGTGCCAGTTTCAGCACTCGGGCCACCCAGCTGCGGACGGGCTGGCTGCTCGGACTCCAGTGCATCCAACTGGCCTCCACGTTCATCACCCAGCGGCTCGGCGGCCGGCGGGGGCTGCGTCAGTGACTTCATGGCTGGCCGAATGACACCCAGCAACACAAGTGCCGCCAATCCCAAAGTCCCCAACGGCCAGGCCAAGCTACGGGCCAAGTCCACCACCTCGGGCTGACGCCAGACCGGAATTTCGGTGCTGTCGACCACTGCTGCAGCAAATGGGGCGTTGACCACATTCACCGAATCCCCGCGGTCCTGGCTGAAACCCACAGTCTCGCGCACCAGGGCAGTCATTTTTTCCAATTGGGCCTCCGTCAAGGGTGTGCTGGTGGTCTTCCCTTGGGCATCTGTCGTGACCTGGTTGTTCAACACTACAGCGGCATTGATGCGTTTGATCACACCGGTCGCCCCTTTCACCACACGCACCGTCTTGTCCACCTCGTAATTGATGATGGATTCTTTCTTGGACGAACTATTGGCACCTGCCGCACCGGCCGCTTGACCGGCAGCTGCCAGTGTTTGCGGCTGACCATTGATAGGGGCCGCAGGCTGGGCAGGCGGCTGGTTGGTGGTGGCGCCGGGCACGCCAGCAGGTGGCCCGGCCTGCGCGCCATTGGTGCTTTCTACCAGCTGCTGGCTGCGCACCGTGCTGCTGTCTGGCGTCTGGTTAGGCTTGTGCGACTCGGTCGTCGACTCGGTTTGCGAGAAGTCCAGCTCTGCGGTCACCTGGGCCTTGACGTTCTGCTTCCCGACCAATGGCTCCAAGATATCGAGAATTCGTCGACTATAGAGCTGCTCTATTTGCTGCGCATATTGCAATTGCTCCGCATCCGCCCCCATGGCACCCGTGCCATCTGGCATGGCCGATAGCAGCTTGCCCGAGTCGTCCAGAACACTCACGGCGCTGGGACTCATTTCTGGCACGCTAGAAGCAACCAAATGCACAATGCCCGCCAGCTGGGTGCGGTCCAGGGCACGGCCAGGGTGCAAGCTCAGCAACACAGAGGCTGAAGGCTTTTGCTGCTCGCGGAAAAAGCCGTTCTGATTCGGCAAGGCCAGATGCACCCGGGCATTCTGCACTGACGACAAGGCCTGGATCGACCGGGTCAACTCCCCTTCCAAGCCGCGCTGAAAGGTCAGGCGCTCCTGAAACTGGGTCATGCCGAACCGGTTGGACTCCATCATCTCAAAACCATTGACCGAGCCCTTGGGGAGCCCCAGGGATGCCAGCTTCAAGCGCACATCGTGTACACGGTCGGCAGGCACCAGAATGGCGCCGCCGCCCTCGGTGTACTTATAGGGAATATTCAGCGTGCTGAGCTGGGAGATCACGGCGCCGCCGTCTTTGTCGGCCAGATTGGAGTACAGCACCCGCCATTCGGCTTGGCGCCCCATGACCAAGCCCACGATGCCAATCGCCACAAACAACAACACCCCCAAAGCCAGGCGCATGCGCTGGCCTTGGTCCATCGCGGCAAAACGTTGCCCGATGGTGGGGTTGACGGGGACGGTGGCTACAGCTTGCATATCCTTGGTTTCCAATGCGGTGGGGCGTGGCTCGCCTGACTGAATGGGGCTGATTATTCGACCCACCCCCAAAAACATTAGGGCAATAAGCACCCGCTTTACCCGGCAATTCAAAAAAATAGCGCGTCGCCTGCCGTCTTAGGATCGCCGCAACATCAAGACCAGAGAGACCTGCCATGGACCTCAAACTAACTCCCGTCAGCATGCCCACCTCGATCCGCCCCGGCTCCGGGGTGCGGCCAGCAGCGTCCTCCGCCGCAGAAGGTGTGGGCGGCAGCTTCTCCGGCGCCCTCAAAGGAGCGCTTCAGTCCGTCAGTGCAGCCCAGAATGAATCGACCCGGTTGCAGCGCGAAGTACAGATGGAAAACCCCAAAGTCAGTCTGGAAGAGACCATGGTGGCGATCCAGAAGGCCCAAATCGGCTTTCAGGCCACCTTGCATGTACGCAACCGCATGGTGCAGGCCTACACCGACATCATGAATATGCAAGTTTGATTGATTTACTATAAAAACAGTAGCTGCTCGCGCATATTCCATAAGGCCTAAAACCCGATTTGATGCCTATTCGCATCTGCACCTCCTGTCGCCCAACGCGATGCGACAGTGGTTCAGCAGCGCCAAATGGAACCACGGTATCGGCCTCGGCGGGCAAATCCTAAAGACTTCTTCAAATCTGCCGTAATAACCATGAGATGCCGAATTGTTAGTTTCGGGGGCTTGGGCCTCCGAACGCCCCGGTGCATTCCGCATGGAGCGGGAGACATACGAGGCTAGGCTAGTTAGTAGACCCCAATTTTCGAGAGGCTCGACATGACAACGATCACCATTTCCGGCGGCGACAGCAACCTGACCCTGCCTGGGAACATCGACACGATCATTGGGGGCACAGGTGACGATACGATCACGATCAGCAGCGCGCTGAACTCGACCATCGACCTAGGGGCGAACTCTGGCACGGGGGTGGACTCGCTCACATTGGGAAATTTCGTCAACACCGCCACCATCTCGAACATCGAGACCGTGACGGGCGGCACGCTGGCTGACACGCTGACGCTGGGCGTAGCGACCTCCGGATCCACCATCAATGCAGGCGGGGGCACAGACAAAGTCACCCTGGCAGACGGCACCAACAACATCACACTGAACAGCGTAGAAACCGTCGTAGGCGGCACTGGCGCAGATACGGTTGCCTTGGGAGGCTCCATTGGCTCTGCAAGCGTCAGCCTTGGCGCTGGTGATGATGCCTTGATTTTGTCCAGCGTCGTAACGTCTGGTAGCTTTGATTTGGGCGCTGGGGCCGATGCCATCACCTTGGCCAACGGCACCAACACCATCACCGTTGCGGGCGCGGAGACCGTCACCGGCGGCACCCTTGCAGATATCGTCACACTCTCCTCTGCCATCACGGCGGCAGGGATTATTGACCTGAAAGCCGGTACGGACGTGCTGACCTTGGCAGCTGGCGCCAACGTTGCCACCATCACGGGGGCAGAAAGTATCGCCACCGCAGGGTCCGGCGATGACACCATCACGCTGGGTGCAGCCCAGACCGGGACCATTAACCTGGGTGCTGGCGCCGATGTACTCACCTTGTTTGGCACTGGTACCAACAGCCTGACTCTGTCCAACATCGAAAGCATCCTGGGTGACTCGGCCGCCGACACCATCACACTGGGCGTGGCCCAAACCGGCGGCACCATTGACCTGAACGATGGCACCGACACTTTGACGCTGGCCAACGGCACCAACACCCTGACCGTGTCAGGCACTGAAACCATCACCGGCAATTCGGGCGCAGACACCATCACATTGGGCGAAGCCATGGCCAGTGGCGTGGTCAACCTGGGCGCTGGTACGGACACCCTGACCCTGTTGGCTTCGGATGTCGCGGGGCAAAGTGTTACCGCGACCGGCGTGGAGACGCTGACCGGCGGCTCTGGTGCCGACACCATCACCATGGGTGCCGCCATCACAGGCGGCAACTACAACCTGAGCGATGGCGCCGATGCCATCACGCTGGCGGGCGCCACCAACACCATCACGCTCACCGATACTGAATCGGTAAACGGTGGAACCGGTGCCGACACGGTAACTTTTGGCGCTGCCATTTCTGGCGCCACCATGAATTTGGGCAATGGCGCCGACAGCCTGACGCTGGCTGCGGGCGGCAACACGGTCACTGCAACAGGCGTGGAATCCATTACCGGCGGCGCTGGCGATGATGCGCTGACGCTCTCTGCAGCTTCGTCCGGCATCACCATCGATCTGGCTGGCGGGACCGCAGACTCAGTCACGATGGCCGCAGGCGGCAACTCGGTCAATATCTCTGGCGCAGAGTCCATCACCGGAGGCGCCGACGCCGACGCCATCACCCTGGGTGCAGCGCAGGCCAGCGGCACCATTGACCTGGCTGCAGGCACCGACAACCTGACACTGGCCAACGGCGTCAACACCCTGACCGTGCTGGGCACCGAAACCATTGCCGGCAACTCGGGGGCGGACACCATCACCCTGGGCTCCGCCATTGCTGCGGGCAGCATCAATCTGGGTGCTGGCGCCGACGCGCTGACTCTGTTCGACACCGCCACCAACAGCCTGACCGCCACAGGCGTGGAGAGCATTCTGGGTGGCAGCGGAGCAGACACCGTGACTCTGGGCGCGGCCATCACTGGCGCAACCATCGACCTGGCCAGCGGCGCCGACGTCCTGACCCTGGCCAGCGGTACCAACACCCTGACGCTGTCCAATGTTGAAAGTGTCATGGGCGGTACTGGCAATGACACAATTACCTTGGGGGCTGCGGTCACAGGTGGGACTTTCAATTTGGGCAATGGCCAAGACAGCCTGACCCTGCTCCAAACCGGCACCGCCGATAACACGGCCACCGTCACTGGCATCGAAACCATCACCGGCGGCAGTGGCGACGATGACATCACCTTCACCAGCGGCATCACGGGCGGCAGCATCACCCTGGGCGACGGCACCGGTGACAAATTAACACTGGGCGGTGCATCCACCCTCACACTGGACGGCACCATCGAAACCGTGGTGGGCAGCAACGGCAACGACACGGTGACGCTGAGCGCCGCAGTGAGTGCGGGCAGCTACGACCTGGGCGCAGGCTCCGACAAACTGAACCTGGCCGCTGGCGGCAACACCCTGACGCTGAACGGCAGCATCGAAACGGTCGTTGGCGGCGCAGGCGCTGACAACATCACCTTCTCGGCAGCCCTGACCAATGTGGTCATTGATGCAGCCGGTGGCACCGATACCCTGACCCTGGCCGACAGTTCCAACTCCTTCCAAGCCTCCAATGTGGAGTCGATCGTGGGTGGCTCAGGTGCGGACCAGATCACGCTGAGCACAACCGTCACCAACGGCGCGTTCGACCTCGCCGAAGGAGCTACAGACCGCCTGACCCTGGCCAACGGCACCAACACCCTGACGACCACCGATGTAGAGACGGTGATCGGCGGCACCGGCGACGACACCCTGACGCTCACAACGGTGACCACCAACGGCACCTACAGCCTCGGTGCTGGCAATGACAAGATCACCTTGGCCAACGCCAACAACGTGCTGGCAGTGTCCAACATCGAGACCATCGTGGGCGTGGGAGGCGATGACACGGTCTCCTTCAATGCCGCCATCTCGGGTGGCATCGTGGACCTGGGCGCTGGCAGCGACCAGCTCAATTTGGCCGACGGCGCCAACGTCGTCACGGCCACCGGCATTGAAGCGATTGTCGGCAACTCTGGGGCCGATACGGTCACTATCACCGACGCCATGGCCAGCGGCAGCACCGTCGACCTGGGCGACGGAGCCTCTGACGCCCTGGTTCTGTTGGGCAACGGCAATACGCTCACAGTCTCGGGTACCGAGAGCCTGACCGGCAGCACCGGCAATGACCTGGTCACACTGGGGGCAGGCATCTCCGGCGCCACTTTCAACCTCGGCGCGGGCACCGATACCCTGAGTCTCTCACTGGGCAACCACACCATTACCGTCAACAACGTGGAGTCGGTGCTGGGCGATGGTGGCACAGATGCCATCACCTTCTCCAACGTGGTCACAGGCGGCAGTTATGACCTTGCCGCCGGGTCCGACCAGGTCACCTTGGGCAACGGCTCTGGCGCCAACACCATCACAGTGAGCAATGTGGAGAGTTTCACAGGCAGCTCGGCGGCAGACACCGTTACCTTTGGTGCTGCGGTCGCTGCGGGCACGGTCAACCTGGGGGTGGGTGCGGACAGCCTGACGCTGGCTAGCGGCACCAATGCGCTAACCGTCACCGCGACAGAAAGTATCACCGGCAATGCGGGTGCAGACACTATCACCCTGGGTGGCGCCATGGCGGCAGGCACCTTTGACTTGCTGGGCGGCAACGACGAGCTGATTTTGGCCAATGGCACCAACGCCATCACCGCCACCAATATCGAATCCATCTTGGGCGGCACAGGCGCTGACACGGTTACCTTGGGCGCGGGCTCGACAGTTGCAACGGTCGACCTGGGCGCTGGCGCCGATGCCTTGAACCTGGCCGCAGCGGGCGGCACCTTCACCGTGTCCGGCACCGAATCCATCACCGGCGGCGCTGGTGCAGACCTGGTAACCCTGGGTGCAGCGATCAGTGGCGCCACGGTCAACCTGGCTGGAGACACCGGCGACGTACTGACACTGGCCAACGGCAGCAACACGGTCACGGCTGTGGGTGTGGAAACCGTGGTTGGCGGCAATGCCGGGGACACCGTGGTACTGACCAACACCACCAACGCACTGACCGTGAGCGGCGTGGAAACCGTGGTCGGCAATACGGGCAACGATTCGCTGTCCCTGACCAATATTGCCAACACCCTGACCGTCAGCAGCATTGAAACCCTGACGGGCGGCACACTGAATGACGCCGTCACCCTGAGCACCGCCGTCAGCGGCGCCAGCTATGACCTGGCAGGCGGCACCGACACCATCACCCTGGCCAGCGGCGCCAACAACCTGACCGTCACCGGCGTGGAAAGTGTGGTGGGCGGTGGCGCCACCGACACGCTCACCCTCGCAGGCAACGGCAGCACCCTGACCGTATCCGCCGTGGAAACCATTGCGGGCAGCACCGGTGACGATGTCGTCACGCTGGGCGCCAGTGTGAGTGGCGGCAACTTTGACCTGGCAGCGGGCAATGACACCTTGAACTTGGCAGCGGGTGGCAACACCCTTACCGTCAGTGGTACGGTGGAAACCCTGGTGGGCGGTTCGGGCAATGATCTGATTACGGTCGGCAGTGCCGTTACCGGCCTGACCTACGACCTGGGCAGCGGCGCAGACCGCCTGACCCTCTCCAGCGCGGGTGACAACGCCATCACCGCCATCGGTATCGAAAGCCTGGTGGGCGGCACCGCCAACGACGCGGTGACGTTCACGGCCGCTGTCTCGGGCACCGCCATTGACTTGGGTGCAGGCACCCAGGACAAAATCACCCTCGCCGACGGCACCAACACCCTGTCCCTCAACGCCAGCGTGGAAACCGTGGTCGGTGGCACAGGCGCAGATGCCATCACCCTCACGGCGGCGGTCACTGGCAACTTGTACGCATTGGGTACCGGCGCGGACAGCCTAACCCTGTCTGGTGCAGGCAACAACACCCTCACCGCCACTGACATTGAAAGCATCAGCGGCGGCAACCTGAACGACACCGTCACCCTGGGTGCCGTCGTCACAGGTGCCACCATCAACCTCAATGGCGGCGCAGACCGCCTGATCTTGGCCGACGGTGCAGCCAATACGGTCACGCTCAGCGGAGTGGAGTCCGTCACTGGCGGCACGGGCGATGACAACGTGACTCTGGCGGCAGCCGTCACCGGCGGCACGGTTTCGCTGGGCGCTGGCACCGACACCCTGACCCTGGGCGCAGCCTCCACCCTGACGCTGGACACCACCATTGAAACGCTGGTGGGCAGCAACGGCAACGACAACATCACCCTGAGTGCAGCGGTCAGCACCGGCAGCTATGACCTGGGTGCAGGCTCCAACGACCAGCTCACCTTGTCTGCCACTGGCAACAACACCCTGACACTGGGTAACAGCGTGGAAACGCTAACGTCGGGCTCTGGCGACGACACGATTGTGCTGAGTGCGGCGGTCTCCAATATGCGGGTGGACTTGGGTGTGGGCGCCGACAGTCTGAGCCTGGCCAACGGCAGCAACTCGCTAACCTTGTCCAACATCGAGTCCGTCACCGGTGGTACCGGTGTAGACCAACTCACCTACACCACCACCCTGACGGCGGGCCAGATTGACCTGGGCACCGGCTCTGCTGACAAGGTGATTTTGGCCAATGGCGCCAACACCCTGACCACCACTGGCGTTGAAACCGTGGTGGGCGGCACTGGTAACGACACCCTGAGCTTGGCCGATGCCAGCTCTTTTGGTGTGTATGACCTGGGCGCAGGCACTACCGACCAAATCAACCTGAGTGCGGCCGGCGATAACAACGTCATCGTGAAAAACACCGAGTCTGTTGTTGGCCTGGGCGCCAACGACACGGTGGCACTGGGCAACAGCATTACCAATGGCCAGATCAACTTGGGCGCTGGCACCGACACCCTGACTTTGTTTGACTCGCCCAACAGCCTGACCATTACCGGGGTGGAAACCCTGGTGGGTGACTCTGGCGCCGACACCGTGACACTGGCCACGGCAGTGACCGCACTGGATGCCAATCTGGGCGCTGGCGCAGACACGCTGATTCTGGCCAACGGTGCCAACACCTTGACGGTCAGCAACGTAGAAACCATCACCGGCAACAGTGGTGCCGACACGTTGACCCTCGGCTCCGGCGTGAGTGGTGGCAACATCAACCTCGGCGCCGGTACGGACACGCTGACTCTGTTCAACGATGTGAACGTGCTAACCCTCACTGGCGTGGAAACCGTAGTGGGTGATGCAGGTGCAGACACGGTCACCCTCACCGATGCCGTTTCAGGTTCGATCAACCTCAACGGTGGGAACGACACCCTGAACCTGGCCAACGGCGCCAACACCCTGACGATCTCGAATGTGGAAACCGTCAACGGCGGCACCGCCGCCGACACCGTGACCTTTGGCACTGCCATCACCGACACCACGGTCAACCTGGGCGCGGGCACAGACACCCTGACCCTGGCCGATGGCACCAACGCGGTCACAACCCTGCAAGTGGAAAGCATTGTGGGCGGCACGGGCGACGACACCGTCACCTTGGGCGGCGCCCTGTCGGGTGCCAGCATCGATCTGAACGCAGGCACCGACACCCTGGTACTGGCCAACGGTGTCAACGTGCTGACCGTCACCGACGTAGAAAGCATCACTGGTGGCACTGGAGCAGACACCCTCACCCTCGGCACTGGCAGCACGGCGGCCACGATCGATCTGGGCGCGGCGACCGACACTTTGAACTTGTCCAACTCCGGCGGCACGTTTACCGTCAGCGGTGTGGAAACGCTGGCTGGCGGTACAGGCGATGACAACGTCACCCTGGGCGCGGCCGTTTTGGGCGCTGTGGTGAACCTGGGCACAGGCACCGACACCCTTACTTTGGCCAACGGCGCCAACACAGTGACCGTCACAGGTGCAGAAACCATCACCGGCGACTCCGGTGCTGACTTGGTCACCCTGGGCAGTGCCGTCACTGGCGCCACCGTCAACTTGGCCGACGGCAGTGACCGCCTGGTGCTGGCCAACGGCACCAACACCCTCACCATCAGCAACACCGAATCGGTGAGCGGCGGCACGGGCAGCGACACGCTCACGCTGACCAACATCGCCAACACTTTGACCCTGAGTGGCATCGAAAGTGTGACCGGCGGCACACTGGCCGACGCCCTCACTCTGACCACGGCGGTCACGGGCGGTAGTTACAGCCTGGGCGCTGGCGCTGACAGCCTGACCCTGTCTGGCGCGGCAGCCAACAGCCTGACTGCGACCGACATTGAAACCATCACCGGTGGTTCGTCCAACGACAGCGTGGTACTTGGTGCGGCTCTGACGGCCGGCAGCATTGACCTGGGCGCGGGCAGCGATTCCCTAACCCTGGCAGCGGGCGGCAATACCCTGACCTTGAGCAATGTGGAAACCATCACCGCCACCGGCAGTGGTGACGATGCCATCACATTGGCCACCAGCGTATCCGGTGGCAGTGTAGACCTTGGAACCGGTAGCGATACCCTAACCCTTGGGGCCAGCGGCAACACACTGACCGTTGCCACCACCATTGAGAGTCTGATTGGCAGCGCGGGGGATGACATCGTGACGCTAGGCGGTGCCGTTACGGGCCAGACCTACGACCTTGGCGCTGGTGCGGGTGATCGCATTATTTTGTCGGGCGCAGGTGCCAACGATTTGACCGTCAATGCCATCGAAACCATCAGTGGCGCAGGCGCCAATGACACCGTGCGCTTCAGTGCTGCTGTCAGCGGTGTGACCGTGGATCTGGGCGCTGGCACCGGCGACCGCGTGGTGCTGGCGGATGGCGCCAACACCCTGTCGTTGAATGGCACCGTGGAAACAGTCACAGGCGGAACGGGCGCGGACGCGATTACGCTCACCACGACCGTCAGCGGTGCCATCTACAGCCTGGGCGATGGTGCAGACCGACTGACCTTGGCCAACGGAAGCAACACGCTGACAGCCTCTGATGTGGAGAGCATTACGGGCGGCACGGGGGTTGACAATGTCACACTGGGTGCAGCCATCAGCGGTGCCCAAATTGACTTGGGCGGCAGCATCGGCGACAAACTCACCCTGGCCAACGGTGCCAACACTGTCACTACCAGCAACGTGGAAACCATTGTGGGTGACAGTGGTGCCGATGTGGTCACATTGAACACTGTGGTCGCGGGGGGCAATATTGATTTGGGCGACGGTACGGACCAACTGGTGCTGAAAAACGGCACCAACAATCTGACCGCCACCAATATTGAAACCATTACCGGCGGAACCGGTGCTGACACTATCACCCTGGGCGCTGCACAAAGCAGTGGCACGTTCAACCTGGGGGCAGGTACGGACACCCTGAATCTGGCATCCAGTGGCAATAACACGCTAACCCTGGATGCAAGCGTGGAACGTATCAACGGCGGCACAGCGGCAGATGCCATTACATTGACCCAAGCGGTGTCTGGCGCTGTGTTTGACCTGTCTGGCGGCGCAGACAGTTTGACACTGGCCAACGGAACCAACATCCTGACTGCGTCGTCTGTGGAGTCCATCACGGGCTCTGCTGGTGATGAGGACATCACTTTGGGGGCGGCAGTCAATGGTGCCAACATTGCCATGGCGGGCGGAAACGATACCTTGACGCTTTCCGGCGCTGGTAACAACACCCTCACCGTGAGCGATGTGGAGTCCCTGGTTGGAGCAGGTGCCAACGACAACATCACCCTGAGTACCATTTTGACCGGCGGCAGTGTGAATCTGGGCGGTGGCAGCGATGCGCTGACACTGGCTGCGGGGGCCAACGTTGCCACGGTGGATGGTGTGGAAACCCTTACCACCAGCGGCTCTGGTGATGACACCATCACACTGTCCAGTGCCAGCCCATTCGGCGCCTCGGTCAACCTCGGCGCTGGCGCAGACAGCCTGACGTTGGCAGCCGGCGGCAACACCATGACCTTGACTGGCGTGGAATCTGTCACTGGCAATGCCGGAGCAGACATCATTACCTTGGCGGCCGCCATCAGCGGCGCCACTTTGGATTTGGCTGCCGGTGTTGACAAACTCTACCTGGCAGATGGCGGCAACACCATCACAGCATCCAATGTAGAGAGTGTCACGGGGGGCAGTGGTGCGGACTCGATCACCTTGCTGACAACCTTGACCGGCGGCACCATCGACCTGGGCGCGGGCGCAGACGCGCTGACCCTGGCGGACGGGGTAAACACCATTACGGCATTCAACACGGTGGAAACCATCACGGGGGGCATTGGCGCCGACACCGTGACCTTCAGCGGAGCCATTAGCGCCGGTAGCTACAGCTTGGGCGCAGGCATCGACACACTGAACCTTGCTTCGGGAACCAACACCTTCACCGCGAGCAGCACGGTAGAAAGTATTTTGGGCAATTCCGGTGCAGACACCATCACCCTCGATGGCGGTGTAAGCGGCAATGTTTACGACCTGGGCACCGGAGCGGACCGCCTGAACCTCTCAGGCCTAGCTGCAAACACCCTCACACTGAATGGTTCCATCGAATCCTTGGTAGGAGACTCCGCCGCGGACACGATCACTCTGAGCAGTGCGGTCAGTGGTCACAGCTACGACTTGGCAGACGGAACCGACACCCTGCAGTTGGCCGACGGCGTGAACAACCTGACTGTGGCAAACATTGAAACCATTGTGGGCGGCACCGGTGCCGACACACTCGTGTTTAACAGCGTGGTCACAGGTGGATCCATTGACTTGGGCGCCGGCAGTGACAAGATCACCCTGGCCAACGGCGCCAACACGATCACCGTGTCCAATGTCGAAACCATTGTGGGCAATTCGGGCAACGACTTGGTAACGCTGGCAACCGCCATCGCTGGCGGCTCTGTGGCTCTGGGTGCAGGCACTGGTGACGTGCTGACACTGGCGGACTTCAACAACACCCTGTCGATTGACAACAGCATCGAAAGCTTGGTGGGAGGCACTGCAAACGATAGCATCACCCTCACCAGCACTGTTACCGGCTTTAACTACGACCTGGGCGACGGCACCGACACCCTGACCTTGATGGCCAGCGGCACGGGAGCCAACACCGTCACCCTGTCCAACATTGAAAATCTGGTGGGCGGATCGGGGGCAGATTCGGTCACCTTGGCTACAGCGGTCACTGCAGGCACCTATAACTTGGGCGCGGGCAACGACACCCTGGTGCTGGGCAACTTCAACAACACCCTGACCACGCAGAACATCGAAAACATCACCGGCAATAGCGGTGACGATGACATCACTCTCGGCGCTGGGGTCACATCTGGCAGCTTTAGCCTGGGTGATGGCAACGACGTACTGCGCCTGGCCAATGCCGCCAACACCTTGTCTATCGGTGGAGACATCGAGACATTGGTTGGCAATTCTGGGGTGGATACCATCACGTTGACAACCGCTGTCAGTGGGCGCACCTTCGATTTGGGATCGGGCATTGACAAACTGACCTTGGCAAATGGGGCCAATACCGTCACTTTAGGAAACATTGAAACCGTGGTTGGCGGTACGGGTGCAGACAATGTCACCATGTTGGCCGCGGCATCAGGCGCGAACATCAGCCTGGGTGCCGGCGCAGACGTCTTGACCCTGGCCGACTTCAACAATACGCTTTCCATCGACAGCAGTATTGAATCGCTGGTTGGCGGCACACTGGCAGACGCCATTACCTTGACTGCAGCCGTCACAGGTGGGATTTACGACTTGGGCGCCGGAACGGATACCTTGCGGCTACTGGCAACCGGCACGGCAGCAAATTCCGTCACTGTTTCCAATATCGAATCGTTGGTCGGCGGGTCTGGTGCGGACACCGTAGTGTTGGATACCCTAGCCGACAATGCGGTATTTAACTTGGGTGCGGGCGCAGGCGACAAGATCACGCTGAACAACAGCGGCAACAACACCCTCAGCGTAGGCGGTACGGAAACCATCGTCGGCAACGACGGCAATGACACCGTCACGCTGACGAGCGCCCTGTCTGGCACCGGACTGAGCATCGTGCTGGGCAGCGGTACGGACAGCCTGACCCTTGCCAATGGCGTGAACACACTGACCCTTGCAAGTGACATAGAAACCGTCACGGGCAATTCCGGGGCAGACTCCATCACACTGAGTGAGGCTGTGTCCGACAATGTGTTCAACTTGGGAGCTGGCGCTGATGCGCTGACGCTTGCTGGCGCCGGCAACACTGTCACCGCAAGCGGCGTGGAAACACTCACCGGCAGCACAGGGGCTGATCTGGTCACACTGACAGCAGCCCAAAGCGCCGGCGTCTACAACCTGGGCGCTGGAGCTGACGTGCTGACACTGGCCGACGGTCTGAACACCCTCAGACTGAGTGGCGTGGAATCACTGACGGGAGGCACAGGGGCAGACACCATCACCCTCAGCGCCATCATTTCGGGCGCCACCGTCGACCTGGGCAACGGGATTGACAAACTGACTCTTGCCCATGGTGCCGGCAACACCTTGACCCTGAGCAACATCGAAACCTTGGTGGGTGGATCGGGTGCCGACATCGTCACGCTGACGACCGCAGTGTCGGGCGCCAGTATTGACTTGGGCTTGGGCAACGATACCTTGCAACTGGCGGATGCAGCCAACACCCTCACACTGAACGGCAGCATTGAGTCGCTGATCGGCGGCACCCTGGACGACAGCATTACCCTGACTGCCGCTGTGTCTGGTCGAACCATCGACCTCGGCGATGGCGCTGACAGGCTGGTACTGGCCAACGGTGTGAACACCCTCACGCTCAGCAATGTAGAAACCTTGGTGGCCAATGCTGGCGCAGACACGATCACCTTAGGTTCATCGGTCACCAACCAGACATTTGATCTGGCAGGCGGCATTGACAAACTGGTGCTAAAAGCAACGGGCACCGATGCCAACGTACTGACCTTGGCAAACACCGAGACTCTAGTAGGTGGCAGTGGCGACGATACGGTGACGCTGGCAGCAGCCGTCTCCGGCGTCAGTATTTCGCTGGGCGCAGGTACTGCTGATACGCTGGTACTGGCCACCACTGGCACCAACACCTTGGTGTTGAACACGGACATCGAAACCCTGATGGCCGGAGCCGCCATCGACCGCATCACACTCAGTGCCGCAGTGTCGGGTCGCAGCTTTGACTTGGGCGCAGGTTCTGACTACCTGACCTTGGCCGGCAACGGCAATACGGTAACGCTGTCCAATATTGAAACCGTAGTGGGCAGCACGGGCAACGATGTGGTGACATTGACAAACGCCTTCACTGGCGGCATCGTGAACTTGGCCGGTGGCACAGGCGACGTGCTGACTTTCACCGCCAATAGCGGCGCCAATACGGTCACGGTCAACAACACCGAGACCATTGTGGCGGACGCAACCGACGACACAATCACGCTGGCCTCCGCCATCAGCAATGGCAGTGTTGATCTAGGCGGAGGGAACAACAAGTTGATCCTGGCTGCTGCTGCCAACACGCTTACAGCAGTATCCAATGTGGAGACGGTAGTGGGAGGATCAGCTATCGACAAGCTGACATTCCTGACCCAGGTTACCGCGGGAAATTTCAACTTGGGCGCTGGGCTAGGGGACACCCTGACACTGGCGAATTTCGACAACACCCTTACTGCCACAGGTGTAGAAACCATTGTGGGCAACTCCGGGTCAGATGACATCACGCTAGGTTCTACAGCTGCAGGCGGCAACTACAACCTAGGTGAGGGCAACAACACTTTGCGCTTGTTCAACGTAGCCAATACCTTGTCTGTCAATAACACCGTGGACACCCTCATTGGCAACTCCGGTGTGGACACCATCACCTTGACCAATATTGCTACTGGCAATGTCTACAGCTTGGGTGCGGGTGCTGACAAGCTGACCATGGGCAGCTTTGCCAACGTGGTCACACTGACCAATGTGGAGACCGTGATCGGTGGCACAGCCAACGACACTGTCACCCTCACCACCCTCAGCTCGGGCGGCAGCATCAACCTAGGGGCTGGTACGGGCGACCAATTGACGCTGGCAGACTTCAACAACACGGTCACCCTCACCGGAGTCGAGACCCTGGTGGCCGGTACGGGCAACGACGTGGTCACCCTGAGCGTGGCCCAAACTGCAGGCAACTACGACCTTGGCGCTGGCATTGACCGTTTGGTCTTGGCCGCTTCCGGCACTAACACGCTGACGGTGGCCAATGCCGAAACCATTGTCGGGGCAGGCGGTATGGACATCATCACAGTTGCAGCCGGCCAGACAGGTACGCGCATAGATTTGGGCAGTCTGAACGACACGCTCATATTGAGCAATGATGACAACGACTTCACGGCCCTGAACGTGGAGACCATCACTGGCGGCACCGGGGTCGATATTGTCACCATGGGGGCCGCCGCAATAGGAACCACCAACTTCAATCTTGGCGATGGCGTTGACCAACTACGCCTGTTCAACGCCGCCAACACGTTCACGCTGATGAGCAACACCATCGAGACCGTCACAGGTAACTCAGGTGCAGACTCCATTACCATGGCCGTGCAGGCAACAGGCAATACGTTCGATCTCGGCGGTGGCATTGACAAAATAACGTTGTCCAGCGCGCTCGACAATGACATTACTGCCTCTGGCGTAGAGACAATTACCGGGGCTGCGGGCAACGATACAGTGACCCTGACCACAACCTTGTCTGGTGGCTTGATCAACTTGAACGCAGGCAGTGACACACTGAACCTAGCAAGTGGAGTGAACACCATCACGCTCACTGGGGTTGAAACAGTAAACGGGGGAAGTGGAAGCGACAGAATCACATTCACCAGCGCAATCACCAACGCGGTGATCGACCTGGGTGGGTCCAATGACAGCTTGACACTCGCCGCCACTGGCCCAAACAGCCTGACCATCACCAACGTGGAAACGCTGGTAGCCGGCGCTGGGAATGACACCGTGACTTTGGGTGCTGCGGCAGTCGGCGCGACCTACAACTTGGCAGGCGGCACGGACACTTTGCAGCTTTCCGGTACAGGCAACAACAACGTCACCGTCAACGCAATTGAAACGGTACTCGGTGGCTCCTCGGACGACACCATCACCATGGTCCTGTCCACCATTGGAGCCACACTCAATGGTGGTGGCGGAGACGACACCCTGGTCAGCAGCAATGGTGCTGACACACTGATTGGTGGCAGCGGTGCCGACTACTTTGTGTTCCGCGATACAGCCCAGTCCAGCGCGACCGTTTTCGACACGATCACCGACTTCGTGGTGGGCCAAGACAAGCTGGTCTTCGAGGGCTTGGGCAATGGCAACTTCAGCATGGTGAGTACTTTCACCAATACGGGCGACGCGCAGGCCAAATGGGACTCTGCGACCAATATACTGTTGGTCGACACAGACGGTAACGGCGTCGCTGAAATGAAACTCACCTTGGTGGCCGCTACGTCTGATGGACTCAGTGCTTCTGATTTCCAATGGACCTAACCACGCCCCATGCCAAGACGGCAGCCAAGTACAGAAACCTCTGATCTGTTCACCCAAGCCCTTGCACACCAAAGTGCAGGGCGTTGGGATTTGGCCCGGGCTTCTTACGAAGCCGTGTTGGCAGAGACTCCCCACGACACCAACGCCCTGAACAACCTGGGCGTGTTGCTCAATAGCGCTGGCGACCATCGCCAGGCGCTGGAGCGTTTTGATCAGCAAGTGGTGCTGGCGCCGCAAGACCCTCGCACCCACGCCAACCGCGGCGTGGCCCTCAAGGCCCTAGGGCGTCTGGACGAAGCCGTTGCTGCCTACGAGACGGCACTCACCTGTGACCAGCAGTTCCACACCGCCCACAACAACCTGGGCAACCTGTTTTATGGCCAAAGTGACTTTGCGCGTGCGCTGCCCCACTTTGAAACCGCCGCCGCGCTGCAGCCGCAAGCTGATGAGTACCGCTTCATGCTGGCCAAATGCCTGCTGGAGCTGCAACGCATGGAACGTGCAGAGGCTGAGCTGCTGCTAGTGCTGCGGCACAAACCTGCCGACGCCGATTCTTGGGGCACCCTGGCTCGCCTGTGGACCGAACGGCATTGCATGCCGGAGGCCCTGCAATGTTTCGAGCGTGGTTTGGAGGCGAGGCCGGACTACGCGGGGCTGATCTACAACCGTGGCCTGGCCCGGTTGCTGGCTGGCGACCTGGCAGGCGGCTTTGCCGACTATGAGCGCCGCTTTGATGTGCCCGACTTCCCCTCCAAGCGCCTCAAGACCACCAAGCCCGTGTGGAGCGGCCAGCCCCTGCCCACCCAAACGCTGCTGGTCCACGCTGAGCAGGGCCTGGGTGACACCCTGCAGTTTTTACGCTATATCGACCTCTTGGCCTCACGCTGCCTGCGCGTACTGCTATTAATTCAGGAGTCTTTGACGCCACTGGTGGTGCTGCCACCCAATGTGGAGCTGGTGCATGAGGGCTCCCGCACCCCCGCCTACGACTGGGTGTGCCCGCTGCTGAGCGTGCCGCACCTGCTGGGCCTGGCCCAGAACGTGCCCCCTACCCTGCCCTATCTGCGCATAGAGCCCGCACGCAGTGCCGCCTGGGCACCCCGCTTTGCGGCTCCGGGCTTGCGTGTGGGCTTGGTGTGGGCGGGCAACCCGGCTCACAAGAACGATGCCAACCGTTCGCTGGCGCTCAGCGCCTTGGCGCCCGTGCTGGCACTCGAAGGGGCCACCTTCTACTCCTTCCAGGTGGGTGCGCGCAGTGCCGACATCACCCAACTGCCGCCAGAGCTGCAATCCAAGGTGGTCGATCTTTCAGCCGATTTGCATGACTTTGGGGACACGGCCGCCGCCCTGCAGCATCTGGATGTGCTGGTGTGTGTGGATACGTCTATCTGCCATGTGGCCGGGGCCTTGGGGCTGCCGGTGTGGCTGCTGATTCCGTGGATGCCGGACTGGCGATGGCTGTTGGAACGGGACGACTCCCCCTGGTACCCCAGTGTGCGCATCCTGCGCCAGCCGCGTTACCGCGATTGGGGCAGTGTGCTGAGCACCCTGGCCAAAGACCTCAAGGATCTGGCCAGCCCACAGTCGGCCAGTGGCAAGCGGCGGGCAGCTCTGGCCCATGACTATGTGGAGCAGGGCCGAGCTCTGCTGGAACGCAATGAACCCGCGCTGGCTTCTCCTGCGTTCTGGCGGGCCCTGCGCGAGTGCCCTACCCATGCACGCGCGGCTAGTGCCTTGGCCATCGTTGCGTTTCGCACCGGTCACACCCAGGCCGCCGTCATGTTCGGCCAGCGCGCATGCCGACAAGCCCCCCTCGACCCCGAAGCTTGGTCCAATTGCGGGGCGTACTACAAGGCTATCGGAGACGTTGCGGGTGCGCTGGAGTGTTTCGAGCGTGGTTTGGAGGCGAGGCCGGACTACGCGGGGCTGATCTACAACCGTGGCCTGGCCCGGTTGCTGGCTGGCGACCTGGCAGGCGGCTTTGCCGACTATGAGCGCCGCTTTGATGTGCCCGACTTCCCCTCCAAGCGCCTCAAGACCACCAAGCCCGTGTGGAGCGGCCAGCCCCTGCCCACCCAAACGCTGCTGGTCCACGCTGAGCAGGGCCTGGGTGACACCCTGCAGTTTTTACGCTATATCGACCTCTTGGCCTCACGCTGCCTGCGCGTACTGCTATTAATTCAGGAGTCTTTGACGCCACTGGTGGTGCTGCCACCCAATGTGGAGCTGGTGCATGAGGGCTCCCGCACCCCCGCCTACGACTGGGTGTGCCCGCTGCTGAGCGTGCCGCACCTGCTGGGCCTGGCCCAGAACGTGCCCCCTACCCTGCCCTATCTGCGCATAGAGCCCGCACGCAGTGCCGCCTGGGCACCCCGCTTTGCGGCTCCGGGCTTGCGTGTGGGCTTGGTGTGGGCGGGCAACCCGGCTCACAAGAACGATGCCAACCGTTCGCTGGCGCTCAGCGCCTTGGCGCCCGTGCTGGCACTCGAAGGGGCCACCTTCTACTCCTTCCAGGTGGGTGCGCGCAGTGCCGACATCACCCAACTGCCGCCAGAGCTGCAATCCAAGGTGGTCGATCTTTCAGCCGATTTGCATGACTTTGGGGACACGGCCGCCGCCCTGCAGCATCTGGATGTGCTGGTGTGTGTGGATACGTCTATCTGCCATGTGGCCGGGGCCTTGGGGCTGCCGGTGTGGCTGCTGATTCCGTGGATGCCGGACTGGCGATGGCTGTTGGAACGGGACGACTCCCCCTGGTACCCCAGTGTGCGCATCCTGCGCCAGCCGCGTTACCGCGATTGGGGCAGTGTGCTGAGCACCCTGGCCAAAGACCTCAAGGATCTGGCCAGCCCACAGTCGGCCAGTGGCAAGCGGCGGGCAGCTCTGGCCCATGACTATGTGGAGCAGGGCCGAGCTCTGCTGGAACGCAATGAACCCGCGCTGGCTTCTCCTGCGTTCTGGCGGGCCCTGCGCGAGTGCCCTACCCATGCACGCGCGGCTAGTGCCTTGGCCATCGTTGCGTTTCGCACCGGTCACACCCAGGCCGCCGTCATGTTCGGCCAGCGCGCATGCCGACAAGCCCCCCTCGACCCCGAAGCTTGGTCCAATTGCGGGGCTTTTATGAAAGCAGCGGGCATGCTGCAAGAAGCGTTGCACTACCAACGCAGCGCTGTGAACCTGGCGCCGGGCAACGCCCAGGCCCAGTCCAACCTGGGCAACACGCTAGGTGCTTTGGGGCTATGGGAGGAAGCGCTCCAAGCGGCGAAGGCAGCCGTAGCGATTACTGGCAACGCCCCCGAATACCAATACAACTTGGGCATTGCGCTCAAGGAAAACGCACAGTTTGCGCTGGCATTACAAGCCTTCCGCAAAGCACAAGCTGCCCCCCAAGGGCACATCAAGGCTACCTTGCATGAGGCACTGCTGGAATTGTTGACTGGCGACTTCGCGAAAGGATGGACGAGGTACGAGAGCCGCTGGCAGCAACCCGACGCCAAGGAGAAGCGCTCCTTCACTCAGCCGCTATGGACCGGGCAAAACCTGCAGGGAAAAAGCATCCTGCTGCATGCGGAGCAGGGCTTTGGCGACACTCTGCAGTTCCTGCGGTTTGTTCCTTTGCTCGCACAGCGGGGTGCCAACGTGCTGTTGGTGGTTCAAGCGGAAGTACACAGCATTGCTGCACGGGTGCCTGGCCTGGGCCAGATCGTCCCGAGCGGCTCAGAACTGCCTCACTTTGACTATCAGTGCCCGCTCCTGAGTCTGCCTGCCGGCTTCGGCACAACGGCGGACACCATTCCGACCCAGACACCCTACTTGTATCCGGACCCCGACAAAGTGGCGCATTGGCAAAAGCGTCTGGGGCCCACCAGCAAATACCGCATTGCCTTGGTCTGGGCCGGACGCCCCACCCACGGCAACGATGCCAACCGATCCCTGCGCCTAGCCCAGTTACAGGACCTCATGCAGCTCGACCATGTGGAATGCATTTCGGTACAAAAAGGCGAAGCGGTGGAACAGCTTTCAGATTTGCCCGCCCAATGCCAGCTCATCAACCTGAGCCCCGAGATCAACAGCTTTGAAGATACGGCAGCCATCCTGACGCTAGTCGATGAGCTTGTCACGGTCGATACTTCGGTAGCGCACTTGGCAGGCGGCTTGGGCGTCAAAGTACGCGTACTTTTGCCCCTAATTCCGGATTGGCGCTGGTTGCTTTCTCGTACAGACTCGCCGTGGTATCCCAGTGCGCAGCTGTACCGCCAAACCAAGCGGCGCGACTGGAGTACGCCCTTGAAGAACCTGCTGAAATCGGTGCGCACAGATGCCACCCGTGCCAGCAAGTTGCGTCGCCGTCCCCCGCCCTGAAGAAAGTGCCGCATGGCCTACCTCTCGTTCACCCGCAACTTCGAAGATGTCATGATCAACCGGGCTTTGAGCCAGGTACCCCAGGGGTTCTTCATCGATGTAGGCGCCTACCAGCCCATTGCTGACAGCAATACCTTTTGCCTCTATCAGCGTGGCTGGCGCGGCATGGTGGTAGAGCCGCAAACCCGATTTCACCGCCTCTGGGAAGCCCACCGTCCCGAAGACATTCTGGTGCGTGGCGCTGTAGGAAATAGCACTGGGGAAGTCACATTTTTCGAAATTGCAGAGCGGGAACAAAACGCAACCACCTCCGAGGCGATTGCAGCCATGCATGCCAGGGAAGGCAAACCCGTGCAGCAACACACGGTGCAGCAATACACCCTGACGGATCTGCTACAAACACATCGTCCAAGCGGCGATATCCACCTGCTCAGTGTTGACGTGGAGGGCGCAGAACTCGCGGTTCTGCAAGGTTTGGACCGCTCACGATTCAGGCCCTGGCTGATCGTGCTGGAAAGCACCTTGCCCAACCGCCCTCAAACCAACTTTGACGAATGGGAGCCTGAACTGCTGCGCACCGGCTATGACTTTGTCTACTTTGATGCGGTGAACCGGTTTTATGTTGCCCAAGAGCATGCCGAGCTCAAACAGTACTTTCAGCACCCCCCCTGTGTGTGGGACAACTTTGTGGACTACCGCCTGGTACAGGCGCAGCAGGCTGCAGCCAAAGCGCAAGTAGAGCTGGCGCAACTCAAGGCAACACTGCGCAAGTTATCTGAGTAGGGTGACGGAGCACCCTGGCCATTAGGCCAGCTTCTTCACTACAAATTCAATCGCGCTCTCGCCTACCGGCGTAGTGGTCTGGTCCAACCGTTTGCCCAGTGCGGCCACCAAGCTGTAGCGGAACGTCGCATCCAGCAACTCGATTTTCTTGACCTGGATATTGGCCTGGGTGTTGGCCAACAAGGTCGTTACGTTGATGCTTTTGGGTGACCACGAAGACTTTTTGTGAATTGCAAACGTGTGTTTGTGGTCACTGTTAAAGGTAGACGGGAAGACACCTTGCTCGTACAGGTCTTCGTCGGGCACCAAGCAAACCAAGTGGCCACCCGGCTTCAAGACACGCAACCAGTTGTTCAGCGCAACTTCCACATTACGCATGTGTTCCAGGCAATGGGAAGAGTGCACGAAGTCAAAGGAGTTGTCCGCCACGGTGGCCAGCAACTCCGCATCCCCATCAGGCATGTCCCATGCGCGGCAAGAGCGCATCAAGGGGAAAAACTCCGCATACTGCCCCAGTGCATCAGGCCCGGCCCCGATGTCAATGCCTTGGCCCACAAAATATCGGGTGGCGTACCGGGAGTCTGCCAAGCGGTGAAAAATGGATTTGCTGGTTTCGTACATGATCTAGGTCTCCTGTGATCGGGTGAACAGGCCCAAGGCCTGGTGAATTTGGGTCAGCACGGGCATCCATTGGCCCATAGTAGGTTGGCGAAACAAACGCATACGGGGATACCACGGGGAATCGTCACGGCCGATAACCCATCGCCAATCGGGACTGAAGGGCAACAACAGCCAGACCGGCTTGCCCATGGCCGCAGCCAAATGTGCCACCGAGGTATCGACCGAGACCACCAAGTCCATGGATGCAATCAATGCTGCAGTGTCTGAAAAACTGTGCAACTCGTGGTCCCATACAGCCACATCGCTGCACGCAGACAAAGTCTGCACGTCCGCTGGTCGAAACTCTTTTTGTAGGCAGTGGTACCGATGCTCCTGCCTGAATACACGCCGAAACTCCTCCAATGGAATGGAGCGGTTATGGTCATTTTTGTGTTCTGGCCGGCCGGACCAAACCACGCCTACGCGCAATGCCGGGTCGATGCCAACTTTGGCGGCCCATACATGCGCCAAGGCGGCGTCAGCCTGTAAATAGGCCTGCGCCGGTTGCATTTTGTCTAGGGTTAGCCCCAAGGCTAGCGGCACGCTGAGCAAAGGGCAATGCAGATCAAAGGCCGGCAAAGCTTGCCCCCGTGAAATCAAACCGTGCACCCCTGGCAGCTGCGCCAGCAACGCAAGCAAAGGTGCTTGAACCTCGAACACAACCCGCGCACCACGGTCAGCCAGCATCTGTGTAAAACGACAGAACTGCAGGGTATCCCCCAGGCCTTGCTCGGCATGTACCAAAATGGTTTTCCCTTGGAGTGGTTCACCGCGCCACTGGGCTTGGGCAAAGGTACGGGCACCGTCCTTGAGTTGGTCAGTTTTCCAGCGCCACTCGTAGTGCTGCCAGCCTGCGCTCCAGTTCCCTGTCACCAAATGGCAGATTGCCAAATTCAGATGGGCGCCGCTGTTGTCCGGGTCCAAGGCCAAAGCCCGCTCATTCATCGCCACGGCAGCCGGCACCTGCATCATGTCCTTGAGCAGGGTGGCGTAATTCACCATGGCATCCACAAACCCCGCGTCCAGCGTGATGGCACGTTCGTAACTCGCCGCGGCGTCATCCATGCGGCCCAGCCGCTTCAGTACTACCCCGCGGTTCGACCAGGCTTGCGCATACTGCGGATGAAGCTGGAGAGCACGCTCGTAGCTTTGCAAAGCCTCTGGCACCCGCTCCAGCTCCCGCAAGGTATTGCCGCGGTCCATATACGCTACCGCGTAGTCTGGCTTCTGCACCAAGGCAGCATCAAACGCAGCGAGACTTTCTGTCCAGCGCTTCACATCGCCATAGGCCAGCCCCAAGCCGTGCCACGCCTGGGCATAGTGCGGCTGGCACTCCAGCGCTTGCTGGTACGACGCAATTGCTGCATCCCCTTGGCCCATATCACGCAGGGCATTGCCCCGGTTGGCCCAGGCTTGGGCAAAGTCCGGTTTGAGCTCCAGGGCTTTGTCATAGGCCGCCAGCGCCTCCGCATGCCGATGAAGAGCCCGCAAAACCAGACCCAAGTTGGAGTGCACCGACGGGTCTTGCGGCGTGTATTGCGCTGCGGATTGCAAGGCAGGCAAAGCAGCGCCGTGTTGTTTAAGCTGCAACAAGCACACACCGCGCATATGCAGCGCTTCACCCCAGCCGGGATGCGCCTGCACCAGCTTGGCGAACGCCTGCTCAGCCTGTGACACCTGTCCTTGCGTGTACAGCGCCCAGGCCGCAGCAAAGGAGTCCGTTGCCACCTGCGTCATCTTTCAGGGAGTACTGATCTCGGCAGAGCCCAACAGCTCGTCGATGTAAGAGACTACGGCCTCGGGTGCGATGCCGGCCTTGTTGTAGAGACGCAATCGCTGAAAGATGTGGTCGTACCGTGCCTGTGCCAAATCACGCTGGGCCTGAAACACCTTGCGCACCGCTTCCAAAACATCGGCATTGGTCCGCAGCCCGGAGGCCTGCCCACGCCGTGTCCCCTCCAACGCTATCTGGCTCGAGTCCAGGACATCCTGGTACGCCAGCAATCGAGCCCCACCCGACGACACTGCCTGGAACAGGCGCCCAACCTCCAGCTCGGCGGCGCGTTGCTCCGCCAGAAACTCAGCCTCGGCCCGCGATTGCTCGGCCATTGACTGGGTCACTGCAGCCTTCACTGCGCCCCCGCTGTAAATCGGAATGTTGAGCTGGACCCCCACACTCCCTTGATTGACCGATTGGTTCAGACTGCTGACAGACTCGTTACGGCTGCTGGAGGCGCTAGCCACGAAATCGAGCCGCGGCATATGCCCGGCGTTGCTACGGGATACGCCGGCTACGGCCGCCTCCACGGCGAACTTGCGCGCCACCACATCGGGGTTGTTGTTCAAGGCCATGTCTTGCCAAGACTGGAGGGCATTGGGTACCAAAGGTGGCGGAGAGAAACCACCGGGCAATCGCGCAATGACCTCCTGCGGCTGGCCGGTCAAAGAGCTCAATGCATTGCGCGCATTGTTCATCTGATCGCGGGAGTCAGCCCACTGGGAGAGTACCAAGCTCAGGTTGGCACGGGCCTCGGCAACTTCCGTCTTGGTACCCTCCCCCTGCTCAAAACGTCGCCGCATCAGATTTCGCTGCTCTACCAACGCGTGAACTTGCGCATGAATGGACAGGAAGGCATCTTCCGCCAACATGCGTTGCAGGTAGGCCAGCGCCAGCCGGTCCACCAATTCCGCTTTGCGAGCGGCAAATACGGCTTCCGCAGACCCCACTTGGGCGTTGGCCTGCCGGTAACGGGCAGATGCCTCCAAGTTGATCAAAGGGGCACGCAAGTTGATGCTTTGGGACGGCGCGCGATAATCCAAGTCACTGGACACAGTGCCACCACCCGCCACATCGGTGTTGCGGGTGCCCTGTACAGCGGTCTCGGTCAGACTTGCAGACACGCTGGGCAGCAAGGAACTCAAGGCCAGGGGAGATGCCTGCTGCGCCGACGTCAACGCATATTTGGCGGCTTGGTAGCGTGCGTCATTCTGCAAGGCGGCCAGATACGCACGTTCAAAGTCCCCCGCCCAAGCGACGCCATGCACACAGACGCTGGCAAAAAAAACGAGCACCAAAGCTCTGCGGGGCGCAAGCGGCCAATGGCTCATGGCTCAATCAACGCGCGGTTCATGCGGTCCAGCAGGGGCTTGAGCAGATAACTCATGAAAGTGCGCTCTCCAGTTTTGATGAATACCTCGGCAGGCATGCCCGCCCGGATCTCCTGGTGCTGCAGCTGTGTCATGCCTTGGGGGGTGACCTCAACCACTACCTTGAAGTAATTGGTATTCTGCCTTGAATCGGCCAGCGCATCGGCAGACACCTGGACCACGCGCCCTTCAATATGCGGAGTGCTGGCCTGGTTCAAGGCACTGAAGAGCACGTGGACTGGCAAGCCCGGCCGCACCTTGTCCACCATATGGACGGGCAATTGCGCCTCTACCCTCAAAGGGTCGTCTTTGGGCACCAGCTCCATCACCGGGGCTCCCGCACTGACCACGCCGCCCACCGTATGCACCGAAGCACCCATCACAGTGCCGGTCACAGGCGCTCTGACGTCTGTATTCGCCAAGTCAAATTCCAAGCCCCGCATTCGGCTTTCCAAGCCGGAGGTTTCACGCTGGATATCTGATAGTTGTGACTCAATGTCCTTGCGAAACTCCTGCTGCCGGGTGGCAATACGTGCCCGCACTTCGGCTATGGCCTGCCGGGTTCGCCCTACACTGCTGGTGTCCTCTGCAACACCACCCTGTATTCCCGCAAATACTCGCTCTTGCTCCGACACCCTGTTGCGCGGAAAGAATCCTTCATCGGCCAAAGTTCGCTGGTTCCGCAACTCTTCCCGCAACATACGGCTTTGAGTTTCTTTGGCCAAGCGAGCGGCCTCATGCCCTTGGGCCTGAAACTCCAAGCCCCGCAAGGTTGCCTCCAGGCTCTGCATTTCATTGCTTCGAGTCTGCCTGCGAGACTCCAACAACCTTGACTGCAGCTCCATGACTTCAGCAACGCGGGTGTCGTTCCCCAACTCCAGCAACTCTGGCGGGAAGTCAACGTCCGGCATTCCCTGGCTTTCTGCAGTCAGACGAGCCTGGGTGGCCATGGCCACCAGCCATTGCCCACGTGCAATGTCCAGCAATGCACGACTTTGGGTACTGTCCAGGCGCAGCAAAACCTGGCCGGCCACCACCTGGTCGCCATCGTGGGCAAGAATGGCCGCCACTTTTCCACCCGACACGGGCTGCACCAGCTTGCGGCTGCCGCTCACCACAACAGACCCACTCGAGGTAACAGCAGCGTCCAGCGGTGCCAGCGCGGCCCACGCCATAAAGCCACCCAAGCCCAACACCAGCAGCCACCACCCCCAACGACGGGGGCGTGCGTCATTCAGGTCCACCACCGGGGCGGAACCAAAAGGCGTGTTTTCCAGCACGGCGCTCATGTCAGTCGTTGAACTTCAGGTTAAAAGGCGGCAAGCCACCGGCGGAAGCCGGTGGCGGTTTATCAACCAACACAGGAGGCGTCACCCCTTTGGGTGGGCCGGGCGGTGGCGTGCTGGGCGGCAGCTCCGCAGCCCTGGCGTTGACAGCAGCCAATACGTCTTCTCTGGGGCCAAACGCGGCAACCACGCCATCCCGCAACACCATCAATTTATTGGCTACGGTCAATGCGGAGGGGCGGTGCGTAATCAATACGGAGGTTCTCCCGCGACTGGAAAGGTCACGAATGGCATCTGACAGCGCTTTTTCACCCGCGTCATCCAAGTTGGAGTTCGGCTCGTCCAGCACCACCAATACCGGATCTCCATACAACGCCCTCGCGAGTGCGATACGTTGCTTCTGCCCGCCAGACAAAGAGGCTCCGCCGGGCCCCAAAGGGGTGTCGTAGCCTTGGGGCAAGCGCAATATCTGCTCGTGGAACCCCACCCGCTGCGCTGCCAGCACCACCCATTCGGGGTTGACGTCACCGAAGCGGGCAATGTTCTCTGCCACGGTGCCGTCAAACAGTTCGATATCCTGCGGCAGATAACCAATGTGCGGCCCCAAGTCTTGCTTGCTCCAGCGAAACAGGTCTGCGCCGTCCAGACGCACGGTGCCTGCCAGCGCTGGCCAAACTCCCACCAACAATCGCGCCAAGGTGGATTTGCCTGCCCCGCTGGCTCCAATGACTGCCACGGAGTCACCCGCCTGCAGGGTAAAGCTGACTTGCTTGATGATGGCCTGGCGTGTCCCCGGGGCAGCAGTGGCAACACCCTCAAATGCAACTTGGCCCGTGGGCGCTGGCAGAGGCATGGCGGCTGCGCGCGCGGGAAAGCTGCCCAACAAATCGCGCAAACGCTGGTAGGCGGAACGGGCTGCTGCCAATGTTGCCCAATGGGCGACCACCGACTCAGCGGGCGCCAGGGCGCGGCTGGTCAGCAAGGACACGGCGATCATCATGCCCGGGGTCAAACGACCTTCCAACACCAAAAGCGCCCCCAGACCCAAGGCCAAAGACTGCATGGACACACGCACAAACTTGGAAGCATTGCCCATCACCGCTGCACGGTCGCTGGCTTTGGCTTGCAGGGCTATTTCCTGCTGATGGGTCTTGCGCCAGCGGCGTTGGATATTGCCCAGCATGCCCATCGCCTCGATCACTTCTGCGTTTTGCAGGTGACTGCTCAGCTCGCGCTGCCCTTGCATGCTGAACTGCTGTGCCTCTGCCAAACTTCCCTTGGCGAGCTTTTCATTGAGCCAAGTCAGGGCCACCAGCACCAATGCCCCGACCAAAGTAAAGACAGCAACTTCGGTTGAAAACAGGGCGATGACGACCAAATAGACGGGCGCCCACGGTGCATCAAACACCGCAATCAGGCCGGGGCCTGTCAGGGTTTGGCGCAGGGTCGCCAGATCGGCCAAGGGTTGGGAGGTGCTGTTGCCTGGCTGGCGCAAGACCCGCTCAAAGGTGGCCCCCAGCACCCGCAAGCCGAGCGCGTCGTCCAGACGGGCCCCTACCCGAATCAGCACCCAAGACCGGATGGTTTCCAATGCCCCCATGAACAAATACGCCCCGAGAATCAACACCGTCAGCACCACCAGCGTGGTTTCGTTTCGGCTGCTGAGCACCCGGTCATACACCTGCATCATGTAGAGCGAAGGCGCCAACATCATCAGATTCAGGAAACCACTGAAGATCGCCACGGTGACGAACGCGTTCCGCAACTGGCGCAAAGCCAGCTTCAGTTCATCAGGGGGTAACGATGGTGGGGCAACCATGTGCGAGGTGTTGGGATAGAGCCGTGTCGGCCACCATCTTACGGACGCCCCTGCGCGCAGAGCCTCCGAACAACACCCCAAAAACCCCGGTTATGCCGCTTTGAACGCGGACCGGTGCCGCCAGTGGTTAATGCAAAAAGGCGGGTTGACCTTCGAACTTGTGCTCAAAGTGAGTCAGCCAAGGTTCTGCCAAATACCGAATCTGTGCATCGTTGTGCAAGATACGGCGCATGATTTTTGATTTTTCGGCACGGGAATGCACATCGAGCTCTTCAGACCTTGCGCGCTCCCGCAACTGTTCGATCAGGACCGCACACGCACCTTCGAATCGCATCACGCCATCCCAATCCTCCGCCTTGGCGGCCTCCAGCATCTTGGCGCTGCTATCTTCAATGGCTTTGTAATAGTCAATCAACATCAAAGGCATGTGGTGTACTCCCAGCTCACACCGGACGCAGGTAAGCAGGAGTTTTCCCCTGGATTTGCTTCCATCCATTGGCCACCGGCTCGATCAGGCCGGCTACTTCATCCAGCCCTGCTTCGTCATTGCGTGCGTTGGCCAGCACCAATCGGTTCACGCAATAGTCATACAGGGCATTCAAGTTGGAGGCGATTTCTCCGCCGCGCTCCAAATCCAGCGGAGCTTTCAAACCCTCTTCCAGAATTCGCACGGCCGCGCTGATTTGTTTGCATTTCTGCGGAATATCTTTGGCCTGCATGGCCACCTTGGCCGCGGCGATATGGCGTTGCAGCGCTTCGAAAAGCAGGGTCACCAACTGATGGGGGTCAGCCATCTCCACACTCGCCTCTACGCTGGCCCGTTTGTAGGCGGCGGCGGTGCGGCTGTGAACAGAGGTAAACATAGTGCAGATCCTTAGTTTCTTGTACTTAGTATCGGCAGTCTGTTGACCAACTAAAGCCCTACGCCAAGAACATTGCACTTTCCACGCCAGCCAGCTCAGCTGGTCGACTTGTTCCAAGTAGCAACCTGCTGGGATACATAGGCATCCAGCGCAGACAGACTGGCCATCTTGGCGTCCAAAGCACTGTATTGCTTGCGCAATCGGGCCTCAAAGGTGGCAGCCCGGTTGGTGACCCGGGTTTGCTCTTCAATATTGCGCTTCAACACCCCTTCCAGAGCCTCACCCTTGTTCTTGGCAGCGCCACCCGTTGCAAGCACTCCCTGGGCCAGTTCTTTGAATTTCAGTGCGAATCCGTTGGTTTGGGCATTTTTGTTATCCGCAGTAAACAGCTTTTGCAGCTCCGTCCCATTGTTCGCCGCAGCTGCCAGTTTGGTGGTGTTCATCGAGAGGGTACCGTCCAATTCACGCGTTAACCCTACATCCGCTAGGCGCTGGTACGCACTGCCGTTACTGATGGAACTTGCCACACTACGCAGCACACTTTGCATACCAACGATGGTGGAATCCCCTTGAAACAAAGAGGCCGTCTTGGTCGCTTCATCGTATTTGGTGATGTCGGCCAAGGTCTTGGCCAACGCGTTGTAAGCCGTCACAAAGTTTTGAACGTTCTTGACGGCCAGTGTCACATCCTCGCTCACTGTCAATGTGGCTGGCGTCAGCACCTCCCCCGGTAAGCCGTAGTTGGCTGTGGTGGTAGCCAGCAGGTTGATAGTGACCCCAGGAATGTTGCCAGTGAGCGTGTTGCTATTGGATGTCACCGCCAATCCGTTGATACGCGCCTTGGCATCAGTACCGTATTGAACGGCACCTGCAGATGCCCCCGCCATGCCAAATGCCCCAGTTTCTGGGTCAAAAGACAAACGGGACAAGCCCGCGTCGTCATTGGTCACTGCGTCCGCGTCCACGGTCGTCTGCACACGGAAGCCAGAAGCTTCACCGGTATCTTTGGAGCGCAACAGCAGGCGGTCTTGCGTTCCGTCATTGAAGGCGGTTGCCACCACACCGGAGTTGGTGGCATTAATTTTTGCAGCAATAGTCGCCACAGTATCAGAGGCCGTGACGTCAATACTCACATCGGCGCTGGAGGCGGCCGGCGTAAAGTTTGCGGGGCCTGTCGTCCATTTACCCAGCCGCAGTACCAAAGTACCAGCCCCAACGGCCGATCCAGCCGCAATGGGCGCTGACGCAATAGATTGCGACTTTGCCAATTGGTCAACATCCAGAGTGAACGAGGTCGCAGCGGCTGTCGAGGTGACTGTAATTGCCGCGGCGTTGGCATTGGAGGATGAACCATTGCGGGCAGCCCACGCAGTTGCCGAGGACATGGCAGCGGCAGCGTCTGCCAACGCGGAGAACTGGGACTTGATTTGGCCGAAGGCCGATATTTGCTGCTGGACAAAGGTGGCTTTGGTTTCCAACGATTTGAGAGGCTGCTTTTCCAAGGCCACCAGCTTTGTCACAATGGACTCGGAATCCAGGCCGCTGCCAATGCCGAGGGATGAAATGGTAGCCATAAGAGCCCCTTGTTCTATCTATAGCCTTGGATTTTGCGTCTTCTACACCACCCCAAAGCCCGGAAAAAGGCCAGTTTCCAGAACCAAAGCGGCGGCAGGCTCAAGCCCACCACCGCTCCCGAGCTTCGCAGTATGAACCGCGAATCCTTGTGTGACTAGTCTTAACGCAACAGGGCCAGCACGCCCTGGGGCAACTGGTTGGCCTGCGCCACCATGGCGGTACCGGCCTGCTGCAAGATCTGGGCACGGGACAGGTTGGCAGTTTCCACTGCGAAGTCGGCATCTTGCACCCGTGAGCGCGATGCACTCAGATTTTCAGAGGTGGTGTTCAAGCTTGCAATGGTTGTCTCAAAGCGAGACTGCAGAGCACCGAACTTGGCACGTTGGCTGGCCACCGCGCCGATAGCGGCATCCACGGTAGACAGCGTCCGCGTTGCGGCGGCAACCGTCGAGACATCCAGCGTGCTCACAGCTTGCAGCTGGCTGGCAGAGGTAGCACCTGTAAAGTAGCCTACACCAGCAGCTTGGGCGGTATTGGAGATACCAAATGACTTGTCGGAGTCCAAAGTCACAGCACCCTTGACCACCGCATCGCCACCAGCTATTGCCAAGGTTACTGCACCAGCGTCAAAAGTTCCGACGGCGGCATTGTTCTCCAAAACGATGTCATTACCGCTGGCGTTGGTCAGCGTCAGGCCCGTACCTGCTGCATTCAGCTTGGCGGTTACGCCTGTTTGAGAGGTCTTCTCGTTGAACGCTTGGATTGCAGCGGCCAAACCATCTGCATTTGCAGCAGCGCCGGTACTGAACGACACCGCAACCGCCGTGCCGTTGTCCGAAGTGACATTCACAGAGTAAGACTCACTAACGGTGAAAGCGGTGAGGTCGATTTCTGTGCGTGCAGTGGCGGTGACGCCTGTGGTCCCAGACTGTGCATTGAACAGCGCCGCCACAGTTTTAGCACTTGCTCCTGCAGCATAAGTCACCGTTGCAGTACCGGAAGCACCGTTTACGGTCACTGTATCCCCCGCAATGGTGTCAGTGGCCGTAGCAGTCGATGCATTGGCACCCGCGGTGGAGCCAACCACCAAGTCACCGGTGGCGCCCGCAGAAGCCGCTACCACCGAACCAATGCGGTTGTTGCCGTATTTTTCAGTGGTGAAGTTGGCGGTAGTCGCCGTGATAGTTTGGTAGGCATTGGCCCCCACTTGGAACGTGGCGCTGGCAAAGCTGCCGTCCAACAGGTTTTGACCGTTGAACTGCGTGGTTTGTGCAATGCGGTTCAATTCAGAAGTCAGCTGCGAGACTTCTTGGTTCAATGCAGAGCGGTCACTGGCACTGTTGGTCGCGTTGGCAGATTGAACGGCCAGTTCGCGGATACGTTGCAAGATAGTACCGGCACCACCCAGTGCGCCTTCAGCGGTTTGCGCCAAAGAGATGCCGTCGTTGGCGTTGCGGGCTGCTTGCGTCAGACCGCGGATTTGGGAAGTGAAACGCTCGGAGATGCTCAGGCCTGCGGCATCATCCTTGGCACTGTTGATGCGCAAGCCCGAGGAAAGGCGTGTGATCGAAGTGCTCAAAGATGACTGGCTGGCTGTCAAGTTGCGCTGGGCTGTCAACGAGTTGATGTTGGTATTGATGGTGGCTGCCATTTTGATAACTCCTGGTAAAAACTCACGTACTCCGGCGAAATGCCGATCTCAACGTCAGCATTGCTGCTGACCGCCATGACCGGTGCGCCGACCCTGACGCCTTCCGGACGACGAGCCCGCTATGAACCCGTTGCATTTGTTTTCGGGTGGTACGTGGAAAACTTTAGGGGGTTTGCAAAAGCACTTGCGATATCACAGCGCTTTGCCCTCAGAAAACACAAAAGCATGGCTTTTGCGGGGCACCTTTTCCATATAAGGGTTTACCCCTATTAAGAATGAGCATTCACCGGCAATTTGAGCCGCTTTTGCGGCGCTTATCCGCCGAATAGGCCAAGCGGGCATCTCCAGAATTCACCCATCGTTACTGATTGTCTGCAGGTCAGCAGGCTTTGCAATCGGCGGCGACGCTGATTTCATATCTTTTTAGGAGTTACGCAATGGCCTCAACCATCAACACCAATATCCAGTCGCTGAATGCGCAGCGGAACTTGGCTACCTCGCAGAGTTCGTTGAGCACGTCCATGCAACGCCTGTCGTCGGGCCTGCGCATCAACAGCGCCAAGGACGATGCTGCCGGCTTGGCCATTGCAGAACGCATGACATCGCAAGTGCGCGGCCTGAACCAAGCCGCCCGCAACGCCAACGACGGCATCTCCCTGGCCCAGGTGGCCGAAGGCGCATTGGGCAGTGCGTCCGCCACGTTGCAACGCATTCGCGAACTGGCCGTTCAATCTGCCAACGCTACCAACAGCGCCAGCGACCGCGCGGCGCTGAACGCAGAAGTCGGCCAACTGACAGCAGAACTGGACCGCATTGCCAAAACTGCACAGTTCAACGGTCAAAACATTCTGGATGGAAGCTTCACCTCGGCCACCTTCCAGGTCGGCGCAAATGCCAACCAGACCATCATTGCAACCACCGGCAACTTCAGCACCAACAAATACGGCAACCACCGCATCGGCTCGCAGGTTGCAGCCACGGCTGGCGGCCCTGGTGACCTGGTTACCGGCTCGACTGCCGGCACCCGGGCATCCCAAGCCACGCCAGCAGCAGACATCAGTGCTACCAGCCCCATCGCAGCAGATGCCACATTCCGCATTGACGGGTCCTCGGGCTCCGCCACCATCGGAATTACTGCGGGACAAACGGCAAAAAGCTTGGCCGCGGCCATCAACGCGCAATCTGGAACAACCGGTGTTACCGCCACAGCGCGCACTGACATTGACTTGAGCAGCTTCACGGCCAATACCAGCTACTCACTCACCATGCGCTCCAACAACACGGTTGCAACTACCGTCGCGTTCACCATCGGCGCATTGGACGGCGACGGCCTGTCGGCAGCGGTAGCCGCATTCAATGACAAGAGCTCAACAACCGGCGTGACCGCAAAACTCAACGCCGCGGGCACGGGAATTTCCCTGACCAATGCTGCCGGTGAAGACATTGTGATTGAAGTTCCCGCCACTTCGGCGACATTGGAGGTCGGTGGCGTCCCCATCCCGAATGCGCCCAACAACGCAGCCTACGTAACAGGAACCTTGACACTGGACTCGGACAAGTCCTTCGGCATGGTGAACGCTGCAGTGAACGACCCCGTAGGTCCGCCCCCAGTTACCGACTTCTTCTTGGCCGCAACCAGCGCCAGCCAATTGCAAACCGTCGACACCTTGGATGTCGCCACTGTCGAGTCGGCCACCCGCACCCTGAGCACGGTCGATGCAGCCATCCAAGTGATTGCTGGCCAACGCGCCAAATTTGGTGCGCTGCAATCCCGTTTCGAAAACACGATTGCCAGCCTGCAGACCATGGCGGAGAACCTAAGTGCCTCGCGCTCACGAATTCAGGATGCTGACTTCGCGCTGGAAACGGCCAACCTGTCGCGCACGCAGATCCTGCAACAAGCTGGGACTGCGATGGTGGCACAGGCCAACCAGCTGCCACAAGGCGTGCTCGCCCTGCTGCGCCAGTAAGCGCGCCCGCACGCCACTGTCTGCGCATCCGTCACGCCCTGCGTGGAGGAAAGGTCGCGCGCCTTGCATGCACGCACCCGCGTACGCGGCTTAAGTTTTAGCGGCATCTGCCGATATTCCATTCAACACAAGTTGGTGTACCAGGCCAAACGGCCGCGGGGCATCGTGTTTGCACAATCTCAGCCGGCACTTTGACGCATGTAGGAATTCGCCCTACAGGCGATGTTTGCGTTTCTGACACACGGATTAGCCGTTTTCCAATTCAAGTTTCTGGCCTTGCCCACCAGAATTCGCTCCATGGTGATTCACATGAATTGCCCCTCAACAGGAGTCGAATATGAACAAGGAACAACTACTCGCCGAGATCCGGGAAGCCAACATGACTTACCTGATGTTGGCCCAAAACCTGATTCGCCAGGACAAGGCTGAAGCGCTGTTTCGGCTGGGTATGTCCGAAGAAGCTGCGGACATGATCAGTACGCTGTCTCCGGCCCAGATCATGCGGATTGCCTCCACTAACATGCTGTTGTGCCGCTTCCGGGTGGATGACGACATGGTGTGGAACCTCTTGACCAACCACTCCGCAACCAAGGTCGACAACGACGCCACAACCAAGCTGCACGCCAGCATCCTGATGGCTGGCCGTTTCGCCGAAGCCGTCTGACCCACGAATCCGCAGGAGCAACACCATGGCCACCCAGAAAAGCGTATTGAACGATTCCAAACAAGTGGAGCGCGCTGTGTCCCTGATTCAGCTGGGCGCCCGCCTGCAAGTCCTGGAAAGCGAAACCGATCTGTCCTATGAGCGGCTTTTGCGCCTGTACAAAGAAGTGGCCGGCCGCTCCCCCAGCAAGGGCCAGTTGCCTTTCTCGACAGAGTGGTTTCTGACCTGGCAACCCAATATCCATGCGTCTTTGTTCCAAAACACCTACGAATACCTGACCAAGGTCAGCGCGATGGAGGACATCGACGCGATCATGGCGGCCTACCGCTTGTATACCGAGCAAATTGCAGCCTGCGGTGTGGAACCCCTGCTGTCCATCACGCGGGCGTGGCGCCTGGTCAAGTTCATCGACAACAACATGCTGTCCATGACCAAGTGCTCCAAGTGCGGCGGACATTTCGTGTCGGAAGCCTATGAAAACTCCCGCCACTTTGAGTGTGGCCTGTGCTCTCCTCCAGCACGCGCGGGCAAGGGCTCTACAGCCGGCGGCATTCTGCTTCACTAAGCGCTATTATTTTAATAGCTGCTCGCGCAATATCCATAAGCGTCAGGTGCCAATTTGGCAATAAATTCAAGCTAGGCGAACTTGCGACGATATGATAGAGACGGGCTGAAAATGCCTGCTTCTTCCACCCTTGAGGCTCCACGCCTCCCTGTCACAATGCACATATGTTTGTAATCGTTGGCTGGCTTGTCGTTCTGGGTTGCGTGTTTGGCGTATACATATTTCACGGCGGCAATATCGGCGTGATTTTGAAAGCCTTGCCGTTTGAGATGCTGACCATCGGGGGCGCCACCATGGGCGCCTTTCTGGCCAACAACCAAATGAAGGTCATCAAGAAGACCATGGCAGGCCTGGGCGCCTGCTTTAAAGGCAGTAAACATACCAAAGCGCGCTACATGGAGCTGATGGCGCTGATGTTCGACATCCTCCAGAAGGCACGCAAAGAAGGGTTGATGGCGATTGAAAAAGACGTCGAAGAACCCGAACAGTCCGAGATTTTCAAAAAGTATCCCACCGTAGGTTCAGACCACCATGTGGTGGAGTTCATCACCGACTACCTGCGCATGATGGTGTCGGGCAACCTCAATGCCCATGAAATTGAGTCGCTGATGGACAGCGAAATCGAAACCCACCACCACGAAGAACACGCCGCAGTCGCAGCCATCCAGCGGATTGCCGGTGGTTTGCCTGCTTTCGGGATTGTGGCTGCGGTGCTGGGCGTGGTGAATACCATGGGCTCGGTGGGCCAGCCCCCGGCGGTGCTGGGCGGCATGATTGGCTCTGCGCTGGTGGGTACCTTCTTGGGGATTTTGCTGGCGTACGCTTTTGCAGAGCCATTGGCCGGCCTGCTGGAGCAAAAAGTCGAAGAAGGCAGCAAAGAGTTTCAGTGCATCAAAACCACCTTGCTTGCCAGTATGCAGGGTTACAACCCGTCGACCGCCATTGAGTTCGGCCGCAAAGTGCTGTACTCGACAGAGCGCCCCACGTTCGCCGAGCTGGAAGCGTATGTCAAGAAAAAGTAAGGCTGAGGGTTCTTAACGATGGCCGGAGACGCCAAAAAGCTCCAGCCGATCATCATCAAGCGGGTCAAAAAGGGCGGCCACGCTGCGCATGGTGGTGCCTGGAAGATTGCCTACGCCGACTTTGTGACCGCCATGATGGCGTTTTTTTTGCTGATGTGGCTGCTGGGCAGCACCACCGAAGGCGACAAAAAAGGCATTTCCGACTATTTCCAGTCTCCACTCAAAGTGGCCTTGCAAGGCGGTGCTGGCGCCGGTGCCAGCAATAGCATCATCACGGGTGGCGGCAACGACCTCACGCAACAGTCCGGCCAGTCTCGCCGTGGAGATGGTGAGGAGAAAACAGCGAAAAAGATGTCGGGCGACCAAGCCAAAGTGGAACGCGCCAAAAAAGACGCCAAAGACTTGGCCACGTTGGCCGCCAAGATTGCCGGGGCTATCTCAAACAATCCCAGGATGGCGGAGTTCAGCTCGCAAATCAAGCTGGAAATCACCCCCGACGGCCTGCAAATCCAGATCGTGGACGACCAGCGACGCCCCATGTTCGACAGCGGCAGCGCATCGGTCAAGCCCTATATGCGCGACATCCTCACCGAGATCGGACGCGCCCTGCTGGATGTGGACAACAAGATCAGCCTGGATGGCCACACGGACAGCCAAGCCTATGGCAACGCGGCGCGCGGCTACAGCAACTGGGAACTCTCTGCCGACCGTGCCAATGCATCCCGCCGGGAGCTGATCGCCGCCGGCATGCCCGAAGCCAAACTGGCTCGGGTCGTGGGCATGGCTTCGAGCTTGCCGCTGGAGCCCGACAACCCTCTGGCGCCCAGCAACCGACGCATCAGTATTTTGGTAATGACAAAAGATGCGGAGGAGCGTTTGCTGGGCAACAAAACCGTAGCCTTGGAGGCAGGGGAAGAAAGCTCTGGCATCACGCCCGCCACAGAGGCAAAATCTGGTCCTTGACCCCGCAAAAATTGCGTCATACTTGCAGAAATTCGAAAATCGCCCGGTTAAAGGTTATCTATGTCCAAAGAATTGCGCTTTCTCATCGTTGATGACTTCTCCACCATGCGGCGAATTGTGCGCAACCTGCTCAAGGAAAGTGGCTATGCCGACGCGGATGAAGCGGAAGACGGCGTAGCCGCGCTTCAAAAGCTGCGCAACAGCAGTTTTGACTTTGTGGTGAGCGACATCAACATGCCCAATATGAACGGGTTTCAGTTGCTGGCCGAAATCAAAAAAGACGACAAGCTCAAGCACCTACCGGTATTGATGGTGACCGCTGAAGCCCGCAAGGAAGACATTGTGCTGGCAGCCCAGCAAGGCGCGGCAGGTTACATCGTCAAACCCTTCACCAAGGCGACGCTGGAAGACAAGGTCAACCACATTTTGACCAAAATGGGCTTGAAGTAATCATGTCTGAAGCAGCACCCACCCCCACCGCATTAACCACCGGTGAAGTTCACCAGCAACTGGGGGCGCTGACCCGGCAGTTGCACGACTCATTGAATGGTTTGGGCTTGGCTGAAAAGGTCAAGGATTGGGCAGGCGAGCTGCCTGACGCGAAAAGCAGACTCTCCTACATCGCCCGGTTGACGGGTCAAGCGGCTGAAAAGGTTCTCAACCAAGTGGACCAAGCCAAAGCCCAGCATGACCATATTGCGGCAGAGACACGTCGCATTGGCGCACTGATCGTCAAAGATCCTGTTGCGGCAGTTGCCAAAGGCCATGTGATGAATTTCATCACCGATGTGGAGCAATCCAGCAAAAAAGTGGATGAGCATCTGACAGAAATCATGATGGCCCAGGACTTCCACGACTTGACCGGGCAAGTGATTGCCAAAGTGGTCACTTTGGCGGCGACCATTGAAGAACAGCTTGTGCTGCTTCTGCTGCAAACGGCCCCGGCGGATGCCAAGGTCGCTGCCCCCACCGCACAAGAATACGTCCCTGCATTGGCTGGGCCTGTGGTCGACGGGCAGTCCAACCAGGAAGTGGTGACGGACCAGTCACAAGTGGACGATTTGCTCGCCAGCCTGGGCTTCTAGTCTTTTCAATTAGGCGGGGGAATGCCCCGCTTATTGCACTTTAGTTTCAGAGGTCGGTCGCGACAATGGTGAGAACTCGAGAGCTTCTTCACCATGGACCAAGGCAGCCAAGATCGCAATTTACCCGCGTCGGAACGCAAGCTCAAAAAAGCACGCGATGACGGCCAGGTGGGGCGCTCACAAGACCTCTCGCACCTTGCGGTACTGGGTGCTGGTGCCATGGCCGTTCTGGTGCTGGCCCCCATTCTTTTCGATCATCTCAAGCACAGCATGGGACAGCAATTGTCCTTTGATGCTGCAACCGTCATGCGCCCCGGCAGCATGCTGCAGCGCCTGGGCGACGCTTCAGTCGTGGGCTTGGCAGGCTGCGTAGCATTCGCTGGCATTGTGATGACTGCAGCCATTATTGCTGCGGTTGCTTCAGGCGGCTGGGTCAACAGCCTCAAGCCGTTGATGCCGGATTTCAGCCGCCTCAACCCGCTGTCAGGCCTGGCCAACATGTTCACGAAGAAAAAGATGCTCGACACATTGAAGATGTTGTTGATCACGAGTGTGCTGTTTGCGATTGCAACCTGGTTTTTGAGCTCCGGACTGCAAACCATGGCTGCGCTAATCCGCCAACCGTCCAGTGCAGCCATCGCTCAGTTGACCCAATGGATTACCGGGGGAGTTGGTTTGTTATTGCTGGTGGTATTTCTTGCTGCCATGGTGGACGTCCCCTTGCAGTCCTTCTTGCACAAGGACCAGATGAAGATGTCCCACCAAGAGGTCAAGGAAGAAAGCAAGGAGTCCGACGGCAACCCCCAACTCAAAGGCAAGATTCGCCAGAAGCAGCGTGAGATTGCACAGAGAAGCAGCGTCAACGCCGTACCCAAGGCTGACTTTGTGGTGATGAATCCAACCCACTTTGCCGTGGCCATTCGGTACGACGAAAAAACCATGCGCGCACCCCGCGTGGTGTCCAAGGGCGCCGATCTGCTGGCCATGAAGATTCGGGACGTCGCCAAACAACATTCTGTGCCGGTACTGCAGTCCCCCATGCTGGCGCGCGCACTCTTTGCCAATGCAGAGCTGGACCAAGACATACCCTCTGCGCTTTACACCGCAGTCGCACAAGTTCTGGCATACGTCTACCGTGTTCGCGCAGCCTTGCGCGGCGAAGGCAGCATGCCGCAAGAAGTGCCGCAACCCTTTGTCCCCCCTGAACTGGATCCCCAGTCCAAAACTCTGAAGGCGACAACCGCATGAACGCGCAAATCAAATCCCTGCAACAGTGGCTGGGCAGCAATTCCACTGCCTTCCAGGGCGCCGCAGCTCCCATGTTGGTGGTGGCCATCCTCGCCATGATGGTATTGCCTCTCCCGCCACTGATTCTGGATACATTTTTCACCATCAACATCGCCGTTGCCTTGATGGTGATGATGGTTGCCGCCTACATGGTTCGGCCCTTGGATTTCGCCGCTTTTCCTTCTGTATTGCTGCTCACTACCTTGATGCGTCTCTCGCTCAACGTTGCGTCAACCCGGGTAGTGCTACTGGAAGGCCACACAGGCCCCGGCGCGGCAGGCGCGGTGATCGAGGCCTTCGGCCACTTTCTGATTGGGGGCAACTTTGCGGTCGGCTTGATCGTGTTTGCGATTTTGGTGGTGATCAACTTTGTCGTGGTGACCAAGGGATCGGAGCGGATCGCCGAAGTGTCAGCCCGCTTCACGCTGGATGCCATGCCAGGCAAACAAATGGCCGTGGACGCAGACCTGAACGCAGGTTTGATTGACGAGCGAGAAGCCAAACGGCGGCGCGCTGAAATTGGCGAAGAGGCGGAATTTTTCGGCTCCATGGACGGCGCCTCCAAATTTGTGCGCGGTGACGCTATAGCCGGCATTTTGATTCTGCTGATCAACATCTTTGGCGGCTTCGCCATCGGCATCCTGCAACACGACCTCAGTGCGAGCCAAGCCGCCAACTCCTACATATTGTTGGCCGTCGGTGATGCACTGGTCGCCCAGATTCCGGGCCTCCTGATCTCCGTAGCCGCGGCCATGGTGGTTTCCCGCGTAGGCAAAGACAAAGACATCGGCAAACAGATTGTGGGTCAGATGTTTGTGTCACCCCAGGTTTTGGGCGTCACGGCAACCATCATGTTCATTCTGGGGATCATCCCCAATATGCCGCATTTGGTGTTCCTGAGCATTGCCGCGGTGCTGGCCTACGGCGCCTGGATGCTGGCTCACAAACCCATTCCTGTGGATCCACAAGCACAAGCGCCAGCCCCGGTGACTGACGGTGAAGCATCGTGGGACGACCTGCAGCCCGTGGATCAACTGGGTCTGGAATTGGGTTACAGGTTGATCGCTCTGGTAGACAAAACACGCCAAGGCGATTTGCTCAACCGCATCAAAGGGGTGCGGCGCAAGTTTGCGCAAGAAGTGGGATTTTTGCCGCCCGCCGTGCATGTGCGAGACAACTTGGAACTCAAACCCAGCGCTTACCGCATCACCTTGCGTGGTGTCATTGTGGGCGAAGGCGAGGCTTTCCCGGGCATGCATCTCGCCATCAATCCGGGTGGCATCACGACCCCGCTGATTGGAACCGCCACCACCGACCCGGCATTTGGTCTTCCTGCCCACTGGATCGACGAACGCCAGAAGGAAGCAGCGCAAATGGCAGGATTTACGGTGGTTGATTCTGAGACTGTCATGGCCACCCATTTGTCACACTTGATGCAAGTTCAGGCCTCCAAATTGTTGAGCCGAACAGAGACACAACAACTCGTAGAGCACGTGGCAAAACTGGCCCCCAAACTGATAGAAGAAGTGGTACCCAAAATGGTCTCGGTTGCCGTGTTCCAGAAAGTCTTGCAGCTGCTGCTGGATGAGTCGGTTCATATCCGCGATATCCGCACCATCATCGAGTCCATCGCAGAACACGCAACGTCCACCACCGACCCGGTTGAGTTGGCCAAACGGGTGCGCATCGCCTTGTCCCCCGCCATCGTTCAGCAAATTTATGGTCCTACCCGTGAGCTCAACGTGATTGCAATTGATCCCGGACTGGAGCGCCTGCTGGTGCAAGCCCTGGGCAGTGCCTCCGGCCCCGCACTGGACCCCGGTGTTGCCGACATGTTGAGCCGCACCGCAGCAGAGACCGCGCTCAAACAAGAGGAAATAGGGGTACCTGCCTGCCTGCTGGTTCCAGACCCCATCCGCGGTGCCATCTCTCGTTTGGTTCGCCGAGTGGCACCCCGCCTGCAAGTGCTCGCCCACAGCGAAATTCCTGAAACCCACACTATCCGCATTGGTCCGATTCTCCGAGGTGCCACACCATGAACATCCAACGTTTTACCGCAGCAACCTCCCGTGAAGCTTTGGCCAAGGCCCGCTTGGCCTTCGGCGAAGGCACCTTGATCTTGTCCAACCGCCCCACGGAGCATGGTGTAGAAGTGGTGGCCACCGCTGAGGACACGTTGGCCAGCCTGGACCGGGCCGTAACCCCGGCCGCCAGCAAGGCGCAAACAGCGCCGCGCCGTCCCACCGCACCTGGGAGCTACCAAGAAGTGGCCAGCAAAGTGGAAGAAGATGCGGAACAACTGGCTATGAGTACCCTGTCTTTCCAAGACTACGTAAGAGAGCGCATGCTGCGCCGCCGGCATGAGGCTGCGCAAGGATCCACCCAAGAGGCACTGCCCGCTCCAGCACCAATGCCCCCCGAGCGCCCACGGCCTCCTGCTCTGACACAGCGTATTGCTGTGGATGTGGCACCACCCGCACCCAAGCCAGTGGCTGTGCGCAAGCCCCAAACCCTGCCCGCTACAGCGGCGGTGAACAAAGGCGTGATGGACGAGCTCCACGCCATGAAGGAGCTGATCGAAGACCGCTTCAACACCCTGACCTGGCTGGGACAGGCACGCCAGAATCCGATTCAATCCAACATGATGTTGAAGATGATTCGCGCGGGATATTCCCCCACGCTGTCGCGAGCGATACTGGAGCGTATGCCCGAGGACATGGACGCACCGGAATCGGTGCGCTGGGTCATGGATGTGCTGGAGCGCAATCTGCGGACAGACGCCGGAACACCCGCGCTCCACGAAGAAGGTGGCGTGTTTGCGCTGATTGGAGCGACAGGTGTGGGCAAGACGACCACCGCAGCCAAACTTGCCGGTTTGTGTGCACGCACCCACGGCCCAGGCAGCGTGGGCCTCATCACGTTGGACACTTACCGCGTTGGCGCCCACGAACAGCTGCGTGCGTACGGCAAGATGCTGGGTGTAGTTGCCCACCTGGCCCACGACAAGGCGGCCCTGCAGGATCTGCTGGGCCTGTTGTCCAATAAAAAAATGGTGCTGATCGATACGACCGGCATCGCCCCCCGGGACCCGCGCAAGCGCGAACTCATGGAATTGCTGGACCTGCCCGTGATCAAACGTCTTTTGGTATTGAACGCAGGCGGTCACGGCGACACGCTGGATGAAGCGGTCAACTGCTTCAAAACCAATACGTCACAACAGGCCATCTTCTCCAAGATTGATGAAGCAGTAAAACTTGGCCCGGCAATTGATGCCGCCATTCGCCACCAGTTGCAGCTACGGGGTATCACCACAGGGCAACGGGTCCCTGAGGACTGGGAACCCGCAGTGGCTGCCAAGCTGGTACGCATGTCCATGCGCACCGCGGGCATCTCTGCCTACGACCCCAAAGTCAGCGATTTGGGCTTCTTCTTTAGTCAGCCTACCAGCACACAGGGCGCACCCAAGGGGCGCATGGATGCTTGAACGCCCCATTAACCAAGCTGCAGGCTTGATGGACCTGGCGGTGACGCCGAGCCCCAAGCTCACGGCCATGGTGGCGCATGGTGACGAGCAGGCCGAACTCCCTTTGCTCTTGCGCCTTTGCGCCGCATTGGTGGGATTTGGGTATCCAGTCACCGTGCTGGACGGCACGGTCCGCGAAAATGCCGACAACCCCGGACTGGAGCAATTGCTGGACTACAGCCACGCACCGGCACCAACATCTGACGCGCCCTCTTGGGCCGTTTTACCTGCCGCATGGGGTCTGCAAACCCTGGCGAGCCGCCAACAGACAGAACACAACGCCTTGGCAGACACAGGGTGGATGTTCCCGCACGAAAGTGTGGTCATTGTTTACAGCACCGCACAGACCCTTGTTCCCCTCCTCAAGGGCAGTACGGTGCGCCCGGTTCTCACTGTTTCCACCGCAAAGGCATCGCTGCTGACCAGCTATTTGGCGCTCAAGCGGCTTTTGCTCAAAGGCAGGCTTGAGCCTACCATTGTGAATGTGCTTGCGGCCCCACATGGCGTATCCTCTCAGTCTGGCGCACAGACAGCAAGCACGGGCTTGCGCGATTACGCCAAGTATTTTCTGGATTACGAAGTGAATGCACTGACGATCCCCGCTCCCGGGGTAGATGACCGCCCAAGTGCCAGCACTGAGCGCTTGGCACTGGGCCTGCTCGAAAATGCATTGCCACTGGATGCAGGTTGGACACCCATGCCCCGATCCACTGGTGTCCGCCCAGTCATCGCACGTACGGTAGGGAACCATTGATGTATACCGCCAAAGGCCAATTGGACCGCAGCGCGCTGATCAAACAGTACCAACCCTTGGTGCGGCGTTTGGCGCACCACATGATGGCCAAACTCCCACCCAGCGTGGAGGTTGATGATCTGATTCAGGTGGGCTTGATCGGCCTGTCCGACGCATTGACCCGGTACGAAGCGTCCCAAGGGGTTCAATTCGAAACCTTTGCCACACAGCGCATACGTGGCGCGATGCTCGATGAGCTGCGGGAAAACGATTGGATGTCACGTGGCTCACGCAAGAGCCAAAAAGAAATTGAAGTGGCTTTGCGCCGCCTGGAGCACAAATTGGGACGCAGTCCCGCAGAGTCCGAAATCGCAGCGGAACTGGGCATGAGTCTGGCGGACTACCAAAGTCTGTTGGGCAAGGTACGTGGCACGCAGTTGGTGTACCTGGAAGACATGTCACGCCGTGACGACGATGACGACACCTTCCTCGATCGCCATGTAGCGGATACCGAAGCCGACCCCTTGAACATGCTGCGCGACCAACGCTTGCGTGAATCCTTGGTCGCTGCTATCAAAACCTTGCCCGAGCGCGAACAGTACATCATGAGCATGTACTACGAGCAAGACATGAACCTCAAAGAGATTGCGGCGGTGTTGGATGTGACAGAGTCACGTGTCTGCCAACTTCACAGCCAATCCATTGCCCGCCTACGCGCCAAGATGCGCGCGCATTGAGGGCAAGCCCCTTCAGGCGCTAAAGCCCTGAAAGCGGCCTGACGACTTGGCGCCCGAACCGTAAGGCCCAGCGGCCGCGGCATAGACCGGTGTGTACATGGCAGGCACCACCATGTGTAGCGCCTGCTCCACCAGTGCCTGACGGCGCAACATCTGCTCCCGCACTTGGGCGAGTCCTGCACCCAATACCCGCAAACGGGCTGCATCCGCCTCACGCAGGTGAGGTCCGAGCGGCTTCCATGGAGCCAACAAAGCATTCGCCTCAACAGCCAGTGACTGAAAAGCTTGTGCTTGCACCGCCATGTCGTCAACTGCGCCGGTCTTGAGCGCCAACGACAAAAACGCCAGCTGCGCCTCAAGCGCACTGAGCGTGGAATCCAGGGTGGGTTGTGACATGTCAGGTTCCTCGCACTTGGTTAAGTGCGCAGGACCTGTTTACCGCGCGGAGCGGTTCAGCATTTCCTGCGCGTTGGACAACAATTTGTCGGCAATGGCTTCGGCGTTCACCACATAGGTTCCATCTTGGATGGAAGCTTTCACGCTGGCCACTTTCTGGGTATCGATGTCTGCAGTCTCGCTGCGCTCGGTTTTTTCCAACGAACGCGCCAACGTAGAGACGGTCACAGCCACGCCAGCTTCGCGCGAGCTTTGTGTCGCCTTGCTGGTGGCAGCTGTGCTCGCGTTGGCGTTTTGGGCCGCTTTTTGGGCTGCGCCAGACACCGTGGGCGAAACAGAAGCAGGAATATCTGTGGGTTGACCTATTTTCATCGCGTTCTCCAAAACTACGGTAGGCGTAGCCTCGTACAGTAGTTATCGGCTGCATCATGACTGACTTTAGGAGTTTTTGCACAAATAAAGCCTTTTAAAGCTCAATTTTCACTGTGCGTACATCCAGCACAATTCCTGATGCAACACGCCCGTTTTCCATTCTCACGCGTGCCTGTTGCCCCACCACACCGGCAGACAGTGCTTGCGCCTGACTGCTAACCTGAAACCCGGCGCCCTGTGCCAGCACGCGTACGGAAGCGCCAGCCTGAAACACCTGGGCAGGCTTAACCATCCCTTGGCGCAGCGTTTGTCCGGTGCTGAGCAGGCGAGTGGCTGTCTGGCCTACCCACAGGGTGCGGTCAACCAGTACCGGACTGGCTTCTTCAGCCCAGTCCACGTCAGCCTCCATCACATCAGCCTCCGTCACCAAGTTGCCGGCTGGCACGTGGCCACGCATGACCCACGCCTTGCCAGTGGCTTTAACGACCACCGGCAGCGTAATATTCCAGCGAGTCACTCCATCCACACAACGCAGGCCAACACGGCTGCGACCCCATAAGCGGGCACCAACAGGCAAATGTGGCTCGATATTGCCGCAAGCAGCCAAGCGCAGACGACTGTCCAGCGCGCCCACTTCCGCCTGCATGCGCAAATTTGCACCCTGCGGCTGCGATTTTTGTACCGCTTCGTTCACCCACCGCTGGGCCTCAGCGCGCAGAGCCTCCAGGCCGGCATCTTGAACTTGGGCTTGCGCAAACGCGGCGCCACAAGCAGCCATCGCAATGGTGCAAATGCAGCGCGCCAGCGCGCGTTGAAAAAACGGATAGAAGTAGGGCATGGATAGCTCCAGATAAGGACCGGCGCCGCGCCCCAGCATGCAGTTGGACCAAGGCACCTCAGGTCGATAACTATAGGTAGCCTCGCCCAGCGCGAGGACGGCAAATACGCCCCATTCACCCCGCTATTCCACGTCTAAAAAATTTAAGCTTTTCCCATAATTGCCGCACGCCCCAAGCCCACACCCGTAGTGCAAGGACGCTCTTTGCTGAGGTATGCCATGTTCCCCAATCTGACCAATGCCCTGGACTTTCAATCGAAAGCCTTGGTGCTGCGCGCCGAGCGCCAGCGGGTGATTGCCAGCAACATTGCCAACGCGGACACCCCTGGCTACAGCGGCCGCGACATCAACTTCAAACAGGCCATGGGGCAGGCGCTCGGTGATTCGGGCATGACGCTGGCTCCCAGCACCAGCCAAAGCATGACCTCTGCCGGAACCACGCACGCGCGCCACATCCCCTTGCCCAGCAGCACCGCAGATGGCTCCAATGGCAGCGGCAGGCTTGACTACACCGTCCAGACCCAGCCTGCCATGGACGGCAACAGCGTGGACTTGGACCGCGAGCGCGCCAGCTTTGTCGACAACTCAGTGCGATACGAAGCCACTCTCCGCTTTATTAACGGCTCTTCCCGGACGATCTTGAGCGCCATTCAGGGGCAATGACGCAACCACCTGACCACAGAGGCACACCATGTCCATGTTCTCCATCTTTAATGTGTCGGGCAGCGCAGTTAGCGCCCAATCCCAGCGTCTGAACGTCGTCGCCAGCAATTTGGCCAATGCTGACGCGGTGGCGGGGCCGGATGGGCAGGCGTACAAGAGCCGCCAGGTCATTTTTGAAACGGTGCCCATGGAGTCCCCAGCGTCTTCAGGCGTCAAGGTCAGCTCCATCAAAGAGAGCAACGAGCCCTTCAAGCGTGTCCACAACCCCATGCACCCGGCAGCCGATGCGGAAGGCTACGTCACCCAATCCAACGTGAATCCGGTGGAAGAAATGGTGAACATGATTTCTGCCTCCCGCTCCTACCAAAACAATGTGGAAGTCATGAACACAGCCAAGACGCTGCTGCTCAAGACCCTGCAAATGGGTCAATAAACCAGGAGACAACTATGGTTACCAGCGTCACATCCTCCACAGACACCAGCTCACTGGTGAACAGCACCACCAGCAAGCAAACCGATGTGGATGCCCAGCAAGATCGGTTTTTGAAACTCCTGGTCGCGCAGCTCAACAACCAAGATCCCATGAACCCCATGGACAACGCCCAGATGACCAGCCAGATGGCGCAAATCAACACGGTCTCCGGCATTCAGCAGCTCAACGAAACGATGAAGAGCATGTCCACCCAGTTCAGTGCCATGCAGGTGCTGCAAGGTGCCTCGCTGGTGGGCAAGGGCGTTTTGGTCGAATCCAACACCCTCACCGTCAAGGACGGAGTGGCTGCAGGGGCCGTAGACCTGGCGACCAAAGCGGACAAGGTAACCGTGCAGGTACTCTCACCCGGCGGGCAGGTACTGGACAAGTTCGAACTTGGCGCACAGGACGCTGGCATGCATGGCTTCCAGTGGAACGCCTCCACCTACCAAGGACCGGGCTCCCCCACCTTCAAGGTCACGGCAACACTAAAGGGGGCCGCCGTCACCAACACGGCACTGGCCCACGACACCGTGGTCGCCGTGAGCTCCAGCAACGGCAACATGACGTTGGAACTGGCGGGTCGCAACGCTGTGGCCTACACCGACGTCAAGTCGATTCTCTAATTCTCACTCCCCAAGAGGAAACACCATGAGCTTTCAAACAGGTCTCTCCGGCTTGAACGCCTCCAGCAAAAGTCTGGACGTGATTGGCAACAACATCGCCAACGCCAACACGGTAGGCATGAAATCATCGCGCGCAGAGTTTGCTGACCTTGTAGCTTCTTCGTTGGGCGCAGCCGGCGGGGCGTCCAAAGGGGCGGGGATTGGTGTGTCCGTGGCCACCATCGCGCAACAGTTCTCGCAAGGCAACATCAACATCACCGGCAACAGCCTGGACGTCGCCATCAACGGTGGTGGATTCTTTCAGGTCACGATGCCGGATGGCTCGACCGCCTACACGCGAGACGGACAATTCAAACTGGACCGGGATGGCAACATTCTGACCAACACCGGCGCCAATGTGATGGGCTACCCCACTGACTTGCTGGGTAACTCCACCAGCGTGACGCCGGAAATCATCTCAATTCCCACCGGCGCCCCAATTCCAGCGCAAGTGACCACCGAGATCACCGCCGAGTTCAACCTGGATGCACGGGCCAAGGTCGCGGCAAGTACCTCGCCCCCTACACCCATCAGCACCTACGGCACCTCACTCACCACCTTTGACTCGCAAGGCGTCGAAGTGCCTGTGAGCCTTTACTTCGTCAAAACCGGGCCCGACCTGACCGCCAATCCAGCCGTGGCCGCAGACACCTGGCAGGTCTATGACTCCACCACACTGGCAGCAGGTACGGCGGCATTGGCCACCAACTCTGCGACTTACGCGACCCACACCGCAAACGTTGCATGGAACACCGCCAACCCTGGCCCCAACCAACGTGCAACCTTTGCTGCGGCCGGAACAGGAACATTCGCGGCAGACGCTCAACTGGCCACCGTTGCGAACGGCAGCCTGTTCCAGATGACCTTTGACGTCAATGGTGCACTGGTAACACCCGCGGCGGCGCAAACGTTGACACTGACATCACCCAACGTAGCCATTGGCACTTTCACCGCTGCGCTGGACTTGAGTGGCGCAACGCAATATGGCACTGCTTTCACAGTCTCCAACCTCACCCAAGACGGCTACACCGCTGGCGAACTGACAGGGATCAGCATCGATCCATCAGGCGTCATCATGACCCGCTACTCCAACGGTGAAAGCCAAGCACGCGGCAAGATTGCCTTGGCCGATTTCCGCAATGTGCAGGGCTTGACCCCAACCGGCGGCGGCAACTGGGTCGAGACCTTTGCATCCGGGCAGCCTGTGCTCGGTGAGCCCGGCATCGGCAAGTTTGGCGAGTTGCGCGCAGGCGCACTGGAGGACTCCAATGTGGACCTGACCGCCGAGCTGGTGAACATGATGACGGCCCAACGCAACTACCAAGCCAATGCCCAAACCATCAAAACGCAAGACCAGATCATGTCGACCCTGGTCAACCTGCGCTAACCGGAGCTGACGCACCATGGACCGTTTAATCTACACGGCGATGACGGGGGCCAATGCGGCTGCGAACCGCCAAGCGGTCCTGTCCAACAACCTTGCCAACGTCTCCACCAATGGATTCCGTGCGCAGCTGGCGACCTACCGTGCCGTACCGCTGCGGGGCGAAGGTGCTACCACCCGGGTTTTTGCCCTGGAAGCATCCGCCGGTCACTCCACCAAACCCGGCCCCGCCATGCGCACCGACCGCGCCCTCGATGCCATGGCACTGGGCGACGCCTGGTTCTCGGTACAGGGCTTGGACGGCAACGAGGCTTACACCCGCAACGGCCACTTTGAAGTGAATGCCGAAGGTGTGTTGACCACTGGCAATGGCCTGCAAGTTTTGTCGAGTGATGGCTCCGCCATCACGGTCCCCGCAGGTGCGGATGTCAGCATCAGCCCGGACGGCAACATCAGCGCCAAAATTGGCAACCAGCCCGCCAACAGTGTGGGCCGCCTGAAGCTGGTGGTTCCCACTGCAGAAGACCCGCTCAAACGCGGCGACGACGGACTCTTTCGGGCGCTATCGGGTGAACCTCTCAACACCGAGGACACCGCACGTGTACACCCAGGAATGCTGGAAGGCTCCAACGTCAACGCCATTGAAGCCATGGTGGGCATGATCCAGACCGCGCGCCAATTTGAAGCGCAAATGCGCCTGATGCAAACCGCCGAATCCAACGACCGCGCCGCTGGCCAGCTGCTCAGCCTGCAAGGCTAAGCCACCAGGACATGCTGTGAACCCCCACGCTCATTCACATTCGCTGCCCCCCGAGGGGGCGCATGCCTCCTTTGAGGCGGCACTACAGGAGGCATAACATGATCAATTCCCTTTGGATCTCCAAAACCGGCATGGAAGCCCAGCAAATGCAGCTGGATGTCATTTCCAACAACTTGGCCAACGTGTCCACCAACGGTTTCAAAAAATCGCATGCAGTGTTTGAAGACCTGATGTACCAAAACCTGCGCCAGGTCGGCACCGCGGTGAACGAGCAGGCAGTTTTGCCCACTGGCCTGCAAATTGGTCTGGGGGTGCGGACTGTGGCCACCAGCCGGTCTTTTGCCCAGGGCAACCTCCAGCAGTCCAGCAACAACCTGGACGTCGCCATTCAGGGCAACGGCTTCTTCCAAGTCACCATGTCAGACGGCACCGTGGGCTACACCCGCGACGGCGCCTTCCAGCTCGACAACCAGGGCCGCTTGGTCACCTCCGGCGGCCTGCCCGTGCTCAACGGCATCACTGTGCCCGCCAATGCCACCAGCCTTGCCATTGCACAAAACGGTGAAGTCACGGTGCAAGTACCCGGCAATACCGCTCCGCAGCCCGTGGGCACCATCACCTTGGCCAGCTTCATCAACCCCGCGGGCTTGGAGCCCAAAGGCCAAAACCTGTATGCCGAAAGTGTGGCCTCGGGCCAGCCCAACGCCGGCAATGCCGGAGAGAACGGCCTGGGCACCCTGATGCAAGGCTTTGTGGAAACCTCCAACGTGAACGTGGTGCAAGAACTGGTCACCATGATCCAGACCCAACGCGCCTACGAAATGAACTCCAAGGCCATTCAAACCTCTGACCAGATGTTGCAAAAGCTCGGCCAGCTTTAATTTCGCGAGGTAAGCCATGACCTACACGTCCTCACGCCCCACGGCGCCGCGCCTGCTACGCACCACGGCCGCAACCGCTGCCATCGTGTTTCTCACCAGCGCCTGCCAGCAGTTGCCGCAGAAAGTCACGGTAGATTTTGCCGAGCCACGTGTGGCAGCAAGTACCGCAGCCACCCAAGTGGCGGCCCGGCCCGCCACTGGCAGCCTCTACCAAAACGTGGCCTATCGCCCGGCTTTTGAAGACCGCCGGGCACGCCAAGTGGGCGACACCGTCACCATCCAGATTGCTGAGAACGTGACGGCCAGCCAAAAGTCCACGTCCACCGTCAACCGCAACACCTCGGTCGATGGCGCTGTGACCGCTTTGCCGTTCAACGACCTCTCGGGCCTCTCCAAATTCAACGTCGGCGCCACCACCAACAACAACTTCTCCGGCAAAGGCGGCACAGAAAGTGCCAATACCTTCGCGGGCTCCATCACCGCCACGGTGGTCGAAGTTTTGCCCAACGGCCACATGGTGGTTACTGGTGAAAAGCAAATTGGTGTGAACCAGAACGTGGATGTACTGCGCTTCTCGGGCACGGTAGACCCGCGCATGGTGCAACCGGGCAGCGTGATCAGCTCGACCCAGGTGGCCAACGTGCGGGTTGAATCTCGCGGCCGTGGCGCCCAAGGCGAAGCGCAAACAGTTGGCTGGTTATCCCGGTTCTTTTTAAACGTTAGTCCCTTCTAAAGATCTCCAGAATTGTGCCGAGGGGTAACAGGTCCAGTCGGACCGTCCCCGTTACCGACTCTGCACATGAAACACTGGAACCCAACACCCCTCAGCACCGGCCGCCGCTGGCTTGGCGGTCTGTGTGTGGCGCTTGTCATGGCAAGCAGCGGACCAGCCCATGCCGCCCGCATCAAGGAAGTCGCCTCCATCGAAGGCGTGCGCAGCAACCAGCTCACCGGCTTCGGGCTGGTGGTGGGGTTGGACGGCACGGGTGACCAAACCACCCAGATGCCCTACACCACGCAGGGCCTCAAAAACTACATGGAGCAGCTGGGCCTCACGCTCACCGCAGCCTCCCAAGCCCAGTTGCAAATGAAAAACGTGGCCGCCGTGCTGGTCACTGCGCAACTGCCCGCTTTTGCCCGCCCAGGCCAATCGCTGGACATCAACGTGTCTTCGCTGGGCAATGCCAAATCCCTCAAGGGCGGCACCCTGATCGCGACCCCCCTCAAAGGCGCCGATGGCGAGGTGTACGCCCTGGCCCAGGGCAACCTGATCGTCGCCGGAGCCGGTGCCGCCGCAGGTGGCAGCAAGGTACAGGTTAACCACCTCAGTGCCGGACGCATTCCAGATGGCGCGCAAGTGGAACGCAGCGTACCCACCGCTCTGCAAGAAGGTCCCACCATCAACCTGAGCCTGAGCGCCTCCGACTTCCAGACTGCCCGCAAAGTCGCCCAGTCCATCAACAACCGTTTTGGCAACAGCATTGCCCAGGCGTTGGACGGCCGCACCGTGCAAGTCAAAGCCCCCACCAACCCCAACGAACGCGTTACCTTCATCGCAGAAATGGAAGAGCTGCCAGTCGAAAACTCGATTGCAGCGGCCAAGGTCATCATCAACTCGCGCACCGGCTCCATCGTGATGAACCAGGCCGTAACCCTGGGCCCCTGCGCCGTGGCCCATGGCAACTTGTCCATCAGCGTGTCTTCCACGCCTGTCATCAGCCAGCCCAATGCCTTGTCGGGCGGGCAAACCGTGGTGGGCGAACAAGCCGCCATCGACATCAAACAAGAAGCTGGCAAGCTCATCCAGCTGCCTGCCGCCACCCAACTCACCGACGTGGTGAAAGCCCTCAACTCCCTGGGGGCCACGCCGCAAGACCTGCTGGCCATCCTGCAAGCCATCAAGTCGGCCGGCGCCCTGAATGCGGAGCTGGAGGTCATCTGACATGGGCTACGGCAACAGTCTCGGGACGCCCTCACTGGGCAATATGCAAAGCTTGGCGGTAGACACCCAATCGCTGGGTGCGCTCAAGCTGCAGGCGGGCAAAAACTCGCCTGAAGCCATCAAGGAAACCGCCAAGCAGTTCGAATCGCTGTTCATGCGCGAGCTGGTCAAAAGCATGCGCGAGGCCACCATGAAATCCGGCATGCTGGACAACCCCGGCAGCGACCTGGGCACCGACCTGCTGGACCAGCAGCTCGCTGTCAGCATGTCGGGCCAGCCCGGCGGCCTGTCCGACCTGATCGCACAGCAGCTGACGCGCCAAATGGGCATCACCGCAGAACCTGGCGCCGAATCCGCCATGCCCGTGCGCCCCCAGACCCTGGGCAGCTCCACACCGTCTGCGGCCCCACGGGCCACCGCATCAGATGCCACCCTGCCGCCCGTCAAGATCAAGCGCACCCCGACGGAAAGCCAGGCCAACTTTGTGCGCCAGCATTCCGACGTGGCCAGCAAAGTGGAAAAAGCCACCGGCATCCCAGCCAGCTTCATGCTGGGCCAGGCCGGCCATGAAACCGGCTGGGGCCGTGCGCAGATCAAAACCAAAGGCGGCGGCAACTCCTTCAACCTGTTTGGCATCAAGGCCGGTGCCAGCTGGACCGGCAAGGTGGCAGAGATCACCACCACCGAATACGTGAATGGCGTCGCCAAAAAGCAGGTCGCCAAATTCCGCGCCTACGACTCCTACGAAGATTCCTTCAAGGACTACGCCCGCCTGATCTCGGAGAGCCCGCGCTACGCCAAGGCCCGCGCCCAGACTGGCTCGGCCCAGGCGTTTGCCAGCGGCCTGCAAAAAGCGGGCTACGCCACCGACCCCGAATACGCCGCCAAACTGAGCCGCGCCATCAACACCACCCTGCACCTGCGCCGCCTGCAGGTGTAACCGGACGCCACCATGAGCATTCTCAACATCGGCACCCGCGCGCTACAGGCCAACCAGGTCGCGCTGCAGACGGCGGGCAACAACATTGCCAACGTCAACACGCCCGGTTACTCGCGCCAAACCGTCACGCTGCAAACGGTGGAGGGCCAGTTCACCGGCGGTGGCTACATCGGCAAGGGCGTGGATGTGCAAACCATCCAGCGCAACTTCAGCGCCTTTTTGACCCGCCAATCCACCCTGGCCAGCTCGGTGCAGGCTGCGGACGTCACCCGTTCCGACAAGCTCAGCCAGCTCGAGGGCATCTTCCCCGGCGGCACCAGCGGATTGGGCGCGGCCATCAGCGAAATGCTGAACGCGTTTTCTGACGTGGCCAGCGCCCCCACCGACCTGACCGCCCGCACCGTGGCCCTGACACGGGTGGACGAAACCGCCTCACGCATGCGCTCGGCATCACAAGCCCTTGACGACTTGCAACAGGGCGTGGACCAAGAACTGCGCCAGAAGGCCAACGCCATCAACACCCTGGCACGCGGCATTGCCGAGGTCAATGACGAGATCGCCCGCGCCCAAGGCACCGGCCAGCCCCCCAATGACCTGCTGGACCGGCGCGACCAACTGGTGCGCGAGCTCAACCAGTACGTGCAAACCACATCCATCCAGGCAGACGATGGCACGGTGGGCATTTTTCTGGCCAGCAGCCAGGCTCTGGTGCTGGGTACCACGGTGTCTCCCGTGTCTATCGTCAGCGATGACTTTGGCGACACGTTAAAGAACAAGCTCGCCATCACCCGCAACGGCCTGACTGTGGTGCTGGACGAAAACGCCCTGGGCGGCGGCGAAGTAGCTGGCCTGCTGCGCTTTCAAAACAGCGATTTGGTAGAAGGCCGCAACCTGCTGGGTCGCCTGACCATGGCCGTGAGCACCGCCATGAACGCACAGCACCAGCTGGGGCTGGACCTGGACGGCAACTTTGGCGGCAACCTGTTTACCCCCGCCAGCTTCAATGGCCAAAACATCCGCCAGCCCGTGCCCCCGGCCACGCTGAACACCGGCACCGGTGGGCTCACCCTGGCCATCACCGATGTCAGCAAGTTCGCCGCATCAGACTACGAAATCAACTTCAGCTCCGCCACCTCGGGGTCCATCACCCGCCGCTCCGACGGCCTGGTGGTGAGTTTTCCGCAAACGCCAGCCCCCACCTCGGGCGCACTGGCCAATGTGGACGGCCTGGACATTTTTGTGTCGGGCACCCCCAACGTGGGCGACCGCTTTTTGCTCAAGCCCTTCAGCACCTCGGCCAGCAACATCGACAGCGTCTTCGCTACCCCGCGCAACCTGGCAGTGGCCAGCCCGATTGCGGGCTCCATGGGCAGCACCAACCAGGGCAGCCTCAAGCAGGTGTCCATCAGCGCGCGCACGCTGCCCATGTCATTGGCCACACCCGTGGTGTTTACCTTTACCGGTACCAACACCTACACCCGCAGCGACGAAACCCCGGTGGCCAACACCACCGTGTTCACCTACACACCGGGCCAAGCCATCGAGGCGGAGTTTCCCAACAACTACCCCACGCTGCCGCCCACCTATAACGACCCGCTGACTGGCTGGACCTTCACGTTGCAAGGCTCCCCCAAGCCGGGCGACACCTTCACGGTCATCGACATCAAAGACCCGGCCTACGGCGTGGACTACAAGCTCAACTCGGGCAACGCCACGGCCATGATGAACCTGCGCGATGTAGCCATGTTTGACGGCGCCGCCCTGACCGACGGCTACGCCAGCCTGATCTCGCAAATCGGCATCCGCAGCCAAAGCGCGGCCTACGCGGCCGAGGTGTCCAGCTCCATTGCCACCAATCTGGAGAAAGACCGCACTGGCGTATCGGGCGTGAACCTGGACGAAGAAGCTGCCAAACTGCTGCAATACCAGCAGGCCTACCAAGCGTCTGCAAAGATGATTCAAATCGCGCAGAGCATTTTTGATACCCTGATGCAAGGCCTCAACCGCTGAGGCACCGGAGGACGACCACCATGGCCACTTCATTCTCTCGCCTGGGCACGGCCAACACCTACGACCTGGCCATGCGCAACCTCACCGCGCGCCAGACCAAGCTGGCCGACCTGCAGGAAAACCTCACGTCGGGCAAACGTGTGGTGCGCCCCAGCGACGACCCTACCGGCGCCGCCCAGGCCGAGCGTTCGCTCACCCGCCTGGCCCGCATTGCCACCGACCAGCGTGCGCTGGAAGCGCAAAAGAACTCCATCGCCTCGGCCGAAAGCACGCTGGGCGACATCACCAGCGCGCTACAACGCTTCCGCGAACTGACCGTGAGCGCTGGCAACGGCAACAACACCGCCGCCGAGCGCCGCACCATTGCGGTGGAACTGCAAGGCCTGCGCGAGCAGGTGCTCACCATGGCCAACCGCAAAGACAACAACGGTCTGCCGCTGTTTGCCGCCTTGGGCAGTGGCCAGGTGCCCTTTGCCGGCCCCAACTCGCCGCCTGCCGACTACAGCTTTCTGGGCCTGCCTGGCCAAGCCGCTGCCAGTGAAAACGCCATCCCCGGCACGCTCGATGGCGAGAGCGCCTTCATGCTGCAAGGCCGCCGCGACGGCGCGTACAACGTCACCCTGTCGCAGATCCCTACCGACCGCACGCTGCAAACCAGCGCTGTCACAGTGGTCGACCCCACTCTGGTCAACGGCTCCAGCTACTCCATCACCATCGATGCGGTGTCTACGGTGGCCGGCACCACCACCGTGACCTACAGCGTGGCTGAAGGCCCGCCCGTGGCCGGCCCCACCCAGTCGGGCCTCACCGCGTCCTTCCCGTCCAACCTGCCGCCCAGCTTCACCATCACGGCCATGCCCGGCTTGTCGATGACCGTGAATGGCCTGCCCGTGGCCGGGGACACCATCACCGTGGACACCAGCCCCAGCATCTTCAGCGTCATGGACGACGCCATCCGCGACATTGGCACCGCCGTCAACGCCAACGCTGCCTCGCAAGCCGTGGCCCAGGCGCTGGGCAACCTGGACATTGGCATGGAGCGGGTATCGGCCGTGCGTGGCCAGGCCGGTGACCTGCTCAACCGGGCCGACCGCATCACCTCCACGCAAGAGTCGCGCAGTATCCAGCTGGAGGCCGACCGCTCCCGCGCGGAAGACCTGGACATGATCAAAGGCATTGCCGACTTCCAGAACCAGCAAACCGGCTATTCGGCCGCGCTGCAGTCGTATGCCCAGGTGCAAAAGCTGTCGCTGTTCAACTTCATCGGATAAACCATGAGCAACTCCGTGCTGGGCAGCGTGACCATGGGCTACCAGCCCGTGTGGAACGCATGGCGCCAACGCTGCGCCACACGCCTGGTGGTAGAGCCCAACCTCAGCAGCGCGGTGGACGCGCAGCACCTGCTGCACACCCTGCACGAACTCTGGCCCGCCGGGCTGGACGCCCAAATTCTGGTGGTGCGCACCCCCGCCCTGCTCAGCGACCTGCTGGACCATGCGCCGGCCCACGGCCTGTGGCTGGAAATTCCGGATGCCTGGCTGGGCGACGCCCTGCTGGCAGGCCGCATGCGCAAAGCGCAGCAACGCGGCGTGCGCCTGCTCTGGCGCGGCGAGGCCGGCCAACCACCCGCGGGCGAACTGCAAAACCTGTTTCACAAAACCCTGCGCAGCATCACCCCGCATGAAGCGTTAGCCGCCCTGCGCGCTGCGCTGCAGCGCACCCATGACGGCGGCAACACCCATGGCAACTGGGCATCTCCCATCTTGCCCGGCGAACTGTACGAAGGCCTGGCCAGCCAGGCCCTGGTGGAACACGCCCTGGACCAACAAGCCGCCTGGGGCGTTGCCGGCTGGCCCACCGAGGAAATGCTCTACGGCTACCGCTACAAACAAATCCAGCCCGCACGCCAGCTGCTGCTGGACCTGGTGCACGCCATCGACGCCGACGAATCGCTGGAGGCACTGGAGCACCGCCTGGGCGACGAGCCGCTGCTGACCTACCGCTTCCTGCGCTACGCCAATTCCGCCGCGCTGTCCTTGCGCACCGAGATCGGCAGCGTACGCCAAGGCCTCATGACGCTCGGCTACAGCCGCCTGCGCGCCTGGCTCATGGAGCAAATGCCCCACGCCAACGCAGACGCCAACCTGCAGCCCATCCGCTCCGCCATCGTGCTGCGCGCGCGTATCATGGAGCGGCTGGCCGACGCTGGCATTGAAGACGACCTGCGCCGTGAAGTGTTTTTGTGCGGCATCTTTTCGCAGGTGGACCTGCTGCTGGGCGAAAACCTGGGCGCCGCCCTGCACCGCCTGCCCCTGCCCGGCCGGGTGGCCTCTGCCATACTGGGCCAAACCGGCCCCTACGCCCCCTGGCTGGAGACCGCCAGCGCCCTGGAGAGCGGCAACACCAAAGTCATCCGCGATGTCTGCCGCGCCCACGGCCTGGAGGCCGATGAAGTCAACCGCGCCTTGCTGCGCTCTCTGGCTGCACAGGCCTGAATTTCAAGCCTTTTAGGCCTTGCAGGCCGTGGTCATTGCGCGAGCAGCTATAAAATAGATAGCAAAAACCGTGGTTCTAGCAAGCCACCAGTAAAAATCGCGGCATTCACCGTCCGCAAAACGTTGGCAGATAACAAATTTCCGCAAAAAACAAGCTCCAAAACCCCAGATTCACCCGAATGGGGGATACCCAAACGGACTATTGCTGTTTAAAGTCCAGCGCTATTTAGAGCAATCCCCCTGTCGTTGGTGGGTGCCTTATGACAACACCCACCCATGACGGACCGTTCAATCGCTCATCGCCATTCCTACCCGCTTCGCTCCACACTTACAGGCTTCTTACTGTTTTCTGTGGTCGCGGTTGCTGGGGCTCAGGCCCTCACGAATGCCCAGCGCGATGCCGCGGAGCAGCGTCGCATCCAAGAACGCGACGCCCAACTGCGCGAACAGCAAGAAAAATCTAGCGACGTTCGTCTGAAACCTACGGCCAAGAACGAACAGATCCTTCCGGCTTCCGAGTCCCCCTGCTTTGCCATTCGCCAGCTCGAACTGCGTGGCGAGGCCGCAGGCCAATTTAGCTGGGTATTGGACAGCTTGTCCGGCCCGCAAAAAACCGATAGTCCTCTGCGCAAGTGCCTGGGTACCCAAGGCATCGGCATCTTGCTGGAGCGGGCACAGAATGCGCTGGTGGCCAAAGGTTTTGTCACAACCCGAGTGTTGACGGAACCACAAGACCTCTCCACAGGCAGTCTGGTGCTGACCGTAGTGCCGGGCCGTGTTCGAGCCGTTCGCTTTGCAGACAAAGATGGCAAGACCATGGCAGCGCCCACCTCCTTGGCGACTGCCGTGCCGGTCCAACCCGGCGACATCCTCAACCTGCGCGATGTGGAGCAGTCGCTGGAGAACTTCAAGCGCGTGCCCACGGCCGATGCAGACATCCAAATCACCCCAGCCGACCAGCCCGACCACAGTGATCTGGTCATTGCCTACCAAAGCACCACCCCGGTCCGGCTGTCCTTGGCGCTGGACGATAGCGGAGGCAAGAGCACCGGCCGCTACCAAAGCAGCGCCACGTTCTCTTGGGACAACCCGCTGGGCCTGAATGACCTGTTCTACCTGTCCCAAAACCACGACGCTGGCGGCGGAGACCCCGGCCCGCGCGGCACGCGGGGCTACACGGTGCATTACTCCATCCCCTACGGCTACTGGACGCTGGGCACCACCTTCAGCGAGAGCCGCTACCACCAGACCGTGATCGGCGCTACCCAAACCTACGTCTACAGCGGCACCAGCGGCAATACGGAGGTCAAGCTCTCACGCTTGGTCTACCGCGATGCCACCCGCAAGAGCACTGTGCACCTCAAAGCCTTTGAGCGGCACTCCAACAACTACGTGGACGATACCGAAGTGCAAATTCAGCGCCGCGTGGTGGGCGGCTGGGAGCTGGGTGTGGGCCACAAAGAGTTTCTGGGCAGCGCCACGCTGGACGCCAACCTGGCCTACAAGCGCGGCACGCGGGACTTTGCGGCCATGGATGCCCCTGAGGAATCCACCGGGCAAGGCACCGCACGCTTCAACCTGTGGGTGGCCGACGTCACATTCAATCAGCCCTTCAAGTGGCTAGCCCAGTCCTTGCGCTACCAGGCCAACCTGCGGCTGCAAGGCAATGAAACACCGCTCACCCCGCAAGACCGTTTCAGCATCGGCGGGCGCTACAGCGTGCGCGGCTTTGATGGGGAAGGCAGCCTTGCTGGCGACAACGGCTGGTTGCTGCGCCAAGAGCTGGGTTGGACGCTGGGCAGCAGCGGGCAAGAGCTGTACCTCGGCATTGATGCAGGCGGCGTGAACGGCCAGAGCACCGAACAGCTGGCAGGCAAAGCCCTGAGCGGCGGCGTGGTGGGCCTGCGGGGCAACTACCGCAAGCTGCAGTACGACATCTTTGTAGGCGCCCCGCTGTACCAGCCCTCGGGCTTCAAGACCGCAGAGACCACCGCCGGGTTCAGCATGAATCTGGCGTTTTAACTTTCTGGATGAGCCACATGTCACCACTCACCTACAAGGTCATATCCCCCGCCTGCAACCATCCTGCGGCAAGTGATGCGGAGTCATTTGGCTTGGCAACTTGGTTGTGGATGCATGCGCCCAAGCACAACATCCGGCCACTGTATACGTTAGACCAAGCGCTAATGCCCGCCATCGAATTGGGGCAGTACGTCATCGTGATTGAGACGAATCATGAGACCGGAGCTGTCAGGCCGGTCGGCTACCTTTCTTGGGCCAATCTCACCCCAGAGGCGGAGGCTCGATATGTTCAGAACCCGATCCTGGGACTTGGTCGCGGCGATTGGAACAGTGGCGAGCGCATGTGGCTGGTCGATTTCGTTGCTCCTTTTGGCCATGCGGCGAGGGTACACGCAACTTGGCGCCCCCTGCTGGCGACCTCCAGCGCTCGTTTTATGTACCACCGTAGCCATGAGCGCGGTGTAGAGATTCGGCTGTGCATCGGCATTCGTGCCCAACCCCATGAAGCGCGCCAATGGTGGGCAGAGCGCCCTATTTTGGCCGCACAAACCGTTCAATAGATTCACCTCAACCAACTGAAAGGAACCCATATGAAATCCACCACTCTCGCTTTGACTGCTGCTGCCTTGCTGGCCACTACAGGCGCTACCTTCGCACAGAATGCGCAGCAAAACTTCGTAGGCCCAGCCATCGGCTTGACCGTCTCCGCCATCCAAAACAAAGTGGACTACGAGAGCACCATTGCATCTATCAACGGCCAGTCCACGCAAACCAACGACTCCGAGGCCTCGCTCATTGCGTCCTACGGATTCGCCATGACGCCTGACTGGGTCGGCACGATCGGGCTGTCCTACAGCCTGAAGTCCACTGATGCTGGCTCCGTGAGCTACACCGCTGGTACCGCGCAATCGTTCTCTGGCAAGTTCAAAGACCACTTGGCTATTTCTTTCGCCCCAGGCTACCGCGTCGGCCCCAATGCATTGGTTTACGGCAAGCTGGCCTATCACCAACTCAAGTCGGAGTTCACCGACACACTGTCTGCGGGTGGCTCCAATACGCACACCGGTACCGGTATTGGCTTCGGTGTTGCCTTTGCCCTGGACTCTCATCTGGAGCTGCGTACGGAGTACGAGACTGTCACCTATTCGGCTGAGAAGACCCAGCTCACCACTGGCAAGCCTAAAACCAGTGGCCTGACAGTGGGCCTGCTCTACAAGTTCTAAGCGCAGCCCGTTGCCCCTGACCGTCCTCAATCCCCGCCACCATTCTTTGCCTCGTTTGTTATGAACCAGAACCTATTCCGTCTCGTTTTTAATGCAGCCCGAGGCCAAGTCATGGCGGTGAGTGAGGTCGCCATTGGCAAGGGTAAAGCGGCCAGTGGCGAACGCAGGGGGCGCAATGTGACCCTGGCCTTGTTCGCCTTTGCTCTGTCGCCCTTGGCCTGGCCCCAAATCGTGGTCGACCCGAATGCTGCGGGCAACACTAAGCCCCAACTTTTTCAAACCGCCAATGGCGTTACCCAGGTCAACATCCAGGCCCCTAGCGCGGCCGGGGTGAGCCGCAACGTCTACACCCAGTTTGATGTGGGCGCCGCTGGCATCATCTTGAACAACGCCACCGCCAACGTGCAAACCCAGCTGGGTGGCTGGGTGCAAAACAACGGCAACTTGGCCGCAGGCTCTGCCCGCGTCATCCTCAACGAAGTCAACTCCAACAACCCCAGCCAACTGCGCGGCTATGTGGAAGTGGCAGGCCAGCGCGCCGAGGTCATCATCGCCAACCCGGCAGGCATTGCGGTGAATGGTGGCGGCTTCATCAACGCCAGCGGCGTCACCCTCACCACCGGCACAACTGTTCTCAATGGAGGCAACCTGGAAGGCTACCGCGTGCAGCGCGGTACCGTCACGGTGGAGGGTACTGGGTTAGACACCAATGCAGCCGACTACACCAACATCATCGCCCGCGCCGTGCAAGTCAACGCCGGCATCTGGGCCAAAGACCTCAAAGTCACCACCGGCGCCAACGACGTGAACGCCGCCAACACCAGCGCCACAGCCATTGCAGGCACAGGCACCGCACCCACCGTGGCCCTGGACGTCGCCGCATTGGGTGGCATGTACGCTGGCAAGATCACCCTCATCGGCACCGAGACCGGCGTAGGCGTCAACAACAGGGGGAGCATCGTGGCTCGGGGTGGCGATCTGGTGCTCCAGGTGGATGGCACGCTCACCAACCGCGGCCTGATGGACGCAGGCAACACGGGTAGTACGGCGCAGTCACGCATCACCGCCACCACCATCGACAACGTAGGCACAGGCGCCATCTTTGGTGACAAAGTGGCTATCAGCGCCACCACACTCAACAACCAGGCTGAAGATATCAACGGCACCGTCAAGGGCGCCACCATTGGTGCACGCACCAGCCTGAACCTGGGGGTACAGACCCTCAACAACTCCGATATGGGCCTGGACACCCCTGGCAACCCATCGACCAACACCACCGCCACCCCCAGCGTCAACATCCTGAGCCTGGGTGACATCAATATCGGTGGCAGCATTGATGCTGCAGGCCAAGCCCAGGGCACAGCCGCCACCATCAACAACACCTCCGCCACCATCCAAGCGGGTGGCAACATCAGCATCAACGCCACGGCGGTCAACAACACCGACGCCCACTTTGCGCACGTGGACGACACCACCACCACCGCCGTCTCCGAAACCATTGGGTCCGCCGCAGCAGGCTACTACGTCAACGTGACCCAGAGGACGGTCAGCGGCCCAGTGGTAACCGCCGCATTGCCCGGCACCATCTCTGCGGCGGGCAACCTCACCATCCAGGCCAACACCATCGACAACGCCAACAGCCGCATGCTGGCTGGTGGTACTGTCACCCTGCCGGTGGCAGTCAGCATCAACAATGCAGGCGTTACCGCCACCAAAACCACCACCACCACGGGCACCGCGTATTGCCTGAGCCAAGACCGAAGCTGTCAATTCCTGTACAAGGGCAGTTGCCTGGCCTGGGGCCCTTGGTACGACGTTTGGACCCCATCCGGCTACTCCAGCCCGGTCAATGAGACTGTGACTGCCGGTGCTGGCACCACCCAAAGCAACGCCAGCGCCACGGCCCCCAGCACCCCAGGTGCCAGCGTCGCCAACAGCAGCCTCTTCCAGATCAGCACCAATCCATCAGCCAACTACGTGGTGGCCACCAACCCTGCCTTCACCAATTACAAAACTTGGCTGGGCAGCGACTACATCACCAGCCGCATCAACCTGGACCCCAGCGTCACCCAAAAGCGCCTGGGCGATGGCTTCTACGAGCAGCGCCTCATCAACGAACAGGTGGCCCAGCTCACCGGACGCCGCTTCCTGGGCAACTTCACCAGCGACGACCAGCAATTCCGCGCACTGATGGATGCTGGCGTCACCTTTGCCACCGCATTCAACCTGCGCCCCGGCATTGCCCTGACGGCGGAACAGATTGCGCGCCTCACCAGCGACATCGTCTGGCTGCAACAAGAAACGGTGACCCTGCCCGACGGCACCCAGACGGTGGCCCTGGTACCCCAGATCTATCTGAAGCCCCGCAGTGGCGACCTTTCCCCCAGCGGCGGCCTCATCAGCGGCGCCAGCGTCAACATCAACACCGCAGACCTCAGCAACAGCGGCACCATCCTGGGCCGCAAGCTGGTGCAGATCAACGCCGACACTATCAACAATCTGGGTGGCGTGATCGGGGGCGATGCCGTAGCCCTGAACGCAACGCAAGACATCAACAACACGGGCGGCACCGTCACCGCAGAGGACCAGCTCACCCTGCAAGCCGGACGTGACATCAACAACACCTCCACCACTGCCACCGCCAGCACCGGCGACAGTCGCAACGGCATCACCAACACCGTCGTTGACCGGGTGGCTGGCTTCTACGTCACCGGCGACAACGGTGTGCTGCTGGCCAGTGCCGGGCGTGACATCAACCTGATTGCCAGCGAGATCAAGAACAGCGGTGCCCATAGCGACCGGGGTGGCCAAACCGTGCTGATGGCGCAAAACGACATCAACCTCACCACCCTGCAAACCCGCCAGGTCAACAACCTGGAGCGAGACAGCGGCAACTTCCGCCGCGCGACCAGCACCGCAGAGGCTGGAAGCACCCTAGACACCCAAGGCAGCCTGCGCCTGGAGGCCGGCAACGACGTGAACGCCCGCGCAGCCACCATCACCGCCGGCAAAACCCTGGACGTGACGGCCGCCAACAACATCATCCTGCAAGCAGGTCAGGCCACCACCAATGTGGACCAAATGGCCAGCGCCTCGGGCAAAGACCTGTTCTTTAGCAGCAGTATCCAGAAGCGCCGCCAAGAGCAAAGTGCCACCGCACAGGTCAGCAGCCTGAGTGGCCAGAGCACCAACCTGGTGGCCCAGAACAACCTGGTGAGCATAGGCGCCAAGCTGGAGGCCACTGGTGTAGAAAACAGCACAGGAACCAACACAGGCACAGGCACCCTGCGCGTAGAGGGCAAGAACAACACCCTGCTGTACGAAGTGCAAGACTTCAAGCAAGTCACCACCACCACCCAGACCAAAACTGGCTGGGGCGTGATGTTTGACCCGCTCGGAATTGATGTACCGCTGGAAGACAAAACCGTCACCGACGCCCGTGCCACCAGCACCGCCATCGGCACCAAACTGGTCTCCACGCAAAAGATTGAGATCGGCGTGGGCGAGAAGACCGAGCTGCGCGGCACCGAGGTAGAAGCCCCCCAGATCGCCTTCATCAAAACAGACCCCAGCAAGGCCGGAGAGCTGATTCTGGGTGGCAGCACCAATACCACCCAAACCAGCCATACCGAGAAAACAGAAACCGCAGGCGTCTACCAGGAGATGAAGGGCAATGGCAGCACGGTGGAGACGCTGAACCAGACGATCCTCAAGGGCAATGTAGCGTTTGACAGTGCACTGAAGATCACGGTGCAGATACCGGATACCAAGGGAGGGCAAGCACTCAAGAGCCAGATCAATGCGCTGGTGAGCCAGGGCAACGGGGTGGGGTTGGATTACCTGAACGCCTTGGCCAACAACCCCAATGTCAATTGGGAGAAAGTAGCCCTTGCGCATGAGAACTGGAGCTATGACCAAGGCGGCTTGACCGGGGCCGGTGCGGCGCTGCTGACCATTGTGGTGACTTACTTCACCGCGGGTATGGGAACCACGGCGGTGGGTGGCGTAGCGGCTACGGCCGGCAGTGCTGCCACGGTGATGGGCAGCACCGCCCTGGCTACGGCTGTGAACGCAGGCTTCTCTGCCCTAGCCAGTCAAGCTGCTGTGGCCATGGTGAACAACAAGGGTGACATTGGCAAGACCCTAGACCAACTGGGCAAGGAAGAAAGCATCAAAGGGCTGCTGCTGACTATGGTGACAGCTGGCGCGCTGGACAAGCTCAACAGCACCATGGGCTGGCAAGACATCAGCCCAAAGACAGCGGACTTTGCGAGCAACTTTGGCAAGAACATTGCCAACAACTTCGCCAGCGCCAGCATCAACAGTGCGCTGACTGGCTCTAGCTTGGAAGACGGCTTGCAGTCTGCCTTGCTCAACGCCGTGGTGAGCACCAGCATGGCATTTGGTGCCAAAGCTATCGGTGCAATGACGCTACCGGATGCGAATGGAAACGCCACGCTCAACCCAGCTGGGCAAGCCTTGGCCCATGCGCTGCTGGGCTGCGTTTCAGGCGCTGCGACAGCGGGTAATGGCAGTGGTTGCACGCCGGGGGCTGCGGGTGCCCTGGTGGGAGAGTTGGCAGCGCAGTGGTACGACCCCACGGGCGACAAGACCGATGCCGAGGTGCTGGACTTTGTGAAGGTGGTCAGCGCCACAGCAGGCGCACTCACTGGTGATGGCAGTGCCCAGAGCGTGAACATTGCTTCTGCAACTGGCGTCAACGCGGTGCAAAACAACTTCTTGGAAACACGGGATATCAAGAACGCTGTTGACAAGCTCAAGGCCTGCACAGTGGGTTGCGATGCGTTGCTCAGGGTTCTTGTAGGTCAAGGCGCGCAGCGCAATGTGGGAGGGGTACAAAGCACCTGCAAGGCCAACCCAGAAGCTTGTACCACCCAGGTACAAGGTATGGCAGCTGCCCTCAAAGAACTGCAAAACCCAGAAGTGCGTGCGGCGCTAGGTGGCGCCACCACAGACCGGCTTATTCAGCGCCAAGTGAGTGACCTGGGCAGAGCCGTGGAGAGCCTGCAATGGGGTGCAGAGCATCTGAAAAGCAGCCAGTTGGTTGTGAAAGCCGCTCTAGCTGTAGGAGCCACAGCGGTAGGGGCGGGTGTGCTGCTCAATGTAGGCCGAGCCGTGGCGGCGGCGTGTGGAAGTAGCGGCGGTGCCGCAGCCTGCTCGGGGCTGCTGACCGACCTCAGCATTAGTGCAGCGGAGGCCGCATCCGGTGTGCCTACGTTGGGACTGAGTGCGCCGACTGCCGCAATTGCTGCGGCTCGCCTCAAAGCCGTGGTTGCCCAAACCACCGATCCTGCAGTAATCGCGAAGGAGCTGCAGGTGGTGCTAGCGGAGGCGAAGGTTGAGCAGGCTACGGCTAGTCAGGCTGGTAAAGTGGGGGCAAATGGGGGAGGCTCCACTGTCGTTGGTAACCTAGAGCCAGGCAATCCGTTGAGCACGAGCATCCCGCGCGCTGGAGATCGGATTGTCATTAATCAAGGCCAATTGCCGACTTGCGGACCCACATCGTGCGGAATGGTTTTGAACTCAGCAGGAATTGAAGTTGATCTTGGCACTGTGATTTCCCAGTCGGGAGTTACTAGCACAGGAACCACGATGCCCCGGCTTGTGAGGGTGTTAAACGATAACGGCCTACCCGCTCAGCGCGTTTTGGGCGCTACCGTTGAAGACATTGCAGCAGCAACGGCAAATGGCGATCCGGCAATCGTCAGGATGACTTTAGACCGTGGCGGGCATGCAGTTGTTGTCGACGGCGTAACAGTGAGAAATGGACAGCAAGTGGTTGCAATTCGTGACCCAGCCGGAGGGCGGCAATACTTCACGCCGATTGAAGAATTCAGGGCCAGTTTCTCTGGCGAAGCTGCAGTTACAAAGAGGTCAAAATGAACGCGAATTATTCTTTCAGATCGTTGCTTGAACAAGGTGAAAAGTTGATCGGAGCAAATGTTTCTATTGATGCGGTACTGGTCATTCAAGGCGCCGAAGCCTATTTGGTTGAGTCGGTGGAGATGCCGGAAAGTTTGCAAAGAATTCCTGTCCATTGCCCTGGCCTGGAATTGCAGCTGGATTTGAGTGTCGGTGGTTGGATGGGGGGAGCGTATTCGTATCTTGATCCTGTCAAGGTAGACGGGAAACTGGAAGCTGGGACGGTAAGAAGAAATAGGCTTGTACTCTCCGATGTCACAGAACTCACGTTGACTCGTGACGATGAGTCCATTCGTGTGCAGTTAAGCAAAGAGGCTCGTGACTGAGCATTGCAAAGCAGTTGACAGATTCAAATCCAGGCGCGTCCCGCGCAGAGCATCGATTGCAGTCCAGTCCGGGCATCGAGCCCGGCCCGCCCTGGCAGGTTTGCAGGGTAAATCGCTTCGCGCTTTAACATAACAGCTTGTTTGGCGAAGTAGCCGCAGTCACTGCGCCCTTGCGGGTTTACCAAACCCCCGTTATGTCTTGCGCCCCTTGCCCTGCGCGTGGGGCCAGTGGCGAACTGCGTGTAGTCACACGCCCCCCCGCCCGACATCCCTAGCCAGCGCGGTCACGGCTGGTGCCGTCACCGCAGAGTGGTTTTAGCCAGGCGCGTGCCGCGCAGCATCACGTGTGGCTCTCCCCGCCCACCCTGTGGGCCTGGCGCTTACAGCGCACAGGCCGCGCCGGTGGGTGGCCCGTCCGCCCCCAGGGGCTCCCTCCACCCCGGCGCTGCGCGGCTGCTGGCTGGCGCTGTGCCTGTGGCTACTGCCGCACAACTGAAACGCTATTATTTTAGTAGCTGCTTGCGCACATTCCAAGAGGGCTAGCGGCCTATTTTGCATGTAAGCACCTAGCGCAAAGCCCTGGCAAGGCCCGTCCTTGGTGCCCCATCCCTCTTTGGGGGCGAGGATGCAGCAGCGGTGCCAGGCAGCAAAGGCCGCTGCGCGCCGCCTGGGGGTGGTGACCTATCGGCCAGCTATCAAATAAATAGCAAATTTTGCCTCAATGAAACACCGGCCGGAAGAACGTTCGCTCATAGCTGATGATGCAGCGCGTCTCTTCGGCGTAGCGGAAGGCGGCCTGACATTCGGCATCCTGCATGGACTGCTGGCGGTAGGTCTCGTAGGCGGCCAGGCTGGGAAAGCTGAACATGGCCAGCGCAATGTTGTTGGCGCCTTCTGACGGAAGGAAGTAGCCATGGTGCTGGCCGCCAAAGCGCTCCACCAGCGGAATCCAAAGCTTGCCGTAGTGCTCGAACTCGGCGAGCTTGTAAGGGTCAATCACGTAGCGCAGGTAACAGGTCACCATCAATGTGTCTCCAATGAAAAAATCATCCGGGTGGCTTGCCCAGCGCAGCGTCGGCACGGCACTGGGCCAGGGGGCGGGCTTGCGCTCTCAGGATGCGCAGCACCTGGCGGGTCTTGGTGTTGACGGTGACGCGGGCACATGCGCAGCCATAGCCGTAGGCGCCGTTGACGCGCACTTTCTGCCGCGCGGGTATCTCGGGCCAGTCGCCCTCGGCCTGGTGGCCGCCTTGCACGGCCACTTCCCACTCACCATCTTTGTCGTGCAGCCACACGTTGCCGGGGCTGGGGTTGTCCCACCAGCCGCAGCGGGTCTGGGGGGCGGCCAAGGCCAGGTTGCTGGCACACAGCCACAGGGCAAGAGCGGTGAGGGCTAGCCGCTTCATGCACGCACCTGCTCATCGCGCAGCCGTGCAAAGGTTTTCCAGAACTGGGCTTCTTGCGTGCTGGCGAAGTTGATGCGCATGAGGCTGCTGGGCGTGCGCTGGGCGTGGAACAGGGCGCCGGGCGCGAGCAGGTAGCCCTCGTCCAGCATGCGCTGGCTCAGGGCGTCGGTGTCCACACCAGTTTCCACCCAGCCAAACAGGCCCACGGGGTCGGACGCGAAGGTGCAGCCGTGCGCCAGCGCCAACTTGACGCTGCGGGCGCGGGCGCCGTCCAGCTGGGTGCGGATGCGCTCGGCGTGGCGGCGCAGTTGGCCTTGGTCTATGCACCAGGCCAGCGCTTTTTCCAGAAGCGCGGGCGTGGTCAGCGTGGACAGCAGCTTGGTGTCCAGCAGCCGCTCGGCCAGGTCTTTGGGGGCGGCCAGGTAGCCCACGCGCCAGTTGGGCGCCAAAATTTTGGCAAAGCCCCCCACGTAAATGGTGCGCTGCAGGCCGTCCAGCGCACACAGGCGCGTGGCGTGTTCGGGCGCGAAGTGGCTGTAGGTGTCGTCCTCAACAATATGAAAGTCGTGCTGGTTGGCCAGCTGCAAGATACGGTAGGCGCTGCTTGGCGAGAGGCAAAACCCCGTGGGGTTGTGGAACACGCTCACACTCACAAACAGCTTGGGCCGGTGCTGCTGGCAGTACTGCGCCATCACCTCCAGGTCGGGCCCCTCGGCGCGGCGCGGCACCGGCAGGATGCGCATGCCCAGCGAATCGAGCCGCGCAAACTCGATCGCCCAGCCGGGCTCTTCCACCATCACGTAGTCGCCCGCGCGCAGCAGGGTGCGGCTCACCACGTCCAGCGCGTTGGTGGCACCCACGGTGGTGATGATTTGCTCGGGCGCGGCGTGTACCGACAGGCCCGCCAGCTTGGTGGACAACGCGCGGCGCAGCCCGATGTCGCCGGCCGGCTCGCCGTATTGCAACGAGAACGCGTTGAGCGCCTCCACGCTGCAGCTGCGCCGCACTGCCGTGGCCAAAAACGTGGACTGCAGCCACTCCTTGGGCAGCACGCCCATGCCGGGCTGGGGCTTGTTGCTCACGCCCTTGAACATGCCGCGGATCAGCGCCGTGGCGTTGAGCGGGGCGTAGCGCTGGGGCACGGTGAGCATCAAATTAGCCACGCCGTGCGCTCCTGATTCGATAGCTGCTTGCGCGCTACCCACGGCGGCCGAGGGCATTTCTCGCACATAAAAGCCGCGGTTCTTGCGCGCCTCCACCAGGCCCTGGGCCAGCAGCTGGTCGTAAGCCCCCACCACGGTGGACGGGCTCACGCCTTGCTGCTGCGCGCACAGGCGTACCGAGGGCAGGCGCGCACCGGGTGCCAGCAGGCGGTCGCGGATGCGCTGGGCAAACAGCGCCGCCAGTTGTTCGGCCAGGCTTTGGGCCGCGGTTTTCATGAGCATGGGGCGTCCTCTGTGCTGGCCGTGCCAGCAATACAGTTTGGTTTCTGTTCATACAAACTGTACTGCAAGTGTGCTGCTATTCCAAGTACAGTGAATCGCATGTTCACCACCTTTACCGCTGCCGAGTTCACCGCGCTGCTCTTGCTGTCCACCGCGGCCAGCTTCACGCCGGGGCCCAACACCACGCTGTCTACCGCACTGGCGGCCAACCGGGGCTTGCGCGGTGCGCTGCACTTTGTGCTGGCTGTGCCACTGGGCTGGGGCCTGTTGTTCACCCTGTGTGCCGGTGGCCTGGGTGCGCTGGTGGTGGCTCTGCCGCTGTTGCGCAGCGCCATCCAGTGGCTGGGCATTGCCTACCTGCTGTGGCTGGCGGTCAAGCTGGCCCGCGCCAGCAGCCTGGGCGAGGCGGACGCTAGCCGACTCAGCGTAACCTTCTGGCAGGGCGTGGCGCTGCAGTTTCTCAACATCAAAGCCTGGATGCTGGGCCTGACGGTGACTGCCGGCTGGCTGGCCGGGCGCGAGGACGTGCTGGCGCGCTTTGCCATCACGCTGCCGCTGATGCTGGCCTTTGGTTTCTTCAGCAACCTGCTCTACGCGGCCATTGGCTCGCTCTTGCGCGATTGGCTCAGCGGCCCGGTGGTCGCCGGTGTGGCCACGGCGCAGCGCCTGCGCTGGTTCAACCGCGGCATGGCTGCCGTGTTGGTGGCTACGGCCGCTTGGATGGGATCGCTATGAGCACTTCACACACCGCCAACCTAAAAAAGGGCCTGTGGCTGGGCCTCTTGGGCATCACCATCTTTGCCATGACGCTGCCCATGACACGGCTGGCCGTGGGCACGCCCGAGGCGCCGCTGATGTCGGGCCTGTTCATTGCCGTGGGCCGGGCTGTGGTGGCGGGCGTGCTGTCAGCGCTTTTGTTGTGGTTCAGCCGCGCACCGCTGCCGCCGCGCGACACCTGGGGCCCGATGGTGCTGGTCGCTTTGGGGGTGGTGTTTGGCTTTCCCATCTTTACCTCGCTGGCCATGCGCCATGTGGAGGCGGTGCACGCCAGTGTGATGGTGGGGGTGCTGCCGCTGGCTACTGCCGTGGTGGGCGCGTTCCTGAATCGGCAGCGACCGTCTACCGGCTTCTGGGTCTGCGCGCTGGCGGGCACGGCGCTGGTGGTGGCGTTTGCTGTCTTGCGCTCGGGCCAAAGCGGCCTCACCTTGCAAATGGCAGACGTGCTCTTGCTGCTAGCCATGGCCTGTGCGGCCGTGGGCTATGGCCATGGCGGGCGCCTGTCGCAGCGCATGCGGGCCGAGCATGTGATTTGCTGGGCGCTGGTGATTGCACTGCCGATCAACTTGCCGCTGGCCGTGTGGCAGTTTCCTGGCGTGGCGCTGCCGGCCAGCGCCTGGGTGGCGTTTGCCTATGTGTCGGTGTTCTCCATGTGGCTGGGCTTTTTTGCCTGGTACAAGGGCCTGGCCCTGGGCGGCACGGTGCGCGTAAGCCAGGTGCAGCTGCTACAGCCCTTTCTGGGCATGCTGTTCGCCGTGCCCTTGCTGGGTGAGCGGCTGGACGCGGTGACCGTGGGCTTTGGCGTGGCGGTGATTGCAACGGTCTTCATCGGCCGGCGCATGCCGGTGCAAACCCCTGTGAAAGCAGCCGCCGCATGAACACCGACCTGATGATTGCCGCGGCCCTGTTCCTCATCGTGAGCTCCGTCACACCGGGGCCCAACAACACCATGCTGATGGCCTCGGGGGTGAACTTTGGCGTGCGCCGCTCGCTGCCGCACCTGCTGGGGGTGCAGATCGGCTTTACCGTGATGCTGCTGTGCGTGGGCCTGGACCTGCATGCGGTGCTGGACCAGTTTCCCGCGCTCTACCAGCTGATGCGCTGGGGCGGCGCGGCCTACCTGTTGTGGCTGGCGTGGAAGCTGGCCACCGCCCGCCCGGCCGGCGCCGACACCGACGCTCCCGCTGCGCAGCCGCTGGGCTTTTGGGGGGCTGCTGCCTTCCAGTGGATCAATCCCAAGGCCTGGGTGATGATCGTTGCCGCCATGAGCGCCTACCTGCCGCCCGACGCTACTTTGCCCCAGGTACTGCTGCTGGCGCTGATGTCGCTGGTGCTGGGCAGCCCCTGCTCGGCCGTGTGGCTGGGCTTTGGCCAGGCCATGCGCGGCCTGCTGCAAGACCCGCTGCGCCTGCGCATTTTCAACGTCACCATGGCGCTGGCCCTGGTGGCCTCGCTCTACCCTATGCTCATGCCTTGACCCTGATTTTTTGAGAGAAGACAACCATGACAAACACGACCCACTGGACCCTGGCCGAACGTGCCGCCAAGATGAACCCTTCGGTGATCCGCGAGATCCTGAAAGTGACCGAGAAGCCCGGCATCATCAGTTTTGCCGGCGGCCTGCCCAGCAGCAAAACCTTCCCCGTGGCCGAGTTTGAAGCGGCCTGCGCCAAGGTGCTCAAAGACGACCCGGCTGGCGCCCTGCAGTACGCCGCAAGTGAAGGCTACGGCCCGCTGCGCGAACTGGTCGCCGCCCAGCTCAAGGCGCAAAGCGCCGCTGCCGGCGTGACCTGGAATGTGGACCCCGCGCAGGTGCTCATCACTACCGGCTCACAGCAAGGCCTGGACCTGGTCGCCAAAATCTTGATCGACAAAAACAGCAAGGTGCTGGTCGAGTCCCCCACCTACCTGGGTGCGGTGATGGCGTTCACCCCCATGGAGCCCAACGTGGTGAGCGTGGCGAGCGACGACGAAGGCATCGACATTGCCGACCTGGCTGCCAAGTCGGCCGACGCGCGCTTTTTGTACGTGCTGCCCAACTTCCAGAACCCCACCGGCCGCAGCATGACCGAGGCGCGCCGCGCGGCACTCAGCGCAGAAGCAGCCCGCAGCGGCCTGCCCATCATGGAAGACAACCCCTATGGCGACCTGTGGTTTGACCAGGCGCCGCCCGCGCCCCTGACCGCACGCAACCCCGAGGGCGGCATTTACCTGGGTTCGTTCTCCAAGGTGCTGGCGCCGGGCCTGCGCATGGGCTTTATCGTGGCGCCCAAGGCGGTGTACCCCAAGCTGCTGCAAGCCAAACAAGCGGCCGACCTGCACAGCCCCGGCTTCAACCAGCGCCTGATTTTTGAGGTGATGCAAAACGGCTTCCTGGACCGCCATGTGCCCACGATCCGAAGCCTCTACAAAGCCCAGCGCGACGCCATGCTGGAAGCTCTGGCCAAGCACTTCCCCGAGTCACAAGGCCCGGACTCTGCCAATGCCGACAGCACCTTCACCTGGAACACCCCCGCCGGTGGCATGTTCTTGTGGGCGCGCCTGCCTGCCGGCATGAACGCCGTGGACCTGCTGCCCCACGCGGTGGACAAGGGCGTGGCCTTTGTGCCCGGCGCGCCGTTCTACGCGGGACAGTCGGATGCCCGCGCCATGCGCCTGAGCTTTGTGACCCCCAGTGTGGAAGAGATCCACCGCGGTGTGGCCGCACTGGCCGAAGCCATCCACGCCCAAAGGAGCTAAGCATGACCGTTCATATCTGGGGGCGTTTGTCCTCCCTCAACGTACGCAAGGTCGTATGGGCCGCGCAAGAGACCGGCGTTGCCTTTACCCGCAGCGATGCGGGCATGGCCTTCGGGGTGGTCAAAACCCCCGAGTACCTGGCCATGAACCCCAATGCGTTGGTGCCTACGTTGCAAGACGGCGACTTTGTTCTGTGGGAGAGCAACGCCATCGTGCGTTATCTGTGCGCCAAGTACGGCAATGACCATCTCTACCCCCAGGACTTGGCCCTACGCTTTGACGCCGAGCGCTGGATGGACTGGCAGCAAACCACCCTGAACCGCGAGAGCGGTGCCGCCTTTGTGCAGTGGTTCCGCACACCCGCAGACAAGCGCGACGCCGCCGTCATTGCCCGCTCCACCGCCGCCACCGAGCCGGCCATGGCACAGCTCAACGACCATTTGGCCACCCGCACCTGGATGTGCGGCGAGCACTTCAGCATGGCCGACATTCCGGTGGCCTGCGATGTGCACCGCTGGTTCGCCCTGCCCCAGCCACGCCCCAGCTGGCCGCACCTGGAGCGCTGGTTTGCCGCCATCCTGGCGCGCCCGGCCACACGCGGTGTGCTTGACCTGCCTATTTCATAACCCTGCCCCGATCCGCTCCTGAAAGGCTCCTCGTGCCCCAGCTTCGCCCCTTCGCCCAAGTCGATGTGTTCACCGCCCAGCCGTATCTGGGTAACCCGCTGGCCGTCGTGCTCGACGGCAGTGGCCTGAACGATGCGCAGATGCAGGGCTTTGCACGATGGACGAACTTGAGCGAAACCACCTTTGTGCTGCCCCCCACGCCCGAGGCGGCAGCGCTGGGCGCAGACTACCGGGTGCGCATCTTCACCCCCGGCGGTGAATTGCCCTTTGCCGGCCACCCCACGCTGGGCAGCTGCCACGCCTGGCTGGAGGCCGGTGGCGCGCCCAGAGCCAAAGACCGCATCGTGCAAGAGTGCGCTAAAGGGCTGGTGCAAATCTGCCGCGATGGCAGCCGACTGGCGTTTGCAGCCCCCTCGTTCCAGCGCAAAAACCCCAGCCCCGGCTTGCTGGCGCAGGTGGCGCACGCGCTGGGCCTGACGGGCCGCTCAACAAACCATCTCGGCCCAGCACCTGAGCAATGGCACCGACTGGCTGGGTGTGCTGGTGGACGACATGCAGTCGGTGCTGCAGCTGCAGCCCGACCACCCTGCGCTCAGTAAAATTTAGGCGTCAAAGTGGGCGAAGCGGCCGTAGATACTGCGCGAGCAGTTCTGATTCGATAGCGGAGAAGCTGGAGGTGCGTG
>NZ_JAXHOL010000008.1:0-5877 GCF_034519335.1 Rhodoferax sp.
CGCCTCGCCATCCAACTGGCAGAGGCGGCACGCTAAAGCGCTCCTAAAACAGGAGCTGCTTGCGCTTATTCCACGGGGGCTGGAGGCCCATTTGGCTTCAAACTCCATGGCTGGAGCTTTCCGGCGTCAGCGCACCAGGGCGGGGCTCTTGGGGTTGAAGGTCCAGCCGGGGATCAGGTACTGCATGGCCATGGCGTCGTTGCGCGCGCCCAGGCCGTGTTGCAGGTACAGCTGGTGGGCTTTCTCCACTTCCACCATGTCCAGCTCCACACCCAGGCCAGGCGTAGTGGGCACGGCGATCTGCCCGCCCACGATTTGCAGCGGGTCCTTGGTCAGGCGCTGGCCGTCTTGCCAGATCCAGTGCGTGTCAATCGCGGTGACCTTGCCGGGCGCGGCAGAAGCCACATGGGTGAACATGGCCAGCGACACATCGAAGTGGTTGTTGGAATGCGAACCCCAGGTGAGGCCCCAGGTCTCACAGACCTGCGCCACGCGCACGGAGCCTTGCATGGTCCAGAAGTGCGGGTCGGCCAGCGGAATATCCACGGACTGCAGGGCCAGCGAATGGGCCAGCTCGCGCCAGTCGGTCGCAATCATGTTGGTGGCGGTGGGCAGGCCCGTGGCACGGCGGAATTCGGCCACCACTTCGCGGCCGGAGAACACGCCTTCGGCACCGCAGGGGTCTTCGGCATAGGCCATCACGCCATGCAGGTCGCGGGTCAGGCGAATGGCGTCTTTGAGCAGCCAGCCACCGTTCGGGTCCAGCGTGATGCGAGCCTGGGGGAAGCGTGCGTGCAGCGCCCGGATGGCCTCCACCTCTTCTTCGCCGCGCAGCACGCCGCCCTTGAGTTTGAAGTCCTGAAACCCATAGCGCGCATAGGCCGCCTCGGCCAGGCGCACCACGCCGTCGGCGTCCATCGCCTTCTCGTGGCGCAGGCGCTTCCAGTCGTCAGCTTCATCGGGCTCGCTGATGTAGGGCAAGTCGGTGGCCGTGCGGTCACCCACATAGAACAGGTAGCCCAGCACGGCCACGCTGCTGCGCTGCTGGCCATCGCCCAAGAGCGCTGCCACCGGCACGCCCAGGAACTTGCCCAGCAAGTCGAGCAGCGCACTTTCCACGGCGGTGACGGCATGGATGGCGATGCGCAAATCGAATGTCTGCAGGCCGCGGCCGCCGCTGTCGCGCACGGCAAAGGCTTCGCGCATGCGGTTGAGGATGGCGTTGTAGTTGCCGATGGATTGGCCCACCACCAGGGCGGCGGCATCTTCCAGGGTCTGGCGGATCTTCTCGCCACCGGGCACTTCGCCCACGCCAGTGTTGCCGCTGCTGTCGGTCAGGGTGACGATGTTGCGCGTGAAAAACGGCGCATGCGCACCGCTCAGATTCATCAGCATGCCGTCGTGGCCTGCAACCGGGATGACACGCAGGGCGGTGACGGTAGGCGCGCCACGCACGGCGCCAGATTCGGGGTGGGTCATGTCAGTCTCCTCTGTGGGGCGCTCAGATGAGGGAAGGGATGGGTGGCGCCCCTACATATCAGACATCATACAACTAAACGGCGTCGGGCTGGGACTTTCTGAGCCGGTCTTTGCTGTTCGCCAAGTGCGTACGCATGGCCGCGCGGGCGGCATCGGCGTCCTGGTTGCGGATGGCGTTGAAGATGTATTCATGCTCGCCGTGCACCCGGCTCAAGTAGGCCAAGCGCCCTTCTGGCGCGCTGCTGGCGGTGTTGATGCGGGTGCGCGGAATGATCATGGTGCCCAGGTAGGTCATCAGATCGGCGAAGTGGCGGTTGCCCGTGGATTTGGCCACTTCCATATGAAAGCTGAAGTCGGACGGCACGGCATCCGAGTCTTCCTGGATAGACGTTTGGAAGGCATCGAGCATGGCTTGCATGGCTTGCAAGTTCGCCTCGGTGCGGCGCTGGGCGGCCAGGCCAGCGGCCTCGGTCTCCAGCGAAATACGCAGCTCCAGCAGGGCAATCACGTCGGCCACGGTGGCAAAGTCCACATCGGCAATCTGAAAGTTGCCACTGCTTTGCGGCGCCAGCGCAAAGGTGCCCACGCCATGCCGTGTCTCCACCAAGCGGTTGGCCTGCAGGCGCGAAATGGCTTCGCGCACCACGGTGCGGCTCACCTCATAGCGGACCATGATTTCGGATTCGGTGGGCAGCTTGGCACCGGGCTGGATGGCCCCTTCGCGGATGCTGGCCGCCAGACTTTCCACCACCTCTTGCACCAGACCGCGGGCGCGACGCGGGCGCACGGCGTCCCCGGGTTCGACGGGTAACGGTTGCGCGACAGAGGCTCTAGGGGTTTGCACTAGGTCCATGGAAAAGCCCTTGACTCGGTTGGAACAGGTGTTGACAATTTAACACATCAGACAACATACAACTGACAAGACAGCATACATTTCATGACGATCAAAGTACACCACACTTTGCTGATGACCGGCGCCGCCGGCGGTTTGGGCACAGCCATGCGCGAGCGCCTGAAGGCCAATTGCGAGGTGCTGCGCCTCTCCGATCGCGCCGATTTTGGGCCCGCCCGTACCGGTGAAGAGGTGGTGCTGGCCGACCTGGCCGATGCGGCTGCCGTGGACGCCATGGTGCAAGGCTGCCAGGCCATCGTGCACTTTGGCGGCATCTCGGTCGAAGCGGCCTTTGAGCCCATCATGCAGGCCAACATTCTGGGCGTCTACAACTTGTACGAAGCTGCCCGCAAGCACGGCGTGAAGCGCGTGGTGTTTGCCAGCTCCAACCATGTGACCGGCTTCTACAAGCAAAGCGAAACCATCACGCTCAACCACCCGGCCCGTCCCGACAGCCTGTATGGCGTGAGCAAAGCCTTTGGCGAGGACCTGTCGCGCATGTATTACGACCGCTACGGCATCGAGACCGCCTGCGTGCGCATTGGCTCCAGCTTTGCCGAACCCAAAGACCGCCGCATGCTGGCTAGCTGGTTGAGCTTTGATGACCTGCACCGCCTGGTCACCGCCTGCCTGACCACCCCCATCCTGGGCCACACACCCATCTTCGGCATGTCCGACAACGCCGTCATCTGGTATGACAACAGCGCCGCCCGCCATGTGGGTTATGTGCCGCAAGACAGCTCGGACCCGTTCCGTGAGGCGGTCTACGCCCGCACACCGCAGCCCGACATCACCGACCCGGCCGCGATTTACCAGGGCGGTGGCTTCCTGTTTCAGGGCGAGCCCATGACCACCCACAAGGCAGGCAAATAAGGCGCCCGATGTTCAGCGTGTTTGCCATCAGCAGTGCCCGCGACCGCGTGGGCGAATCGCCCGTGTGGTCGGTCGCCACCCAGGCCTTGTATTGGGTCGACATTGAAAGCCAGCGCATCCACCGCCTGGATTGGGCCAGCCGTGCACAGCACAGCTGGGCCCTGGCCGAGCGTGTGGGGTGTATTGCACTGAGCAACCGTGGCACCGTGATTGCGGCCATGGAAAGCGGCATCTTTGAGATGGAGCTGCAAGATGCACCCAACGTCAGCGTGAAATGCCTGGCCACCATCAGCCACCCGCAGCCCGGCATGCGTTTTAACGACGGCCGCTGCGATGCACAAGGCCGCCTGTGGGCCGGCACCATGGTGCGCGACATGGGTCTGGGTAGCGCGTCTGGCGGCATTTATTGCCTGGACAGCCAGGGCCTGCGCGGCCCGGTGCTGGACGGCTACATCACGCCCAACGGCATGGCTTTCAGCCCCGATGGCAGCACTGCCTACCTCTCGGACTCGCACCCCAGTGTGCAAAAAATTTGGCAACACACCTTTGACGGCGGCACCGGCACCTGGGGTCCGCAAGCCGCCTGGGTCGACATGCAACCCCTGCCCGGCCGCCCCGATGGCGCCGCCGTAGATGCCGAGGGCTGCTACTGGATTTGCGGCAACGACGCCGGCCAGGTGCACCGCTTCAGCCCTGCCGGTGTACTGCTGCAGTCCGTCCCGGTGCCCGTGAGCAAACCCGCCATGTGTGCCTTTGGCGGCCCCGAGCTGCGCCACCTGTTTGTCACCTCCATCCAGCCCGTCACACCCGCACCCGGCTTTGACGCCACGCTGGACGGCGCCGTGCTGGTACTGGAGCCCGGCGTGCAAGGCCGGCCCGAGCCCCTGTTTACCCAGTTTCCCGTTCGATAACTTTCCGTTCTTTCCACCAACCATCCCATAGAGGAGACAAGCATGACTTTCCGTAGAACTTTTGTGGCTTCGACCATTGCCGCCATTGCGCTGTGCAGCACCCTGGGCGCACAAGCCCAGAACATCGTGCTCAAGGCCACCGACACCCACCCTGCCGGTTACCCCACCGTGGTGGCCGTGGAAAGCATGGGCAAGAAACTGGAAGCCGCCACCAATGGCCGCATCAAGATGCAAATGTTCCCCGGCGCCGTGTTGGGCCAGGAAAAAGAAGCCGTTGAGCAAGCCCAGATTGGCGCCATCCAGATCGTGCGCATTTCGCTGGGCGTGGTTGGCCCCGTGGTGCCCGATGTGGACGTGTTCAACATGCCCTTTGTGTTCCGTGACATCCCCCACATGCGCGCTGTGATTGACGGCCCCATTGGCGCCGAACTGCTGGACAAAGTGACAGCCAGCCCCGCACGCCTGGTAGGCCTGGGCTGGATGGACGGCGGCGCACGCAGCCTGTACACCAAAAAGCTGGTCAAGACTCCGGCTGACCTCAAGGGCATCAAGGTGCGCATGATGGGTAACCCCCTGTTTGTGGACACCATGAACGCCATGGGCGGCAACGGCATCTCCATGGCCTACGGTGAAGTGTTCAGCGCGCTGCAAACCGGCGTGATTGACGGTGCGGAAAACAACCCGCCCAGCATGTTTACCAGCAACCACTACACCACCGGCACCAAGTACTACGCACAGACCAACCATTTGATCATCCCCGAGCTGCTGGTGATGTCCAAAGTGGCATGGGACAAGCTGTCTGCTGATGACAAAACATTGGTCAAGAAGCTGGCCCGCGAAGCCCAGATGGAACAACGCGTGCTGTGGGACAAGAGCGTGGAAGACTACTCCGCCAAGCTCAAGGCCGCAGGTGTGGAATTTGTACCCGTGGACCAAAAACTGTTCTTTGACGCCACAGCCCCTGTGCGCGCCAAGTACGGCACCAAGTTCACCGACCTGATGCAACGCATCGCCGCCACCAAGTAATCCAACGCTTTGGATGGGGTGCCCGCTGAGCCGGGCACCCTTGGCCCTGCTCTCCTGGAATCCCATGAAAAACACACTATTGCGTTGGAGCGATGCGCTCTACTCCGCCTGTATCTGGCTGTCAGGCGGCTCCATCTTCCTGATGTCCCTGATCATTCCTTGGGGCATCTTCGCCCGCTACGTGCTCGGTACGGGTTCGCAGTGGCCTGAGCCGATTTCCATTTTGCTGATGGTGGTGTTCACCTTCTTGGGCGCCGCAGCGGCCTACCGCGCAGGCTCCCACATTGCCGTGGCCATGGTGACAGACCGCTTGCCGCGCGCGCTTCGCCAAGTGTCTGCCTATGTGGTGCACGGCCTGATGGTGGTGGTGGCGCTGTTCATGGCGTTTTATGGCTCCAAGCTGTGCATCGAGACCTGGGGCCAAAACATTGGCGAAATCCCATGGATGCCCGTAGGCGCCACCTACCTGCCCGTACCTCTGGGCGGAATCATTACCTTCATTTTTATTGCTGAGCACCTGGCGTTTGGCTCGCAACACGCCCGTGCCATCGTGACCTTTGACCACGCTATTGAAGAACCGGAGGCCATCTGATGGACGCGTTTGTACTGTTGGGATCGTTCCTGGTCCTCATGATCATTGGCATGCCCGTGGCGTATGCCCTGGGCCTGTCGGCCCTTGTGGAGCAATACGTAACT
>NZ_JAXHOL010000006.1:0-54318 GCF_034519335.1 Rhodoferax sp.
AAACAACAAAGCCCGGCAGAGCCGGGCTTTGTTGTTTGGGCAGTACCCAGCGGGTACTGCAGGGAGGCTGATTAGGCAGCCAGCTTGGCAATGCCATTGGCCGCTTCGGCCAGTGCTTCTGCCTTCTTGGCGTCGCCCATGGCCAGGCCTTCGGCGCGCACAAAGCGCACGTCGGTGATGCCCAGGAAGCCGAACACGGTTTGCAGGTAGCTTTCTTGGTGCTCCGCAGCGCGGCCCCAGTCGTTGGTGGAGTACACGCCGCCGCGGGTGGAGGCCACGATCACGGTCTTGCCGCCGGCCAAGCCCTTGGGGCCGGTTTCGGTGTAGGTGAAGGTGCGGCCGGCTTGGGCGATGCGGTCGATCCAGGACTTGAGCTGGCTGGGCACGCTGAAGTTGTACAGCGGGGCGCCCACGACGATCACGTCAGCGGCCAGGAATTGGGTCACCAGCGCTTCGGAGATGGCGTTTTCGCGTTTTTGCACGTCGGTTTGCTCAGCGCCAGCGGGGGCGCGGAAGCCCAGGGAATCGGCGGACAGGTGGTTGGGGGTGTCCACGGCCAGATCCAGGTATTCGACGGTGGTGTCTGGGTGGTTGGCAACCCATTGGGCCACGGTGTCCTTGGTCAGTTGGCGGGACACGGAGTGGGCGCTCAGGATGCTGGAGTCGATGTGCAAGAGTTTCATGGCAGGTCCTTAAAGAGGGGAAGTTCAATGCAACTAGTGTCTTTGAAAGACGAATGTTTGATAAGTCAGCATATTTGCGTTAGATTGTTCTGAATTTGGAACAATAAGGGCGCTTATGCAAGACACCAATGACATGCTGTACTTCGCCGAGGTGGTGGAGCGTGGCGGTTTTGCGGCCGCGGGCCGGCACTTGGGGCTGCCCAAGTCCAAGCTGTCGCGCCGCGTGGCCGAGCTGGAAGAGCGACTGGGCGTGCGCCTGCTGCAGCGCACCACCCGCAAGCTCTCGCTCACGGAGGTGGGCGAGGTGTATCTGCGCCACTGCCTGGCTGTGCGCGATGCAGCCGAGGCGGCTGCCGAGGCGGTGGAGCAGGTGCAGACCGAGCCACGCGGCACTATTCGGATGGCCTGCCCGGTGACGCTGGCGCAAAGCACGGTTGGGCCCATCATGGCGCTGTTCCTCGCGCGCCACCCGCAGGTCAAGGTGGACATGCGCATCAGCAACCGCGTGGTGGACCTGGTGGAAGAGGGCGTCGACGTGGCGCTGCGCGTGCGCGGCTCGCTGGACGACAGCGGCAGCCTGGTGGTGAAGAAGCTGGGCGAGTCCAACACCGTGCTAGTGGCCAGCCCGCTGCAGCTAGAGCGGCAGGGGCAGCCGGCCTCGATTGATGACCTGGCGCGTATGGACACCATTGCCATGTCCGCGGTGGACGGCCGGGCCACGCTGGTGCTGCTGGGGCCTGGCGGTGCCGTGCACAACCTCGTGCACCAGCCGCGCTATGTGGCCGACGACTTGCTCACGCTCAAATATGCCGCCTTGCAGGGCACAGGCATGTGCTTTATGCCCGACTACATGGTCCGCCGCGAGGTGGAGCAGGGCCGCCTGGTGCACGTGCTGCCGGGTTGGGCTCCGCCGCGCGGCATCTTTCACGCGGTCTATCCGTCGCGCCGCGGCATGGTGCCGGCGGTGCGGCGGTTTCTGGATTTTCTGGATGAGCACACCAGCAACGAGGGCATGCCCGTGCTGCCGCCGGGCTGCCCGTCCATCGACTGATGGTTGTGCGACATCAGCGCAGGCGCAGCGGGTCCACACGCCGCTCGGGCCGCGCGGCGCTGTCCAGGGCGCTGGGTTCGGTGATGGCGTCGGGGTCCGTCCAACCAAAGAACTTGCACACTTCGGCGCGCTGGCGCTGCGCATCCGCGTAGCCCAGGGCCATGAGTTCGCTGGTGTAGCCGCTCTCAAACAGCAGATAGCTGGCCAGCGCAGCGCCCTTCACATCGGCCTTTTGGGACGACACGCCCACGCCGCCCAGCATGGTGCGCACAGCGTGGGGCAGGTCCCCCACGTGGCGTGAGGCCACGGCGTCCAGGCGCTGGCTGGGCGCGATGACCAGCAGGTCCACCGGCTTGAGTGCGCTGGTTTTGCGTGCTGCTTCGGGCACCAGTTGGATGGTCTGGTTGATGCGGCGCACACGTTCCACGTCCACGGCCAGCGCGTCCAGAAAGATGTTGGACAGCGCGTGGCCCGCAATTTGCGCAATGCTGGGGTAGCTGCTGGTGGTGTGCAGGTGGGCTTCGTTCTTGGGCTCGTGCATGCGACCGGCGCCAATCACGAGGATGCGCTCTGCACCCAGATGGATGGCGGGCGCCACCGGTGCGCTTTGGCGCATGGAGCCGTCGCCAAAATACTCATTGCGCCCGTTGATGTGCAACTGCGTGGCCGGAAACACAAAGGGGATGGCGCTGGAGGCCAGCAGGTGTGCGTGGGTGATACGGTCGCGCACCGCAAAGCGCTGCGTGCGCATCCACGGCATGATGCGTTTGTCACCCTCAAAAAACGTGACGTGGTCCCCCGTGCTGTAGCTGGATGCGGTGACGGCCAGCGCTTGCAGATGGCCCTGGCGCACCAGATCTGGCAGACGTTCCAGCGGCACCAGCTTTTGCAGCAGCTCGGCCAAGGGCGTGTTGTCCAGCAGCGAGCGCGGTTTGATGCGCCGCCACTTGGCCAGCAGCCAGCCCAGCGACAGCAGCGTGAGCCAGGTGGCGCCTGATCGGATCATGCTCAGGTGGTCGGCGCGGTACACCTCATGCGCGTGGAAATTGCGCCAGGTGTGGGCAATCATGCGCACCGTGGCATCAAAGTTGTCGGTCCCGCAGGCCAGGGCTGCAGCGTTGATGGCGCCGGCCGAGGTGCCGGCAATGATGGGAAACGGGTTGGGTTCATCACCTGCGCCGCAGGCCAGGCGAATGTCGGCGATGGCTTCGAGCACACCCACCTGGTAGGCCGCGCGGGCGCCACCTCCGGTAAGCAATAGGCCAGTGGCAGGCAGGGGTGGCGGGGTTTGATCCATGGGGCCATTATGAAAAGCCCGCCACGCTTGTAAACCGCTAAATGCAAGGAAAAACCCTAGCTCTATGGTGGCACGTGGCGATGGGGGTTTCCGCGCCGGGCCGCCCCAAGCGGAAACGCGCCCCCTTTGGGGGGCAGCGACCCGCGCAGCGGCGGAGCGTGGGGGCATAGCTACTTCGCTAGACTCGGCGGATTCAGGAGTTTTCATGTCCGTGACCGTTCAAGCCATCCACGACGCCTTGCAAGGCGTCATCGACCCCAACACCCAGCAAACCTTCGCCAGCGCCAAGGCGCTCAAGAACATCACCGTGCAAGGCGGCGATGTGCGCCTGGATCTGGAGCTGGCCTACCCGGCCAAAAGCCAATGGCCTGCGATGGTGGAGGCGCTGAGCGCCGCCGCCAAGACGGTGCCCGGCGTTGGCAGCGTGACCATCACGCCCAGCACCAAAGTCATCCCCCACGCCGTGCAGCGCGGTGTGCAACTGTTACCCGGCGTGAAGAACATCGTGGCCGTGGCCTCGGGCAAGGGCGGTGTGGGCAAGAGCACCACCGCCGCCAACCTGGCCCTGGCCCTGGCCGCCGAGGGTGCCACCGTGGGCCTGCTGGACGCCGACATTTACGGCCCCAGCCAGCCCATGATGATGGGCATCGAAGGCCGCCCCGAGTCGTCCGACGGCAAGACCATGGACCCCATGCGCAACCACGGCGTGCAGGTCATGTCCATCGGTTTCTTGGTGGATGGCGATCAGGCCATGATCTGGCGCGGCCCCATGGCCACCCAGGCGCTGGAGCAGCTGCTGCGCCAGACCAACTGGCAAGACCTGGACTACCTCATCGTTGACATGCCGCCTGGCACCGGCGACATCCAGCTCACGCTGAGCCAGCGCGTGCCCATGACCGGCGCCGTGGTGGTGACCACGCCGCAGGACATTGCGCTGCTGGACGCCAAGAAGGGCATCAAGATGTTCGAGAAGGTGGGCGTGCCCATCCTGGGCATCGTGGAAAACATGGCGGTGCACGTGTGCACGAACTGCGGCCATGTGGAGCACATCTTCGGCGCCGACGGCGGCAAGAAGATGGCCGCGGGCTACGGCATGGATTACCTGGGCGCCTTGCCGCTGGCCCTGCATATCCGCGAACAGGCCGACAGCGGCCGCCCCACGGTGGTGGCCGAGCCTGACGGCGAAGTGGCTGGTCTCTACAAGGGTATGGCGCGCCAGGTGGCGGTGAAGATTGCGGCCCAGGCCAAGGATTTCTCCAGCAAGTTCCCCACCATCACGATCAGCAAGAACAGTTGATTGGTACGCCCGTTTTTAAGTCAAATAGGGCGCTATCCCTCGTGGATCTTGCGCAAGCAGCTACCAAAAACGTAGCGCTTGTGTGACGTCCTTGCGGGCTTCACCGTGCGGGGTACGGGTGGGGGTGCCCAGCGCAATCCAGCCCAGCAGGGTGTCGCCGGGCTCGCAAAAGGCTTGGGCGATATGCGGCGCGCGGGCCTTGTCGCCGCTGAGCATCTTGCCGGCAAAGCCCAGCGCATGGGCGGCATTGAGGAAGTTGGCCACTGCGCCGCCCACACACATCCATTGTTCATGCGCAGGCACCAGCGGGTGGCCCAGGTCGATGCGGGCCAGCACCGCCACGGTCATGGGCGCACGCAGCGCGCGCTCGCGCTCCATGGCCACGCCCTCGGCGTCCTTGCCCTTGCGCTGGGCGTGCTCGGCAAACAGGTCTGCCAGGCGCTGGCGCGCATCGCCTTGCACCACCACGAAGCGAAACGGCACCAGCTCGGCGTGGTCCGGCGCGCGCAGCGCAGCGGCCAGCATGCTCTGCAGCTGGGCGGCATCCGGGGCGGGGTCGGTCAGGTGTTTCACGCCCAGCGAGTAGCGGCTGAGCAAGGTGTCGAGTGCGGGGGAGGTGTGCATGGCGGCGCAAGAATAGCAGGCGCGCCCGCATAATCGCGCTCCCCTTCACCACCGGACTTCGCGACATGAACCTTCTGGCTTCCATGAAATACCTGGTGGCGCTGAATGAGCACCGCCACTTTGCGCGTGCCGCCGAGGCCTGCCACATCACGCAGCCCGCGTTGTCCAACGCCTTGCGCGCCTTGGAAGAAGAGTTTGGCGTCGTCATCGTGCACCGGGGGCGGACGTTTGCAGGCCTGACGCATGAGGGCGAGCAGGTACTTTCTGCCGCGCAGCGCATGCTGCACGAACACATGGTGCTGCAGCAGACCCTGAAAAGCACAGCGGACAGACCCGCCGGTGGCTTGACGATTGGTGCCGTGCCCACGGCCATGCCGATTGCCGCGCGCTTTGCAGCGATGCTGCAGGCACAACACCCCGGCATCCTGCCGGTGGTGTTGTCGCTGAGCTCCTTGGAGTTGGAGAAGCGGCTGGACAACCTGTCGATCGACTTGGGACTGGGATATACCGAGCGCATGGACGCCAGCGCAGGCAAGCTCAAGGCCATGCCACAGTACGTGGAGCACTACTTTTTATTGCGGCGTGCTGCGGTGCCCCATGCGGTGGAGCTGCAGGTGGGGGCACCGGTGACGTGGCAAGAGGCGGCTGGGCACGCTCTGTGCTTACTCACGCCAGACATGCACAACCGCACCATCGTCAACGCAGCGTTCGCCAGTGTGGGCTGCCATGTGCAAGCTCACATCGAAACCAACTCCATTCTCACCATGGCCTTGAGCGTGGTGGAGGGGCAGGTGTGCAGCGTGATGCCGGGGGCGCTGGTGGCGGCGGTGCGCGGGTACCGGGAGCTGGAGGCGCTGCCGCTGGATAGCCCGCAGGTGCTCACCCCCATCGGTTTTATGAGCCATGCACAGGTGCGCCCTTCGCGGGCGATGGCAGCCGCGCAAGCGTTGGCGCAGGACAGTGCCTGGTTGCGGCATGCGGCCACTTATAGCGGCCTTTTGTTACCGTTTTAATTGATATTCATCAAGAAATTTGGTGTACAAACGCATCTTGACGCCCCTAAATTTTTAAGGTTATTTGCCTTATTTAGTGCGCGCCGTAGTTATTTTGGATTGGACAACGATGTCTTTTTTTTCCGGTCCCGCTCGGCGGGTCAATGCAGCAGCCCGCAGGTTTGCTGCGGCCTTGCCAGACAGTTTTTCGCTGGACCGCGACCAACGTGTGACCGTGCAAGACCGCCAAGTGGCCTTGTTGCGCAACGGCCAGCGCACCCTCAACCTCGACTTCACCCTGCCCGACGGCTTTAGTCAATCCACTGGCATGGTGGCGACGGTGTTCGCAAGGGATGGCGATGACTTCATCCGCATCACCACCTCGGTGCGCAAACAAGATGGCCAGCGCGCCATCGGCACGCCGCTGGACCGCTCCCAGCCTGCCTACAACGACGTGCTGCAAGGCCGCGCTCACCTGGGCTACGCCACCATCTTTGGCAAGCAGTACCTCACGCACTACGAGCCCGTCAAAGACGCGTCGGGCCGCGTCATCGGCATTTTGTTTGTGGGGCTGGACATCACCGCCTCACCCGGCATGGGGTTGTCGGCTGCCATGGCATGGCGCGTTGCGGCCGTGTATGCCCTGGGGCAGAGCGCGTTGCTGGTGGTCAGTGGCCAGTGGGATCAACCGACCCCTTTGGCCCTGGCTGCGGCCATGCTGACCCTGCTATGGGCCAGCACTTATTTGTTCATGAACCATTGTGTGACGCGCCCGCTAGGCGCTGGCCGGGCCGCCTCTCAGCGCATTGCCTCTGGCGACCTGACCCGGCAGGTGCATGTGGGCTCCAGCGACGACATCGGCCAGGTGCTGCTGGCCATCAACAGCATCAATGTGGGGTTGACGGTATTGATCGACAAAGTCCGTGGCTCGGCCTCGGTGGTGTCCATGGGCACCAATGAAATTGCCGATGGCAATGTGGACCTGGCCAATCGCACCGAAAAGCAGGCCAGCGAAGTCAATGCCGCCGCCTCAGCGGTGCACGAGCTCACCGCCACCGTAGCGCAAACGGCCGACCAGGCCGTGCAGCTCAAGACGCTGGTCAACTCGGTGTCGGGTGTGGCCAGCGATGGGGGCGAGGTGGTGCAGCAGGTGGTGCACACCATGGGGCAAATCTCGACCAGCGCCAGCAAGATCAACGACATCATTGCGCTGATCGAGGGCATTGCCTTCCAGACCAACATCCTCGCCCTCAATGCGGCGGTGGAAGCGGCCCGTGCTGGTGAGCAGGGGCGGGGCTTTGCAGTGGTGGCCTCCGAAGTGCGCAGCCTTGCGCAGCGCTCGGCCAGTGCCGCCCACGAGATCAAAGATCTGATCAGCGCATCGGTCAGCAATGTGGCTGCGGGCAGTGAGCTGGTGGACAAAACCCGCCACGCCATGGAACAGATCACCGGTTCTATCTCTGAGGTGGTGCGCTACATCGACGGCATTGCCCACGCCAGCCAGGAGCAGCGCGCCGGCATCGAAAGCGTGAACCGCAGCGTCTCCGAGATTGACCAAATGACACAGCAAAACGCCGCCTTGGTGGAGCAGGCCGCCGCCGCCGCCATGAAGATGCGCGACCAGGCCCACACCCTGGGCACTGCGGTCGATAGTTTCAAGACACACCACTAAATGCTGCTGCGCAGCATTTATTTTTTGAATCAATGCATGTGATGAATCAATTGGATTCATCCGGCTTGACCTGTGACACTCGCGGCCGCCACGGCGGACGATGGTGGGTCATGTTTTCATCAATCGCAAAGGAAACTTAATGTCTGGAATACTCGACAAGGAACGGATCATTGCCGGTCCCGGCTTCAACCGGTGGCTGGTACCCCCTGCCGCATTGGCCATCCACTTGTGCATCGGTATGGCCTACGGCTTCTCGGTGTTTTGGTTGCCCCTGTCCAAAGCCCTAGGCATCAAGGACGCCATCAAATGCGCCCCGGACGTCGGCTTCTGGGGACAGCTGTTCACCACCACGTGTGACTGGCAAATCTCGACCTTGGGTTGGATGTACACCTTGTTCTTTGTGCTGCTGGGCTCCAGCGCTGCCACGTGGGGTGGTTGGCTGGAACGTGCCGGTCCGCGCAAGGCGGGTGTGGTGTCGGCGGTGTGCTGGTGTGGCGGTATGTTGATTTCCGCCATCGGTATCAAGACCCACCAGTTCTGGCTCATGATCCTGGGCTCCGGCGTTATTGGTGGCATCGGCCTGGGGCTGGGCTATATCTCGCCCGTGTCCACGCTGATCAAGTGGTTTCCCGACCGCCGCGGCATGGCCACCGGCATGGCCATCATGGGCTTTGGTGGTGGTGCCATGATCGGCTCGCCCTTGGCCGCTGACCTGATGAAGTACTTTGCCACCCCTACCGATGTGGGTGTGATGCAAACCTTTGTGGTGATGGCGCTGATTTACTTTGTGTTCATGATGGCTGGTGCCTTTGGCTACCGCGTGCCTGAAACCGGCTGGAAGCCTGCCGGCTGGACGCCACCACCCGCCCAAGCGAACAACGCCATGATCACGCAGAAGCACGTGCACGTGAAAAAGGTCTGGGGCATTCCCCAGTTCTGGCTCATCTGGATGGTGTTGTGCATGAACGTGAGCGCCGGTATCGGTGTGATCGGCATGGCGTCTCCCATGCTGCAAGAGGTGTTTGGCGGTAGCCTGATTGGCGTGCAAGCCAAGTTTGGCGAGCTGGACAAGACCCAGCTGGCAGCCATTGCCACGGTGGCCGCTGGCTTTACGGCGCTGCTCTCGCTGTTCAACATTGGTGGCCGCTTCTTCTGGGCCAGCCTGTCCGACAAGATGGGTCGCAAGATCACCTACATCGTGTTCTTCGTGCTCGGTGGCCTGATGTACTTCAGCGTTCCCGGCAGTGCCGCAGCGGGCAGCATTGTGCTGTTCGTGGGTGCCTTCTGCGTGATCCTGAGCATGTACGGCGGCGGCTTCGCCACCGTACCTGCCTACCTGGCAGACATCTTCGGCACGCAAATGGTGGGCGCGATCCACGGTCGCTTGCTGACCGCTTGGGCGACTGCCGGCGTGTTGGGCCCCGTGGTAGTGAACTACATGCGGGAATACCAACTGGGTCTGGGCATTCCGCGCGAACAGGTCTATAACCAGACCATGTACATCTTGGTGGGCATGTTGGTGGTGGGCTTGATCTGCAACCTGCTGGTGCGTCCGTTGGATAACAAGTGGTTCATGACCGACGCTGAGTTGGCTGAAGAGAAAAAGCTGGCGCACGAACGCGCAGCTGCGTCGGAAGTCGGTACCAGCTCTGGCGGTGCAGACACCATTCCAACGGGTGTGGTGGTGTTTGCTTGGTTGGCCGTGGGCCTGCCTTTGGCATGGGGCGTGTACCGCACCTTGCTGAGCGTGGCCAAATTCTTTGCCTGATTTGCCAAGAGCGAACGACGTGTAACAACGCTCGCCCCGGCCGCTGCCTGCAGCAGCTGGGGCGAGCATGAAATAGACAGGCGCGGAGGCATGTTTCCGCGCCTGTCTGCCCTTTTGGGGCAATAACGACTGGGGGTCTTATGAGCGAGCAAAAAGTAGAGTTGTACAACGGTGCGGCCGGTGGCTGGGGTGCCTTGCGCAGTGTGGGCAAGACCTTGCTCAAGCAGGAGATTCCCATCAAAGGCGCCAAGACCTTGCTGTCCGCCAACCAGCCCGATGGCTTTGATTGCCCCGGCTGTGCATGGCCCGACCGCAACCATGCCTCCACCTTCGAATTTTGTGAAAACGGCGCCAAGGCCGTAGCCGCCGAGGCGACCGCACGCCGTGTGACGGCAGACTTTTTTGCGCAGCACACCGTGGCCGAGCTGGCCACCTGGGGTGACTTTGCGCTGGAGGACCAAGGCCGCCTGACAGCGCCCATGGTCTACGACGCCGCAACCGACAAATACCAGCCCATTGCCTGGGACGATGCCTTTGCAATGATTGCGAAGTATCTGAACGCGCTGCCCGACCCGAACCAGGCCATCTTCTACACCTCGGGCCGTGCCAGCAACGAAGCCGCATTTTTGTACCAGCTGTTTGTGCGCGAGTACGGCACCAACAACTTCCCCGATTGCTCCAATATGTGCCACGAGCCCAGTGGCACGGGCATGCGCGAGAGCGTGGGCGTGGGCAAGGGCACGGTCACGCTGGACGACTTCGAGCAGGCCGACGCCATCTTTATCTTTGGCCAGAACCCCGGCACCAACCACCCGCGCATGCTGGGTGAACTGCGCCAGGCCGCCAAGCGCGGCGCGCGCATTGTGAGCCTGAACCCGCTGCGTGAGCGCGGGCTGGAGCGCTTTGCCGACCCACAAGACAAACTGCAGATGGCCACCGGCGGCGACTCGCCCATCAGCACCCACTACTTCCAGTTGAAGATTGGCGGTGACTTTGCCTTTGTCAAAGGCATGATGAAACATTTGGTCGAGTTGCAGGATGCCGGCGAAGACGTGCTGGACCAGGCCTTCATTGCCGAGCACACCACAGGGTTTGATGCCCTGCTGGCCGACCTGCGCGCCGAGTCGTGGGCGCTGCTGGAAGCCGAATGCGGCTTGGCGCAGGAGCACATCCGCGCCGCTGCCGACGTCTACCGCCAGGCCAAAAGCGTGATCGCTTGCTGGGGCATGGGCATCACCCAGCATGCCAACTCGGTGGCCACCATCCAGATGATCGTCAACCTGCTGCTCATGCGCGGCAACATTGGCCGCCCCGGCGCCGGGCCTTGCCCCGTGCGCGGCCACAGCAATGTGCAGGGTGACCGCACCATGGGCATTTGGGAGGCGCCGCCCGTGGCGCTGCTAGACAACCTGCAAAAGGTGTTTGGCTTTGAACCCCCGCGCGCCCACGGCTACAACACCGTGGAATCCATCCAGGCCATGCTCGACGGAAAAGGAAAGGTGTTTTTCGCACTCGGTGGCAACTTTGCTGCCGCCACGCCCGACACCGTGCAGACCTGGAAGGCGCTGCGCAACTGCGACCTGACCGTGCATGTGACCACCAAGCTCAACCGCAGCCACATCGTGCACGGCAAGGCCGCGCTCATCTTGCCTTGCCTGGGCCGTACCGAGATCGACATGCAAGCCGGTGGCGTGCAGGGCGTGACGGTGGAAGATTCCATGAGCATGGTGCACATCTCGGTGGGCATCAACCCACCCGCATCCGAGCACCTGCTGTCCGAGCCTGCCATCGTGGCCCGCCTGGCGGCCGCCACGCTGGGTGCGCGCAGCCAGACGCCCTGGCTCTGGCTGCTGGAAGACTACAGCCGCATCCGCGACAAGATCGAGGCCGTGTTCCCCGACTTCAAGGATTTCAATACCCGTGTGCAGGTGCCCGGCGGCTTCCGCCTGCGCAACACGGCCAGCGAGCGGGTGTGGAACACCGCCAGCCACAAGGCCGTGTTCAAGACCCACGCGGTGCCCACCGGCACGCCGCTGCAGCGCGCCCGCGAGCGCAAGGGCGATGCGATTGTGTTCGCCCTCATGACCACGCGCTCGCACGACCAGTACAACACCACCATCTATGGCGCGGACGACCGCTACCGCGGCGTGTATGGCCAGCGCCGCGTGGTGTTTGCCAATGCTGAAGACATCCGCGCGCTGGGCATGAAAGACGGTGACTGGATCGACTTCCAGACCGTGTGGGACGACGGCGAGGAGCGCCGTGCCGATGGCTTCAAGCTGGTGGCCTACAACATCCCGCGCGGCTGTGTGGCGGCGTATTACCCCGAGACCAACCCGCTGGTGCCGCTGTCTTCGGTGGCGGCCAATGCGGGAACGCCCACCTCCAAATGCATTCCCGTGCTCATGCTGCCGCACCAGCGCCAGGAGGCGCAGGCTGCGTGAGTGACGCGTTGTCGGCTGCATTGCTGCGCGCTTTGGCCGAGGAGGCTGAGCCAGTCTCGATTCCGCGCCTGGGCAAACGCCTGGGCGTGGGGGCCAGCGTAGTCATGCGTGCCCTCACGCTGATGGGCGATGCGGTGCTGGGCGGCCAGGCCGGGCCCGGCTGGGTGCAGATGCGCCATGAGGACGGGCGCTGGGTGGTGAGCCTGACCGAAGCCGGGCGCCAGCACTGCGCCCAGCAACGCCATAGATGACGTGGTGGGCCTGCCCACACCGTTAAGCCGCAGCGCCGTGCTGCGCCAGCCCGAAGGCGTGCTGCTGAGCGACGCCCTGGCGGCCGAGGTGCCGGTGGCGCTGGTGTTCAACGGCATCTCGCACGCGGTGATGATGGCCACGCCGCAGGACCTGGAGGCCTTTGCCCTGGGCTTTGCCCTGAGCGAAGGCATTCTGGACAGCGCCAGCCAGTGCTTTGGCATGGACGTGCTGCCGGTTCAGATCGACGGTGGTGCAGCCTTGGAAGTGCAGTTGGAGATTGCCGCCCCTTGTTTTGCCCGTTTGAAAGACCAGCGCCGCAGCATGGCCGGCCGCACAGGCTGCGGCGTGTGCGGGCTGGACAGCTTGCAGGCATTGGACTTGGCGCCACCACGCATGCCCGAAAAGCCGTGGGTACGCGACCTGCCCGCGGCGACCGTGTTGCGGGCGTTTGAGGCCATGGCGCCGCTGCAGGTGCTCAACGCGGCCTGTGGCTCCCTGCACGCTGCGGCTTGGGCCACACCAGAGGGTGAGGTCACACTGCTGATGGAAGACGTAGGCCGCCACAACGCACTGGACAAACTGCTCGGTGCCGTGACATGCAGTGGTCAGATCACTGAGCCCGGCTGGGTGCTCATGAGCAGCCGTGCCAGCCACGAACTGGTGCGCAAATGTGTGCGCATGCAGGTGCCGCTCTTGGCCACCATCTCGGCCCCCACCAGCCTGGCCGTGGCCATGGCGCAGCGCACCGGCTTGCAGCTCTGGGGCCTGTGCCGCGCACCCCGCGCCGTGCTCTACACGCCCTGAGCCAGCGCGTTGCCTGCCCCCCAAAGCTCTGGGGAATAGGGCCCCGGGTGAATAATGCCGCTTTGCGCATCTCCTTGAGGAGCCTTCCTTGAAACTGTCTTTTTTTGCCCTGGGCTGGAAAACCCTGTGGCGCGATGTGCGTTCGGGCGAGCTGCGCCTGCTGATCCTGGCCGTGACGTTGGCGGTGGCGGCGCTGACTGCGGTCGGTTTTTTTGCGGACCGGCTGCAAGGCGGCTTGCAGCGCGACGCGCGCCAGCTGCTGGGCGGTGATGCGGTCGTCTCCAGTGACAACCCGCCGCCCGAGGCCTTTGAGGCACAAGCCCGCGCTTTGGGCCTGCAGGTCGTGCATACGCTGGGCTTTCCGACCATGGCGCGCGCCAGCGATGCGCAGGGTGGGGCGGCCAAGCTGGTGGCCCTTAAGGTGGTGGAGCCCGGCTACCCGCTGCGCGGCAGCTTGCGCGTAAGCAGCGCGCCCGACGCGCCCGATGCCCCCACCAAAGACACCCCCGCTGCAGGCAAAGCCTGGGTCGACGCCCCGCTGCTGGAAGCTATTGGCCTGAAGGTGGGCGACACGCTGCTGCTGGGCGACAGCCAATTCACCGTGGACCGCATCATCGTGATCGAGCCCGACCGCGGCGGCGGCTTTATGAACTTTGCGCCACGCGTGATGATTGGTCAGCCCGACCTGGCCGCCACGGGCCTGGTGCAACCGGCCAGCCGCCTGAACTACCGCTTGGCTGTGGCGGGTGACGAGCCCGCGGTGAAACGGTTTGTCGATTGGGCCGATGCGCAAGTGAAGGGCGGCGTGCGTGGCGTGCGCGTGGAGTCGCTGCAAAGCGGCCGCCCCGAGATGAGCCAGACGCTGGACCGCGCGCAAAAGTTCTTGAGCTTGGTGGCGCTGTTGGCTGCCTTGCTGAGCGCGGTGGCCGTGGCCTTGGCCGCGCGTGCCTTTGCCGCCAACCACCTGGACGACTGCGCCATGCTGCGCGTGCTGGGCCTGTCGCAGCGCACCATTGCCAGTGCCTATGCGTTTGAGTTTGCGCTGGTGGGCCTGTTTGCCAGTGGGCTGGGCGTGGCGCTGGGCTTTGGCGTGCATTACCTGTTTGTGGCGCTGCTGGCGGGGCTGGTGGATGCGGCCTTGCCCGCCGCATCGCTGTGGCCGGTGTTGCTGGGCGTGGGCATGGGCCTGACGCTGCTGATGGCCTTTGGCCTGCCGCCGGTGCTGCAACTGGCCCAGGTGCCCGCGCTGCGCGTGATCCGCCGCGATGTGGGCAACTTGCGCCCGGCTTCGCTGGGTGTGCTGGCGGTGGGTGTGGCCGGTTTTGCCGCACTCTTGATGACGGTGAGCAGCGACCTGCTGCTGGGCCTGATTGCGGTGGGTGGTTTTGCGGCATCGGTGCTGGTGTTTGCCGCGCTGAGCTGGCTGGCCGTCAAGGTTTTGCGCAAGAGCGTCAACGAGGCCACGGCGCCGCGCTGGTTGGTGCTGGCCACACGCCAAATCTCGGCCCGCCCGGCCTACACCGTGGTGCAGGTGAGTGCGCTGTCGGTGGGTTTGTTGGCGCTGGTGCTTTTGGTGCTGCTGCGCACCGATTTGATCAGCAGCTGGCGCAAAGCCACGCCGCCCGATGCGCCCAACCGCTTTGTCATCAACGTGATGCCCGAGCAGTCGGATGCCTTCCAGAAAGCGCTGACCCAGGGTGGCGTCACCAAGTTTGACTGGTACCCCATGATTCGGGGCCGCTTGGTGGCGGTGAACGGCAAGGCCGTGTCGCCGGACGACTACACCGAGGACCGCGCCAAGCGTCTGGTGGACCGTGAGTTCAACCTCTCCCACAGCAGCAAGAACCCGCCGCACAACGAGGTGATTGCCGGCCGCTGGACCGAGGACGAAGAGGGCGCCGTGAGTGTGGAAGAGGGCATTGCCAAGACGCTGAACCTGAAGCTGGGCGACAGCCTGCGCTTTGACATTGGCGGCGTGCAGACTGAGTCCAAGATTACCTCGCTGCGCAAGGTGGACTGGGGCTCCATGCGCGCCAACTTCTTTGTGATGTACCCGGTGGGCGTGCTCAAAGACGTGCCCAGCACCTACATGGGTGCCTTCAAGGCGCCCGAGACCAAGGGTTTTGACAACGCGCTGGTGCACCAGTTTCCCAACATCACCAATGTGGATATGACCAGCACCATCAACCAGGTGCAGCGTGTGTTGGACCAGGTGATCCGCGCGGTGGAGTTTTTGTTCGGCTTCACGTTGGCGGCGGGACTGGTGGTGCTGTTTGCCGCGGTGACCGCCACACGTGAGGACCGCGCGCGCGAGTTCGCCATCATGCGCGCCGTGGGTGCGGGCAGCAGCCTGCTGCGCCAGGTGCAGCGCACCGAGCTGGCGGGTGTGGGCTTGCTGGCGGGCTTCTTGGCTTCCATCGTGGCGGCAGCCGTGGGCTGGGCGCTGGCGCGTTTTGTGTTCGAGTTCGACTGGACCGTGCAGCTCTGGGTGCCGCTGGTGGGCGCGCTGGCCGGTGCGGTGTTGGCCTTGGCCGCTGGCTGGTGGGGCCTGCGCGACGTGCTGCGCCGCCCGGTGGTGGAGACGCTGCGCCGAGCGACCACCTGATTTACTATAATTTTGATAGCTGCTTGCGCAATATCCATGGGCGCTAGAGGCTGATTTGGCTTGAAGCAGCCGGGTGGCATGCAAGCTGCCTCTAGAATCGCTGCAAAGGGAAGCGAACCATGTCCAAAGAGGCCCAAGCCCGCATCAAGATCAACAAGCTGCTCGAATCCGCTGGATGGCGGTTTTTCGATGATGCGGTGGGCCCGGCCAACATCGTGCTGGAGCCCAAGGTCAAGTTGACCCAGGTGCAGGTCGACGCCTTTGGCGCTGACTTTGAATCCAGCAGCAAGGGCTTCGTAGACTTTTTATTGCTGGACGCGCAGGGCTTTCCGCTGGTGGTGCTGGAAGCCAAGGCGGAAAGCAAGAACCCTTTGGTTGGCAAAGAGCAGGCGCGCAAGTACGCCAAAAGCCAAAACTGCCGTTTCGTCATCCTCAGCAACGGCAACCTGCACTACCTGTGGGATTTGCAGCACGGCAACCCCCACGTCATCACCGCTTTTCCAGCGCCCGATTCGATCAAGGGCTACAGCAAGTTCAACCCCGATCCGGAACGGCTCGTCAGCGAAGACGTGCCGCAGGACTACATTGCACGCACCCAACTGCCGGGCTACGACCTGGAGCCGGGCTGGAAAGACGAAGCCCAGCGCGATGCCTTTGTAGAGAAGAACCGGCTGCGCTTCATGCGCCAGTACCAGCAGCGCGCAGCCCATGCTATTCAGTCCGCCGTCAAAGAAGGCAAAACACGCTTCCTGTTCGAGATGGCCACCGGCACCGGAAAAACGCTCACCTCTGCCGCCGTCATCAAGCTCTTTTTGCGCACCGGCAATGCCCGCCGCGTGTTGTTTCTGGTGGACCGGCTGGAGCTGGAAGACCAAGCCAACAAAGCTTTCGTGGCCTTGCTGAAGAACGACTACAAGTCCGCTATCTACAAAGAAAACCGCGACGACTGGCGCAAGGCCGAGATCGTAGTGACTACCGTGCAGAGCCTGCTGTTCAACGCCAAGTACAAACAGTTTTCGCCCACCGACTTTGACCTGGTAATTTCGGACGAAGCCCACCGCTCCATCGGTGGCAATGCCCGCGCCGTGTTTGAGTACTTTGTGGGCTACAAGCTGGGCCTCACCGCTACGCCCAAGGACTACATCAAGAAGTTTGACGCAGCCAAGCCCACCACCAAAGACCCGCGCGAAGCAGAGCGCCGCCTGCTGCTGGACACCTACCGCACCTTTGGCTGCGAAAGCGGCGAACCCACCTACCGCTACTCTTTGTTGGACGGCGTACGCGATGGCTTCCTGATCAACCCCATCGTGGTCGATGCGCGCACCGAAGTCACCACCCAGCTGCTGTCTGACCAAGGCTACGCCGTGGTAGTGATGCATGAAGCCGCTGAGGGTCAGCAAAACAGCGAACAGCGCTTCAAGCAAAAGAGTTTTGAAAAGCGGTTTTTCTCCGACCCCACCAACCGCTTGTTTTGCGAAACCCTGATGCAGCACGGCCTGCACGACCCCATCAGCGCCGAGTTCGGCAAAACCATTGTGTTTGCCGTGAGCCAGGCGCACGCCGCCAAACTCACCCAGATACTGAACGACCTGGCTGACAAGGCCTACCCCGGCCGCTACCAGTCGGACTTTGCGGTGCAGGTCACCAGCAGCGTGACCGATGCGCAGCAGTTCACCATCAACTTCACCAACAACAACCTGCTGGGTTCGGCCAATGGCTTGCCCGCCTACAAAACCAGCAAGGCCCGTGTCTGTGTCACCGTCGGCATGATGACCACCGGCTACGACTGCCCAGATTTGCTGAACCTGGCGCTCATGCGCCCGGTGTTTTCGCCTTCTGACTTTGTGCAGATCAAAGGCCGGGGCACCCGCAAACACGACTTCCGCGAAGCGCTGCAAGACGAGGCACTCAAAGCCCAGGTGCTAGCACCGCACAAGACGGCTTACAAATTGTTCGACTTTTTTGCCAGCTGCGAATACTTTGAAGAAAAGTTCAACTACGACGAAGTGCTCAAGCTGCCGCGCCCCGGCAGTGGCGCACCCGCAGGCAGTGGCGAAGAGGGAGCAGGTGCTGGCGCCAGCGGCGAAGCCGGCACCACCACCGGTGGCACAGACAACGGCCACTACCACCACACCGCCCCCGACGCCATCACCGCGCAGGAAGAAACCCAGATCGGCTTCCAGGGCATGAAGATTGACCGCATGTTCTTTGAGAAGTTTGAAGACACCGTCAAAGCCAGCCCCGTGGTGACAGAGCAGGTGAGCAATGCCCAGTGGGACCAGGCCATTGACTACATCACCACCGAGCTATTTGACAAACCCAACGAGTACTTCAACCTCGACAAACTGCGCCGCGCAGCGGGGGTAGACCGCCGCTTGGGCCTGCGCGAGATACTGGAAAAGGCCTTTGGCTTCATCACCGGCTTCAAAAGCAAAGACGAGTTGTTGGAAGAAGAATTTGAAAAGTTCTTGCTTGACCAGCAAAACGCCACCGGCTTCAGCGCCGACAGCACGGCAAGCAGCGTGCAGGCCATGAAGTACTACTTCAAAGCCTACGCCACCGACCACCACCTGCGCGAGATCATCGAAGCCGGCCACCTCACCAGCCTCAACGTCTACCCCGCCTTTGGCATGAGCGACTTCAAAGCCGTGCCCTCGGTGTGGCGCACGCGCATCCCCGAATACGTCAAAGACTACGTGCCACTCAACCAGTTCATGTAGCTCACCATGTCCGTAATGCCAGTCTTTAACGGCGTAAGGACTGGGATGACAGACATTGATATCGAAGCTTTATTAGCTACAATCGAAGCAAATTAAGCTACATATGCTCGCTGACCTCCTGTTTGGCAACTACCGCAAAAAAGTCCTGGGGCTGCTCTTGCTCCACCCGGACACGGACTACCACGTCCGCGAGCTGGCCCGTCAAACAGGCACCGCGCCCGGTACCCTGCACAAAGAGCTGGCACGCCTCGCCACAGCGGGGCTGCTGCTGCGCAAAGAGCAGGGCAATCAAGTTCGCTACCAGGCCAACCAAAAGTGCCCGGTGTTTGCAGAACTGGCTGGCATGTTGCGCAAGACCACGGGCGCGGCGGAGCTGCTAGCCAACGCTTTGGCGCCGTTGCACCCACCCTTGTCATTCATTTTCGGCTCGGTAGCCAGTGGCACCGAAACCGCCGCCAGCGATATAGACCTGCTGGTGATTGGCGACTTCGGCTTTGCCGATCTGGTGCGCGCCATTCACCCGGTGCAAGCCGAGCTGGGCCGCGAAATCAATCCCGTGGTCTACAGCGTGGCAGAGCTGCAGCGCCGCGTGCAGGCGCAAGACTCTTTTGTCATGGACTTGCTGCGCAAGCCCAAAATTTATCTAACCGGAACCGACGATGACCTTAGCCAACTTACTGGCCATTCAGCGCCTGCTGGCGTTTAGCGCAACGCCCGACGGCGTGCAACGCTTGCTGGCTGCGGCGGTGCGCAACCTGGCAGACGCCCAGCTGGCGCAGCTGAGCGCTGAAAACCGTTTTGACGCGGCCTACAAATGCATCATGCAATGCGCCATGCTGGGTCTGTGGGCACGTGGCTACCGCACCTCTACCAGCCAGCCCGGCCACCACCAGACGGCTTTGCAGGCACTGCCCCTCACCATGGGGCTGCCGAACGACATCATCATCGTGCTGGATGCGCTGCGCAAACAGCGCAACCTCAACGACTACGAAGGCGACCCGATCGGCGACGCCGTCGTGAGCGAATGCCTGGCCCAGGCGCAAAGCCTGCTGGCCCACACCCGCCAATTCCTGCAAACCCAGTTCCCCGATCTGCTGGCAACCCCCAAGAAAAACTAAATCCCCATGCTAGACGCAGACACCAAACGCCGCATCGACGCCTGCCGCGACATCCTGGTCGGCAAAGTGCCCGACCCCAAAAGCCAGGTCGAGCAAATCACCATCGCGCTGATCTACAAGTTCATGGACGACATGGACGCCGAAGCCGAAGAGCTGGGCGGCAAGCGCACCTTCTTTGCGGGCAGCTATGCCCGCTACGGCTGGGCCAAGCTCATGGCGCCCAGCTTGGGCGGCTTTGAGGTGCTGGCCCTGTACAGCGAGGCCATCGCCACCATGGGCCAAAACCCCGGCGTGCCCGAGCTGTTTCGCGACATTTTCAAAAACGCGTATTTGCCCTACCGAGACCCGGAGACGCTGAAGAGCTTTTTGAAGGAAATCAACCACTTCAGCTACGACCACTCCGAGCGCCTGGGCGATGCGTTTGAGTATTTGCTCAGCGTGTTGGGCAGCCAGGGCGACGCAGGCCAGTTCCGCACGCCGCGCCACATCATCGACTTTATGGTCGAGGTGATGGACCCGCAAAAGCACGAAAGCGTGCTAGACCCGGCCTGCGGCACCGCCGGTTTTTTAATCAGCGCCTGGAAGCACATACTCAAAAACAATAGCAGCCCACGCAATACGGACGAGGGAAAGAGCTCTAAAACGCTTAAACCCGTTCGCCCTGAGCTTGTCGAAGGCCTCCCCGGCAACCTGCTCACCCCCGACGAACGCGCCCGCCTGGCCGCCAACATTCGCGGCTACGACATATCGCCCGACATGGTGCGCCTGAGCCTGGTCAACCTGTACCTGCACGGCTTCAGCGACCCGCATGTGGTGGAGTACGACACCCTCACGCAAGACGACAAGTGGAACGAAGTGGCCGATGTCATTTTGGCCAACCCGCCGTTCATGAGCCCCAAAGGCGGCATCAAACCCCACAAGCGCTTTAGCGTGCAAGCCACCCGCAGCGAGGTGTTGTTTGTGGACTACATGGCCGAGCATTTGAGTGCGACTGGCCGCGCGGCCATCGTCGTGCCCGAGGGCATCATCTTCCAAAGCGGCACGGCGTACAAAGCGCTGCGCAAGATGCTGGTGGACACCAGCCTGGTCGCCGTAGTCAGCCTGCCCGCAGGTGTGTTCAACCCCTACAGCGGCGTCAAGACCAGCATCCTGATTCTGGACAAGCGCGTGCACAAGCAGACCGACAGCGTGCTGTTTGTGAAGGTGCAAAACGATGGCTTCAACCTGGGCGCCCAACGCCGCGCGGTGGTGAATAGCGACTTGCCGGAGGCGACACGGTTACTGCGTGGGTGGATGACTGTGCAGGACAAGTTTGAGGGCGACGGGGTGATGGCGCAGGCGGTGGCGCGTGGGCGGATTGGGGAGAGCGGGGACTTTAATTTGAGTGGAGAGCGGTATGTGGCTACCCCAGCTTCCATCAGCAACTTTGATCAGATCGCGATTGGTGACGTTGTTACGACGGTCACTGCGCCCGTGAAAATCCAGAGGGTCGAATATGCTGATACTGGACGTTACCCAATCATCGATCAATCTCAGGATTCGATAGCTGGCTGGACTGATGACGAATCAGCGATTGTTCGAATTCCAAAGCAGTTGGTAATCTTTGGTGACCATACCTGTGCTGTGAAGCTGATAGACCAGCCTTTTGCACAAGGTGCAGATGGCATCAAAATTTTGCAGACGGAAGATTCTCTGCTTCCGAAGTTTCTATACTTTTTTTTGAAATGCAACCCGCTTGAGGCAGATGGATACAAGCGCCACTTTGGGGACTTGAAGCGAAAGGTGATTCCCCTCCCACCCCTCGAAGTCCAACACCAAATCGTGACCGAAATCGAGGGCTACCAAAAAATCATCGACGGCGCCCGGCAAGTGCTCGACAACTACAAACCGCATATTGTGGTTAGTCCGGATTGGCCGGTGGTTGATCTCAAGGACGTGTCCGAAGTAACTTCAAGTAAGCGAATTCTCGCTGAGGAGTACGTTTCTACGGGTGCCCCGTTCTATCGCACAAAGGAGATCGTAGAACTGAGTAAAGGTAAAGACATTAGTCTTGAGTTATTCATAGCGCCGGATCGATTTCAATCAATTAAAGCTCGTTTCGGAGCGCCGGCCAAAGGCGAGCTGTTAATTTCTGCTGTGGGGACTATTGGAGTTTCCTGGGTTGTGGAGGACGACCGCGAGTTTTATTTCAAAGATGGAAATCTTTTGTGGGTAAAGAATCTCGCTAATCTCGATCCTTATTTCCTTAAGTACTGTCTCGACTCTACGTTCTCCGCAGGCATAGATCACATTGTGTTTGGAGCGGCGTATAAGGCGCTCACAATCGAGAAGCTAAAGGAATTCAAAATTCCCCTTCCTGACATAGAAACCCAACGCACCATAGTCGCCGAGATCGAAGCCGAGCAGGCGCTGGTCGCCGCTAACCGCGAACTCATTCGCCGCATGGAAGCCAAGGTCAAGGCCGCCATCGACCGGGTGTGGGGCCAAGCATGATGCAAACCACTCACTTTTTCATAGCTGCTCGCGCATATTCCACGGGCGCTAGAAGCACTTTTCGCTTGTAAGTTATGCAAATCCAAGAACCCAACGCCCAAACCCCGTTTGAATGGATAGGCGGCGAGCCCGCGGTTCGCAGCCTGGTGGACCGCTTTTACGACCTGATGGACCTGGAACCCGGCTACGCGGCGCTGCGGGCCGCGCACGGCAGCAGCCTGGACAAGGCGCGCGACCACCTGTTCTGGTTTCTGTGCGGCTGGCTGGGCGGGCCCGATTATTTTGTGGAGCGCTTTGGCCACCCGCGGCTGCGGGCGCGGCACATGCCCTTCAAAATCGGTATTCTGGAGCGCGACCAGTGGCTGGCCTGCATGGACCAGGCGATGGGGGACACCGGCGTGCCTGTCGAACTGCGCGAGCGGCTGAAAACCTCCTTCTTCCAAACTGCGGATTGGATGCGCAACGTGGGCGTCTAGCCCTGTTGCCGCCCACCAACCCATGGAAAACCTCGATGTCATGGTCTTGCGGGCCCTGTGCAGTTGGCGCCAGGCCGGGCGGCGTGCGTTGCTGGCCACGGTGGTGCGCACCTGGGGCTCGTCGCCGCGGCCCGTGGGGTCCATCATGGCGCTGTGTGAAGACGGGGCGGTGGTCGGCTCGGTGTCGGGCGGATGTATTGAGGACGATTTGATTTTTCGTTTCACGCGGGCCTACGCGTCAGACGGTGCGGCCACCAATGCCGATGCGCAGCAGATTCCCAGTGGCCCGCCGCAGCGCGTGAAGTACGGCATCACCGCCGACGAGGCGCACCGCTTTGGCCTGCCCTGTGGCGGCACGCTGGAGCTGCTGCTGGAGTTCGATCCCGATGCTGCGAGCCTGGCCGACCTTGTGGGCCGCCTGGAGCAAGGCCAGTTGGTGCGCCGCACCGTGCAGCTGAAGGACGGGGCGGCAGATCTGCAGCCCGCCGGCCCGCCCACCGCACTCCGTGTCTCGGACACCGAGTTGGTCAATACCTTCGGCCCCGAGTACCGCCTGCTCATCATCGGCGCTGGGCCGCTCAGTGAATATGTGGCCACCATGGCGCAGTTCAGCGGTTTTGCGGTGACGGTGTGTGACCCGCGCGAGGAGTACCGCGGCGCCTGGGCTGTGCCCGGTGTGACGGTGAGCAGCGGCATGCCAGACGAGGTGGTGACCGCCTTCAAGCCCGACAGCCGCAGCTGCGTGATTGCGCTGACCCACGACCCCAAGCTGGACGACCTGGCGCTGCTGGAGGCCCTGCAGTCCGAGGCCTTCTACATCGGCGCCATTGGTTCGCGCCGCAACCACGCCGCACGCCACCAGCGCATGCAGGAGCACCTGGGCCAGACGCCGCAAACGCTGGCACGTCTGCGCGGGCCCATTGGTATCTACATTGGCAGCAAGACGCCGCCCGAGATTGCGGTGAGCGTGATGGCGGAAATACTGGCGGTGAAAAACGGCGTGACCTTGCCGCGCGACATGGCGGTGTCGCACGCCAAAGACGAACTGGCCATCGCCCACAACGACCCCGGCGCCCTGGTCTGTGGCGTGCCGCAGCCCTGACGGATCAAGCCAAGCGTGCGGCCCAGGGCTGTGGCGGCCTCTAGAAGCTGGGGCACATGCTGCAAGGCTTGTTGCAGGGGCATGCGGGCCGCCGGTGCCTGCAGGGCCACGGCGGTGCGCACCGCGCGGCTGCCAGCTTGCAGCACCGGCACGGCCACACACACCAGCCCGTCCACAAACTCCTCGGCATCCACGGCATACCCCTGGCGCACGATCTGCGCGAGTTCGTCCTCCAGCGCTTGGCGCTGGGTGAGTGTGGTGGCGGTGTAGCGGGGCAGGGGCAGGCTTTCCAGCAGTGCTGCGCGGGCCTGCTCCGGCATGTGGGCCAGAAACAGCTTGCCGCTGGCCGAGCAATGGATCGGCACCCGCGTGCCGGCTTTGAGTTCCATGCGCAGCGGAAAGGCCGACTCCACCCGGTCCAGGTACATCACGTCGGTGCCGCTCAGGGCCGTGAGGTTGCAGCTTTCGCCCACCACACTGACCAGCTGGCGCAGCACCGCATGGCGCACGCCGCGCCGCGTGTCGGCGCTCAGCACGTTTTCGGCCAGGCGCACCAAGCGGGCCGCCGGTGCGTACAGCCGACCGCCGGGTTCACGGGTGATCAGGCCGCCGGCTTCCAGCTGGGCCAACATGCGGTGCACGCTGGGTTTGGGCCAGCCGCTGCTGCGCACGGCATCGGCCAGGCTGAAGGGCTGGCCCGTGGCACAGACCAGGTCCAGCAGTTCAAACATGCGCAGCGCGGGGGAGGGCTTGTCCATGGGTTTGGAGTTTTGTTCCGGAATCCGAGACAAATAACTATAAATATCCGAGATGAAAAAGTGCGCTGATTATGCTCGTGACATTCTTGTCACACCAGCCGCGCATGCCACTTCCCTTTCAAAACACCGTTCTCACGGGCGCCTGCGGCGGCCTGGGCCAAGCGCTGGCGCGCCAGCTGTTGGCCCAGGGCTCGGTGGTTGCGCTGGTGGGGCTGAACCGTCCTGCTCTGGAGGCGCTGGCCGCCACCGCCCCCTACCGCTGCGCCATCTACACCCCCGATGTGGCCGACCCGGCCGCCATGCAGGCCTGCGCGCAGGACTGGGTGGGCAGTTTTGGCGTGCCGGACTTGCTGATTGCCAATGCGGGTGTGGCCGGCGGTTTTGACACCGCCCAGGCCGATGACCTGGCCGTGATGCGCCGCATGCTGGAGATCAATGTGCTGGGCGTGGCCACCACCTTCCAGCCCTTTCTGGATGCCATGCGCGCCCAGGGCCGCGGCAGCCTGGTGGGCGTGGCCAGCCTGGCGGGTTGGCGCGGCATGCCGGGCAACGGCGCCTACTGCGCCAGCAAGGGCGCGCTGATCCGTTATCTGGAGAGTCTGCGTGCCGAGCTGCGCGGCAGCGGCTTGCGCGTGCACACCGTGAGCCCCGGCTACCTGCGCACGCCGCTCACGGCGGGCAACCAGTTTGTGATGCCCGGCCTGATGGAGGCCGACGATGCGGCGCGCGTAACTGCTGGACGCTGTGGCCAGTGGGCGCGAGCACATTGTGCTGCCGCGCCACATGGGCTGGTTGTCGCGCGCGCTGGGCCTGTTGCCCACGGCCTGGCACGACCGCATTTTGCTGGGCCAGCCGCGCAAGCCGCGCGTGGGTGAGGCCGGGGCCACGGCCATTCCGGGCTTGCCGCCGCGCTCCTGACCTGATTTCGACACACTACAAAAACCCGAGAGAGACACCCATGACAGAGACTCCCCAGCGTGCCGCAACACGCGATTGCATTGCCCTGATTGGCGCCGGCCCCAGCGGCCTGGCCGCCGCTCGCAACCTGCAAAAGCAGGGCCTGCCCTTCCAGGGTTTTGAGGCCCACACCGATGTGGGCGGCCTGTGGAACATCGACAACCCGCGCAGCACGGTCTACGAGTCGGCCCACTTGATCTCCAGCAAGACCACCACCGAGTTCAGCGAATTCCCGATGCGCCCCGAGGTGGCGGACTATCCCAGCCACAAGGAGATGCGCCAGTACTTCTTTGACTTTGCTGACCACTTTGGCCTGCGCGCGCACTTCCACTTTGGCGCCAAGGTGTTGTCGGTCAAGCCCTTGGGCGATAGCGTGGCGCCGCTGTGGTGTGTGGAATGGCAGGGCGCGGATGGCGTGGTGCAGAGTGCCGAATTCAAGGGCGTGGTGATTGCCAACGGCACGCTGGCCGAGCCCAACATGCCGCAGCTTCGAAGGCCACTTTGACGGCGAGCTGCTGCACACCGCGGCCTACAAGAGTGCGGAGATGTTCCGCGGCAAACGTGTGCTGGTGGTGGGCGCGGGCAACTCTGGCTGTGACATTGCGGTGGACGCAGTGCATGCCGCGCAGAGTGTGGACATCTCGGTGCGCCGCGGCTACTACTTTGTGCCCAAGTACGTGTTTGGCAAGCCGGCCGATACCTTGGGTGGCAAGGTCAAACTGCCGGCCTGGCTCAAGCAAAAGGTGGACAGCACGGTGCTGGGCTGGTTCACCGGCGACCCCAGCCGCTATGGGTTTCCCAAGCCCGACTACAAGATGTACGAATCGCACCCGGTGGTGAACTCGCTGGTGCTGCACCACCTGGGCCATGGCGACCTGCATGTGAAGGGCGATATTGCGCGCCTGGACGGGCACACCGTGCACTTCAAGGACGGCAGTGCCAAGGACTACGACCTGATTCTGTGCGCCACCGGCTACCGCCTGCACTACCCCTTCATGGATGTGAAGCTGTTGAACTGGCAGGGCATGTCGCCCCAGCTCTACCTCAACATTTTTTCGCCCCAGTTCGACAACCTGGCTGTGATGGGCATGATCGAAGCCAGTGGTATTGGCTGGCAGGGCCGGTACGAACAGGGCGAGCTGGTGGCGCGCTACTTCAAGGCGCGTGATGCCGGAAGCGCAGCCGCCGCGGCGCTGTGCCGCGCCAAGGTTGGCCCGCCACCCGACCTGAGCGGCGGCTACCGCTACCTCAAGCTCGAACGCATGGCCTACTACGTGCACAAGGACACTTACCGCGCCGCGGTGCGTGCCGCCAGCGCAGCGCTGGCCTGAGTTTTTCAGCACACTGGTTTTTCAAGAATACAAAAGGGAGACCCCCATGTTGCCTGTGGACGAAATACGCCTGAACTTCAACCCCGCTTCGCTGGTGGTGCTCAACATCGTGCTGGGTTTTCTGATGTTCGGCATTGCGCTGGACACACGCGTGGCCGACTTCAAACGCGTGATGCGCATGCCGGTGGCCATGGCGGTGGGCATTGCGGCACAGTTTGTGGTGTTGCCCGCCGTCACCTATGCGCTCACCCTGGTGCTGAACCCCGGCCCCAGCATTGCGCTGGGCATGATTCTGGTGGCTTGCTGCCCGCCCGGCAATGTGAGCAACATCCTCACGCACCGGGCGCAGGGCAATGTGGCGCTGTCGGTGTCCATGACCGCCATTTCCAACGCGCTGGCCATTGTGCTGATGCCCTTGAACTTTGCCTTCTGGGCCGGCATGCACCCCACGGCATCCACGCTGTTTCGCAGTATTGCGCTGGACCCGCTGGAGATGGCGGGCCATATCGTGGTGATCATCGGCGTGCCCTTTGTACTGGGTATTGCCTGTGCCGAAAAGCTGCCGCGTTTTACCGAGAAGGTGCGCAAGCCTGCGCGCATCCTGAGTTTCTTGTGCCTCATCGGTTTCATCGTCGGCGCCGTGGCCGGCAACTGGCGCTACTTTCTGGACTACGTGGGCCTGGTGCTGCTGGCGGTGGCCATCCATGATGCGCTGGCTTTTGGCACTGGCTATCTATGCGCCCGCGCCACCGGCCTGTCGGACTATGACCGTCGCGCCGTGTCGATCGAGGTGGGCATCCGCAATGCGGGCCTGGGCCTGGTGCTGATCTTCAGCTTCTTTGGTGGCCTGGGTGGCATGGCTGTGGTGGCCGGTGTGTGGGGCTTCTGGGACATCATCGCCGGCCTGGCGCTGGCCAGTTGGTGGGGTCGCAAGCCCCCGGTCAAACCGGCTGGGAGCGAGGCATGAATGTGTCGGCACATGGCGCCGCGCGTCGCGTTTTCATTACCGGGGCCGATGGCTTTTTGGGTCGCAGCCTGGTGTCGGCCATGTTGCAGCGCGGGCAGTTTGAAGCCATTGTGGCCGCCGATGTGCGCACCGTACCGCCAGAGCGCCGCCTGCCGGGCGTCACCTACCTGGAGCAAGATGTGCGCGACCCCACGGTGGGCAAGCTGTTGGCGGCGCACGCCATCGACACCGTGGTGCACTTGGCCTCCATCGTCACGCCGGGCAAACAGTCCAACCGTGAGTTTGAGTATTCGGTGGACGTGCTGGGCACGCGCAATGTGCTGGATGCCTGCGTGGCCCAGGGGGTGCAGCATCTGGTGGTGAGCTCCAGTGGCGCTGCCTATGGTTACCACGCTGACAACCCAGCCTGGCTGGTGGAGAGTGATGCACTGCGCGGCAACGAAGCCTTTGCCTATGCCCACCACAAACGCCTGGTGGAAGAGATGTTGGCGCAGTACCGTGCTAGTGCACCGCAGCTGCTGCAAACCGTGTTCCGGATTGGCACCATCTTGGGCGAAGGCGTGGACAACCAGATCACCGCATTGTTTGAAAAGCCGCGCTTGCTGGCCATACGCGGTAGCGATAGCCCGTTCGTATTCATCTGGGACGCCGATGTGACCGGCGCCGTGCTGCATGCGCTGCAGCGCCGCCACGCAGGTTGTTTCAATCTGGCAGGCGATGGAGCCTTGCCCTTGCAGGCCATTGCCAAACGCTTGGGCAAACCGCTGCTCACCTTGCCGGCCTGGTTGCTCAAGAGCGCTTTGGTCGTGGGCCAAGCGCTGGGCGTGAGCCGTTATGGCCCGGAGCAACTGGACTTTTTGCGCTACCGCCCGGTGCTGCTGAACACCGCGCTCAAAAAAGACTTGGGTTATGTGCCCGGCAAGACCAGCAGCGAGGCACTGGACGCCTTTATTGCCGCCCGGGCCGCCCAAGGCCGCCCTGTGACCGGTCACAGCGGGTCCGCCGCATGAGCGGCGCACAGGTGCTGCGGCCCTGGAGCCGTGGCGACAGCCTGCGCGCGCTGGCCGTGGTGGTGCTGTGGGGGCTGAACTTTGTGGTCATGAAGGTGGGCCTGCAGGGCCTGAGCCCCATGTTGCTGGGCGCACTGCGTTTTGCGGCGGCGTCGCTGCCGTTTTTGTGGTGGGTGGGGCGCCCGCCGCTGCCTTGGCGTTATGTGCTGGCCTATGGGCTGGCGCAGGGGCTGGGGCAGTTCGGCTTTTTGTTTCTGGGGCTGCAGCTGGGCATGACGGCGGGCATGGCCTCGGTGGTGATGCAGATGCAGGCCTTTTTCACCCTGTTGCTGGCCGCGCCTATTCTGGGTGAGCGCGCGCGCAGCTGGCAGTGGGCCGGGCTGGTGCTGGCGCTGTGCGGCCTGCTGGCTATTGCCTCGGCGCATGGCGAAGGGCCGGGCCAAATGACCTTGGTGGGCCTGGTGCTCACGGCCAGTGCGGCCTTTATGTGGGCGGTGTCCAACATCGTGGTGCGGCTGGCGGCCCGCCATGGCAGTTATGAGCCGTTTCCTTTCATCGTCTGGACCAGCGTGGTGCCTATCTTGCCCTTCACCGGCTTGGCGTTGTGGGCAGATGGTTGGGATGTCTGTGGTGTCCCCAGATCGGTGGTCTGGGCTGGGCGCAGGTGGCGTCGGTGTTGTATTTGGCGTGGTTGGCGACCTTGCTGGCCTACACGCTGTGGACCAAGCTGCTGCAGCGCCATCCGGCGGGCAAGGTGACGCCGTATTCGCTATTGGTGCCCGTGGTCGGTCTGGCTGCTGCCGCAGCTGGCGTTTGGAGAAGTGCCCAAGTTGCTGCAGTGGCTGGGAACTGGGGCGGTGTTGCTGGGGCTGCTGGTGAACCAGGCCGGGCAGTGGTGGGCGGCGCGCAAAACGCGCGCGTAGTGCGGTTCAGGCGCGATTCTGCGGCTGCAACAGCACCACCAGTGCGCCTGCGCCGCCTTGGGCGGGTGGCGCTTGTACAAAGGCCACCACCTCGCTCTTTTGCACCAGCCAGCGGTGCACTTTCTCTTTTAGCACCGGAGCCTTGCCAGGCGAGCCCAAGCCTTTGCCATGCACCACACGCACGCAGCGGATGCCTTGCTTGTGCGCCTCGCGGATGAAGGTGCCTAGCGCCTCGCGCGCCTCGTCGCTGCGAAAGCCGTGCAGGTCAATTTGCTTTTGAATCGTCCATTTACCCTTGCGCAGCTTCTGCGTCACATCGGTGCCCACGCCGGGGCGGCGAAAGCTGAGCTGGTCGTCGGTATCAAGCAGCGTGGTGACATCTACCTCGTCACTGAGGGCCTCTTGCAGGGCTGCGGCATCGTCCAGCATTTGTTGCTTGGGTATGGGCTGGGGCGGCGTGGGGGCTAGCGCTGCGCGCTGCGGTGGCACCATGGGTTGCACCTTGCCAATGGCGGCCTGGAACAGGTTGCTGGCGGCGGCTTTGCGTTTGGCCTCTAGTGCTTTTTGCGCGGCCAGCGCCGCTTCGCGCAGCGCCTGGGCCTCAATCTCTTTTTTGACCAGCTTGAGGTCGGAGAGGGCGGTGATCTTCATACCAAGCCCTGTTCAGCCATCGACAGCGCCTGGCCCGGCGCCACGATGATGTGGTCCAGCACGCGCACGTCCACCAGCGCCAGCGCCGCCTTCAGGGTTCGCGTCAGCGCCTCATCGGCACGGCTGGGCTGCACGCTGCCACTGGGGTGGTTGTGCGCCAGCACCACGGCGGCGGCTTGGTGGTGCAGGGCGCGGATTACCACCTCGCGTGGGTAGACCGAGGTTTGGGTCAGCGTGCCACGAAACAGTTCTTCCAGTGCCAGCAGGCGGTTCTGGCTGTCCAAAAACAGGACCGCAAATACCTCGTGTGCGCGTGAAGCCAAGTGCAGCTGCAAATAGTCTTTGACCGCATTGGGTTCGGCAAACACCGTGCGCTCTTGCAGGCGCTGGGCCAGCGCGCGGCGGGCCAGCTCCAGCACTGCCACGATCTCGGCGCGCTTGGCTGGCCCCAGGCCTTTGACGCGCTTCAAATCGTCTGCGGTGGCGTTGAGCAAACCAGATATACCTCCAAACCCACCTTGGCCCCCGTCCGTATTACGTGAGCTGCTATGATTTTTGAGTTGCAAAAGCTCTTCAGCCATTTGCAAAACGCCTTTGCCCGCAATACCGGTGCGCAGCAAAATGGCCAACAGCTCCGCATCGCTGAGGGCCGCCAGGGCCCCGCGCAAGCAACTTCTCGCGTGGTCGGGCTTCGGGGGGAGGTCTTTGAGGGGCATGGCAGTGGGCAGTGCAGGGGTGAATTCAGGGCTAAGCCCTTGGCCGGGGGCAGGGGCTGGTGCTTTCTACAATAGAGGGCAGTTTATCGAGACTTTTATGACCACCACGCACCCCCGCGTCGACGCCGGCTCCTTCCTCACCTTGCACTACCGCCTAGGCGGCCCGGCGGGCGACATCATCAATACCTTCACGGGCAAGCCCTCCACCCTGACGCTGGGGAATGGCGAACTCTCGCCGGCGGTAGAAGAATGCCTCTTGGGGCTGGAAGAGGGCACGCGCGCTACGTTTGAGCTGCCCGCTGGCGCTGCCTTTGGCGAGCGCAACCCTGACATGCAGCAGTGGTTGGCCCGCAAAGAGCTCAATTCCATGGGCGACCCGCTAGAAACCTACAACGTGGGCGATGTGGTGCAGTTCCCCACACCCGATGGACAAGGTCAGTTTGCCGGCGTGGTGATGGCGGTGCGCGAGGCCGGTGGCAAGGACGGCGCCGTGCAATTCGACTTCAACCACCCGCTGGCCGGTCAGCCCGTCACGTTTGAAGTGCAACTGATTGGGGTGTTATGAGCCACACCGTGAACATCACTAGACCACAGGAAATCATTCTGGCCGAGCCACGCGGCTTTTGTGCCGGTGTGGACCGCGCCATTGAGATTGTGGAAAAAGCGTTGACCAAGTTCGGCCGACCTATCTACGTGCGCCACGAGATCGTGCACAACACCTATGTAGTGAACGACCTGAAAGAACGCGGCGCCATTTTTATTGAAGAGCTGGATGACGTGCCACCGGGCGCGACGCTGGTGTTCTCTGCCCACGGCGTGAGCCAGGCGATCCAGCGCGAGGCCGCGCGCCGTGGCTTTCAGATCTTTGACGCCACCTGCCCGCTGGTGACCAAGGTGCACGTGGAAGTGGCCAAGCTGCACAAAGAAGGCTACGAGTTCATCATGATCGGCCACAAGGGCCACCCGGAGGTGGAAGGCACCATGGGTCAGCTCGACGCCGGCATCCATTTGGTGGAAGACGTGGCCGATGTGGCGCGGGTTCAGCCGGGCCAGACGGCCAAGCTGGCGGTGGTGACGCAAACCACGCTGAGCGTGGACGACGCCTCGGAAATTGCGGCGGCAGTGAAAGCCCGCTTCCCCAACGTGCGCGAGCCCAAGCAGCAAGACATTTGCTATGCCACGCAAAACCGCCAAGACGCGATCAAGGTCATGAGCCCGCAGGTGGACATCGTCATCGTGGTCGGCAGCCCCACCAGTTCCAACAGCAACCGCCTGCGCGAACTGGCGCAAAAGCTGGGCACCGAGAGCTATATGGTGGACAGCGCTGACGAATTGCAGGTGGCGTGGTTTGAAGGCAAGCAGCGCGTGGGCCTGACGGCTGGCGCTTCCGCCCCAGAGATACTGGTCAAGGCTGTCATCGACCGCATCAAGGCGCTGGGCGCTGTGTCAGTGCGCAAGATGGACGGCATTGAAGAGACTGTGAAATTCCCCCTGCCCAAGGGCTTGCGGCTGGACGCCTGAGCGGCGACTAAATTGCTCCTAAAAGAGTAGCTGCTTACGCAATAAAATAAAGGGCTAGAGCCCGATTTGACTTAAAAGTACGAGAAGAACGCCATGTTAGACATTACCCTGCTGCGCAAAGACCTGGATTCGGTGGTTGCCCGTTTGCAAACCCGCAAGAACCCGCAAGCCTTCTTGAATGTGGACGCGTTCACCGCGCTGGAGGCTGAGCGCAAAACCATCCAGATGCGCACCGAAGAGATGCAGGCCAAGCGCAATACGGTCAGCAAACAAATCGGCATGCTCAAAGGCAAGGGCCAACACGCGGAGGCCGACGCTGCCTTGGCGGAAGTGGCGGGTTTGAAAACCGAGCTGGAAGCCTCCGCTACCCGTCTGGACGCGATTCAGGCCGAAATGCAAACCATGCTGGAAGCCGTTCCCAATCTGCCACACGAGAGCGTGCCTGTGGGCGAAGACGAACACGGCAATGTGGTGGTGCGCACTTGGGGCACGCCCAAGACCTACGATTTTGAAGTCAAAGACCACGTGGATTTGGGCAACCCGCTCGGGTTGGACTTTGAGATGGGCGTGAAACTCTCAGGAGCACGCTTTACTTCAATGAAGGGCCCAATCGCTAGATTGCACCGTGCTTTGTCGCAATTCATGCTAGATGTGCAGACAGAAGAGCACGGATACACCGAGTGCTATGTGCCGTACATCGTCAACGAAGACAGTCTGCGCGGCACTGGTCAGTTACCTAAATTTGAGGAAGATCTCTTTCAGGTTTCCTTTGGCGCCATAAAGAGCAAAGCCGCGTATGCCGATGTATACGCAAATAAGTTCGATGTAAACGGCAATGTTGCTGCCGATTCTGAGCTGAAGGTTGTCGAGAAAAATTGGTACCTCATCCCAACAAGCGAAGTGCCGCTGACCAACTTCGTGCGCGATGTGGTGTCCGCCGAATCCGACCTGCCCATCAAACTCACCGCCCACACGCCATGCTTCCGCTCTGAAGCCGGCAGCGCCGGGCGCGACACGCGCGGCCTGATTCGCCAGCACCAGTTCGACAAGGTGGAAATGGTGCAGATCGTGCACCCCGAAAAGAGCTACGAAGCGCTGGAAGCTATGACCGGCCACGCCGAAGCCATTTTGCAAAAGCTGGGCTTGCCCTACCGCGTGATGAGCCTGTGCACCGGTGACATGGGCTTTGGCGCCACCAAGACCTATGACCTGGAAGTCTGGCTGCCCGCGCAAAACACTTTCCGCGAAATCAGCTCGGTGTCCAACTGCGAAGCCTTCCAGGCCCGCCGCCTGCAAGCCCGCTTCAAGAACGCTCAGGGCAAAAACGAGCTGGTGCACACCCTGAACGGCTCCGGCCTGGCCGTAGGCCGCGCGCTGGTGGCGGTGCTGGAGAACTACCAGAACGCCGACGGCAGCATCAGCGTGCCGGAGGCACTGCGTGGCTACATGGGCGGGTTGGCGGTACTGAAGGCCTAGCCAGGGAGGCTGGCGGGGAAAGCGGGCCACCGGGCCTGCTAGAATCGCGGCTTCGTTTTGACCGACGCGAATTCAGGAGAAGTGGCAGAGTGGTCGAATGTACCTGACTCGAAATCAGGCGTGTCGCAAGGCACCGAGGGTTCGAATCCCTCCTTCTCCTCCAAAAGCAAAAAAGCGCCCTAGGGCGCTTTTTTCATGGGCGGTTGCCGCCGATGATGGTCATCACTTGCTGATGACGTAGCTCTTGTAATAGCCCGAATCCACCAAAATCTTGGACCAGTTGGACTTGTCCACCAGCACCGGCTTGAGCAGGAACGAGTTCACCAGCTTGACGCCGTTGTTGTAGGTCTTGGTGTCGTTGACGGGGATGGGTTTGTTTTGCATCAGGGCGTCGGCCATATTGACGGCGACATCGGCCAGCGCACGGGTGTCTTTGAAGATGGTGGAGGACTGCTCGCTTTTGATGATGGAGCGGACCGAGTTCAAGTCGGCATCCTGCCCGGTGACCACGGGAAATTCTTTGCCTTGGCTGCCATAACCTAGACGCTTCAGGGTGGCCAGCAGCTCAAGGGAAATGCCGTCGTTGGGGGCCAATATGGCGTCCAGTCGTTTGGTTTTGTAAAACGCGGTCATGAGCTTATCCAAGCGCAGGCGGGCGGTGACGCCGTTCCACTGGGGCGTGGCAATGGCTTCCATGGCGGTCTGTCCAGACTCCACCACCAGGCGCCCATTTTCAATATAAGGCTTGAGGACCGACATGGCACCGTTGTAGAAGAAGAAGGCATTGTTGTCGTCGGGGGAGCCGGCGAACAGTTCGATGCTGAACGGTCCCGCTTTGTCTTTCAGCCCCAGCCGGTTCACGATGTCTTCGCCTTGCATAACGCCGACTTGGTAGTTGTCGAACGTGGCGTAGCCGTCGATGTTGGGGGTGTCGCGGATCAGGCGGTCATAAGAAATAATTTTGATCTTCTTGTCAGCCGCCTTTTGCAGAACGTCCTTGAGGGCTGGCCCGTCGACGGGTGCCACGATCAAGACCCGTACCCCGTCGGTAATCATTTTTTCAATCTGCGCAATCTGCTGCTTGGGCGCGTTGTCGGCAAACTTCAAGTCGGGTTCGTAGTCCAGCTTGCCCAGCGAACGGCCGAGAGCCAAGCCGTCAATCACCCAGCGTTGCAGGGCCACGGTAGGCATCGAAATGCCAATCTTGCCCTTGTCTTGGGCGTGTGCTGGCGCCTGCCAGAGTGAGCTGGCCAACAGCAGCAGTGGAATAATTTTCTTCATGACCTGGATTTCCTTGGAGCGATGCCTGAGCTTAGGCGTTGGGTTGTCAATTGAGTAGACGAAGAGGTTGCGGTTGGGAAGCCGATGCGCTGAATTTGAATTCAGACACCGCGTGCACGAGCCCTTGGGCTTGTGATTTCAGGCTGCTGGCGGCGGCGGCCATTTCTTCCACCAACGCCGCATTCTGTTGGGTGGTTTGGTCGATGCGGGAAATGGCCGTGCTCACTTGGACCACGCCGTCGTGCTGCGTCACACTCGATTCGCTGATGGTGCCTACGATCTCGGTGACTTGCCCAATGGCATCCACCACTTGCGTCATGGTTGCGCCTGCCTGGGAGGCCAGGTTGCTACCTGCCGCAACGCGTTCTACGCTGGTGTTAATCAGGCCCTTGATCTCTTTGGCAGCCTCGGCGCTGCGGCCTGCCAGCGAGCGCACTTCCGAAGCCACCACCGCGAAGCCACGCCCTTGCTCGCCCGCGCGGGCGGCTTCTACGGCGGCATTGAGGGCGAGGATGTTGGTTTGGAACGCGATGCCATCGATCACGCCGATGATGTCGGAGATTCGCGTGGAGGCTTGATGAATCGAGCTCATCGTGTTGACGAACTGCCCGACGACGGCGCCTCCGGCTGCTGCAATTTGCGACGCCTGGGTTGCCAAATGGTTCGCTTTGGCGGCCGCTTCGGTATTGAGTTTCACCGTGTCGCTGAGCTGCGCCATGGATGCTGTCGTTTGCTCCAACGCGCTGGCTTGTTGTTCGGTGCGTTCAGACAAATCTTGGTTGCCTTGGGCAATTTCTGCGCTGGCGATAGACACGCTGTGCGCGTTGGACGTGACGCCTTGCACCATGCGGTTGAGTGTGTCGCTCATTTGGCGCATGGAGCCCAGCAATTCGCTGGTTTCGTAGTTGCCTTGCACCTGAATGTCGCCCGTCAAGTCGCCCTGCGCCAGCAAGCGTGCACTGCGTACGGCCTGGCCCATGGGGCGGGTGATGTTGTTGGCCAGCAGCAGTGCCAGTGACAGCATCAACACGGCCGCAACAGCGCAACTGATGATGATGACTTGCAGTGTGCGCGCGACCGCTTTTTGCGCCTCAGCGTTAATGCTAGAGGCCTCTTCGCCGACGGACGTCGCCAATGCCGCCATAGGTGCCTCGACTTGGGCAAAGGTGTTCTGCAAGGCCCCCGCTTTGTTCTCTGCAATGCTGATATCAATTTTGGCGGACTCGATGGTCAGCTTGGCCATGTCGGTGTACTCGCCCATCAGCGGTACCAGTTTTTCCAGCTGCTCCTTGGCTGCGGCCGAGCTGGCGGTACTCCGTAAGCCCGCCAAGGCCGCTGTGAGGGTTTGGGCATGGGTGGCAAAGTAGGTTTCAGCTTCGGCGATGCGTTCGGGGCTGTTCTGCTGCGCTCCAAAAAGGGCCAACTGTCCATCACCGCGAATGGCAATGTGCATTCGGCTGATGGTTTCGTTGGCTTGCTGTGTCTGCCCTAGCGCCACGAGACTGTCGATCGACTTGCTCATGGTTTTGGCGGCCACGACACCGAAGGCGCCGATCACCATGGCAAGCAGTGCCCCTAACAAGCCCAGAAAGACGATCTGGGTTTTGAGTTTCATTTTTTGTTTAGAAACAACTGAGACATTCGCGGACAAAATGGTCTGGGTTTTGAGCGCTTCGTTCGGGCTTGTCATAGATTCCTCATAGGGGTTCGTTTCAAGCTGACCGGTAGTGCAGTTTTCAACGCGTCCCGGTGTTATTTAGTTTTTTTGGTGAACTAATTATCTTTGTCAGGTCATTCTGAGCCATAGGGGAAAACCCACGACGTCAACGCCTAATCGGCAGAGGCCGGCTCAATCCGGGGTTTTCCAGTCCGGAAACTCGCCGTACAGGGCCTTGATCTTCTCGTCGGACACCCGGGTTTCCGAAATTCCCGTACTTTCGGAGCCCAAGTGCAAGAACACCCCAATGATGTTCCCGTCGGGCAAAGTCTGCTTGGCCAGCGCGTGGCGGATGACCCCAAATTTGAAACGTTCGGTCAGCACCATTTGTTTCAGCACCAACTTTCCCTCATCGCACTGCACGTCGTTCAGCACCCAGTCCCGGCCTTTGGTGGTCAATTTCCCTGCGCACACGGGCTGGCGTTGGGCATCGCGCATCTCAAACGTTGCAAGATCGGCGGTCATGATGTTGACCAATCGCAGGCTGATAACCCCTGTTTTTGCATCCGTTTGGTAGATGCCGACGGGGCGGGTGACGGGTTCGTCCAGATGGGCTTGAGCTGACAGCGACAGCCCTATGAGTACACAGGCGAAGAAGGCGCGGTTCAGAGGCATGGTGGGATCCCAAGGTGGTTCGTTGTGAAGCATAGGCCAGAAAAGAATTTCCCAAGTCGGACGAAGGGCGGCGAAACATTCTTGCCGTGAAGATTAAACAACGTCGGTTTTGCTGGTTTATCCCGGCTTTCGCCGTCGGGTGATTGGGACAACAATGGCAGTATGTTTAGCCAGCTTCGCGTGTCACTCTTTGCCGGGTTTTTGCTGTGGGGCCTTGGGGTTGGGGGGGCGCATGCGGCTCCGCCCCAGCGCGACCTCACGGTGGAATTGCGGCAGGTGGCAGACGGGCCTGAGCAGGCTGTTAGCTACCGGGCCGGTTCCGGTGGCACCGAAGCCCTGCTGCCGCTGCAAAAAATTCAGGTGCGCAACGGCCAAAAGGGCATGCTGCGGTTCAACCTGTCTACTCCGGTGCAATGGGTAGAGGCGGTGCAGGCCGCTTCGGCCAACAGCGGCGCCGGGGTGAAACACGCTTTGCAATGGTTTGACACCGGTAGCAGCATCTCCGCGACGCCGCGCTGGCCGGGCGGCAAGCAGCCCGCCACGGTCGAGCTGGAAGTGCAAATGGCCGATATGGCACCCCAGCCACAGGCTGACATGCCGGCCCAGCGCCGTTCCAGTTTTAGCTCGACGGTAACGGCGCCCTTGGGCCAGTGGGTGACGATCGCTGCCAGTGGCGACCCTGAGCCGCAGCCGGGCAACTACAGCAGCAACTCAGCAGCGGGCACCGCGCGTCGCTTGTTGCAAATCCGGGTGCTGGCGCCCTAATACGAAGGACGCAGGCACTTGGGGCCCACGCTCAGCTTGGCGTGAGGTGCTTGGCGGCTTGCAGGGGGTTGGGCGTAGGCTCGGCCACCTTGTGCAAGGTGTTGCGGTCGGTGTGGTGAAAGGGCTCGGTCTGCCCTTGAATCATCAGCACCGTGTCTTCGTCGTAGCTCCAGGTGCCGTCGGCGTTGATCGTCACCTTGATGCGGAACTCGGTGGTCTTGAAGGCGTGCTGCAAAAACGGCGCTGAGCAAATTCCATAGGTGTCCAAGCCGTGGGTGGCCACCAACTCAAACTCGGTGGCGTCTGCCGTGGCCTCGCAAGCCGCCATGGCCACTTGGCCGCGCGGAATGGTCAGCGTGTGGATGAGGGTGCCAGTGGCTGGCTCCCACAGCCAGTAGCCCACTTGGTCGTGGTAGGTCTTGACCTGCTCGGGCTTGGTGATATGCGTGTGGTAGCGCAGGCCGTAGAGCAGTTGGGGACCGTTGGTTTGCGGATCGATGGGCTGTAGTTCAATCCGCTCGTGAAACACCTGCTTCTTGGGGCCCTCGGCTTTGGGTTTTACATCCAAGCCTCGCATACCTTCCCACACACCCGCCATGGCGCGCAGCGGTCCCAGGTTGGCCAGGGTGTCGACGTCGACCGGGTGGGGTTCGGTGTAGATGTCTTTGGGAAAGTCGCTCATGGCCTGCCTTTTCAAGTGATTTTGGTGTCTAGCCCGCTTGGGTATTGCGTGAGTAGCTATGAAATCAATAGTGTCATGGCTTTTCGGCAGCCAGCGCCAATGCGGTCAGCGCTTGCACCACGGCGGTGTGGGCGGTGGTGCTCAGCGGCTCCAGTTGGGCTTGCAAGGCGGTCAGTGCGGTGGCGCCGTCGCGTTGCATTTGGCCAATGGCCTGCCCTGCTACCTTGGGTGATTCAAAGCCCTTGCTTTGCAGTAACAAGGCGCCCGTGCTGTCTACCAGCTTGAAGTAGAACTGGCCGTCTTTCTCGCGGTACTGCTTGAATGAGGCCAAAGCCACTTTGACCGTTTTGACGACCTGCGTTTCCGTGCCGGTGTTGAGCTTGCGCAGGCCGACGGCGGCGCGCAATCGGCCCATGAACGGCGTGGCAATGGCGCGGGCCTTTTGGGCGCCGGCCAGCAACAAAGCCTCTACCTTTTCGGGGTGGGCCATGTAGTCTTCGTAGGCGGCGCGCATGGGCGCAATCTCTTGGTCAATGCGGTCTAGCAATAGCGCCTTGGCGTCGCCCCAGGCAATGCCGTCGGCATAGGCTTGGCGCAGCGTGGCGGTTTCTGCTTCGCTGGCAAAGGCCTGGTAAATCTGAAACAGGGCCGAGCCCTCGGTGTCTTTGGGGTCGCCGGGTGCGCGTGAATCGGTCTTGATGCTGGCAATCAGTTTCTTGAGTTGCTCGCGGCTGCTGAACAGCGGGATCGTGTTGTCGTAGCTTTTACTCATCTTGCGGCCGTCCAGGCCGGGCAGGGTGGCAACAGACTCTTCGATCTCGGCCTGCGGCGGCACAAAGTGCTCGCCATAGCGGTGGTTGAAGCTGGCTGCCATGTCGCGCGCCATCTCAATATGCTGAATCTGGTCGCGCCCCACGGGCACCTTGTGCGCGTTGAACATCAAAATGTCCGCGCCCATCAGCACCGGGTACATGAACAGGCCCGCCGTCACATCGGCATCGGGGTCCACACCGGCGGCGGTGTTCTTGTCCACCGAGGCCTTGTAGGCGTGGGCACGGTTGAGCACGCCCTTGCCGGTCACGCAGGTCAGGAACCAGGTGAGTTCGGGAATTTCGGGTACGTCACTCTGGCGATAGAAGGTGACATGCGCAGGGTCCAGGCCTGCTGCCAACCAGCTGGCGGCAATTTCCAGCGTGGAGCGCTGGATGCGCGCGGGCTCGTCCACCTTGATCAGTGCGTGGTAGTCAGCCAAAAAGTAAAAACTTTCCACACCCTGTGTTTTGCTGGCGCGCACGGAGGGTCGGATCGAGCCCACGTAGTTGCCGAGGTGGGGTGTGCCCGAGGTGGTGATGCCGGTAAGAAAGCGAACGGTGCTCATGGTCGGGTCAGAGGAAGAAAAGAATTAGTGGACCAAGGCGGCCAATGGGGAGAGCAGCAGGTTGAGCACGGTGTAGGTGAGCGACATCACCGGCTGCATCCACACGGTATTCACGATGCCGGCAAACACCAGCGCGATCACGATAAAAAAGCCAAATGGCTCGATTTTGGAGACGAGCAAGGCCTGCTTGATCGGTAGCAGCCCCACCAAAATGCGGCCTCCGTCCAGCGGTGGCAGCGGAAACAAATTGAACGCGAACAGGATCACGTTGACCAGCACGCCCGCTTGGCACATCTTCAGAAAGAAGGGCTCGGTGACGCTCAGACCTTGCAGCAGGTAGAGACCGATGCCCCAAGCCAGCGCCATCACCAAGTTCGCCGCCGGGCCCGCGAGTGCCACCCAAATCATGTCGCGCTTGGGGTTGCGCAGATTGCCAAAGCGCACAGGCACCGGTTTGGCCGCGCCCAGAATGATGGGGCTGCCGATAACGACCAACATCAAGGGCAGCAGAATGGTGCCGAAGGGGTCAATGTGTTTGGCAGGGTTGAGGGTGACGCGTCCCAAGGACCAAGCGGTGTTATCGCCAAAGTAGCGGGCCGCATAGCCGTGCGCGGCTTCATGCACCGTGATGGCGAAGAGCACCGGCAGTGCGTAAATGGCGATGGTTTGAATAAGTTGGGCAATATCCACAGGGCAATTGTCTCAGAGTGAAATAGGGGGAATACCGGCTACTTAGAGGCCAATGCGCGCCAAGTCCCCACCGCCCTGACGAATGACCTCTGGCTCATCGCCTGTCAGGTCAATCACCGTGGTGGGTTCTAGTGCGCAGGCGCCCGCGTCGATCACGGCGGCGATGTCGTGTTCGTAGCGCTCGCGAATTTCCTGTGCGTCATTCAGGGGTTCGGTCTCCCCTTTTGCTATCAAAGTAGTAGCTAGTAGCGAAGATCCGTGAAGGGCTAGAAGCTCATTTAATGCTTTATGTTCGGGTACACGCAGGCCAATGGTCTTGCGCGACGGGTGGCTGACGCGGCGTGGCACTTCCTTGCTGGCTTCCAGAATGAAGGTGTAGGCGCCGGGCGTTGCCGCCTTGAGCAGGCGGTACTGCTTGTTGTCGACCCGAGCGTAGTTGGCCAGTTCGCTGAGATCGCGGCACAGCAGGGTGAGGTGGTGTTTGTCGTCTACCCCGCGAATGCTGCGCAGCTTGTCAGCGGCGGCCTTGTCGTCCAGGTGGCAGACCAGCGCGTAGCTGGAATCGGTGGGAACGGCCAGAATGCCGCCTTTTTCCAGCAGGCCCACGGCTTGTTTGAGCAGGCGGACCTGCGGGTTGTCGGGGTGAAGTTCGAAATACTGCGCCATGGCTGTGCAAGCGCTTGCGCGCGGACTAGGAAGAAAAAGCTGCGGGAAGGCTACTGAATGCGGTGGCTGACAAGCTCCCACACTGGAGTGAGTTCGCTGTTCAAAAAGGGCAGGGTGCCCAGCTCGGTGTGGCTCTCGTCGGGGCTGTGGAAATCGCTGCCGCGCGACGCCGCCAAGCCGAACTCTTTGGCCGTGGCGGCGTAGGTCACGTATTCGGCGGGTGCGTGGCTGCCGGTCACGACTTCGACGCCCTGGCCCCCAAAGCCCTTGAACTCAGTGAACAGCGCGAACTCTTCGTTGGGCGTGAACTTGTAGCGGGCGGGGTGGGCAATCACGGCCACGCCACCGGCCTGGGTGATCCAGGTCACCGCATCTTTCAGCGTCGCCCAGCGGTGGGGCACATAGCCGGGCTTGCCTTCGACTAAGAATTTTCGAAAAACCTCATTGGTGTCGCGGCACACACCCGACTCGACCAAAAAGCGCGCAAAGTGCGTGCGTGAAATCAGCTGCGGGTTGCCCACAAATTTCAGTGCGCCCTCGTAGGCCCCTTGAATGCCCACCTTGGCCAAGCCGTCGGACATTTCCATGGCCCGGGCATCTCGGCCGCCACGGGTTTGCTGCAGGCCTTGGCGCAAGTCGGCGTTGTCGGCGTCAAACCCTAGGCCGACGATGTGCACCGTTTGATGGAGAAAGGTAATGGAAATTTCTACGCCAGTGAGAAAACGCATGCCCTGGCCGAGCGCCGCGTTGCGGGCACGCTCCAAGCCGCCGACTTCGTCGTGGTCGGTCAGGGCCCACAGTTCCACCCCGTTGCCCTTGGCGCGTTCGGCCAAGGCTTCAGGGGTGAGGGTGCCATCGGAGACTACGGAGTGGCAGTGGAGATCGGCGTTTTGGTATTGGGTCACCAAACCATTTTAGGCCCAGCCTTTAAAAGGCCGGCGCTACCTTGTATTCCCGCTGATCGCCGTCTACCGGGTGGGGCACGCTCAACAGCCCCGAGTGCAGCAGCAGGCGACCTGCTTGAGCTTGGACCTCGGGCGGGGCATACAAGGTGTCGCCTACCATGGGGTGGCCAATGGCCTGCATGTGAACGCGCAACTGGTGAGTGCGTCCGGTGACGGGCTCTAGTTCGACGCGCGAGGTGTTGGCGGTGGTATCGACCGCAGTGCAGCGCCATCGCGTGAGCGCCTGTTGGCCCTCGGCGTAATTGATGGTGCGCTTGGGCCGGTTGGGCCAGTCCACCAGCATGGGCATGTCAATGTCTTGCCAGTCGTCGCTGACGGCGAGTTGCCCGGTGACGACAGCCACATAGCGTTTGTCCACCCGGCGCTGCTCGAACGCAAGGTTGATGACCCGCTGCGCGGGCAAGCCCAGCGCCATGACCACCAAACCCGAGGTGTCCCGGTCCAGCCGGTGCACGATGAGTGCGTCGGGGTAGCGAGCCTGCACGCGTTTGCTCAGGCAGTCTTGTTTGTCAGGTCCACGGCCCGGCACGGTGAGTAGGCCCGAGGGCTTGTTGAGCACCACCATTGCCGCATCGGCGTACACCACCTCCAGCGGCAGGGCCAAAAAGTCGTCAGTGCTGAGGATCATGCTGGGCAACCAAGCGCTGCACGGTTTCGCACAGCTCGTTCACATCATTGGGTTTGTAAATCAGGGCGTTCGCCCCTTCCTGCAGGGCACGCTGTTCGATCTCGGGCGTCACATAACCAGAGGCCAGCGCGACGGGAAGCTCGGGCCGTAATGCTTTGGCGGCACGTAGCAAGTCCAAGCCCGAGAAACCCGGCATGTTGTAGTCCGTGACCAGCAACGCAAAGTACTGCGGTTTTGCCTTGAGCGCCGCCAACGCGGCGTGGGGGTCGGTGAAGGTGGAGACGACAAAGCCCTTGCGGGTCAACAGGCGGTCTACCAAAAACACCAAGGCATGGTCGTCATCCACGTACATCACATGGTGGCCTTCTCCCAGCACTTCGGGCGCCGTCTCGGGCTCGACTACGTCCAGCGGCATTTGCTCGGTGGCGGGGAAGTACAGGGTAAACAGACTGCCTTCGCCAAGCGTGCTCTCTACATCAATGGCGCCCAAGTGGGTTTGCATGATGCCGTGCACCACAGACAGCCCTAGCCCCGTGCCCTGGCCCACTTGGCGGGTGGTGAAAAACGGTTCGAAGATACGCTGCAAGGTCGCCTCTGACATACCGTTGCCGGTGTCTTGCACTTGTACCGTGACATAGTGCCCCGGCATCAATCCCAACTGCTCGCTTTGCGGCGACTCCACCTGGCGTTCGTCCAATGCGATAGTGACCGACCCTTTCTTCTGCCCGATGGCTAAGATGCCGTTGGTAAACAGATTGAGCAGGGCCTGCTCGATCTGGGTGGCATCTGCCAGGACCAGGGGGACTTTCGGTGGAACGAGCAGGCGAATCTCAACGGTAGGGGGGAGCGCGACCTTGACCAAGCGCAAGGTTTCTTCAACTACTTCTGCCAGATGAATCGGGGTCCGTTTGGGCGGTTCGTTGCGGCTGAAGGTCAGAATTTGGCGCACGAGGTCGCGCGCGCGCCGCCCCGCCTTGTCGATCTCTTGGAGGCTGACCAGCGCAGCGGCGTCGGCCGCAGTGTCTTGCTTGGCCAATTCCACATTGCCCAAGATTGCGCTCAGGATGTTGTTGAAGTCGTGGGCAATGCCGCCGGCCATGGTGCCCATGGCTTGCATTTTTTGAGACTCACGTAGCTGCGTTTCTAGCGCCGCGCGCTGCGTTTCAGCCAGCTTCTTGGAAGTCAGGTCGCGGGCAAAAATGGTGGTGACCGTACTAGCTCCCGCCGCCGTGTCTTGCCCGCGCAAGTTCGCCGGCTCGGCGTCGTCGGTGTGCAAGGGCACACGGTTGCGCAGGCGGCGCTCTAGCGACACGCTAATCTCTACATAGATGTTCTTGCCCAGCAGCGTCGTGGCGCTGAACTCGCCGAGCATGGCCTGCGCAGGAATCCGCCCGCCTTCCAGCGCTGCTTCCACGGCCGGCAAAAATTGCCCCAACCGGGCGCCAAAGGCCTGGTCCGCCGGGCATTCAAACAAGGCGGTGGCGGCGGGGTTGAAGACGGTGATGCGTTGCTGTTCGTCGATGCACAGAATGGCGTCCAGCGATGAGTTGATGATGGCTGCCATGCGGTTTTCGCTGAGCAGCAGGTCTTCATTGCGCTGGCGCAAGATCGATGCACTTTTCTGCAAGGCCTGGCGTTCGGCCAGCAAGGGGCCTTGGTCGATGATGGCGCAGATGAAGTGGGCCAGTTCGTCGAGCGGATTCTCAATGCGGGCAATGTGCAAGTCGCCGCTAAAGCTGCCGCGCGAGCCTGCCAGAAACACCACCTCGTGGACCTCGCTGGTGCCTTCCTGCTTGGCCGCTGAAAACGCGATGGCCACTTCGTCGGTGTGATCGGGGCCCACGAAGGGCAGCAAAAAGTTCAGCGGTGCATCGCTTTCCAGTGGCTGAAACAGGCGCAGTGCCATGGCATTGCTGGCCATCACCAAGCCCTCTTCGTCCACCACCATCAAAGCCAGCGGCACGTTGGAGAACAAGGTGGCAAAGCGTTCGGAGGCGCCTTCCGCTTCTTGCTGGGAGTAGCGCAGTGCCTGGTTCTGAACCTCTAGTTCTGACTGGTACTTGCGCAGGTCTTCGATCATCTGCGACGGTGCGTAGCCGTCCACGATCAAACCCTGACCACCGCGCCCGGGGCGCGTCGATAGGCTGGTTTTTGGGCGCGGCACCGGCTTGCGGGCGGGGCGTGCCATCTAGCGACGCACCACGCTGTTGCCCGGCGCAAAGGATTGAGCTTGCAGGGGGGTGTGGGCGGCAATGTAGCTGCGCAGTACATCCGCATCGACAAAGCCCGTATCCACGTAGCCGGGGTGGCCGCTGAGACGGGGGTAGCCGTCGCCGCCCGCAGCCACAAAGTTGTTTACTGCCAAACGGTAGGTTTTTGCGGGCACCACATCGTGGCCGCCAATTTTGGCGCTGACCAGTTTGTTTCCGTCGATGACCAAGTCCACGCCCGCAAACTGCGGGAAGGCGCCCGCGCCTGGTGTCATCTTGGTGGACACCGCCAGAAAATCCCAAACCTCTTGTCCGCTCAAGGCGACCACGGTGACGGTGTTGCCAAACGGATGGACCTTGAGCACATCTTTGTATGAAATGCTGCCCGCGGGCAAACTGTCGCGTATGCCGCCTGAGTTCATGACCGCCAAGTCCGCATTGGTTTTTTCCATCATGGCGCGGCCAATCAACACGCCCAGTGCGGTAGGCTGGCCGCGCACCACCGAGCGGTCGCCCTCCAACCGCGCATCACTGCGGCCGACTTCGGCTTGCAGTTTTTGTTGGCCAAAATCTTGGTAGGGCTGGAGCAGCTTGAGCATCTCTGGCGCTTCCGCAATGTCTTCGGTGTAGGGTCGCAACACCGTTTTTCCATCTGCCGTTTTGACGGATTTTTTTAGGTTGATGGGTATCAGGCTGTATTTGACCAGCGTGAGCTGGCCACCTTGGTAACGAAAGTCGGCCCGGCCCACGTACTTGCCCCACTCGTGGGCCTGCACGATCCAGGTGCCGTTTTGTCGGTCAGGTGCGCAGGCGCTACCGGGTACATAGGCAGTGTCCAGCGCGTTCTCTGCCTTCATACAGGCCGGGTTTTGCGTGTGGCCACCCACAATCAAGTCCAGCCCGCGTACAGCGCGTGCCAGCTCTACGTCGCCTGGGGCTTGGCTACCGTGTTGGCCGTCTGGGTAATGGCCCATGTGGGTAGCGGCAATCACGACATCGGCCTGCCGGCGCAACTCAGGCACCAGCGCTGCGGCTTCGGTTTGTGGGCTCGCAAATCGCACACCGCGCAGGTTATCCGGGTGCACCAAGATACGGGTGTCCTCGGTGGTCAGCCCCATCACCGCGACGCGCAGGCCGCCCAGCTCAAACAGCTTGTAGGGCGCAAACATGCGCTGGTCGCCCTGGTAAATGTTGGCCGATAGCATGGGAAAGCGGGCCAGCTTGCGCTGCATTTGCAAGGTGGCAGGGGGCTTGTCAAATTCGTGATTGCCCACGGCCATCGCGTCGTAGCCCAGCAGGTTCATGCCTTCAAAATCTGGCACCGCGTCTTGCAGGTCGGACTCCGGTACGCCGGTGTTTACGTCACCACCGTCCAGCAACAGGCTGTAGCCGCCCGCGTCCTTCACCTCTTGGCGAATCCGGTCTATCACGGTCTTGCGCGCCGCCATGCCATATTCACCGTTCTGGTTTTTCCAAAAACGGCCGTGGTGGTCGTTGGTGTGCAGGATGGTGAGGTCGTAGGACTTGTCCGGCTGCGGCGCACCGCCCCAGGGCGCACATCCTGCGAGCAAGAGAGTCGGTAACAGCCAGGTCAGGATGATTTTTCGCATGGGTTTAGCCAGGGGAATGAAGGTTGCGGATGGTGTTGACATCAAACTCGGTGACCGGTGCGGCCCGGTTGCCCCAGGCCGACCGCAGGTGGCTGAGTACCGCCGCGATGTCGGCATTGTTCAGCGCCAGTACAAAAGGTGGCATACCGTGCGGCTGCGGAACGCCCGCTGTCGACGGGCCAAAGCCACCGTAGAGCACCATCAGAATCAAGTTGTTCGTATTGTCCATGGTGACTGCCCGGTTTCCCGCCAGGGCGGGGAAGGCGTTGGCCTTGCCTTCGCCTTGTTTGCCATGGCATTGCGCGCACTGGGCTTCGTAGACGCGCGAGCCCACCGTTTGGGTGTTGATGGGGGTGGCGGTGCTGCCCGGGTTGGGGCGGTTTGCGGCGGTGGCGGGCGTTTGCAGGCTGATCAGGTACTGGGCCATGGCTTGGGCATCTGGCTCGCGCAAGTACTGGCTGCTGTGGTGCACCACCTCGGCCATTGGGCCGCTGGCGACCGCCAATTCATTGCGCCCGTGGGTCAAAAACTGGGCCATGTCCTCGGCCGTCCAGCCCTCTAGCGCCGGGAGCTTGCCCGCAATGGTGCCTTGCAGCGGTGGTGCATACCAAGGCAGGCCGGGCATGACGGCGCCTGTCAAATTGTGTTTCTCGGCCGGCGCGCCCCACAGGTTGCGCCCGCCATGGCATTCGTTGCAGTGGCCTAGGCCTTGCACCAGATAGCGACCACGCTCCACCGACATGGACATCGCCGGTGCATTCGCCAAGGCAGGCGCTGGTGTGAAATTGACGGCCTGCCAGACCTTGAGCGCCCAGCGAGAGCCATACGGCCATGAGAGGCCTTGGGTGGGCGGCGCCTGGTGCACAGCGGGGAGGCTCTGCAGGTAGGCATACAGCGCGTCGCTGTCTTCGCGCGCCAAGTGGGTGAAGCTGGTGTACGGAAACGCGGGGATCAGCACCCGTCCATCCCGCGACTGGCCATGGTGCAGGGCGCGCCAAAAATCGTCAGCAGTCCACAGGCCCAAACCGGTTTGGGGGTCGGGCGTCAGGTTGCCACCGTAGACAGTGCCGAACGGTGTGGCAATCCCGCTGCCACCGGCATACGCTGCGCCGCCAGAGGTTGTGTGGCACTGGGCGCAATTGCCCAGGCGCGCCAAGTAGGCGCCTTGCGCCAGCACGTTGGGCGCCACCGGCTTGGCTAGTGCGGTTTCCTCCATGCCAAGCGCGCCCGAAGGCTGCGCGGGAATCCACAACCACCACCAAGCCATGGCGGTTGCCCCCAATGCCAACAGCAGTAGCAGCGCCAGCAGCGGGAGGCGCAGTGGCTTGCGCAAGGGCGGGCTGGGCGTGGGCGTTGTCATGGCGCGCTACCGCAAAGGGGCAGGGGCAACTGCCCCGTGGTGCGTGGCTGTCGGCTGTCGGCGGCGTTCGCTGGGTTAGGCACCGGCTGGGCTGCTAGCCAGAGAGCCACCGCGTTCACATCCTGCGGGGTTAGTCGGCGGGCAATGGCGGCCATGCAGTCGGGTGCTTGGGCATGGCGCTGGCCGGTTTGCCAGCCGCCCAACTGGGCGTTGAGGTAGTCGCGTGGCAAGCCCAGCAAGCCCGGGGTGGCAGGCAGCACGCCAGTCAGTTTTTCGCCGTGGCATTGAACGCAGGCGGGCAATTGCAGCGCGGCGTCGCCACGCAGAGCCAGCGTACGCCCACGGGCCAGTTCGGCGGGGTTGGCCGCGCTGGGCAGAGGGCGGGGGTAAGGCGGCGTCAGGCTGGAGAAATAGGCGGCCATCTCGCGCAAGTAGTCGTCACTGAGTGGCGCCAGCAGGCCTTCCATCAGCGTGTAGTGGCGCCGGCCGTCCTTAAAGTTACGCAGCTGGTTGTAGAGGTAACCTGCGGGCTTACCCGCCAGACGCGGGTAGTAGCCGTCGGGCCCGGCCCGGCCCTGGGGGCCGTGGCAGGCTGTGCAGGCTTGGGTGCGCTCGGCCATGGCGGAGTCGGCCGCCAAGGCGGGCCCGCCCGCCAGGGCCGCCAGAAGTGCCAAGGCGGGCCCGGTACATCGGTTCCTGAACACGCCAAGCAACCGACTGCGTGACCTGAAAACTGAAAGTGCGAACCAGGGTGCCAACATGGCGCGAGCTTACCGCAGGCCGCAGCTGGGGCGGGCCTTTCAGGGCATTAGTGGTCGGCCCAGACCACGGGCTCTTGCGGTGCCAGCCAGCTGGCAAAGTGGGGCGCAAATACCTCGTCAATTCGCCCGCGCTTGACCTTGAGGGTGGGCGTGACAAAGCCATTTTCTGGCGTCCAGGCCGTAGTGACCGTGGCCAGGCAATCCAGCTTTTCGTGCGGCTCCAGTGTGGCGTTGACCACTTGCAGGTGCTGCCGCAGTGATGCGCTGATGGTCGAGCGGCCTTCTGGGGTTTGGCTTCGGGCTGCGGCGTCGGGCGAGAGCATGACCACGGCCAGCGGCTGCGCCAGGTTCGCCCCGGTGACGCAGCAGGCCTCAATGTCGGGGTGCAGAACCAGCCGGTCTTCGATCGGGGCGGGCGCAATGTATTTGCCCTTGCTGGTTTTGAACAGGTCTTTGACACGGCCGGTGATGCTGAGAAAACCGTCTGCGTCGATGTGGCCCTTGTCACCCGTGCGCAGCCAACCATCGTCGGTGAATACTGCTGTGGTTTGGTCGGGCTCGCGGTAGTAGCCCTGCATCAGCGCAGGGCAGCGCATCAAGATTTCGCCAGATTCCGAATCGACGCGGCTTTCAACGCCTTCATACGGCAGGCCGACTGAACCGGTTTGCCGTGAACCCGGCAGGGTGGAGTGGGATATGCCGCTGTTTTCCGTCATGCCGTAGACCTCGATCAGGTCCAAGCCCAGGTCGCGGTACCACTGCAACACATCCGCAGGCATGGGCGCGGCGCCCCCGGCTGCGAGTCGGCATTGGTCCAACCCCAGCCCTTTCAAAATTTTGCGACGCACCAGCGTGCCAATCAGCGGCAGACCCAGTAAACGGCGCAGCTTGGCGGGCGGCATCTTGCTGTGTACGCCCTGCTGAAATTTCACCCACAGCCGCGGCACCGAGAAGAAGATGGTCGGCCGGGCGCGCTGCAAGTCTTGCAAAAACGTATCCAAAGACTCGGCAAAGAAGATGCGCCCGCCATAGCGCAGCGAGGCCTGTTCAATCAGCATGCGCTCGGCCACATGGGCCAGCGGCAGGTAGGAGATGTAGCGGTCGTTGCTGTCCATGGGCACGCGCTGCGTGGCGCTGCTCACGCCCCAAGCCATGCTGGCAAAGCTGTGCACCACGCCCTTGGGCTGGCCCGTGGTACCCGAGGTGTAAATGATGGTGCTGACCTGGTTGGCGGGCCGCACCGGTTGGCCGGTCAGCGGCGGGGTGTGCTCTGCCAATCGGGCCCATTGGTGTCCGGGTAATTTCGGCGCCAGCGGCAGGGCAATCAAGGGCAGCTCAGGCGGGGTGCCGTGTTCTAAGTTGGCGGTGTCGTCCATCTTGCCCACAAACAAAGCCCGCGCTTCGCTGTGCTTCAAGATGTAGGCCAACGCCTGGGCGTTGAAGGTCGGGTAGATGGGGACGGACACATGGCCCGCCATCAAAATGGCCAAGTCCGCCAGTATCCAGTGCGCACTGTTCTTGCCAATGATCGCCACACGGCTGCCGACCGGCCAGCCTTGGGTCTGCAGCCAGGCCGCCATGGCGCGTACTTGCTGCGCGGCCTCGGCCCAGCTGATGTTTTGCACCACGCCGCCGCCCATGGGCTGGGTGAGGTAGACCTGCGACGCGCGTTCCTTCTCCCAGCGGTACAGGCATTGCAGCGGCAAATCGTCGGCTTGGACAGTGATGGTGGCAGTCGGCATGCAAACCTTTCCCGTGGCATCCAGTGGAAGGGCCATTCTTCTTGGCCCCACGGGTAGGGGCAATGGTGTTCACCCTAGGTGACGCGGAGTTTGAGCGCTTGGGGCTGCAGGATCACCAAATCGGTGCTGGAATAGGCCACGCAGGGCAGGCACCAGCCCTCGGCCTTTTCTTCGGCGCTGAGCCCGGGCCAGGCGATGCGGTAGTGCACTTGGCCAGTTTTTATTTGGCACATACAAGTGCGGCAGGTGCCGTTGCGGCACGAGCTGGGCAGCTCCACACCCGCGCTCAGCGCGGCTTGAAGCACGGTCGTGTCTGGCCCCGCAGCAACCGCGTACTGCCCTGGAAGCACGGTGATGTGGTGTCGGCTTGCGGTCAGCGAGGGGGGCGCTGCGGGAGTTATGGACATGGTTGGCGGGCCAAATTGGGGCGATCAGAGCGACCCAGGGCAGGGTTTTCACGAATGCTGCGACAATCACGCTCTTTTTTCCATTTTGCGTGAGTTTGCGTTTAGACATGTCCAGTACGACCACCTTCAAGGTTCGCCCCGCTACCCTGCGCGATGCCAAAGCCATCGCAGAACTCCACAACGCGTCCATGCGCGAAGCCTTCAAAAGCATGTTGGCCGACACCCACGTTCCGGCCGAACCGCTAGAAAAACGCCAGGCTTACTGGCGCGAAGCGATTGAATACGCTGAGCCCCAAGTGTTGGTTGCCTTGGACGACGACAAGATCATTGGTTTTGTAGGCTTTGACCGCTCGCGCGACAAAGGCACCCCGCCCACCATGGGCGAGTTGTGGGCCATTTATGTGGCTTCCAGCCACTTGGACAAGGGCGTGGGCCTCGCCCTGTGGGACGCCGCCCGCGAAGGCCTGCAAGACGAGGGCTGCAGCCACGTCAGCATCTGGGTCCCTATCGCCAACGAGCGCGCCATGCGCTTCCACGAGCTGGCCGGTTTCAAGCGCGAAATGAACACCGCCAAGACCGTGCCGATTGGCAACGTCAAGATCGAAGAGATCCGCCTCAAACGTCCGTTGGCGTAACCAGAGGCCGAGGGCCACGCCAGCGCTTGTCCTTTTCAGTGCAGGCGCTGGACGACCACACTGCCAATCGAGTAGCCTGCACCAAACGAGCAAATCACCCCCATCTCACCCGGCTGAATATCGGCCTGGTGGCGGTGGAAGGCGATGATGGAGCCGGCCGACGCGGTGTTGGCAAACTCGTCCAGGATCACTGGCGCGTCATCCAGCGTGGCGTCGCGGCCCAGTAGTTTTTTGGCAATCAACTGGTTCATGCCCAGGTTGGCTTGGTGCAACCAAAAGCGGCGCATGTTTTGCGGCGTGTAACCCAAGCTGTCCAGATGTTGCTCCATGTGCTCTGCGGCCATGGGGCACACCTCTTTGAAAACCTTGCGGCCCTCTTGGCGAAACAGCTGGTCGCGGTCGTCCGGGTTGCGGTCTTCGGCGCGCGACATAAAGCCGTTGTTGTTGCGGATGTTGTTGCTGAACGTGCTCAGCAGCTTGGTACCCAAAATCTCGAAGGCACCGGCTGGCGCCAAGTCCAGCCGCTCCACCAAGATGGCGGTACACACATCGCCAAAAATGAAATGGCAGTCTCGGTCAATCCACGCCTGGTGGGCCGAAGTGATCTCGGGGTTCACCACCAACACCGCGCGGGCGCTGCCGCAGCGTATCGCGTTGTAAGCCTGCTCCAACGCAAACGTGGCCGACGAGCAAGCCACGTTCATGTCAAACCCATAGCCGTTCACGCCTAGCGCCGTTTGTATCTCCACCGCCATGGCCGGGTAAGGCCGCTGCATATTGGCCGCGGCGCACAACACTCCATCCACATCGGCGGCCGTTTTGCCAGCTGCGTCCAGTGCTGCCTGCGCGGCCTTTACCGCAATCTCTGCCATCAGTGACAACTCGTTGTCCGCGCGCGGGGTGAAATGCGGGCGCATGCGGGTCGGGTCCAGTACGCCGGTTTTCTCCATCACATAGCGGCGCTGAATGCCGGATGCTTTCTCAATGAACTCCACGCTGGAGTCGACCAGCGCGGTGCGCGTACCCGCAGCAATCTCGTCCGCGAACTGGGCGTTTTGCAGCGCCGCGTATTGGTTGTACGAGGCCACCAGCTCCGCGTTGGTGATGACGTCGGGCGGCGTAAACAGGCCGGTACTGCTGATGGCGACACGGTGCATGGTGGGTTCTTGGTCAGGTTGGTCGAATGGGAGGGGCAGCAAAGTGCGGGGCGATTATCCGCCCGTTCGCACCGGCTTGGTGCCCAGTCCCGTGGGTTACAGCGGGGCTGGGCCCGTGGCGCGCTTCGTTGTACCCTGCCCGCATTGATCGGTTTTTTGGACGAAGGATTCCCATGACAACATTTCGCGGTTGGGCCGCCCAGCGCAGCGGCGCCCCCTTGGAGCGCCTGGACTTTGACCCCGGCACGCTGGGCGACGAAGACGTCGAAATTGCCGTGGAGTACTGCGGCGTGTGCCACTCTGACCTGGCCATGGTGGACAGCGAATGGTTCCCCGCCAGCTACCCCTTGGTACCGGGCCATGAGGTAGTCGGCACCATCGTCGCATTAGGCGCCAACGCCAAGGGCCGCAGCGTGGGCCAGCGCGTCGGCATTGGCTGGCACAGCGGTAGCTGCCAACACTGCAACTTTTGTATGGGTGGCGAGCAAAACCTGTGCGGCACGCGCCAGCCCACCATCATCGGCCGCCATGGCGGATTTGCCGACCGCTTGCGCGCCCACTGGAGCTGGGCGCTGCCCCTGCCCGCAGGGCTGGATGCAGCGTCTGCCGGCCCGCTCATGTGTGGTGGTGGCACGGCGTTTTTGCCTTTCGTGATTCACGACATCAAACCCACCGACCGCGTCGGCGTGGTCGGCATTGGCGGCCTGGGCCACTTGGCAGTGAAGTTTGCCAAGGCCTGGGGTTGCGATGTGACCGCGTTTACCTCTAGCGCCTCCAAGCGCAACGAAGCTTTGGCCTTGGGTGCGCACCGCACCGTGTCCAGCGTGGATGTGAAAGAGCTCAAGGCCTACGCCGGCAAGCTGGACTTTTTGTTGGTCACCGTTGGCGCCAGCTTGGAGTGGGATGCGCTCATCGGCACGCTGGCCCCCAAGGGTCGTATGCACATGGTGGGCGTAGTGACCGAGGCGATGAAAGTGCGCACGGGCGGCCTGTTGTCGTGGCAGCGCAGCATCTCGGCATCCCCCACGCCATCGCCCGTCACGCTGATGAAGATGATGGAGTTTTGCGCCCGCCACGGAATCGCGCCCCAGGTGGAGCATTTCCCCATGTCCAAGGTCAACGATGCGCTAGACCACCTGCGCAGCGGCAACGCACGCTACCGGGTGGTGTTGGACGCGGACTTTGCCTGATTTATGAATGAGATTGGCAGCTAGCCCTTGTGGATATTGCGCGAGTAGCTCCTGATTTAGTAGCGAGAATTTTGTGATGCTGGCCACTTCAATAGCTGCCTGCTGCAGTTACCCGCCGGTTGGGTTGGCCAGCTGTGTCTCAGGATTCATT